>CACVAS010000001.1 GCA_902727855.1 uncultured Sulfurovum sp.
CACAAGGAAATGTATTTTTCCCTGCCCATAAATTTATGCATGAAGCAGAAGTTGACGGAACAGACATGAATGTGCTTTGTGCCAATATGAATGATGAGTTTTCTAAAGTCACAGGGAGAAAGTATGGAATTCACCGTGGCAAGCCACCTGCAAACCTTATTTCTGGTTCAGGACGAGAGTACTATTATTCCAAAGGTATCTTAGCTGTTGTTGCAGAAGTAGGCACAAAAAATATTCCTGACTACATGAAAAGTATGTCAGGGAGCATTAACGAGAATATTCCTGCTTTAAAACATGCATTCTCAGAAGTCATTAACTACTCTTCTTTAGCACCTAAAAGAGTGGATACTTTTACCATAGAGTCGAGAGATGCTACTTCGGTAACACTCACATGGAGTTATGAACCACGCAATGATATCTATTTTGAAGTTTACCGAAGTACCAAAGATAAAGATGCGTGTAATGAACGAACAAGAGTAGGGATTGTCGGAGGTCAAAAGTTTATTGATACTGATTTAAACTCTTCAACAAACTATCATTATACTATTCGTGCCATCAATAAAAGCACAGGATACAAGTCTCCATTTGCTCCAGTGGTTAAAGTACGTACATGGCTTGAAGATGATGAATTCTTTAAACTAACTTTCGCTGACAAAAGTGGTACTGGCTATGTTGGAGAATTTACCCAAGAACAAAACCGTTCACACTTTGGTCTAAATTCACTCTTCGTTGGGGTAAACAAATCCAAAGGAATTTGTGATGCTGTCATTAGCTTTGACTTAAGTAACATTCCTCATAATGCCATTATTAAATCGGCACGTTTCTATGTCTACCCCATGAACCGTGTGGGAGCCAAGATAGAAAAATATGGACAATGGAATCTTTCACTCTTAGATCAAGAGAGTTTCACAGAAATAACTGACTTTCACGAAATAGAAAATGCTCAAACCAAAGGGGTCATTGGACGTGCCATTAAGTCAAGTCAACTTACCCAAGGTATTTGGAATCACTGGACTTTTTCACGGCATGAATGTAAACTTTTAGAAGAAGAGATAGCTATAGGAAAAGCAACCTTTAGAATGGATGGTGCAAAAACTCTACCACAAGGAGAAGATAGCCAACTCATGCAATTTGACATTGGTTATGGTCAATATGGTGGAGGAATCCAATATCGTCCTATCTTAGATATTAAATATACACTGGTAAATGAAGAGATAAAGCTTCCTCAATCAAGTATTAGTACCATTTGTCGAGATGATAATATTCAAGAAGAGTTAAAGTCTGGATTTGACAAAGAAGGGGATAAAATCTATGGTTATCTTGATTTTGATTTAGCACAACTCCCTGATCCACAAGAAAATATGATTACCCAGTGTACCTTACGTATTTCAAACAACAACAGCTTTAAAACAAGCTCTGATGTACGCTTTTATGTGGAACTCGTAGAACTGGATGAAGCTGGAACTTATGAAGACATAAAGAACCGTGAAAAAATTGAATACATCGGTTATGAAGTCGCTGAATCTGACATGAAAAGCAAAGAGTCTCAATACTTCAAATTTGACACCCTATCTAAACAGGTACTCGATACCATGCACCAAGAAGGTAAAAAGTTAAAGCTCGTCATTAAACCTACTTCTGCTTTGGGCATTAAAAACCGTATTATTGAATGGAATGATAATGTTGAGTTAATTGTAAAGTACATTCCTAAACGACGTACAGCACTGGATAAAGTTGAAAACCTAAAAATCAGCAAAGAAAACAGAATGATAAAGCTCTCATGGGACAAAATAGAGGATGAAGCACTCAATGGTTACTATGTAGTAAGAAATAGCTTTCATACCCCAAAACACTTTATGGATGGCGTAAAAATCTATGGAGGAAAAGATACCTATACTTATGATAACTTTGCCTCATATTCAAAAAAGAAATACTACTCTGTCTTTAGCTACGACGATGTACCAAACTTCTCAGAACCAGCTGTTATTAACTATAACCCTATGGAGACCTATGATTAAATAGAAGATTAACTCTTCTATTTAGCTTTTTGAGCCATTTTAATATAAATATGTAAAATTTCCAAAGCAGCAGGGGTTACCCCTGAAATCTCAGAAGCATTAAAAAGTGTTGGAGGCGTAATATTATTTAGTTTTTCAACAAT
>CACVAS010000002.1 GCA_902727855.1 uncultured Sulfurovum sp.
AGTGTTTAAAGAATCAAACTTGCCAAAGAGTTTGCTCTTGGACTTGTTCTTTCATAACTTATTGTTAAGATACTATTGTTTTTTTGCCTTTTTTCTTTGGGGTTCAGTTATCCTTTATAAAAAGGCTCGTATAATAATTTTTTTGCTTTTAATAATTTTTAAGAAAAAGGAGTAAAGGGTGGGGCATGTGCGTAGAAGCCTTTGATGAAACTAGCATCTACAAATGATGTTGTGAAAACATCAATATCATAACTGCAGTTAGTACTACAGTTACTTATAATATCTAAACTAGGTACATCAGAATCAGTAAATACTTTTGTAAGAATACATACTTCACAATCTTCAGTATGTGCATGTTCATTAGCATGAATATGGCTTGCATTAGCAAATGCAAATAGAAGATAAAAAAGTATTAGTGATTTTGTTACAAAACGTTTAATATTATCTCCTTACCAGTAATCTTGAAGTGGAATTATAGCAAATTGAATGTTAAAGGGGAAGCGTTTGGATTATAATAAACATATGTTATACTATGAATAAGAACAAAGGATATAACTGTGAAATCAAAATTTATTTTTATTATTGTTTTCATAGCACTTTTTTTTAACATAGGGCATGATTTATTTATTGTAAATTTAAAACCAGTATGTGAGAGCAATACCGTTGTTAAACTCTCTATGGCAGAATCAAATGTAGATGAATGTTGTTCTGATATAAATGAACTACATGAAAATTTTCATTTCTCAGCAATTATTCACGTCGTTAATTTGGAATTTTATAATCCAATTCAAAACGCATTAGCATTTACTGATGCTATTCCTCCTAGTATTTCTTACCAAAGCTCTTTTAGACCCCCAATAGCATAAACTTTCTACCTCATCCCATTTTACACCATAGGTCTATGAACCTAATATTTAAGGAATATTTATGAAATATATATTATTGACCCTAGTTCTGTTTCAAACAGTAGGTGCTGTTACACTTGATGAAGTGTTAGAGAGTGCAACGCAAAAAAATTTAATGAATCAAGCCATACAAAAAGAGGGTTTTGCCCTAGAGTCTAAAAACTTGGCAAACACCCAGACAGCTCCCTTAACTTTTAATCAGTCTCTATCAAGAGCAAACAGCGTGGGCATATCAGGCTATGAACATGAAGTTTCACTTTCTAAAGAGTTTAAACTTGGAAATGTTCAGGCTTTAGAACAAAAACAAAATAGACTTAACAATGAAGCCCATCTTATAGAACAAAAGAAGTACTTAGTAAATGTAGACAACTATTTAAAGAATTTGTACCATCAATACTGTTTAGACCGTAAGTATGTTGAGAATTCTGAAGAGAGTTATGAAAAGTTTTTAATGTTGCACCGTAAAAAGGAGAGGGCTTTTAAACATGATGAAATAGCTAAAACAGAGTTACTTCAAATAGAGTTTGAAAAAAATAGATTAAACACTACTTTAGAGAATTCTAAACGTAAAGAAAAAAGTTCTAAGCAGCAGGTACTTTCGTTAACCACTTTTGATGGGAGTGAGTTGTTATCATGTCAAGATATTTACCCTATCGTTGAAGAGGTAGTTTTGGGAACAGAGGTATTTAGACTTTCTCAACAAGCTTACGAAAAACGGCTTAAGAGTACGCAGACTGGCTTAGGTCGGTACAATAAAAACATTGAATCCATAGAAGTCTCAATGGGCTACACGAAAGAGTTGGAGACAGATATCTATACCTTAGGGGTTTCTGTACCTTTAAACTTTTCAAGTAAAAAGTCAGAACATGAACGCGCTGCACTTATGCATGAAAGTTCTGCTTTGACTTTACAAAATGAACAACAGCTAACTGACAAAAAATACGAGATAGAAGTTTTAAAATCGCGTCTTTATGGAGACTTTAAAAGTATACAAGCACAAGAGAAAGATATTAATTATTATCTTAATGAGATATTACCTCTTATGAAAAAGAGTTATGACTATGCAGAGAGTTCTGTTCTTGAATACTTGTTAAGCCAACATAAATTACATACCTTACAGCAAGAGTTATTAGAAAAACAAAAAGCATACTATTCAACACTGTTCCAGCTTTATAGTATTAGCGAAATATAGGAGATAAAATCATGAAAAAGTTATTG
>CACVAS010000003.1 GCA_902727855.1 uncultured Sulfurovum sp.
TTTTTTCGTATTTCCACACAAATACTGCTTGACAATCTTTGCATTTATACCGTTGTGTTCCACAACGATTATGCCCATTTTTTACGCTATTAATACTTCCACACTTTTTACAACTTGGTCTATGTCTGATATTATAATTATACTCTGATACTTTTATCAACTACTTTTAGATGCACGACCGAAAAAAGGGCAGGATGGGATAATATCCGACAAAAACAAGTTTTTATCACAAATGATCGTCCTGAAACTTATTCGCCATAAAATGGCTCAACGAAAAATAAAGAAAAAGAAAAGAATTTTTGAAGAACAACTCAAAGAATACTGAGTAAAAAAGAAGCTAAAATCATCTAAAACACCTTTTTATCCATAACGGTAGAATGACAAAAAACTAATATTTATTAATATCAAAGAAGAAAGATGGCACCTAAAAAAGCCCAAAGAACCAAGCATATAGACAGCCGACTAACTGAAGATGAATACAACATCATCTCAGAAAAAGCAAAAAACACAGGACTTTCCAATTCAAAATACATAAGAAACCTAGCCATGAATTACCCCATAAAATCCACCGTTGATCAAAGAGCCTTAGCTGAACTGGTAAAGTGTAAATCAGACTTAGGAAGATTAGGGGGCTTATTCAAACTATGGTTAGAGAGTGAGAATGGTACGTGGGGTAATCTAGGTGATAGACATTATGAAGATATCTCTGACTTGGTTGATGATCTAATAGCTAAAGAAGATGAGCTACTTCAGATTGCCAGAAAGCTTTTGGATTAGTTCTTATGATAGTTAAACAAGTTTCGTCAAAGGGAAAAGGTTCATTTAAAGCATTGGCAGCCTATCTACTTGATTTAAAGAATGATGGTGAGAAAGCAGAAATGTATGATTTTTCTAATTGTCCATTTGATTTGGTAGAGGAGAATATATCCTATATTAAACAGATGCAAGAACTTAATCAAATGGTACATTCTGATAAGTCTTTACATTTGGTAGTCTCTTTTCAAGAAGAGGAGAAGCCTAGTTTAGAGGTATTAGCTGATATTGAGATGGAGTTGTTAAAGAGTCTAAATATGCAAGAACATCATAGGTTATCGGTGAGTCACAACAATACCAATAACTTTCATTTACATATTGCCGTTAATAGATTGAATCCTCATAATAACCTTTTAGTTGATCCATGGAAGTCTAAAATGAAACTTCAAAAAAAAGCTCAAGAGCTTGAAGAGAAACACAAATTAAAAAAAGACAATCATCCTGTTCAGTTGATTGTGGATGAAAAGGTGTTTTTAGTAGAGGGTAATAAAAGTTCTAATATTAAAGATAACCAATACAAAGACCAGGAGATACATTCTGGTATGAAAAATCTTTTAACATGGATTAAAGAAGAAGCTCTTGATGAGATACTTGAAGTGCTTAATCATTCTACAAGTACTTATGAAGATTTGCATGACGTTTTAGCGAAATACAATTTAGAATTGAAGAGTAGGGCGAATGGTTTGGTTATAGGAGATAAGCAGAGAAAACTCTTTGTAAAGGCAAGTGATGTACATCGTTCTTTATCTAAGGGAAGCCTAGAGAGACGATTTGGGCTGTTTGTTGAAAGTCAAAGTGATATTAAGGCAGAAAAGTTTTTTGGAAAGCCTAAGACCTTTTTATGGGAGAACTATCAGAAGCTTATGCAAGAACGAAAGGTTCAGAAGAAAAGTGAACTAAGTCTTGAAAAAGAGAGTAGGTTGGCTCTTAGAGGAAGTATCAAGTTAAAATATAAAGAGCAGCTAGAATTATTGAAGATTAATAAGAAGATCTCTTCACATTTAAAGTATCAACATCGACAGGCTATTTATACCAATCAAAAGGAAGAACTTCAAGAATTAACCGAACGTTTTAGCCAAAAGAGAAAAGATATTCATACACAAAATAGACTTTATTCGTATAAAAGACTTCTTGCAAAACTTCCAACTAAACCATCATATTCCTATCAAAGTTGATTAATGCACAAATCAGATTTACCCTTAAGTTATAGCGTTTACGTCGATTACGATATTTTTGTTTGAGCATTTGAAA
>CACVAS010000004.1 GCA_902727855.1 uncultured Sulfurovum sp.
GTTACAAAAGCATGCTAGCAATATGGGATGCAAAGTGTTAAAGAATGGTTATATGGTTTGTCCAAAATCAATGAACCGATAAACTTTACTAATTTACTTAGAGTAAAAAATAAATTAGTAATAAAAGACCCGTAATATGAATGGTTTTTATAAGAGTCATGGCAGTAACATTGGCTATTTGACATGAAGTACAATGATTGTACTTTTTACCTTCATATTGAGCGTAGAAAAAGTAAGTTACTGTAGCTAGGAGCAATATAGCTAGAAGTGAATATTCTAAAATCTTTAATAAGTTTAAAGTAGAATCCTCTAAGAAGAAACTTGTACCAAGTGCTATAATTCCTCCAATAACTCCATACTTAATACCTTTTAAGATTTTGTCACTTATTAGGTTTGTTGGACATGATTCTAGTGTTAGTTGGTTGTTGTCTTGTTCGAGTTTTTTTTCAAAAAGTTGCTTCTCTTCTGGAGATAATCTAGCCAAGAATGTTGATCCCATAAGATAATCCATTTTTCTTTGTATAAGAATGGCTAGGTCATCTTCAGCTGTTAAAAATTGCTGTTTTCCTTCGATGTCTTCATAGATAAGTTTAATCTTTTGTGCACGGATAGTAGTTGCTGTAAGATTTGGAAAATAAGCTGTTGATTCTGTAGGATGAATTTTACCTTCTTTGGTGAAGATAGCTGGATTTATAATCTCAATAAACGCATCATTTTTTTTGATAACCATAACACTTAAAGGTGAACCTATTTGAAAAGCTGCAAGCCCTTGTAAGTTATTGGCTTGGATGGTATCTTTTAAGTCAGTTAAGAGTTGAGTAAGTGTTTCATCAAAGTGACGGACTGTACCTCCAAACCCAAAATCAGTTTGGGTTGGGTAGGTTGTGATTGTTTGTATCAAAGTTACTCAAGTACTTAGTGGCTTTTAGAAACGACAATTAACATTTTGATGTTAATGACCATAAATCTAAAGAGTTGCCAAATTTTACAGGTTCTCATTGCAATTGCAAATTTTCCTGGAAGCATTGTTAAGTTAAAGTCTTCATTTTTTGCGAAATTTAATTCTTCTTTTACCATTGTGTTCTCCTTGTTTCTATTTATAATTTTTTTAGTCTATTCTGGAATTAAAGTCCAACCTGGCTTAAGTTTTGCTTTCCATATGAACATATGATGTAAAATATGTTTAATCCAGTGACCAGCAAGACCAATTTCACCAAAGGTATACTTAGTATCACGTCCTGTACCTGGGTATTTTTCAAAGTCAGGAACAACAGGGTAAACGGTCATCGCTGCAGCTGTACCATTTAGTACACCTTTACCAGCACTTGCAACACAAGCAGCACCCATTTCAGCCATAGAAGCTTTGTGAAGTTCTGCATCATCACCTTTTTTAATCATATCACATACTGAGTGAGCAACAGCTTTACCGATGATTCCAGCAGGCATACCTGTTCTTGGTGGAGTAGGGTTAATGGCTGTTCCATTTGGTGAAGTCATTGGTTTAGAAATAAGATGTGGAGGAGCAAAAGCAATTCCAGCTGCAAAGATGTTAGCATAACTTGGGTTTTGGTAAGTCTCTGGCCAGTCAGAAGCTTTCCAGTTTTCGTAAGCACCAGCATCATATTTTGCATCTACAATCATGAATCCATTTGGCATGAAAAGTTTGTCAGTAATGTCAGCACCATCTTTTGCATAAGCTTTGAATCCAACACCAGAGAAGGGAGGAATAAGCATTGCAAAATCAAACTCTTCTTCATGCATGGTTCCATCTAGTAGTTCGTACTCAATTTTACCTTCTTCAACTTTTGAAGTATGCGCCCCAATAATCCACTCAACATCTCTTTCTGCATAAAGTGATTCTGCAAATAGTTTAGAACTTACAGCATAACCACCAACTTTCATATGCAGTCCACCCATACCAAAGTCGCCTAGGAATGCTTCATTTGAAATCCACTTGATATCTAACATATCTCTTACACCAGCTTTTTTAGCTTCGTGTTCAATGTTAAAAATATACTCAAAAGCAGCACCTTGACAAGTACAAGTACCATGAC
>CACVAS010000005.1 GCA_902727855.1 uncultured Sulfurovum sp.
TCGTGGTGGTTCTTGGTACTATAGTGCTTTCAATACACGTTGTTCTGTTCGGAATATGGGGACTCCAACTGATTGGGTCAATTATAGGGGTTTTCGTATTCTCAGAACTTTACCTTAGCTTCGACTTCGCTCAGCTACCGAGATTTTGGTCGCTTTTAACCTTTGGGTTTTTTATTTTTTAGCTCTAACATTGATAATCAGCTCACAAAATGATAGGATTAGTTTAATTAATCAGCTCATTTATATGAGTTCTCTCAAAGGTAAAGTATGGAAAGCATCAAAAAATGGCTTTGGCAACATGAAGAGTATCCAAATTTTAACTATGTTCACTCTACGCTCAATCCTTTACTTTCAAAAGCTTCGCGTAACACAGGTAGGTTAGAAGGTGCTATCTATGGACTTAATGATAAAAATATAAATTCACTTATAATAGATGCTTCAATTAATGAGATTTTAGAGTCTTCAGAAATTGAGGGAGAAATTTTAAGTCGTGATAGCGTTAGGTCATCGGTGAGAAAGAAGTTAGATGAAAACTTTGATTATGGGAATGATAGTTCAACTAGACATACCGATGGGCTTGTTTCATTACTTCTTGATAGTAGGCAAAATTATACCCTTCTGACCGAAGAGCGTTTACATGCTTGGCATAGTATCTTGTTTCCCACAGGCTACAGTGATGGACATAAAATTGATGTTGCTACGTATCGTTCTGACGAAATGAGTGTGGTGTCTAATAAAGGTTATAGAGAAACGGTACATTACCTTGCATCTCCATATGAAAAACTTAGAGAAGAGATGAATAAGTTTTTGGACTATGTGAATAACAGTCAAGAAAATCCTTTTGTAAAAAGTGCTATTGCTCATATTTGGTTTGTGTCTATCCACCCTTACGACGATGGAAATGGAAGAATTGCTCGAACCATTACCAATTATGTTCTCTCTAAAGAACTTGGACTTGACCATAAATATTATTCACTTTCAACAGCCATTCGGAAAGACAGAAAAGCTTATTATGATGTCTTAGAGAAATCACAAAATCTTTTTTATAATCGAAATTTTGATTTTACGAAATGGATAGCGTGGCATAGCACTATGATAAATCTTGCCATTGAAAGTTCGCTTGAACAGATAAAAATCACTATTCAAAAAACAAAATTTTGGGATAAGGCAAGAGAGCATCCTTTAAATGAAAGACAACTAAAAGTACTCAATAAACTACTTGACAAAGGAGTTGAAAATTTTGAGGGTGGCTTAAGTACGAAAAAATATGCCAATATGGTAAGTACTTCTATTCCTACTGCTAAGAGGGATATTAGTGGGCTTATTGACTATGGATTAATTGAACAAGTAGAAGGTTCTGCTGGACGTAATACCCAATATGTATTGAGGTTTTAAATGTGGATTAAAAAAGCATTCTTCATCTTTTTAGTACGCCCATTAGTCCTAATAATCTCAGGAGTATCACTAAAAGGAAAAGAAAACCTCCCCACAAAAGGTCCAGCTATTTTAGTGGCAAACCATAACTCTCATCTGGATACGATGGTAGTCATGAGCCTTTTCTCTTTAAAAACTTTAGAAAAAGTACGACCCATTGGGGCTGAGGATTATTTTTGTAATAAACCTTATAAAAAATGGTTGTCTAAAAATTTGATTGATTTAATTGCTTTGAAACGACGACCTTCTAAAATTGATGGACATCCTTTTGGGGAGATTTATAAGGCTTTAGAGAATGGAGAGATTGTACTTTTGTTTCCAGAAGGAAGTAGGGGTAACCCTGAGGTGATGAAACCTTTTAAGACAGGTATTGCACATATGGCTAAAGACTATCCTGAGGTACCTGTGATTCCTTTGAGCATTTATGGAGCTGGTAAGGCATTGCCTAGAGGGGAGGCGTTGTTTGTACCTTTTATTATTGAGGTGAATGTTGGGGAGGCGATTTTTTATAATGGGGAGAGTAAAGAAGAATACACAGCTATTTTAGAGCAATCTATAAAGTCCTCCTAATAATACTTATTATAAAATAATTTAT
>CACVAS010000006.1 GCA_902727855.1 uncultured Sulfurovum sp.
TTAATACCCTTACTTCTACCCTACTTTTCCACTAATTAGCTGGGTATTTTATATAAAAATTTACCAGCTAATTAAAAGTTCATATTTTAACATCTGAGTAAAATAAAGTTACTATATAGTAATACTTTATTGATTAGTTCACTACGTTTGTTAGCTCGCTTTGCTCGTGAGCTCACTCCGTTCGGTTCATGAGCGCTACGCTTATTGTTAGCTGCGCTGCTACTGCGTGGTTTTTAGTTTTTCTATAAAAAACTCATCTTACTAATAATCAAGCTAATACGATTTTTCAACGGAGTAATGATATAGTAAATGTGGTATTTAAAAAAATAATCAATAAAATAGAGCAAATTTCCTTTGTAATTTTTATACAAACTGTTTTTAGGTAAAATTTTCGTTAGCGACTTATTTTCTATAAAAAAAGGGGTTCAAAGAATGAGCTATGTTTTCTATCCGCTTCCCCTATTCTATTTTTCTTAGGTGGATCAGATTGGTATTTTATGTTAGAACTCATCGACTATCCTAAAAGCTCATTTTTTAACAACTGAGTAAAATTATTTTACTAGATAGTAATTGTGCTATTTAAAAGGAATTTTTAAAATATTGAGGCATTTTCCTTCTATATGCACTATTTAATACATTTCTTGATGATTCTAGTCAACGACTTATTCTTTTTATAGGAGCTTTCCGCTACCCTATTTTTCTTACCTTAATAAAAAAATAATTGTTTTCCCACTAAAAAAACTGATATTTTATATAAAAAAATGCTCGACTTAATTTCGCAAGATTTTAACAACTGAGTAAAGTTAAATTACTGTATAGTAATTTAAAACCAACGATTAATACCTACCGATTTCACAAATACAGGTTGAAAAATGGCTGTTTTTTTTTGCTTTTGCTACCTTTCCAGCCTTTAAAAAACCTTTCGAATTCCGAAAACAGTGTTTTTTTCAATTAAAGGGAACTACAACAAAGTTAATTTATATAAATATGTCAAAAAGTTGTTAAATCTTCAAAAAATTAATAAACTTCGCAGCCAAGGAACAGCAAAAATAAGAAGAACAGTTCTTCCACAAGAATGAGGCGTTGATAAGAACGCTCGATTTTTGACCGTTCCTAAAACACATTATCAAAAAAAGTAATTTCTAAAATAGAATTAAGATTTTAAAGGGTTATGGAGAAAGTAGAACAATATTACGAGAAGGCAATGAAAGCAAGAGCCTCACAGGACAAGACGGAATCGGTCAAGTTTTTGCAAAAGGCCATCAAGCGATTAGGACAATTTATAAAAAAAGAGCCTAAAAATCCCGCATATCCTTTTCGTAGAGCTCAACTATATATCTCAATCAATGCACATAAATACGCAATAAGCGACTTGTTATTGACCATAAGAAATGATCAAAACAATACCATCCCTCTTTTTCTTTTAGGAAATTCTTATTTGGCGACGAAAGAGTTTTCGATGGCGATGGAAGCCTATGGCAAATTCTTTCTTATAGATGAATTACATCCTTCTGGTCAGAATCATGCCGAGGTTCATTTTAATCGTGCGATTGCTCGAAATGGATTGGAGTGGTATGACGAGGCTCTTATGGACTTGGATGAAGTAGAAAAATTAAATCCTGAATATCCGAAGTTGGCTTATTGTAGAGAGGTGATTGAAAAAAATAAATTGCCTAGTAGTTAGTACAGTGTGTAAAAAGTTTCAATAGATCAAAAATTAAATAATTATACCTAAAGAATACTTAGGGTGCTTGAAGTATGGTATCAGACACTTTCAAAGTGTCTGATACCATACTTGCCCACTATTTAATAACTTTTTACACACTGTATTAGACGCTTGCCCCAAAATAATCCTACTAAACGTACTTCATAAGTATACTAAAATTAAAAAAGCAACTCGTCTTCGAGTTGCTTTTTTAATTTTGAATGCGACCTTTATTGTTTTATAATTTTTTGTACCGCAGATTTTTCACCATCATTGACCGACAAATAAT
>CACVAS010000007.1 GCA_902727855.1 uncultured Sulfurovum sp.
GAAATGGACGTACATCAAGACTGCTTATGAATTTTGAATTGATGAAAAGTGGATTTCCACCAGTAGTTTTAAAAGTAGAAAATCGTTTGGCTTATTATAATGCTTTGGATAAGGCTCATACATTAGGGGACTATGAACCTTTTATTGCTTTGGTTTCGAATTTAGTAGAAGAGAGTTTTGAGCCTTATTGGTATGTGTTAGGAACATAAAACATTAGGCTTCCAAACACTCTAAAATCTCCCCATGAATCTTCCTATTACTAGCCACAATACATTTATCTTCAAACATATCAAAAGCTTCACCATCTATGTTCGTAACTTTTCCACCTGCCTCAGTTAAAATGATAATTCCAGCACTGACATCCCAAGGTTTGAGGTTGATTTCATAGAATCCACCATAGTTTCCTGCTGCGACCATGCAGATGTCTATGGCTGCACTTCCTAATCGTCTAATGTCTTGACATCTTGGTAAGATGGTTTCTAAGTTTTTAATGACAAAGTCTAAATCTTCTCTGTTCGTTGCTCCTGTATAAGGGAAACCTGTAGCCATGAGAGAGGTCATAAGTTCATGGTCTTGGTTAACAGAGATTTTTTCGTCATTAAGGTAAGCACCTTTTCCTACTTCTGCAAAGTAGAATTGTTCTAAAATTGGGTTATAGACGATGCCCATATATGGCTTTTTATTTTTATAAACACCAACAGAGATAGCACAATGAACCAAGCCATTTACAAAGTTGGTTGTACCGTCAATAGGATCGATGATAATGGAGTTATTGAACTCTATATCTTTATTATCTGACTCTTCAGCGATGATGTTGAAGTCTCTAAATTCTTCAGTAAATTTCTCTTTTAAAAACGTTTCAACAGCCACATCATATTGGGTTACTAAATCTTTTTTACCTTTAAAAGAGGTCTTTTTTGTACCGTAGTACCCTTCTTTAAAAAGTTCACTGGCTTCTTTGATAATTTCAATAAGTTTTGTTTTCATTTTTTCCCTATAAAATTTTTAATGATTATAACTAAAACTTGAGAATAAGCATTTATTCTTTTAATATTTAATTTTGTTATAGTATTATATAATTTAAAATTAAGGAATTTACATGAAATTAAAATATATGCTGATTATATTAATGCTAGGAACTACAGTAAACCTTTCTGCTAAAGATGGTGTTCCTTTTATTCACTCGTTTGGTGAGCTACGAGTTTACTATAAAGATTGGTTAGTAGTGTGTGCTGACAAAGGCGACGGTGAGTGTCGAATGGTGAATTATGTTAATAAAGACAGTAGCCAAAAAACAGGTTTTTTCCCAGATAGTCGTTTAACACTTATTCCAACACAGTTAGGTAAAGCTGCATCAATAGACTTTTTTGATAGAGGGGCTCCTTCAGAAGTTAATGGCATAAGTATTGATGTAGATGGTAAAGCGTTTTCTGTGGAAGCTAGTGGTTATGATACTCCTGAAAAAAATAGAGTAATGGAAACCTATATAGTCCATGATGAAGTAACATTAAAAGAAGTTGTAAAACTATCTAAACCAGCTAGATGGCTTACTTTTAGTTATGAAGGGATTAGTGGACAAGTATTGAAAGTGCGTTTTTCTTTAAGAGGATTTACGAAAGCTTTAGCTTTTATAAAGAAGCAAGAAAGTAAGCGAGGGTGCTAGTCTTATTAATGTTTGTAAAAGCAGTTAGAAGCTTAGCAACTTACTTTTGCAAACAGCTAAGTACCGTACCTCAATTAGTAATTAGTAGACTTGAAAGTACTACTACCAAAAAACTTTTAACTTCAAAACTATTTTGAATTATTCGTTAACTGAAACTTGCTTTTTCTTAGCATAGTTTTTAGCTAAATAGTTAATCATTTTTTCTTCTTCAGCTTTGTCTATTTTCCAAAGTCCATAAGCATTTTGCATAACACGAATTTTAGTTTTCCAAAACTTCTCATTTCCTCCATTAACAACAATGAATCGACCT
>CACVAS010000008.1 GCA_902727855.1 uncultured Sulfurovum sp.
CGTCTTATATTCTATGTTATCATCAATATATGAACGAATAGATGTGATAGGGTATGTCTTTTCTTTTTCATTGGAACAACTGATTAGCAATAGAAGGAAAAAGGATAGCGTCAGTATAATTTTCATTGGGGTTTGTTTTTTGACAGTGGGGTTTAATAAAAAAAAAGGATCAATTTTTATTTCAAACTGATCCTTTTTATTACTTAAATAAAGGTTGGTTACTCTGTCGTCAAATCATTTATAATTAAGTTACACTTATTTCGGTGTCTACTCTCGTGATGAACTCGAAGATATTAAGGACATAAAAATAGTATCATTGGTGTTTTTTAAAATCATAAAAGCATCTTCCTCTTTCCGAATACTCCACCTATTGCGACGGTTTTGTATTTTATATTGATAAGAAATGGAATCACTACTATAACTGCCTGTAATTACACTATCCATTTTTGTACTGATAAAGGTCAGTTGATTCATTGGCCAGACCATTAATTCTGTCCATTTTTGGTAAGGAATTTCGTTTTTACTGTAGAAGGTAACATCGTTTGTTATTGTTTTTGAACTGTTTCTGGTCGTATAATCAATTGATGTCCTTTCGGAATAATAATAATCGCCCTTATCGTTGGGCCGCTGTGCTGACCAGATGGTTGTCTTAGAATAAGTTGTCCGAACGCTATCAAAGTAGGTTCGAGAAAAAAGATAAGAAGACATTTCATTTGTTAAGGTATGAGTACGAGACATGATTAGAGTAGACGAATCTTTATAAGCTGAATTGATGGTCTTCTTTTCTATGTTATCATCAATATATGTATGAATAGATGTGATAGGGTATGTCTTTTCCTTTTCATTGGAACAACTAATTAACAATAGAAGGAAAAAGGATAGCGTTAGTATAATTTTCATTGGGGTTTGTTTTTTGACAGAGGGGGTTAATAAAAAAAAAGGATCAATTTTTATTTCAAACTGATCCTTTTTATTACTTTAATTTAGAGTTGCTTACTCTGCACTCAAATGATTTAGAGTCAAAGTATTTTGTACTTGTTCTTTCCAAGTATTAATTAATTGAGGAGGACCCATTTCTGTACTCCAAACACCTTCAGGGTTTTTTTGAAATCTACATTTCATATGTTTTGTTCCTTGTTGAATTTCTACGACTACTTTATAGGGCAAATCGACTAGTTTTGTTCCTCCATTGAATTGATTAACAAGACGTTGTTTTGTTCCAGCTGGTTTTTCGACATCGTCTATATATGCCTTATATTGCCAAGTGCCATGTGTGAAAATTTTGTCCAGATCGGATAGGAAAACAGTAGGATAAATATAGGTCATTACAATAACAATATATCCTGCATCATTATCATTTGTTCCCCAATAGCCTGTATCTTTATCTTTAGTCGAAGCTAACCAAGCATCTGTATACATTCTTGACATATCTTTATTGCTACATAATCTAACCTCTAGGTATTTATCAATAATTACTTGTATATCATATTCATCCATATTTTTTAATTCAGAAGCAGGATCTAGTATCTTATATTTAGCATATAAATAGCCTTTGAATTGCACGAAATGAATTGTTTGCTTTTCTAAGCTTTCCTGCCATTTATGATTAAAGGAAGCCAGATTATTACACTCTTCCGACTTCATAGCTAGAGCTGCGCCTTTTAAAATTTCAATAGCGATTGTAAATCGCATGTCAATATTTCCAATAACAGTTAATAGTGCACCAGCTAATATAGGCGTAGAGTCTCCCTCATTTCCACTAGCAATATCATTTCTACATCTTTCTGATACACCACATACCTTTGTAGTCCAAGCACTAATTGCTTTATCAAAATAACTCTCTAAACTCTTCCAATTAAGGTCAAGTTCAGCTTCTCTACTTTCAAGTATTTCTTCATATTCTTGCATCTTTTGGTCTAGCATTTTTACAGCAGTAGAATTAAGAATTTCATTTTTCATTTCTTCT
>CACVAS010000009.1 GCA_902727855.1 uncultured Sulfurovum sp.
TCTCCACCACTAATGAGAACAAGGTCATTGTAAGTATTTGTGTTTGCGTATGCTTTGTCAAATGCATTGTCTACTCCTAAAGTAAACTCTAACCCATTGTCAAAGTTACGGGTTGTTTTTAAATTAACAATACCGTAACCAGCAAGTACTTGCTCATTGTTATCACTGTCAATGCTATCCCATTTGTCAGCTGCTACAACAGAGATTTCCACCATTCCATTTTTATCATAATCATAAGCAGCAGTTGCATTTAGTTTTAATGGAGTGATGTCAGCTAAGTTTGAGTTAGTTTGTCCTGTTGGTTGAGTGTCTTTTTCACCCTTTTTGTAAACAGCACCAGCAGAAAGATAAACATCATCTCTTGGCATGTATGAACTACTTAATTCAACACCATAGATAGTTGCATCAATGTTTTCAAAATTAGTGTTTGCTTTACTACCATTATAGTAAATATAATCTTTTAATTTTGAATAAAATGTTTTAGCTTTTATTACACCGTTATTGTATTGTTTTTCAACGCCAAGGTCTATTTCGTAGTTAGTAGTTTGCTCAAGGTTTTGGTTACCTGTGATGCCTCCCTCTTTGTTAACAAAGTAAAGTTCTCGTGCATCTGGAACACGGCTAGCTTTTCCAATACCAGCAAAGTATTTAGTACTTTCATTAATTTGGTAGTTTGCAAAGATATTTGCAGATAGTGCTTCATAGTTATTGTTCTTTGAGCTAGCAGAAGCAGTTTTTATTGAAGTATCATCATATCTTGCCCCCATTTCTACGGTGAGTTTTCCCAGTTCTTTTTTAGACTTTAGAAAAACACCAACATTTTTTGTGTCTACATCGTCAATACTTCTTCTTGTATTTTGAACAGCACCTGTTGCGACTGTTGTTATGTTGTATCCACCATCCCAATTACGCTTACTACCATCTACTCCATAAGTGATATTTTGACCCAAGGCATCTACTGAATTCTTTATTTTAAGTCCAGTCGCTTCTGTTGTTAATGCGTGTGTCATGTATTTTGTTTGACCAGCTCTTCTAAATTTAGTACTCATAGGGTGTTCAACTTTTGAATTATAGGCTTGGATATTTAGCTCTTTAGAATAAGAAGAAAGGTTTTTAAGTGAGTATTGAAGATTAAAAATATCACTATCATCATAGATAGCATCCATTGGTGTTGATGGATATAGGACATTGTCACTTCGGTTAGCTGTATAAGAAAATTCTAAAGCTTGGTCAGGAGTAAAATCTACAAAAACTTTTCCCATGTACATAGTTTTTTCAAAAGCATCTTTACCTTGATGTGTTGGAGCATAGTTAAACCTAGCATCATCTTTGGTTGGGTCTACAGGAGCAGGAGTACTAGCTGTATAGTCTGCTAGTTGCTCTGAGAAGTCTCTACCATTACCATCTTCATATTGTCCACCTTCTTCTGTAGAAGCAGAGAATAAGAAACGTACTTTGTCAGTTCCTCCAGAGATTGTACCTGAAGCTTTTTTGTAATCAAAAGAACCAGCATTTAGTGAGATGTCACCATGAACTTCTTTTGTAGGTTTTTTTGTTTTAACTTTTACAGAACCACTTAGAACCCCAAATTCTTCTACATCAAAAGGTCCTTCTTGTACTGTAACATCTGAAATAGCGTGGGTAACAACATGTGATGTTGGAGGATCCATACGGTTTGGACAAGCACCATGTACTTTTGCTCCGTCAATGGTTACACTAATATTATCACGTTTTTGACCTCTTAATAATATATCGTTCGCAATACCACTACGTCTAATGATAGAAACACTTGGAACATTTTTATGTAAAGCTTCAGCTAAATCTGCAGACTTTAGTTCTTCACCTGAAATATTCTTTACTATTTGTGTTGTACCTTGCTCTGTAATAGAAATATCTTCTAGTACTTCTTCTGCTTGTAGGCTAGCGATAACTGCTACCGATAAGTAAATGACTCTTT
>CACVAS010000010.1 GCA_902727855.1 uncultured Sulfurovum sp.
TTTGTTTTGATTATTTGTAAGATAAAGGGAAGCCATCAGAAAAATGGTCTTTTGGTATCTTAACTGAAATAGTAAAATACTAATTTAAAGGTAAAAATCACACACTACACTTTACAAGTGACTGATACCAATCATGAATTTTTTCTTCTGATTTTTGACATTGGTCAAAATTATCTTGAACTAAACTCTTAATCTTATAGAAGTTATTTTCTCTATAGTTATTTTCTATATCTTTCCAAGGCTGTTCTATATTTCCTAACTTAAACTTATCACTCACACCATATGCAAAAGGAATAATTTTCCCATTTTCTGTAATAACAATTGGGTTGATCTGGTGGCTGATAGGATCACTACTAGATAATTGGTTATGAGTTAAGCGAGAATGGGGTATTGAATTTTTAGGCAGTAGGTCTATTTGAACTTTAACTCCCCCCTCTAGACTGGCTTCTTCTAATAATTTAGCTGTTAAATAAAGCCGTTCTAGTTCTTTTGGTGATAGGGCTGATTCATTAACTTCTTCTCCCCTACCTATTGATGCAAGTGGATGAAGTTGAAGGAGTTTTGCATTGTATTTTGTTGCAAAGTCATACACATACATTAAATCTTTAATATTTTTTTTTGTGACACAAAAAGCCAGGCCAAAAGAAATTTTTAGACTGCTAAGTATTCTTATATTTTCTTCTAATTTAATAAAGGCCCCTGTTTTATTTCTCATAACATCATGGTTTTCTTCAGAACCATCAATACTTATTGCAAACATGCTAACCTTAGAAGATATATCTATAACTCTATTCAGCAACATACCATTAGTTATTAAGTTAACCTTTAACCCTATTTTTTTTGAAAAATTAATTAATTCATTGATCTTTGGGTATACAAGAGGCTCTCCCCCTGAAATGCTTAAAATCTCATAACCGTCTTCTTGTAAATTCTTTAATATCTCATTAATGAACTCTATTTTAACTTCATCTTTTTTTTTAGGGGAAGATGAGCTATAGCAATGTAAACAGTTTAAATTACAAAGATTTGTTGGATGTAAGTGAATTACTTTTGCAGGGAGAAAGCCTGTTTTATTCATGGCCGTTGCTTGATATAACCTGCCAATTCAGGAATCTCATGCTGTACCTGAACGTGTAGAAAATCAGGGTCTATTATTCCCATTGGAAAGACTTTTACCCCTCTGGTGGGAATACCGTCAAGAGTAACTACACTTTCCAGTATTTTCCAAGGCGTATCACCTTCGATTATATAGTCCAAGCATATGCCGTGTGTACATATGTCAACACCTCTAATTTTTTCTTTGCCAACTGCCATTTTGGCAACTGCTCTTTCTACTACTTCGTCTGGAACCTCTAAATGAGCAACTTTTCTAGCTAAAGCTACTGCTAACTCTTTCTTTTTATTCGACATAAATTTTTACCTCTTTAATTAAACAAGTCATTAGTTAATGTAGATTTTCGTGAAGAATCATGAATTCTATACTAAATATACTCTAAAAAATTTTTTTCTAAAAATATTAAATTTTTGGTCTATGATTTCCTCTCTCTTCTCTAAAGCGGGAGTCATCACATGAGGCCCTAGTAGTCGTTTTCCATTTTGTTTTCTTTCCTGTTTGTCTATAACCACCAAGGCAAAACAACCAACTTCTACCAACAACAGAAGTTCGGTTTTCATCGCTATAATAGGTTGTGAAAATTTCTTGACTAGGTCGAGCATAAACTGTGGAAGACGCAATCAAGGGTAAAATTAGCAGTGAGACCATCCATACTTTCATGATCTGCTCCTCTTTGGGTGAAAAGTGTTCATTGTAGGTCAATATCCGACTTCTTTGTTTGAAAAACGTTCAGAAATATAACGAAAGCCCGAAAGTAACATAATGTCGGGTTATGCGAA
>CACVAS010000011.1 GCA_902727855.1 uncultured Sulfurovum sp.
GAGCTACTTGCAAATTAAACCTCAAACAGTAACCAATTTTCTATGACTACTGTTTGCTCACTAAAAAAAGTGTCTCTTGCATCAATTCTGCAACTAAAAATCTAAAAACTGCTAAAAACCCTATTTTTTGTGCGTGCTTTATGGTTTGGATTTAAGGAAATGATACTTTTGACTTTAGTTTTTAAACAAAGTTAAGTAACAAGCTTCAGAGACTGAGTGATACAAACAGATAACACGGCAAAGGCTAACACAGAAGCTACCTTCTGAGCTCCCTGATAATAGATCTTACTGCATCCATAACTGTCTTTTAAATAGGCATTGACTCTCTCAACACTGGTTCTTTGGTTGTAATGCAGATCATCTGAATCATTATAGAGGTTGAGTGGCTCTAATATCTTCTTTTCACTTTTTGCCAAAGCGATCTGTGCTTTTAGCTTTTTTGAGTTCTTGGGATTGATATCAATAATGGGTCTGTGATTGTGTTTTTTAGAATAATCCTTTATGATAATAGTGTCATAAGCTGCATCAGCCAGGTCATACAAATAGTTAACTTTCTGACTACTATGACAGATGAGCGGTAATGCCAATGAACTATCATGCACAGATGCTGAAGAATAGATAGCTGTGATAGGGATATCACCGTCTACTACTGAGAGATGAAGTTTACCTCCTGTCCATTTGTGTCGGTTTCCTTTTGAATTCTGCTTGATACTCGTATTACACTCTGTTCCTATGAGAGATAACATCTCTTCTGCTTCAATCATTTTCTCTTGCTGTTGTAGAATGCTTGGTTTTTTAGGAGGAAGCTCTTCACCTTTCTTTGGACGTCCCTGTCTTCGTTTAGGCTTGATCTCTTTTTTACTCTTTCCATACATCACAGATTTTTCTCTAAGTTCAATCGCTGTGGAATCAATACTGCTATAAAAGAAAAGTGTCTCACTTAAATACTTCTCTATAAAAACATCATGGGCTTTAGATGCAATACATTGTTGACTAAATTCTTTAAAGACACGACTGAACTTGGATTCACTGGGAATCTTATTCCGATCTCTCCATCCGCATATCACTCTTAATGTTCTATCAATTTTTAGTCTGTCTATTAATGCACTTGTGGTTTGAAGATTATATACTTGTTTAGCAATAAAGGCACGCGCCATCTCTTCTCTGTCTTTGGGTGGGTTAGTGATCTGTACAGAAGAAATAAACCTTTCTATCTCTGCAAAGTCAAGAACCTTTATTAGTCTTTCTTCTTTAGGACTTAATGACCCTATAGACTCTTGTAGTTTAGGAAAAAGGCTTTGTTCTAAATTAATGACTTTAAGCCACATTTTTGAAAGTGAAGGTATAATTTTTTTCATAAGCTGACTCTTTTTGATGGTATGTTTTTGTGGTAAAAAATTATAACTTTTTGAAATCAGAATCAGCTTTTTTTCTGCGTTATAATCTTAATAATCAAACTTTTGTTGGAATCTGCAAGTGGCTCAATATATAACTTTATGAGGTTTTGATCTACTATATTTCCTGCACATACCTACATTTTGGGAATCTGCTACATCCCATGAATTCGTTAGAGTGATATTTGTCTTTATTCTTTTTAGATTTTCTTTTTCTTTTAACAAGTGTGCCACTTTTACATCGAGGACATTCTATGCTATCACTACTTACTGGAGAGTCTTCTATTATCTCTTTTTTCTCTGTTGGCTTTCCCCATCTTTCTTTATTTTTTTGGAGAATCTCTTCGTCGGTAGGTTTGGCGATTCTAAATTTCTTACTGTAATCGAAAGTAATGGGCTTATGATGAGCTACAAGCAATCTTGCAATCTCTTTCATGTTTTCAATCGTTAAAAGTGTCACAGCCCCTATCATAACTTTCCCAAACCCCATTTTCTCTATGGCTTCATCTCTTTTCGTAATAAAAGAATCACTTCTCTCAAACCCTTTAGGAAGTTTTTTGTTCGTAACGGTAGTATTTGGATGGATTAGAACAACTCCTTCAGTTCGAACCCCACCCATAAGCTTGAATCTTGCGGATAGATCCAGGTGCTCTTTTAAAAACACATCGAGGACAATTTTATGACGATTATTCTGTTCTACAGGACTAGGGAAAGTTTTCACGCCCCCTTTATACTTTACACTCATAGAGTTGTCTTCATCAATAGTTAGACTCCCTATAAAGCTTTTACTTTCGAGTATGATTATTCCTAGCCCGTTAATAAAGATATGGTCAAATTGTGCAGTTTTCCCATTATGCTCTAAACGGATATCATGAAGAAGAAGACTTCTTTTTCTTTCTTCAAGCATAAAGTTAAGATAATAAGCATTTTCTTTTTCTGCCTTGTATCCATTTTCAAGAGCTTTAAGTGTTTGAGATATCATTTTCTTTTGAGCAGTGCTATTACTTTGAGTCATTAAATTTTTAAGGGTATTTATTTCAGTATCTTTGGAATCAATTTGCTTAAAGATCATTTATTTCCTTTTGTTCAGTTGTTTGCAAATTTTATCCAAATAACAAGTATTCTTCATAAGGTTTTCATACTTTATTTTTGCTTCTAAAAACTTGCTGTTTATTTTAGGGATTATTATCTCCACTTTGGTATAATCTTCTATGCCTTATTATGACCAATCTTCTACTGACAGTATCATTGATAATATCCTTTCGGATAATTCACTCTTAATTACCGAAGCTTATTTTGCCATCCAAGAGTATTTGGAAGAAAAATATGGATCAGATACTATTGTATTTTTTGAACTTGGTTCATTTTTTGAAGTGTACGAAATTGATAATGATGAACAGCAAATTGGCAAAGCACAAGAGATTGCTGAACTGCTCAATATACAACTTACACGTAAGTCAAAAACTGTTCTTACAAATGATGTAAAAAACCCTTTGATGGCTGGAGTACCGGCAGTTTCTTTTGATCGATTTTTAGCCCGTACAGTTAGTGAGGATCGTTATACTATTGCAATTATCAGGCAGCGTGGAGCACCCCCCAAAGTCACACGATACCTTGATAGAATTATCTCCCCAGGGACAAATTTTGATTTTATAAGTGGAAATGAGGCAAACTATACTACATCACTAATCATTGATGAAAGTAATGGTATATATGTTGTCGGATACACAGCAATAGATATTACAACAGGTAAAACCCTTATGTATGACGCTCAAGGTAACCTTGATGACAAAACACTTGCATTTGATGAAGTATTCAGTCTTATGCATGCAAACCACACAAAAGAAGTTGTAATCACTTTTGCACATAAAGATATCAATCAGGAAGAAGTGTTGTCATACCTTGAGATTGATACCCACTATAATTATGTCATTAATACACATCGACAAAAGATTGCCTATCAGAACGAACTGTTTAAAAGTGTATATAAAATAGAGTCATTGTTAACCCCCATTGAGTTTCTCGATCTGGAGTTTATGCCTCTGGTTTCAGAGTCCTTAGCTATTCTAGTTGACTTTATTATTGACCACGATGTTGAAATTGTTCAAAAGCTTTCTCGTCCTGTTATGATTGACAATAAATCAACTATGCATCTTGGTAATAATGCTATTGAACAATTACAAATAATTTCTAAAGACCCTGATGAAATGACAGTCTATAAACTTATCAATAATACAGCTACCTCTATGGGAAGAAGATTGTTGCGTGATAGACTATTGCATCCTCAGATAAACAAAAAAGAGATCAACCGTCGGTATAGACTCTCTGACAAAATTTCTGATCAACGCCAATTACTTTTTTCTAGACTTAAAAAGATCTACGATATTGAGCGCTTAACAAGAAGACTATCTCTAAATAAACTTCATCCATGTGAATTAAATTATCTGCACAGTTCTCTAGTAGCGGTTAAAGAGATGCATGCAATTGTTGAGCAGTTGGGTGTTACAAGTACACAGTATGATTACTCTACAATTGTTGAATTTACTACAGATATTGAAAGAGTTTTTGATCTAGATAAAACAGGAAAGTTCAACTATAATCAGATTGATGAAAATGTAATTAATCAAGGTATGAATTCAGAATTAGATGCATTGGTAGCTAATAATGAAGACCTAATAAATGACCTTGAAAAGGTTGCCGATGTAGTTCGTGAAACACTGTCAACCGAATTGGGGAAAGAGGTTGCCCCTAGTTTCGTAAAGGTAGAACAAACTGATAAGTCAGGTTTTTATATTGACATCACCAAATCTAGATACATGATCATCGCAGATAAAATCAAAGAGAACAATGTTGTGATAAATGATGAGCGTATTTTCTTTGATGCGTTTTACTTCAAAATACAAACCAATAACGTAAAGATTACAGGATCTTTTATCGATGATATCTCCACTAAAATTCTTAGTAATCAAAGTAAAATCATTGCATTGACAAAAAAACTATATCGAGAATACTTAGCGGTTTTCGATAAGAAGTATACACTAACAATGGCTTCTCTGAGTGAGTTTATTGGTGACCTTGATGTTGCGGTTTCAAATGTTATAACTGCGAAAAAGTACAACTATTTCAAGCCTAAAATTGTTGACTCAAAATCAAAAAAGAATTTTCTACAGATGATTGGCCTAAGACACCCTCTGATTGAAGTTCAAGAAGAACATGGAATCTATGTCCCTAATAATGTCATAATGGGTGATCCGAAGTTAATCGATGGGAAATATAGAGATAATATTCTTTCCAGTGCCGCAAGAGGTGATGAAGTCAAAGGAATCCTTCTATATGGGATTAACTCCAGTGGAAAGTCATCCTTAATGAAAAGTATTGGAATCTCTGTGATTATGGCTCAGGCAGGCCTTTTCGTTCCTTCAGAGGGTATGAAGTTTACAATCTTTGAGAGTGTGTTTACTCGTATTGTCAGTAAAGACAATCTTATGAAAGGAATGTCAACATTTGCTGTTGAAATGACAGAATTACGCAACATTTTCAATCGTGTTAATGCTAAGTCACTGGTTATTGGGGATGAACTTTCTCATGGTACGGAAACATTAAGTGGTGTTTCCTAGGTTGCGAGTGCCTTAATGAAATTAAATAGATTAGAATGTCTTCATATATTTGCGACGCATTTACATCAATTGACAGAACTGAAACAAATTAATGACATTCGAACACTTATTTGCATGCACTTATCTGTAACATATGATCTAGACGATGATAAATTAATTTATGACAGGACGTTACAGCCTGGAAATGGTAGTACAGTTTACGGCCTAGAATTTGCGAAATCACTGCATATGGATAACGAGTTTATTAAGGGTGCAGAAGAGATACGCAAACAACTTGCAAATGAATACTCTTCTCTTGAGCTTTTAACAAAAAAACGTCAAAGTAATTACAATAAAAACCTTTACATGAGTAGTTGTGTAATCTGTGGTGAGGAAGCAACAGAAACACATCATATCAATGAACAGAATGAAGCGGATAGTGGATTTATTGGCCATTTAGCAATGAGCCACTTGTATAATTTGATTCCACTATGTTCGAAGCACCATCATTTGGTACATCAAGGGAAAATTAAAAATCTTAAGTTTATTACAACTTCTAAAGGAATACAATTCACCTTTGATCAGGAGTAAGGCAATATTGTCTGTTAAGGACATAATCTACAATTCATTATAGGGAAAAAGGTAGGCATTCGTTATAATAGATGTTAAAAAAAGGGAGGGAATAATTTATGATTTATTCGGAATACCTCCGTTTCCTGCAAACACTAACAGGCGATGATACCACCGACGATGTACGCAAAACTGCCAACTTAGTTTTACAGGACTTAAACACGCTTATCCCTCTATCAACTGCTCAAGGCCAACGTGTTAAAAAAATAGTTGAATTAGCACAGATAGGACGGGAAACAGCCATAATTGACATCCAGTCTATAGAGGATCAGGAAACAGAAACTATTGCTGAAGTTACACAATTAAAAAGTATGTCAATTGGTCCCTTTCGGGGATTTGCAAGGCAAGAGGACTTCGATCTAAACAGTCGTATTGTTCTTATTTATGGACCAAATGGTTCAGGGAAATCCAGCTTTTGTGAGGCGTTAGAGTATGGGCTTTTAGGGAATGTTGCCGAAGCTGACAGTAAACGTTTCCGCAATCAGGAAGATTACCTAAAAAATGCCCACTCTAATACATTTGTTATTCCTGAAGTTATTGGAACAAATGTGCAAGGCAATGATGTACCGATTATCGCCAATGAAACAGAGTATCGGTTCTGTTTTGTAGAGAAGAACCGTATCGATAGCTTCTCCCGCATTGCAGCCCAAACTCCAGCCAAACAAACTGAACTTATCTCGACACTTTTTGGCTTAGATTCTTTTAATGAATTTGTTCGTAATTTCACCAATGAAATTGATGGAAGATATATTGATGTAGTTGGGGTTAAAGCTAAAGAATTAGAAACAAAAAGACAATCACTTTTAGGTTTTACACAGCAGTTGGAAGCTATTCCTAGTGAGTTAGTGCAATTAGAAAGGGAAGAACAGGCACTTGCTCGTCAATATCGAGAAGGAATTACCTTTGCTCAGATGAAAATAGAACTTATTGGAAACGGCGACAACCCAGGTATTATCCAAAACCTCGAAGCTCAACTACAAGCGCAGATACCTGCAAAGAGTAATCTAACAATTGCAGCTTTACATACATTACAACAATCAATTATCTCAAACCTAGGAGATATGAACACTAAAAAACAGGAGCTCGCCAGATCTAGTCAAGAAGTCTCTTTTAAACAGCTTTATGAAGCCGTTACCCAGTTGCAACAAGAAAGCGCAGAAAATTGCCCAGCCTGCAAGACGCCCATCGCAAATGTATCATTCAACCCTTATGACCATGCAAGAAGTGAATTAGTAAGGCTAGAACATTTGGCGATCCTACAACAAGCTATAATAGATCTAACTCAAACAGTGCTTGAACACCTGATTAGCCTTTCCCAAATTTTACAAGTATGCTGTACCTATTTTCAAGAAAGCAACATACTTCATGACTATCAATTGGCTGTACATACCCAGGTAACAATAGAGTGGTGGAACTCCCTACATGTACCTCTGCAGGATGTACATGCCCCTTGGCAGCACCTAGAAGCACAAGTAAAGCAACTCGAAGAAACTGATCAAACAATAGACCAAGCTGTAGCACAACGCTCCGTAAAGAACATAGAGCTTCAAGGGTATCGTGAAATTGCTGAACAAATCACTATTTTGCAAACCCGGAGACAGACTGCAAATGTTACCCAGTCCAGAGCTTCACAAGCGATTAACAATTTTGATACAGAAAATGCCCAATTGATTGCCGAAGCGACGTCAGAGGTAACAGTTGTTGCCAGAAACCAAGCTATTTCTAATGCATATGCTGATTTTGTAACTAAACTTAATGTCTACAAAAATGAATTGCCTGCCCAATTGGTTGCAGATATGGGGGAAACTGTAGTCACGCTATATAACGCATTTAACCGCAATGATTTAACTAACGAAAAATTATCTTCGATTCGTTTACCTTTAACACAAAATCAAAGGTTAAAAATATCATTTCAAAATGAACCAGAAGCTTTTTATGATGCACTTCATGTATTAAGTGAAGGACATATTCGTTGTATAGGGTTAGCTATATTGATGGCAAAAAATCTTGAAGAAAATAGTCCCATGCTCATTTTTGATGACCCTGTAAATGCCATTGATGACGATCATCGAGAATCTATCAGAAAGACACTTTTTGAAGACACCTTTTTCAATGAAAAGCAAATTATTCTAACATGTCATGGTGAAGAATTTTTCAAGGATATACAGAATCTGCTGTCAGCAGAACAAGCAAATCAATCAAAAGCATTTACTTTCCTACCGAGATTAGATGAACAACATATTCGTGTTGATTTTGATCCTGCTCCAAGAAACTATATTATTTCTGCTAGAACTCACATAGAAAATGGTGAAATACGCTATGCACTTGCTAAAGCCCGTCAAGCTTTAGAATCAATCGCAAAGAATAAACTTTGGCAGTATGTAAATAGATATGGTGATGGAAATCTCAGTATTAAACTGCGTTCAGCAAATGCTCCTATCGAACTTCGTAATCTTGCAGATCAACTTAGGTCAAAGATCTCAAAAGGTGATTTTGCAGACCAGAACAAAAATAATATTTTTATTCCACTCAATTCTCTTCTTGGTATGAACGGGGACTCTAGAGAATGGCTCTATCTAAACAAGGGAACCCATGAAGAGACCGATAGAGCAGAATTCGATAGGCAAACAGTTCACCAGATGTTAGGTTATCTTGAGCAAATAGATATCGTATTAGGATGATACCAATGAAAAATTTTCTGAGCTTAATTATAACTTGTCACAGTACGTGTTCAAATCACATTAAGGATCAATAATGGAAAGTATTATATGGCTTGTAATTATATTTGGTGCGGGATATCTTTATCATATAAAAAACAAAGAGACTGTAGCCGAAGCAAGAACAAAAGAACTCAAAAAAATGTATGGCTCATCGCAAAATTACGAGAGCACACTTAAAAACCGTGAGAATCAAGACGTAGATGCTGAGGCAAAAAAGATAGCCGACAATATAAAGACCCACAGGGGACTTGAAGGATTACAAGACAAAATAGATGCTGCGCAAGATAAGCTTGATGATTATCATTATGATGACAACGAGACAATGTATGCAAGAACAGAAAGAAAAATGGAGATCCTCGAGAAAGCTCTGGACTACGCAGAAGCAAACCCATATAGATACTATTATGATGCAATACCGGACATTGACACTCCCTTGCAAGAATTTAAGTTGATGGGTAAGACCATATCAGTACAAAAATTTCATGAACTTGAGCCATTGGAGCGCGATAAGTACGATGTGATCAGTCTTAGCGATGTCGACAATCTAGAAGATGCAAACGAATACGCAAAAGATAACATATCATTGGATGAAGATGAACTAAAAGACCTAATAAAGTTCCGCACTATTATCGAATCGCAAGTATCAGAAGAAGAGAAAGAAAATAAGCTTGAAATTCTTTTCAAAAAGAGTGAATATCTTCTAGACGAGCTGGGTCTTGATACTGAAGAAAATGTCTCGCTCTATGAACAGTACAGGCAAACAGAGTTTATGACAGAAAAGCTGAGCAAACTCTACCCTCTCCCGTATGCAGACTATTTTATTAAAGAGGGAATAGAAGACATGGAGATAATAAAAAATTTTACGGACGAAGAAATACTCGCCGTTAATGGAATTGGAGATGCAAGACTGAAGGATATAAGGAGTTACCTCGATGGTGTCTCAATGAATTGAAGGAGGGTCACTTCGTTCCCTGAGTTGCTCCGTAAAAAACATCATAAGTATAGATGAGCACAATAATCTTACAGGTGAATACGGTAGTCTACTAGCGAACAACAAAAGACTGCGCAGGGAGCTCAAAAAGCCCAGAGGTGGCTTTAACTCTCCATAGTTGCCTTATATTGCGGGCAGCAATTCTATATTATTCCCGGTCTCCAAAGGACTAGAGATGCTAATGCCTGTCTCAAGATAGTGCAACAAATACTCCTTCTTTTCATCGATAGCCTTCTTTCCGTACTCATTAACAATCTGCTGAATTCCCTCATATGCAACCCTCTCTGCAAAGCCATAATCTTTTCTATATATAGCTGACTGCATTAACTTATGGGACATTTTAGCTATTCGATTGCCTGTTTCAATATCATTAATTTGCAATGTATTTGCATCCACTAGCAACTCCATCATTGATTCTTCCATTGAGCACGTTCCCATGGAATATAGGTCTTTGCTTGTTCTCTCAACTAGAGATGCAGGAAGGTTTTTGGTGGCACTGTAGCCCAATACATTCATCTTTTCATTGATCATCTCAAGCACGTCAAACCACGCTGCCATTTCTACAATTTTTTGCTGATGGGCATCTTTCATTTCTTCCCTGGAAATATTAACTCCGTCACGAGCATCTAAAGCTACCTTTTGTGAGATCAAAGCAATAGCCTCTAAACATTCGTTAAGCTCATAAATCACACCTTTTATGTGCATAGGAGAAAACAGATTAAATGGACACAAAGCACAACACCCATTTGTGCCTGGAGGACACTGTTTATTGTTGGTGCATACGCCATGTTTTTCAGGCACCCATAAAGAAGGGTGCAACTTGGTCCCTTGAGCCAATCCATCTTCCACCATTTTTGTTTCACCATTGTGCAGAATCTCTCTAGGAGCAGCCATAAAGTGATTATCTAAAAGTATCTGCTCTATTTCCTTCGGGTTTTCATTTTCGATAAAAGGCATCACTTTCTTGTGTATAAATTTACTTCCCGCACCAACTGGCTCATTGATACTGGCTTTTATTTCATACTCAACAATATCCTCATTTGCATGAAAATACACTCTCGCTGTTGTATTGATATCTGCGTGTCCAGCGATTAGCCTAACATAGACCAGCGGTAACTGTGCACCCAACGAAGAGATACCTGCGTGTCGCATGTTGTGTACCCCTCCAGCTACAGAAAAATTTGCTGCATAGGACGCCAACGACACACCATCAAGCACCTCTTCACTCTCAGGCAGCTTCTTGTTGCCAGATGGTTTCACAGTGACCAGCTTTATTTTTGCCAAGTCATTTTTTCTTCTCTTTCTGTCCTGATCTTCAATAAAGTGATCAAATGTGCCTTTATGCGTTTCCGATTTCACTATCATTTCTGTTTTCAACATGGTTTTAATATGATACCCATCTATCCAGTTGTCAGCGATCACAGCATTGTCTTTGTGGTGCGGGAAAAGGGGCATAATTTTTTCATATTGCCCACTTGTTGACTCATATGAAATTGGAGTCATGCCTGAATATGCATTCTTAATATAATCAACATACTTTTTAAGGAGTTCAAGTTCTTCCGTGGCAAAAAGATATCTCAATAAATTTATTGAGATATCACTCTCTTTTGAGTCTCTATTTTTGTCAGTATTAAAATGGATATGTGTCAGGTCACCATCTTCATCGAAACGCAAGAATGAATTCACATCAAGCTGCCTCACATTTCCTTTTCTTCTGGTTGTTTTAATGATTAGCCAATTGCACATAACGGGGATTGGAGAAAAATCATGTAGCCACCAGCTAAGATCCAACTGATCTCCTTCTGGGGTTGTTTTTATAAACGGATATTCGTCTGCACGTGGTGGATTATAGATGGCTACATGTTGAAGTATTTTGTATGCCTCGGCATTTATGCCCTCTCTAATTAGAGTTTTAGTTTTAGTTCTTTTATTGCTGACTCTCCATGAACGAGAATAGAGACCTTTGTATTCATCATCGGCAATATTATCAAACAGGACAAACATCTTCGTTGTAAAATCTACATATTGAGCAGCAGACAAATTTTCCTTTGCCCATGTAGCAAAAGAATTAGCTACATCTGACACAATAACAGTATTCAGAACTGCTACCATTTCTTTTCTGTTTAGCTTTTCTTCAAATGTGTCCAAAAACCTCATAAGCACAAACACTTGAGATAGGTATTGTTTTATATATCCATTACTCTTCCTATTTTCATGCTCCCTACGAACAACATCAATCATTTCACTTAAGAGCTTTTTATAGTTTTTAAGTGTGCTGTTATTAAGTTCTGAAGCCTGTCTAATCTGAAGTACTTCATTATTAAAATCAAATTCTTTTTTCTTTTTGATCGCAGCTTTATTTCCCAGATTGCGAAGAAGTATAAACACAAGCGTTTCAAGAATAATTGTTCCTGAAATTGCCTCATGAGAACTGTGCTCCAAATAAGCGTAAAGATCTTTTGAAGAAATTTCCGACAGGTCGCAACCTTCCAATACAGATGCAGCAAACTTCAATGCGAGCAGATCCACATTCTTTTGATTCATTTTTTCGTGTTCTGCTTTAGGTATATCATCCATCTTAAGTATAGTCCTAAATCCACTCATCACAACATGATCACCCACAATTACTCTAGCAGTATCAGATACCGAATGGGCGCCAGTAAATATTATAAATTTAGGCTGTAATAGTGCATATTTTTTTCTATTCAAGTACATAAAAAATCCTATGCATCTGGCGTGGATAGAGTGATACATTTTAGTAAGAGAGCTTTTTGATTGCTTCGAGCCAAATTGACACATAGCCAATACCCCTTCATATCCCACTTCTTTCAGGAACCAAACAGATTCACTATCCAGAAGATACGCCTTTTCATATGAAGGATTAAGGTAAAAGAGAGAGTCCAATTTGTCATCCCAATCATCTGGTATTTTTGTCTTTGAAACATGGCCTGAAATGTTATTTTTGATAGAATAAAGAGTATATTCTTTCCACAGTTTCATCAGTGTTTTATTGTTGTTAATGCGCTTGTCAAGCATCACATTTCCATCTAAAGAATTATTGATCATTGGCAACGTGTCAACATATTCGGCCTTCACAAATCCATGGTTCACAAATGCCGTACTCAACCTTAATCTTTTTTGAATAGAATCTTTTCTATCGACATTTTCCCCTAAATGCATCAATGCCTCAACAATGCTTTCTTCACTTAGATAAATACCTATGACAAACAATTCAAGCTTCAACTCCAGCATCGAGTAATCATCCCGCTCTTCAGACATTAATCTTATTACACTCTCTTTAACAAGTCCTATCTTTTCCTCTTGACTAAAATCTTTAACGATATCAATAGTCAGTGGCCTGTAGTCATCTTTATTGTCTAATGGCCTAATATGCTTAGAAAAAAATTCTTTTGATATATCTGAAAGCAATTCGCCTCTTTCCAAAAGCACTCCTTGGGATTTACATTCTTCTATGGCCATTGCAATATTTTTGCTAACCCCTATCTTAAGTTCAGGAAAAACATATCCTAGGCCCTCTAGTTTTTCTCTATTTTTACAGATAAATGGCGTGCTAACACCAATAAATCTCGACAGTTCAACAGGTGCAGCAAACTCCATGCTGCCATCATTTTCACCTTTTTTGATACGCTTTAGTCCGTCTTTCGCCCTCTCATCAAAGGATATAGCATGCCTAGGTTCAGGAAATACAAAACCTGCATCTTTTAACTTTTTCTCGTACCTATAGAGACTCTGATTCGAAATACATAAAAAATTTGCAAGAGCAGTGGATGAAGTGAACTCCATGCTACCATCATTCTCACCATTTTTGATGCGCTTTAGCCCATCATCCAATCTATCCTCAACAGGAATAGTTTGTCTAGGGTCTGGAAATATAAAACCTACATCTCTCAATTTTTTCTTGTTTGCTAATAAAATTTTAGAACTGATGCCAAGAAAGCTACTTAACACATAAGGTGTAGCAAACTCCATACTGCCATTATTTTCACCTTTTTTGATACGCTTTAGCCCATCATCCAATCTGTCCTTAAAGGGAATTAATTCTTTGGGGGTAGGGAACTTAAACCCTTTATCTTTCAACTTTTTCAAGTATTCATAGGCAGTCCCACTTTTTGCACCTAGAAATTTGCCTAAAGCAGAGGCCGAGGCAAACTCCATACTACCATCATTCTCGCCATTTTTGATGCGCTTTAGGCCATCTTCCACTCTCTCGTCAAGGGATATGGTTTCCTTAGGGTCAGGAAACTTAAATCCTACATCTTTTAATCTTTTCTCGTTCATTAAAAACACCTGATTAGAAGTGCCAAGAAATCTATTTAAAGCCGTAGGCGTAGCAAACTCCATGCTTCCTTCATTCTCGCCATTTTTGATGCGCTTTAGTGCGTCTTCCATCCTAGTTTCAAAAGAAATATTTTCCCTTGGAACAGGAAATATAAAACCTACATCTTTCAACCTTTGCATACTTTTATAGGTAGGTTCATAATATGTGCCCAAAAACTGACGCAGTTTCTTTAGCGAAGAAAATTTCATGCTACCATTGTTTTCGCCTTTTTTGATACGCTTTAGTCCATCTTTTAGTCTCTCGTCAAAGGATATGGTTTCCCTAGGTTCAGGAAATACAAAACCTGCACCTTTCAACTTTTGCTCGTATTTATAGGTGCTTTCATTGCAGATAAATAAAAATTTTGAAAGAGCCGTAGGTGTAGCAAACTCCATGCTTCCACCATTCTCACCATTTTTAATACGCTTTTTCCCGTCTTGTATTTTATCCTCCAAAGAGATTGTTTGCTTTGGCTCAGGAAATATAAAGCCTGCATCCTTCAGTCTGTCTACATATTCATGCATAGTACCATTTTTAATACCTAAGAATTTCGCCAAATCAGTAAATGTGTCAAACTCCATACTGCCGTCATTCTCGCCGCCCTTAATGTATTTTATTTTATTTTGCATTTTTACTTCAAAACGATTAGCCTGCTCTGATACTTTTATTTTTTGTTCGAGTGTTTTTTTAGCCATAAATAATCCCTTTGCCAACAATCACTATCTTTCCATACTTATCGACGTCAAAGTTCACATTGAGAGCCTTCAAATCATTTACATCGCAAAGCAATTTTGTGCCTTCATAACCCTGATAAAAGACCTGCGAAGGAACATGCCCTTTCCCTTTTTCAATATAAAACAGCTCGTTTTCGCTATTAAGCAACAATAGTTTTTCCAAGACAGCAATAAGTTTTTTGTCAACACTAATAGGCTCGCTCACCAACTCACCATTGTCCTCCAATGTCTTTTTTATTCCTGCTTGCCTAACAATACTTTCAAGTCCATTCACTGTTTTGGCAAGACTCTCTTTTTCATACAAGAGCCTGTCTATTTCTATTTTAAGCTCAGCAACTGAGGGTTCTCTGCCTTCAAATGAAAGACTACTGTCTTCAAGCAAACGGTTTGCTCGATTACTCTTGGCTTTATTTATCAATATTTTGTATGTATCACTTTTTGAAATAGTGCTTGGATCCTTAAAGACTATACCCTGAATATGCTCTTCAGGAAGTGCATACTCTTGTATGGCATCCGTCACCTGTCCCTGTGAGAAGTTGATTTTTTTATATGTTTTGCCGTTCAAGTCTATTGGTTCTTCTGCATACACCAATAAATCCAAAACTCTCTCTAGCATCTCTGCGGTTTTTTCTTCTTTTACCTTAGTGTAGTGTTCGCTCATAGTTATTCCTTTTAGCTTTTACTAGTTTTCCAGCACTCTATAACTCATGACACAACCTTACAATAGAGTAGAGAAATATGGAAAACATATGTCAAATTGTCATACTTTTTAGATAAAATTGTTGCAATACATATTTCCCTGTCTTTGTTTAGCTATTGTAGTAACCTGCTGATCAGGTCGCCATATCCCCAAATCAGGGTACCTAGTGCGATAACATAAAATTCTATATTTTGAAATCGCCTTTCTGTAAGAATGCCCACCTCATTAAATTTTCCTTCAATTTCTTTTCCAAACTTATTCTTCTGTTCTTCGGTTAAATCTTCATTATTGCGCAAATGTTCTTTGTAGCCAGAAAGCACGGTGTCCAAGGCATCATTTATGCTGCCTTTATAGTCTATCCACACAATAAGGACACCAAAAATGACCACCAGCGCTCCACTTCTTGAAAACCACATCCAGTCAGAAGAAACTATACTTGGAGCCATTCCTGCCAAAACAAGTATCCCCAACAAAATAACAAAAATCGTACTGTGGCGCTGGATGCCTTTTATTTTGTTTGTTGCCGCAAGCAGGATAGATTGCATTAAGCCTTTCATTTCTTCTCCTTGTTTAAAATTTTAATATCATTGTGATCAACCCTGATCATTTATATTCCACCTTTCTTTTTTGGTATGCTGGCAGCCTATCGAAGATCTGTCGATATTGATCTCGACTTCCCGCAATTATCACCTGACTTGTAGCCCAGTGGTGTTCTAGTCATCAACTTATCTCCTTATAATGATCTATGTCTGCTGTTCTTAGTTCAACAATTGCTTTTTTTATCTTTTCAGACTGCTCATGTTTCTCTTGAATCTTCATCTGTATATAACTATCTACAGCAAAGTCGGCATTAAAATAAATATCTGTTGATGCCGTACTCTCATGCCCCATCTTCTTTGCACAAAACTCTTTATATAGCTCAATAGTGTTTTTAATTTCAAGATTAGGCATACGTGTAGTGTGATCCCTGTTTAGTTTATCGCTATTCATATAAGCCATATTTGCTATAAACTGCCCAAACATATGCCTTAATGAGTGATATTTTCTCTTTAAATTCAGTCGCTTTGCATGTGTTGGATATTTTTCTTTTAGCTTCTTAATGTCTCTATTGAATTTATCAGTAGCATTTGAAGGAAGCCATATGTTATCTTTGTTTTCACTTCTTGTCTGAAAAACCATAGGATAGTCATCTTTTATCTTATTGCGATATCTAGCATATGTTTCAAAGAACATTTCTCGGTATTCATCTCTAATAAAAAACATGTCTTGTTTTGCTGTTCGCATAATGGGTATTGGATACTTGAACTGTACATTCAAGTACTTTCCTGCATGAAAATTGATCTTATAGCCTGCCAACAATTTACTTCTTGGCTCTTGTCCAAAAAGTGCGTCCCCTTGTTGGTTCAATGGAGTTCTATCAGAACGAGGATCCACAAGGTATACTCTCTTATTATGCATATCTATATCAAACTTTGTTAGCGACAGTGCTTGTCCAAGGCGAGCTGAAGTAGCACCACAAAGTAAATACAACAACCTGCTTCGATCATCTGCTATGTCTAATAGTTCATCATAAAGATCAAACGGGAAGACCTGGTTCCTATACAGATGATCTTTACCATAACTTTTTTTATGTTTTTTGAATTCACTGAATATAGTTACTCTTTCAGCCAGGCTCTCTCTTGCCAGCCCTCTTGCTTTTAGACCATACCCGCTACCTTTGCTATGCTTTGCCTTAGTGTCAAGCGCTTTATAATCTCTAGCTCCAGAAAATATTAACAACTCTTCGTTATGGGAAAGTTCATACAATGGGTTAATATCTTTGTCATACAAGTACTTAAAGTAGCTTTCAAGAAATCCAAACTCTTGTCCCGTATTTGCAACAGGTTTGCTTATAAAATAGTCCCCTTGGCTCTTAGCTTGAGGCCCATAACAGTTCATCTTAACGCGGAAACCTTTTTTGAGCGCATCTTCATACTCGCTCAACCAATCCCTAAAAGTAAAATCAAGCCAAATGCGTGAAGAATCATTTGGGAAAAAGAGAGAGTAAATCCAATAACGATGAATGGCTGTAATATATTTCTTGACAGTATTGTGAGTTTTAGTACGATATAAAAACTCTGAAAAGTAAGGGATAAAAGGGTCATAAAATTCAATCCCTTCTTTTTCTGCATAAAAATAACATTTATTCTCTATAAATCTATACAAACTTTACCTTTTTTATTCACTTCATTCAATAGAATTTAATTTATTATATTGTAAAATTTAGTAATATGTCAATACAAAACGAAGCAATTTATCACTTTCATTCAATAAATTCTAATAGTCGAGATAATTCTGTTTCTAACCCTCTTTTGGCAGGTGTACCTGCTGTCTCTTTGGACCGTTATCTCTCAAGGCTTATAGATACAAAAAAATATACCATTGTAGTCATTAAACAAAAAGGAGAGATGCCAAATATCAAACGGTATGTTTCTAATATCATCTCTCCAGGTACAAACTTTGAGTACCTGAATGAACCCACAGAAAACAACATCGTCTCTTTACTCATAGATGAAAATGCCGGTATCTTCTCTCTAGGCTACACCGCTATAGATGTGAGTACTGGGAAAACCATATGTAACGAAATACACTCTACCCGTGATGACAAAACATATGCACTAGATGAAGCGTTTAATCTACTTCAAACCTACTCTACCTCTGAGGTTATTATCACCCTAGAGTCAAAAGAGATAGAGCCCTCATGGCTTGTACATTATTTGGAGTTAGAGTCTTTGCACTATTCGTTCAATACAAAACGTTTTAAAATCAATTTTCAAAATGAACTTTTTGTGCGTGTATTTAACATTAACTCTTTTCTTTCAGCCATTGAGTTTCTCGACTTAGAACGTCATCCCTATACGACGGAGTCTCTAGCTATACTCATACACTTTATCATCGAACATGATGAGAGTATTATAGAGAAAATGAATAAACCCCATTTTTTAGGTAACAATCGTTACATGTATATAGGGAACAATGCTATGGAGCAGTTATCTATTATATCTCGTGACCCTTCTGACATTACACTGCTTGACCTTATAGATAAAACCTCCACAGCCTTTGGGAAAAGACTTCTTAAAGAGAGGCTTCTTAACCCTATATGTGATGTCACACTGCTTGAAAAACGTTATGATCTTACTGAACGTCTACAACAAAATGTCAATCGTTACGAAACACACCTCAAACAGATTTATGATTTAGAACGTATTACCAGACGTATTAAATTACGTAAATTACACCCTGTAGAGCTTACCTATATTTCCATGTCATTAGAGGCGATATTAAACCTCTTACAAGATGCCAATACACATGGCATTGAGATAGAAGCAAACCTCTATGATGAAACACAAGAGATGCTCACTTTACTGCATGACACTTTTGAACTCGATATGTGTGCAAAGTTTCGTATAGATCAAATTAATGACAACCTTTTTAAAGATGGTATCTACCCTGCTATTGATTCCATTGTCAAAAAGCAGCACAAAGAGGTAGCCAAGATGGATGAAGTGGCTTCCCATGTAGAAAGTCTATTTTCAAAAGACAAACTTTTTTCAGGGAAGTCTAAACATACGACCGTTTCGTATCTTGAAAGTGAGGGTTACTTTCTTAACCTTACCAAAAATCGATTTAGCCTCATTGAAAACAGCCTTAAAGAGTCATTTGTCACGATTGACAATAAACATCACTTTTTTAAAGACTTTAACTACAAATACCTCAAAAATGCTGTCAAAGTACAGGCCCCTCTTTTTGAGGAGATTACAAGAAACTATGAAACCTCACAAGTCAAGCTTGTCTCTCTTGTGAAACAACGCTATATTGAAAGTCTTGACTTACTAGAAAACCGTTTTTCACTTCTACTAGATAAACTCATTGTCTTTATTGCCAATATAGATGTTGCGATATCTAATGCAAAATGTGCTAAAACCATGAACCTCACTAGACCTATTTTATCTAGTAACACTAACGGCTCTTACTATGAAGCTATAGGGTTACGTCATCCCATTATAGAGTCCAATGATGAAAGGGGCATCTACGTTCCCAATGATGTCTACTTAGGTAAAAACAACCAAACACGACACAACCACATAACACTCAATGCCAGTGATGGTGAAGATGTTTGTGGAGTTTTACTTTATGGGATTAACTCTTCGGGGAAATCTTCCCTTATGAAAAGTATAGGTATCGCCGTTGTTTTAGCACAAGCGGGTTTTTTTGTACCTGCGGTTGAACTACGCTTAGGACTTTACAATAAACTCTTTACACGTATTGTCTCTAAAGACAACCTCTATAAAGGTCTTTCTACTTTTGCTGTTGAGATGATGGAGCTTAAAAATATTTTTAACCGAGCCGATGCCCACTCTTTAATTTTAGGTGATGAAATCAGCCAAGGAACAGAAACAGAATCGGCTCTTGCCATAGTCTCTAGTGCTATACTAAAACTTCTTACACTCAAGTCTACCTTTATTTTTGCGACACATTTACATCAGCTCAAATCTATACCTCAGTTACAAAAGTTAGATAACCTCATCTTCCTACACTTAGGGATCAAGTATGATAAAGAGAATGACTCACTCGTTTACAACCGTGTACTTCAACTGGGTATGGGAGACAGCCTTTATGGACTAGAGTTTGCACAATCGTTACATATGGATAAAACATTTTTACAAACAGCGCAAGATATTCGTGAGTCTCTTAGTTACTCCTCTTCAGAGATAAAAAAGATAAGTCGGCAAAAGAATTCTAAATATAACAAGAATCTTTACCTTTCAAAATGTGCTTTATGTGATGAAAATGTAGAAGATGTACACCATATATCCCATCAAAAAGAGGCTAGTGAAAGTGGGCATATAGACCATTTTCACAAGAACCACAAGTATAATCTTATTCCTCTTTGCAAAAAACACCATGACATGGTACACAAAGGGGAGATTAATATATCTGGTTTTGTGATGACAAGTGCAGGGTTAAAACTGCACTATGAAATAAAAAAGTAGCGAGGGATAGAGAAGAAGTTAAAAAAGTAATTTTTTACTTTTTTAATGGAGTGACATACATATTAATATAACGTCCCTCTTGTTTTGCAGGACTCTCAAGGTTTCCAAGATCTTCTACCATTGGCCATACACGGTTAAGCACATCAACACCCCACTCAGGGTTAGCCATTTCACGACCTCTTAAAAAGACACGAAGCTTCACATGTTTACCTTTTTCTAAAAACTCTCTAGCATGTTTCACTTTATACGCAATGTCATTTTCAGCAATTTTACAAGAGAATTTCACCTCTTTTACTTCAATTTTCTTTTGATTCTTACGTGCTTCTTTTTTCTTTTTTTCAAGTTGATACTTGTATTTTCCGTAGTCCATAATTTTTGCGACAGGAGGTTTAGCATCGGGAGACATAAGCACAAGGTCAAGTGCTTTTTCATTGGCTATATTCATCGCTTCATCACGAGAGATGATACCAAACTGTTCACCATCATCGCCCAATACTCTAAGCTCATTGATTCTGATGTCATCATTCATGATGACATCATCTTTTTTCTTTCTTCCTCTATTATTTCTGTCGTTTTGTCTACTCAAATCTTTCCTTCTTGAAGTTGTTTGTTTAATTCTACCATAAATTCATCTTGTGTAAGATTATACTGTTCTCTAGTCCTTCTGTTTCTAATAGCAACACTATTTCCCTTCACCTCTTCATCACCAATGACTACAACATATGGTACACGCTGTTTTTCTGCTGTTCTAATACGTTTATTGAGTGAATCGTTTTTATCATAAACCTCAGCATCCATACCTTCTAAGACTAACCTTTTCTTAAGTGCATAAGCATACTCTGTATGACTTTCCGAGATAGGTACAAAAATCACTTGCGTCGGGGAAAGATAGAATGGAAACTCCCCAGCATAATGCTCTGTTAAAATACCTATGAACCGTTCAAATGACCCAAGTATCGCACGGTGTATCATCACTGGCTGCTTACGTGTATTGTCTTCTGCAACATACTCTACTTCAAAACGCTCGGGCAGATTAAAATCTACTTGTATCGTACCACATTGCCATTTACGTCCAATCGCATCCGTAATTTTAATATCTATTTTTGGGCCATAAAAAGCACCCCCACCTTCATCTATGGTGAAAGGAAGGTTATTCCCTTCTAATGCGTCTTTCAGTCCTTGCGTTGCTAGTTCCCATACGCTATCTTCACCAATAGCCTTTTCTGGTTTGGTTGCCACTTCCATGGTATATTCAAAACCAAAAAGTTTCATCACTGAATCAACAAACTCAACGACTTCAAGTACTTCAGAAGCAATTTGCTCTGGCTCACAAAAAATATGTGCATCATCTTGTGTAAACTCACGTACACGCAGTAGTCCATGAAGTACACCAGATTTTTCATGACGATGCACCACACCATATTCATAATACCGTAATGGTAAATCTCTATAACTTTTTTGTGTCTGTTTAAACACCTGAATATGCCCTAAACAGTTCATAGGCTTAATACCATACTCTTGTTCATCAATGGTGGTTAGATACATATTTTCACCATAACACGCATAATGTCCTGATGTTCTCCACATGTCGGCCTTTAATATCTCGGGACCACGTACCTGCTCATAGCCACGTGTAAGATGTGCTTTATGTAAAATACTCTCTAGTTTATAACGTAGCTTAGATCCTTTTGGCATCCAAAAAGGAAGTCCCGGTCCTGCAGCGTCGTTAAACATAAACAGTTCCATCTCTTGACCAATTTTTCTGTGGTCCCTCTTCTTTGCCTCTTCTATCATAAGTAAATGAGCTTTAAGTGTCTCTTTATCTGCAAAAGCCACACCATAAATACGTGTCAGCATCTCAGCTTTTTCATCACCACCTAAATAAGCACCAGCAACACGTGTGAGCTTAAAGTTATGTAAAAAACGAAGCGCAGGGACATGTGGTCCACGGCAAAGGTCTTCAAATTCTCCTTGCTTATAAATAGACAAGGTATCATCCTCAATACGCTCCATCACTTTTTGCTTTAAGTCATCGTTGGCAAATTTTTCTAAAGCCTCTGCTTTTGAAAGTTCATACTTTTCTATTTTATGTTTTTTCTTGATGAGCTCTTTCATCTTCTTCTCAATAGATTTCAGGTCACCTTCACCTATTTGCTCATCTACCCTAAAATCATAATAAAAACCTTCATCTACTACAGGACCCACAAAAAATTGTGAATTAGGATAAAGTTCCGTAATCGCTTGTGCCATAAGGTGCGCGGTAGAGTGCCGTACTATCTCCAAAGATGCCTCAGAGTTATCATACTCTATAGGTGTTGCATTACAGTTTTCTCCTGCACTTTGTGTGTCTAGTATATGACCTTGGTCATCCATGTAACCTATAAGATTTTCGTTCAAAATATGCCTTTGTATGGTGACTTACATTGCCACGCATTAAAATTGACAATTATTATATCTAAAACTTAACTAAATATGAATTAAGTATCTCTTAGCTATACTTTCACGCTATATCATATAGGCTCGATTAACTCAGCGGTAGAGTGTTTCCATGACATGGAAGTGGTCACAAGTTCAAATCTTGTATCGAGCACCATTTTCTTTGGTACTTTTCCCTTTACTCGTCGTCACTGCATTCGTCACATACTACAGTATGCTTCCTTGTTTGTTTCTAGATTAAAGACAAAATTACCATGAAAACAAAAATGATTACAAAAAACCTTAACCACTAATCGTTACAAACCCAAGCACTTTCTGTGCATAACTTATCTAAATATCCACTTGCTTCACTTTGCCCTAGTACCAACGCTTCTTTAAAGTTTTCATAGGCTTTCATTTTATTATGCTGAACTTCTTTACCCCATGCGTACATCACAGCCACATTTACTTTTGCAGAGGCATTTCCCATAGAAGCTGACTTTTCAAAGAGTTCAAATGCTTTTAATTCATTTTTTTCTACCCCATTACCCTGCATATAGAGCGCTGCCAAATTATTGTAGGCTTGCATCACTTTACCCTTGATTGCTTTTTCATACCAATATTTGGCTTTTTTAAACGCATGCTCATTTTTCTTTCCAGCCTTATGGTAAAGTATTGCTAAATTGTATTGTGCTTTTGCATACGCTTGTTTCGCAGACTTCTCATACCATTTCATGGCTTCTTTTTCATCGACCTTAGTTCCTTTACCATTCGCGTACATCACCCCAAGACTATATTGTGCTTGTGGGTTACCTTTTTTTGCCAATGTAAAAAAAGTATTGAGTGCTTGTATATAAGAGCCTTTTGTATAATTTTCTATAGCTTTGTCTATACTGCTGCCATACAGCCCTAGTGTCATTACCCATACCAAGATTATTGTTTTCATATTTCTCTCTTTACACTTCTATTTGTGCTACAAAAGTTTGTGTTACCTGACCACCAAAACGGTAAATACCCTCTTCATGGCTGACATAAAGTTCATCTCCACTTTTAGGATGTACTTTAATTTGATCTGGCACTTTACCTTCTTTATGGTTACGTATAAAACAAGCCACCATACCCGTACCACAAGCAAGTGTTTCATCCTCTACCCCTCGCTCATAGGTTCTTACGTACATACTCTCATTTTCTACTTTACAAATGTTTACATTACAGTCATATTTCTGGCGTAAGGCTCTTGCTTGCTCTAAGTTAAAATCTTCAATGTCATCACAAACTGCTACCAAATGAGGTACACCTGAGTTAATCAACCACCATTTTTGCCCGTACTCTTCAATGTCATCTCTTAAAATTTCAGGGGCTACCATATCACTTACGACATATAAACCATTTACTGTTGCTTTTATCACACCTGCCCCGGTTAAAAATTCTGCTGTACCATTTTTAGAGATGCCTTTTTCATGTGCGTAATGCGCTACACAACGTGAAGCATTTCCACACATATCTGCATGGCTTCCATCAGAGTTGTAAAACTCCCACTCAAAATCGTATTTTCTATGTGGTAAAAGTACCACTAAGCCATCTGCACCAATACCATTTTGTCTATGACAAAGTTTTTTAGCAAGTGCACTTCTATCTGATTTCTCTTGCGCAATAAGCATAACAAAGTCATTACCGTTGCCTGAATATTTAGTTACTGTCATTAAATTCTCCTAAAATCAATGCCTCTACACGTTGGCACTCATCTTCTAAATAGTTTTTGTCTTTTATATTTCGTATTACATAGCTAGCTTTTTTGACTTTTTCTTCAATGTCTAGTTGACTCTCAATGCGTAGCAGTGCCTCATCTTTATTATACCCATCTCGTTTCATCAATCTTTTTATTTGTCTTTCCTTATCTGCATAGACAACCAAAGATTTTTTTATAGGGTATCTATTTGACTCAAAAAAAAGTGGGATGTCTATAAGATACGGTTTTCTCTTCTCATCTTCCTCTTTTGACAACCCCTCAATTTTTTTAAAAATAAGTGGATGCAACAATGACTCAAGTTTTTGACGTTCTTGTTGATTTTCAAACACAATCGATCCAAGTGCTCTTCTATTGACTTTTTTATCTGTAATGACACTCTCTCCAAAAAGTCTGGCTACTTCAATATATTGTTCATCTAAAACTTCATGGGCAATGGTATCAGCATCTATGATGATAAAGCCTCTATTTTTAAAATAGCCTGCAACTGTACTTTTACCTGTTGCAATGCCACCAGTTAAAACAATAGCATATTTAAAACTCAAAACTCACCCTCTTAAAGCTACCATTTTTTAAATGATTTTAGTTGCATTTTATCATAATTATAAATATCATTTCTAAACTGTATTTGTCCATCATAGTCTACCCATGCGGTTAAATAGACAACATCTACAGGTACTGTCTCTTTTAAACTATAGTAAGTCTTATCTTTACCTTTTAAAATATTTTTTGATTTTTCATAATCTAGATTACTATTAAAACTTGCAAAAGTTTTTAAGAGTTCACGTGGTTTATGTAAACGTATACAGCCATGAGAATAGGCTCTTTTATTTTTGTTAAACAAACTTTTTGCAGGTGTGTCATGCATGTAGACGGCATATTTATTGGGGAATAAAAACTTCACTCTTCCTAAAGCATTTTTAGGACCTGGTACTTGTGCAAAACGAAAAGGCATATGCTTCGCATTTTCATACGCTGCCCAATCAACACTCCAAGGGTCAACAAGCTTGGCATCTTTTGCCCACCCTTCACGTATCTCAATCCCTTGTTTTGTCATAGCATTTTTATTTTTTAAAAGTTGGGGTATCATCTCTTTTTGAATAATACTTTTAGGCAAATTCCAATAAGGATTTAACACTATAGTCTTGACATCATTTGAAAATATTGGTGTAGGGTTTTTAGGTGTTCCTACCACAGTTTTAATTGACTGACGTAACTTTCCGTCTTCTTCAAAATACAACATAAAATCTGGAATATTAATAATCACATGCCTTTTGCTGGTTCTCTGTTTAAGCCACTTGATCCGGTCTAGATTTAATAAGATAGCTGTAATTCTCTCCTCAACACTTTTGTTAAGTACACGTAGTGTTCCTGGCCCCACTTCTCCATCAACATGCAATCCATTTCTTTTTTGAAAATGTTTTACTGCTTTTTGTAAACATTTGTTATACAAAAAACCCTCTGTACTATTCTCACATGGGACATAGTCTCTCGTTATACGTAAACGTTCACGTAACGATGTCACACCTTTTTGTCTTGTATTCTTTTTCAAAATCCCCTTAATCACAACGGGTAACCATCCACCATTTTTTTGTATATTTCTGTACTTTATCAATTCTTGTTGTAATGCTTGGTAGTTGTACTTACGGGGCATTGCCTCTGTGAATTCCTCTGTTAAGCTTCCCCCAAACACTGCGCGTTCAATCATAGCAATGGGTTCAGCTTTTGGACGGTGCAATATCCATTCAGTATTGACATCATTTACCATAAGATTTGCAATACGCGCGTTAAATGCTCCCCAATTTATACTCCCAAAATAAGTGTAATTGGTATAGGCTTCATAAAGTTGCGAGATTTTAAACTCTAAATCCATCTTCTGGGTTACAGTAGCTTGACCGGCATAGATTCCATTGACTTGTGTTTCTAGTTTAGATGCATTACGATATAAACGTCCGTTTTTGTCTAATGTTTCATCTTTTTTTATGATTTCAAATAACTCTTGACCTGCTGTAGATAGTTCTGTGTTATGCATCCATACAGGAATAAAAAAAAGGTGTTTATATAACTCTTTTAAGAAAGGTTGTTTTGATTGTGTTTGTAAAGTGTTCATGATGACATCAGATGCAGACTCTTGGTATGCTAAATTCGCATTGGCATTTGCTGTTTGAATCAATAGAAAAAATATTGAATAGAAAAATGTAAGTTGCACTTTTTTAATCATAATTTGGTGTATCATATATGTGTTTCCCCTGACGAACTTAGATAATATAAAATTAAATAATAATTTTTAACTATAAGTATATCAAAAAATATAATGTATGCCTCTATATTTTTTCGTTTATCTAAATGATTTTGCTAAAATGGTACTATGAATTTTACTTTTGGCTCTTTGTATCTACTTTTTTTGCTACTACTCATACCCTGTTTTTTCTGGTGTAAACAGCATAATAAGGTCTATTTTTTCCCAAAACTAGCATGGATAAAAAAACAGAACACTTTCTATACATTTGAACAATGGCTCAAAGTTTTGCTCTTTTCTCTCATGGTGTTTTCACTTGCAAAACCTTTTGTTTATGACAGTAACGATGCACAACATAAAAAAGGTCGTGATCTCATCTTAGCCCTTGACGCTTCTGGTTCTATGGGGCAAAGTGGATTCAACCCCAAAGATAGGTTTAAAAATAAATTTGAGATCAATATTGAATTGGCAAATGCTTTTATCAAAAACCGTCATGATGACAATATGGGAGTCGTACTCTTTGGTACATTTGCTTATAGTGCTTCTCCTCTTACCTATGACTTAGAGTCTTTAGCTTTTTTACTGGGTACAACTAACGTCGGCATTGCAGGAGAGAGTACTGCCATAGGCGATGCAATCATGCAATCCATACGTTCTCTTACCTTTGGTGAGGCTAAAAGTAAAGCCATTATCTTACTCACAGATGGATATCATAATGCTGGTACTATTTCTCCTAAGGTAGCTGTTAACAAAGCCAAAAAACATGGTATTAAAATTTACACCATCGGCATAGGGAAGAAGTCTGATTATGATGTAACTCTTTTAGATACCATTGCCAAAGAGACCGGTGCTAAATCATATGCGGCATCTTCAAGAGAAGAGCTTCAATCTGTGTATGCAGACATACATACCCTAGAACCCTCACCCATACGCAGTGAAAACTACTTAAACCAAAAACTTCTAATACTCTTTCCTTTGGGTATCGTGTTTATACTCTTACTTTTATGGACACTTCGCCTACAAAGGAATGTTCTATGACACTTTTGTATCCTAGTCTCTTGGTGTTACTTATCCCTCTTATACTATTTTTTACACAAGCGAGTAAACAGATTATCATTCGTGTGCATCTGGTCATACTTATGTTGATACTACTCACTCTCTCTCGCCCTGTGATAAAAGAGTCATTACACACTGCAGAAATAGAAGCAAAAGATATCATCATCGCTTTAGATGTATCTTACTCTATGCATGCTACGGACATAGCTCCAACACGCTACAGTTTTGCCAAAGAAACCATTCAAGCATTGCTTCACAAAAACAGTACAGACAACATAATGCTTATTGCTTTTACTTCTAACCCTCTTTTACTCTCCCCTCCTACAACGGATCATAAGCTTATTGAAATCGCTTTACAAAGTTTTAATCCTAAGTTTATTCTTACAAAAGGTACTTCTTTAGAAAAACTTTTTCATAAATTAAAAAAGATACAAACTGGGCACAAAAGCCTTATCCTCATCACAGATGGAGGAGAAGAAAAGCATGTCGACATACTGTCACAACAACTGGAAAAAGCAAATATTTCTCTTATTACACTGGCTCTAGGGACCCAAAAAGGGACAACTCTAAAAAATACAGACAATAGTCTACTCAAAGACAAAGAAGGTCACTTAATCATTAGCCGTATAAACCCCTTGCTTGAAAGATTGACAGATAGGGTAAATGGTATTTACCTCACTGCTTCATCTACCCCAGAAAGTACAGCAGACCTTCTAGTCAATGCGCTAGAAAAACAAACAGACCAAACACAGAGCATACAAAAAAATCACAATCAGTATCAAGAACTCTATCAGTACCCTCTCTTGTTAGCACTGTTGTTATTTTTGGTAGTCCATACCCGTCTTGTAAAATATCTTTTAATACTATTGACATTTTTGGGTTTACATTTAGAAGCATCTTTACTTGACGAGTATCATTTACAAAGAGCCTATCAAGCCTATGAAGTGGAAGATTTTAATCGTAGTAAACAACACCTAAAAGATGTAGATGTACCTTCTTTAGAGAGTCAAATAACACTTGCCAACAGCTACTATAAACTTGAAGCGTATAAAAAGTCAATTACACTTTACAAATCTATTCGTTCAACCTCAGCACCTATAAAGCAACAACTCTACTATAATATTGCCAACGCCTATGCTAAACTTGGCGCATACGCCAAAGCAAAGATTTACTATACTAAATCTTTACGCTTAGGAGAAGATGGCGATGCCGTGCACAACTTAAAGATAGTCACGCGATTAAAAGACAAAAATGCTGCAGCCCTTGGCATAGCACATCCTAAATCACAAGATGCAAGCAGTACAAAAAGTGACTCACAAACAAACAAAGAAGAAACAAGAGAAGAAGACAAGCCAAGTTCTGGTTCTAGTGGTGCCGGAAAGAGTGCAGATGAAGAGAAAAAAAGAAAAAAAGAAAAAGAAAACAATCAACTTATTGACCATCAAACCCCACAAGAGTACCCATTAGGCTCTAAGGTTTATGAACTCATTAACAAAGGATACATTCGTGAAACACAGCCTTGGTAAAGTAGTTATAGCATTGGTTTACATACTCACCCTTCAGGCAGAGGACTTTGACTACAAGCTTCAAGTAGATAACCACACTCCCTACATAAAAGAAGCTGTTGTTCTCACCGTTGAACTTAATCAAACCAACCCTCATAAGGTGCTGCTTTTTGACTTTGATGTACTCCCCTCTAAATCCTACACTTTTCAACGACTCGATATGCAAGAAGTAGACAAACATCCAAAAAAAGGTTTACATGCTGTACACATCAAATATACCTATCTTCTCTACCCTTTGCATGATGGAGAGACAACCATAAATTTTAAATTAGTCAAAAAAGTCACTACCGATGAGTCTGTTGCCTATAGTTTTTCTGGAGATAGAGACAATGTAAAAGGGCTTATCACAAAAAATACCTCAGTACAGCTCACCCCACTTTCTCTTCATGTAAAACCACTCCCCTTACATACAAAACTAGTAGGTGATTTCACGTTAACCTATGACCTTAAAAAACACCAAGCCAAAGCGTATGAACCTCTCCCTTTTCAAGTGCAACTTAAAGGACTAGGGTATCCACCTATCTTAGAGAACTTACTTCCTAAAGATAACAACTTTACACTTTTTAAAGAGACACCTATTGTAAAAACTATTGTCAGTACCACAGGGTCTCAAAGTACGGTAACCTATGCTATGGCTTTTGCGCATCATAAAACCTTTACACTACCAAAACTCACCATAAACGCTTTTAACCCTAAAACAGAAAAGTCCTACTTCCTCACTGTCCCTGCACATACGCTTAACATTACAAAAGTAGGTAACGGTCATCTTGTTGACAACATAGACAGCCCTCCAAGATACATATCAAAATTAACTTCTCTTTGGGAATCACTTGACACTTTACTAGGCTATATTCTTGTCTTTATCGCTGGGTATTTTACCGCTATGTTTTTTAGATGGCAAAAAAAGTCTATTCAAAAAGAGATACATCCTCTTAGAGAAAAAATAGATGCTTGCAAAGAACGTAAAGCATTACTTCAACTTCTCATGGCAACAGATGCACATCGTTTTAGCCTCCCCATAAAGATGTTAGAAGACTCTTTGTATGCAGATGGTAAAATCTCTTTAAAAGAAGTCAAAAAAGAAGTAATGGATATGCTATGAATGAAAAAATAATACAACTCAAAAATGAATTAGCCAAAGCTATCATAGGACAAGAAAATATGATAGAAGGCCTACTCATAGGACTGCTTTGTGATGGGCATATCTTGGTAGAAGGCGTACCAGGTCTTGCCAAAACGACTACTATTAACGCGCTAAGTCAAGCCATTGGTCTAGATGCAAAACGTATTCAGTTTACGCCAGACCTCCTCCCCTCTGACATTATAGGTGCACAAATCTATAACCCAAAAGATCATAGTTTTTCTGTCAAGCAAGGGCCTCTCTTTACCCACCTACTTTTAGCCGATGAAATTAACAGAGCCCCTGCTAAAGTACAGTCTGCACTTTTGGAAGTCATGCAAGAGAGACAAGTCTCCATAGGAGATGAAACTTTTAAACTTGACAAGCCTTTTTTAGTCATGGCAACACAAAACCCCATCGAACAAGAAGGGGTCTATGCACTACCTGAAGCACAACTAGATAGGTTTATGATGAAAGTTGTTGTCAAATATAACTCCCAAGAAGAAGAGTTAGACATTATGCGTAAAGCTGCAAGTAAAGGCTTTGGCGAAGTAAAACCAGTACTTAACATAGAAGAACTTCATGCTTTACAAGTCTCACTAAACACCATACATATTGACGAAGAGTTAGAACGTTATATTGTTCAGCTCATTACAGCAACACGGGAACCTACACGTTTTGGACTAGACAATATTTCAGAGGCTATTATGTTTGGGGTAAGTCCTAGAGCTTCTATAGATCTCTATAAAGCAAGCAAAGCCCAAGCCTTCTTAAAAGGTAAAAGTTTTGTAAGTCCTTCAGATATCGCTTCTGTCATTCATAAAGTATTGCGTCACCGTATTGTGCTTTCTTATGAGGCAAGAGCCAAAGGTGTACATGCTGATAACATCATTACTAGCATTGTTGAAACCTTGCCTATTCCCTAGCAATGACAGCAGCACTCAAAGCCCTACAACTTAAAGCCCGCCGTCAAGTCTATACCCTTCTTTCTGGACAAAACCTCTCAAAGTTGCATGGTGAAGGTTATGATTTTTCAGAACTTCGTGAATACCAGATGGGCGATGATATCCGTAAAATAAACTGGATGATATCTTCAAAGCTAGGAAAGCCCTATATAAAAGAACTTCTTGCCAATCGTGAGCTAAGTGTTGTCGTATGTGCACTTATGGACTCAAGCCTCCATTTTGGCTCATTAAACAGTAATCAAAGTAATGCCAAACAAATAAAACTCACAGAAGTAGCTACGCTTCTTAGCTACGCAACCCTACAAAACAATGATATATTTACAGGCCTATGCTATACACAACAAAGAACCTCATCTACACCACCGACGAAACAACCCTATCACATTGAACAATTTTCTAAAACACTTTTTGACAAAAAGCTATTAGGAACTACACTTCATTACCCTCATGCCATAGAAGATTTGTTTAAACGCGTCTATAAACCTTCACTTATTTTTGTACTAGGTGATTTTTTAGAAAAAGTAGATTTATCTTTGCTCGCACAAAAACATGAAGTGATTGCTATTATCATAAGAGATACAGAAGAAGAGTCACCAAAAAATCTGGGAGAAGTAACCCTTTCAAATCCACAAGACAGCCATACACTAGACACTTACTTTGGTACAAAGTCTATAAACACATACCTCTCTAAACTCAAAGAGCACGACACACTAATGATAGAGCATTTTTCACAACACAATATACGTTATGTTAAGATTTTTACACATGACGAAGCAGTCAGTAAACTTATTCAACTTTTTAATGCATAGCAAAACGCTCTCTTTAGAACAGTTTAGTTCAATATATCCTCATAATTTGCATTATCATTTAATTTAATTTTATCTTTGACAACCATCAGACGGTCATCACCTTTTTTATAGAGTTTTTTGATACGCTTGATACATTTTTCTTGTTGTTTTAATTTTATGAGTTCATGTTTTTTAAAAAACTTTTTAACACTTATCCAATTTTTGCTCTTTTTAGTTTCCTCATCTTGAACATCAACGTCTTGTGTTTTTTGCACATCATTCTCTTCTGTCTCAACCTCTATTGTGTCATCAGACTTCTTGTACTCCAGTTGATGCAAATAGAGTGTTCTCATTTCATGAAAAGCATCTTTTAATAAATCAATTTCACCTTTGAGTGTTGTCGAAATTTGTTTGTTTGACTTTTTAAGATCTTTCACGGTTCCTTTAAGCACAGAAATGGTCTCATCTTTGGCTTGAAGCAGAGACTTGTAGTCAACACTACTTTTATTAACTTGACTTTGTGTACTTTTTCTGACTATTTTAGTGGGTGTTTTATTGCTTCCAAAAGAAGAGACATCTGTTTCATCTTGAGCATTCAACTCATCATTATCAATGACAACATAGAGTTTACCATCAACACTTTTAGATGTCAAAATACCACGTTTTATCTTTGCATATACCGCTTGTCTCGATATACCCATGGCTTGGGCATACTCTGCAGGTTTCATTAGGTTTTCCATACACGTTGTCCTTGATAGGACCCCAAATAGCAGGTGCCCTTATATTTTACAAAGTGTATCATAAGTTTTATGAAAGGTTGACAGAGTTGTCAAGGCGCGTGTTTTCTATTGAGTCACGCTTTTTTTATTTTTGAGTACCATCGAGTATAGGGACAAAAAGACAATGCTCAATCGTCTCTGAAGTAATACGTCCCTTTTTTTTGTAATAACGGGTAATAATATGATAATTCTCTTTCTCTTCAATAGGTGCAACCAATATACCACCTTCTGCCAATTGTTCAAAAAGCACTTCAGGTACTTTTTTTGCCGTGGCTGATAAGAGTATACGCTCATATGGTGCATACTGTTTCCAACCTCTTTGTCCATCATCAAAACGTGGAAAGATATTGTGCATTTCATGTTGGGAAAATCGTTTTTTAGCCTCTTTCATCAACTCATCAATACGTTCTATGGTAAAAACCCGACGGGTTAGTTTTGAAAGTATAGCTGCTTGATAACCAGATCCACACCCTACTTCGAGCACAGAATCTACACCTTTAAGCTCTAAGTGCTGTGTCATTTTAGCTACAGTTAAAGGAGAAGAGATCCACTGACTAGCCGCTAGGGGAAGTGCGTCGAGTTTATAGGCAAGATGCTTAAACTCTTGGGGTACAAATATTTCTCTATCTACAGCCAAAAAAGCTTCTGATACATGCTTTTGTAATCTGAACTCTTTGTCAATTTCTGACACTAGATGCTGTCTCTGGCTTGCTTTTATCATTCACTCTCTTCACTTAAAAATTTTCGAATTTTATCTAAAGTCTCGTTAAAAGAGGTTGTTACACTATTTTGACTTGTTAATCCATGACAATATAACGACGCCTATTATCATTTATCGATACAAGGCTAAGCCTCTTTATCTTACGTTAACACTAGGTTTTCTTAAGCAGAAGGCTCACGTAACTAGTTACGTTAAAACCAATCTATAGATTAGTCCATGACAATATAACGACGCATTTTTTTGATTTCTCTAAAATCTACTGTTCCCTCTATGCTCTCTAGTGTATCATCTTGTATACTCTCGCCTGATGGGCTAATAATAGACGAGACCAATGCCATATCTTTATCTGATGAGCTAGAAACCACTACGTAACACTGATTCATAACGGCTAACGCTGAAGAAAGAATCTCTAGATGTTTCTTACGTACCCTTCCCCAACGCACAGGTATAATCACTACATCTGCCCCTTCTACTTGTTTCCAAAGGTCTTTGAAGCGTAATTCAAAACAAATAAGTATGGCATAACTCACCCCTTCTATGACAAAAGGTTGAATTTTCTTTTTCTTTCCTGCTTTAAAATATAAATCTTCATCTCCAAGTCGAAAAAGTTTCACCTTCTCTTGTCTATGTACTACCTTGTGCTTATGAATAACCACTGCTTGGTTGACAAAATCATCGCCATCTTCTAAGATAAGTGTTAAAATAACTATCTGTTCATTTACAATTTTCTTAAGTGTTTTAAGTGCGTTGGCAGAGAACTTTGCTGCTGTAGTCATGTGTTCAAAATCAAATGAAGTTAAAAAAACCTCTGGTGCCACCACAATATGTTTATTTTGATAATTTTCTAAATACATCAATAGCTTATCAAGGTTTTCTTGATAACGCTGATGGCTAGGCAATTGCAGTGAAACTACCTCAAGTGTTTTAGGGTTCGTAATCATAATGTTTCCTAAAAGTCGTCTAAGTCTAAACTTCCCTTAGAGTAGTTTGTTACATTACCTTCAAAGAAGTTGGTTTTTTGATCATTAAATTGTGAGAAGTTATCTACCCATTTGATTGGGTGTTCAACATTATAAATTTTATCCATTCCCACGGCATGTAATCTTTTATCTGCAAGGTGCTGAATATACTGCTCAATGATATCATCTGTCAATCCAAGAATTTGACCTTGAGTAATATAAGCACCCCATTCAGACTCAAGTTTTACGGCATCCCTAAACATTTGATACACTTCTTCTTCAAGTTCCTTAGTAAAGAGTTCTGGCCGCTCTTTTTTCGTTGCATTAATCATGTTTTGAAAGAGTAAAAGGTGTGTTACCTCATCTCTTTGGATAAAACGAATCATTTGTGCTGTTCCTAACATTTTGTCTGAACGTGCCAAAGTATAGAGATATGCAAAACCACTATAAAAGTAAATGCCTTCTAAAATCTGGTTAGCAAACATTGCTTTAATGATATTTGTATCTGTAGGGTTTTCAGAGAGTTCATCATACACTTTAGCAATAGCATCATTCTTTGTTTTGAGCATCATGTCACGTCTCCAAAGCTCATAAATCTCTTTAGAGTTTGTAGAGATACTATCTACCATCACCGCATAACTTTGCGAATGTAATGCTTCTTCAAATGCCTGACGTACCAAAATGAGATTGATCTCGGGAGAAGTGATAAATGGGTTAAGGTTATCAATGATATTGTTTGTCTGTAATGAATCCATAAAAATCAGTTGAGCAAGTACTTTATCATAAGCAGATTTTTCAGCATCGGTGAGGTGCTTATAGTCATTCACATCACGTGTCATATCTACTTCTTTAGGATACCAAGAGTTATTTAGCATCATCTCCCATAAGTTATATGCCCATTGATATTTTATATCATTAAGCTCAAAAATGCCGGTAGGATTACCACCAAAAATCTTACGTTCACTTGTTGTTTCTTCTGAATCTGGGTTATATATTTTTTTACGTATCATTCACTCCACCTTAAACTTATTTCTCATACTTTTATTAAAAACATTATACACATATTGGCTGATTTTTAGATGCTTAAATCTTCTATAGTCATTGTAAAAATATTATCATGAAATGGTTAAATAAATATAAAAACGACTGAACATATTGTTAGGTAGGTGACTTTTCAATAAAAAGTAAATCATCAAAAGAAACAGACCTCTAAAGTAGGGAAGGATAAGGTCGTGTTAGCAAAAAGCCACCTAGAAAAACATAGCACCACAAAGAAATCAATCATGCTATGACTTTCTAGCACGAATTATACAAAATCATCGTGGATTAATTGTGAATCGTTTATCTTAACTATAAGTAAACATTAACCTATCTAAAAAGTGCACATATATTCTACACTTAGTTACTATTATTAAATAAAATATTTAACTATAATAAGAGCATACAAAGTACTATGAGCTACATATTTAACATCATTAAGGAGAAATAAAATGAATACTATGACATTTACAAACAATATGACAGGTGCAAGCTATGAATATAATATACTTGCCCCCACTCGCGGTCCTATGGTTGTGGATATACGTACATTCTTTGCAGATTCAGGGATGTTTACATATGACCCTGGATTTACTGCCACCGCTGCTTGTGAGTCAACTATTACCTTTATCGATGGTAAAAAAGGTGAGCTTCGTTACCGTGGTTTAGCTATTGAAGATTTAGCAAGTAAGCATTCCTATCTTGAAGTCTGCTATTTACTGCTAAATGGCTCACTCCCAACCAAAGAGGAGCTGACAAACTTTGACTTAGAAATACGTCACCGTGCCTATTTGCACCGTGGTTTACATAAACTCTTTGATGCATTCCCAGATAATGCACACCCTATGGCTACACTTTCAGCAGGTGTTACTGCACTTGCATCTTTTTACGATGAACACATTAACCTAGATAATGAAGATGCCTATCTTGAAATGGCACACCGTATCGTCTCTAAGATTCCTACTGTTGCAGCATTTGCTTACAGACAGTCTCTTGGCATTCCATTTATAGAACCCGACATTGACTTAGGTTTTACAGAAAACTTTCTTACCATGATGCGTGCCTACCCTGGAGGGAAAATGCGCATCAATGCCAACGGGAAAGAACTCATTAAAGAAGTTGAGATACGTGCCCTTGACACTATCTTTACACTGCATGCTGACCATGAACAAAATGCCTCGACGACTGTGGTACGTGGTGTAGCTTCAACAGGTGCACACCCTTATGTAGCTATAAGCTCAGGTATCGCTGCACTATGGGGCCGTGCACATGGTGGTGCCAATGAATCCGTCATTGCCCAACTTGAGTATATTGGTTCGGTTGATAATGTAGAAGATTTTATTAAACGCGCTAAAGATCCAGAAGATGACTTTAGACTCATGGGCTTTGGACACAGGGTCTATAAAAACTTTGATCCACGTGCTAAAATCCTCAAAGGTCTACAAGATGAACTCAAAAGTGAACTTAACCTTGATACAGAACTAATGAAGATTGCAAATAAAATAGAAGAGATTGCTCTAAATGATGAATACTTCATTAAACGTAAACTCTACCCCAATATTGATTTCTACTCTGGCGTCATACTTACCGCACTCAAAATACCAAAAGAGATGTTTACCCCTATTTTTGTTATAGGTAGAACCATAGGTTGGATTACACAATGGATAGAATTTAAAAAAGATAAAGCGTCTAAGATTGCAAGACCTAGACAGCTATATACAGGTGAGTGATAAAAGTCTTTCTTTATATCGTCAAAATAGCCTCATCTTAGAGGCGAAAATAAGCACTTTTATTTTATTTTCCATACCAGAGGTTAAAAAAGGGTTTAAAGTGTCTTATTTTGTCTTTTAGATAGCATATCATTGATTTTAATGTTATTAACATATATTCATACAATCAAGTGCGATATAATCGCACCATTAGCTATTGACAAATATATGTGTATCCAAATAGATTTAATTCTTGAGCGGTAATTCCACCGAGAGAAACTTTGTTATCAGTACAGCTAACCCTAGCAGCAGTGTCTTTATGAATACATACTGTTCCTTCATCAATTAATACTGTTGTATCACTAGTCTCACAATCAGAAGGTGCATTAACATTTGGACCACCAGCCTCTAACTTATCTGCTGTACTGCCACTTGGGGCAGTATTATTTTGTGTTTCTACTTGTTCTGCAGTTTCACCTTTAGAACTTCCTGACCCACCACATCCAATTAAAACAATAGCACTAAACAGACTTGCCACTAATAGTTTATTTCTCATTAATTATCCTTATTTATATTATAATTTAACAGATTTTCTGCTAACGGGAGTATAGTCTTATTTTAATTCAGTTTATCTATCTAGAAAGAAATAAAATGGGGGGGGGAAATATTGATACAAATTGTAACCAATGGTTAACCGATTTTATAGTAGCTATCAATACCTATTTTAAAAATAGCTGCATTGATAGATGCTCTATTGAAACTAAGCTAAGAGTATTTCTATATCTCATCAAAATAGTCTCACTTTAAAGACTAAAATAAGCGTTTTTATTTTATTTTTAATACTAAGGGGTTAAAAAAGGGTTTAAAGTATCTTATTTTAGCTTTTAGGTATATTAGGTTTGATTTATGGGTAATTATGAATGATTTTCGTAGGGTGCGTTTGCAAACGCACCATGAATTTACATGAAGTTGTATATTTTCAACGTGAAACAATCTTGAAGGTGCGTTAGCAAACACACCCTACGATTTTGTAGTTTACTCTGAAATAAAAAGTCCAAACTAGAAAACAATGTTTTCTTTTTTTGCGCATTGCAAAAAAGAAAAGGAATGAAAAAAAATAAAATTACAATCTTTAAATACCACTATTAAGTTATGACTTATTGACACCCAACACACTCTTGACTTCTATCTTCAATATCATTTGAACTCTCAGGTGATTGACTTCTTAGGTAGTAGGTACTCTTCAATCCAAACTTCCAAGCATTCATATAAATCTCATTTAAGTATTTACCCGACGCTTTATCAAGGGTGATGAAGATGTTAAGTGACTGTCCTTGGTCTAACCATTTTTGACGAATAGCGCCAGCTTTGACAAGTAAGTTTTGATCTAACTCATACGATGGCGTATAGTACTGCCATGTATTTGCCGAGAGCTTAGGTGCAACAACAGGGATGAGTCCAGAAAGGTTTTCTTCGAACCATTTACGTTTATACACTGGTTCTATTGCCTGTGTAGTTCCTGTCAATATAGAGATGGAACTCGTAGGGGCAATCGCCATCAAGTAGCCATTTCGCATACCATCTGTTTTTACTTTTTCTTTGAGCCCAGCCCAGTCATGTGTGTAACCGAAGAGTCCACCACGGTCAACAAGTTTACACGCTTCTGCATTTGCCTTGTCAATAGGGAAAATACCTTTTGACCAGTCAGAACCTTCAAAAGTTGGATAGGCTCCTTTTTCAAGTGCAAGGTTACTTGACTCTTTAATAATATAGTAAGAGAATGACTCCATCACTTCATCTATTTTTGTAAAGTGTTCATAACTCCCCCACTCTATGCTTTGCTCTGCTAGCATTTGTGCTTCACCCATCACACCTAGCCCAATAGAGCGTGACTTTTCATTGGTCTTTTTTACCTTCGCTAAAGGGTAAAAGTTTAAGTCAATCACATTGTCAAGCATACGTGTTGCTATAGGAACAACCCTTTCTAAATCTTCTTGGGTATGTACTTTAGACAAGTTGACAGAAGCTAGGTTACATACAGCCGTGTCGCCATCTGTTTTTTCTTTGTCTACTATCCATATTTGTTTACCGTCTATGCTGTCAAGTGCTGTCACTTTTTTAGCAGGCTTTGTTGTGCCGTTGTCAACTGTTATCATCTCATGTTCATCATACGCACTTACAGAACCATCTTCAAATGTAAACTGTGTCTTGTATGTATTAGGACCTGTATTTTGAAATATCTCTGTACAAAGGTTTGTACTACGTATGACCCCAACGTGTTTATTTGGGTTTGCTCTGTTTGCAGTGTCTTTAAATGTCAAGAAAGGGTTACCAGTTTCAAAGTAAGATCTTAACATCTCTTTCCATAACCCTTTAGCAGATACCTTCTCTCTGGTAATCTCATCCTCTGAGTTCTCTAGCTCAATGTAATGCTTTTCAAAATCTTCACCATAAAGCGTTGTTAACTCTGTCACCTCAAACGGATCAAAAAGTGTCCACATTTCATCTGCTTCTACTCTTTTCATAAAAAGGTCATTGAGCCAAATAGCTGGGAAAAGGTCATGTGCTCTACGACGTTCTTCACCAGAGTTTTTCTTTAAATCTAGGAAGTCACGTATGTCAACATGCCAAGGCTCTATGTAAACAGCTATGGCTCCTTTTCGGGTACCAAGTTGATCAACAGCAATAGCAACATCATTGGCTATTTTTAGAAATGGTACAACCCCACCTGCTGCATGTTTGTGTCCGTCAATAAAAGAACCCATACCACGAACTAATGACCAGTCCCATCCTATACCACCACCAAACTTAGAGAGCAGTGCCATCTCTTTGTAAGCATCAAAAATACCTTCTATGTTGTCAGGTGTAGAACCAATGTAACATGAACTTAGTTGGTGTCTTGGTGTACGTGCATTGGACAACGTAGGTGTTGCTGCCATGACTTCAAATTTTGACAAAATGTCATAAAACTTTTTTGCCCATGTTTGACAATCAAATTCATTTTGTGCTAAGAACATGGCAACACCCATAAAGAGTTGTTGTGGTAACTCTATTGGTACCCCTTTACGGTCTTTCAGTAAATAACGGTCATACAGTGTACGTACACCCAAGTATGTAAACTGTAAATCTCGTTCTGGTTTAATGTATGCACCTAAGTCATCAAGGTCATACTTCTCTTTAAGCCCAAGAACAATACGTCCTTCTTTTTCCCCACGTGCCATATGCTCTGCAAAGTTGTTATATCCTGTAAAGCCTGTTACCTTATGGTAGAGGTCATAGAGAAAAAGACGTGCAGCAACAAATGTCCAGTCTGGTCTATCTATGTCTATTTTATCAACAGCTGTTTTTATGAGAGTAGTTTGTATCTCCTCAGAACTAATCATGTCACGAAATTGTAATTTAGCATCTACCTCGAGTTCACTTTGGCTTACTCGCACAAGACCCTCTACCGCAGCGGAAGTATATTTTTGTATCTTTGCTACATCTAAAGTTTCTACTCTACCACTACGTTTTACAACTCTAATCATAATCTACTTCCTAACTATCTGCTTAATTTCATACATACTGTGCATGAGTATATTAATCCGATTTTACTCAAATTATCCTTGAATATTTGTTAATTCTTCCATCATTTTTTAGCATCTTATGTATAAGATTTTATGATGCTTTTGAAAGTAAGTGTAGAGGGGATGTTAAGAGGTTTCTAAAATGAATTGATACTAAAACAGAGGAGAAAAAATGGCATTATTGTATATGTTAGGGAACTACTTCCCTAACATAATTATGATTTACTTAAATACTCTTTTGAAGATAGCATCTACATTTTTTGTGTAATACTCAAAATTAAAACACTCTCTAATTTGTGCTTCAGAAAGAGATGCTCTAAGCTCTTCATCTGCGAGAAGATACTGAAGGTACAATGACTCACCTTGTGCATTGGTACTTGCTTTTCCTTGTTGTATCTCTTCCCATACCTTCATTGCATTACGTTGTACTATACGGTACGCATCTTCACGGCTTACACCGGCTATAGGAAGCTCAAGAAGGACTCTTTGGGAGAAGACCAACCCACCCGTTAGGTTTAGGTTTTTCATCATATTTTCAGGCATTACTGTAAGGTTAGCGATGACGTTATTCATACGATGCATCATAAAGTTTGTAGTAATAAATGCATCTGGCAACCAAAACCTTTCTGTAGATGAATGTGAAATATCTCTTTCATGCCAGAGTGCCACATTTTCCATAGCAGGTGTGACACAAGTTCTAACCATACGTGCTAAGCCTGTAATGTTTTCTGTAAGAATTGGGTTTCTTTTATGTGGCATTGCAGAAGAACCTTTTTGACCTTTTGCAAAAAACTCCTCTGCTTCATACACTTCCGTTCTTTGTAAGTGTCTCACCTGTACAGCAAACTTTTCTACCGACGAAGCCATAAGCGCAAGTGTGGTTGCAAGTCTCGCATATCTGTCACGATGTACCACTTGGTTTGAACAAGGCTCAGGTTTTAAACCCAGTTCTGCCATAGCATACTCTTCTAATTCAAGAGGTGCATGTGCAAAATTTCCCATAGCACCTGAAATTTGACCTACGGCAATCACTTCCATAGTCTCTTGAAGGTTCTTAAGATGTCTTGCCATTTCGTCATACCATACCGCAAGAGTCAGTCCAAAAGTAATAGGCTCTCCGTGTATACCATGGGAACGTCCTACCATCAAAGTCATCTTATGTTCTTCAGCACGTTTTTGTATGGATTCCATAAGCATCTTGGTGTCACTAATAATAATCTCTAGCGAAGCTTTCATCTGTAAAGCAACCCCAGTATCTACAGCATCAGAACTTGTCATACCATAGTGGAACCATCTTGACTCTTCTCCAAGGCTTTCACTTACAGATGTGTTAAATGCAATTAAATCATGTCTTGTGATCGCTTCTATCTCTTCTATTCTTTCTACTGAAAAAGTCGCATTTTTGACAATCTTGTCTGCATCTTCTTGAGGAATCTTTCCAAGTTTTGCCCAAGCTTTTACGGCAGCTTTTTCTACGTCCAACCACGCTGCATACCTCGCATGCTGTGTCCAGTGTTTTGTCATCTCTTCTCTTGCATATCTTTCAACCATATTGAACCTTTACCATCATTTTTTTATGTTAAAATTCTACCCTAAAATCTGTTATATAGAGGTAAATAAACTCATGCCATTTGTTAAAGAAAAGTACCATATAGAAGAAGAAACCATAGCATTTCTCTATGTCATGCATACCCTTCGTTATACACAAGGTCAAGCACAAAGACATATTGCCAAAGGGCGTTTACTCATTAATGGTGTGTCCATGACCTATACTGGGCAGAAGATACAAGGAGATGTAGAGATGGTCTTTTTTCGTCCTCAAGGAAAAGGTCTTAAACCTACATTTCAGAACAAAGACTTTATGCTTTTTGAAAAACCTTCTGGGGTATTGGTGCATCCAAATACAATGGCAACACCATACTCTATGTTAGATGAAGTACGAAGTATTGCAGGAGACAACGCTAACGGCACACATAGAATTGACATGGAAACCTCTGGTCTTTTTTTGGCATCTAAACATAAAAAGGCTGAGACATATCTCAAAGGCTCTTTTGAAAACCGTACCATTAAAAAGTCTTACTTAGCATGGGTCGATGGTAATTTAACAGAACCATTTAGTAGCCAAGAGCGTATCAAAGTGAATAAGGATGGCTATGAAAATACTAAACATAAAGTCTTTATATCTGATGAAGGTAAGCCAGCAAAAACTGATTTTATCCCCTTAGAGTATGATGAGATATTAGACACTACACTTGTAGCATGCTATCCTCATTCTGGACGACTTCACCAAATTCGCATACATTTGTTTCACGTGAAACATCCTATACTTGGTGACCCAATCTATGGTGCTAGCTATGCAGCTTCAGATGACTACCTTGATATGACACAAAGTGAAGAAAATAGACTTATTCAACATGGTGCACCACGTTTAATGCTGCATGCACAAAGTCTATCTTTTACTTATGGGAGTAAATTTTATATAGAGAGTAAGAAGAATTTTGTTGATTTGAAATCTTTGATATATCCTAAAGAATTGAGAGTCTTTAATAGGTCTTGATGTTTGTGAGAAATGAGAGAATAACAATCACAACCATGAGACTTTTAGCGAGTGTCTCATAGTTTTTAAATAAAGTATCTTAAATGTTTCACGTGAAACAATATGACTTATCTATCATCATCTTTGCGTAGTTCATAAATAAACCATCCTAATCCGACAACGGCAACCACAAGTAAAAATCCTAACATCACCATATCTAATATAGGCATATAACACTTCTCCCTTTTATCTTTTTAATTATATCGCTGAAGTTTCTTGTTCTCTTAACTGCCCACATGCAGCCGAGATATCTAACCCCTTGGACTCACGTATAGTACAATGAAGCCCTCTTAAAGTCAAGTACTCCTGAAACTTCTTCATATCCATCTCACTTGGTCTTTTAAATTCTGTTCCACCATAAGGGTTGAAATAGATCAAATTCACCTTTGACTTAATACCATCTAAAAGTGATAATAATTTTTTCGCTGCTGAAATATCATCATTGACATCTTTAATGACAAGGTACTCAAACATCACCCTCTTTCTATCGTTGACTGGAAACTTTTTTACAGCATCGATAATTGATTTAATATTGTACGCTTTGTTAATAGGCATCAATGTCTCTCTCAAATCATCATCCACGGCATGAAGTGATATCGCTAGATTAACACCTAGCTCTTCCCTACCTAACTTTTCAATTTTTGAACTCAGCCCTGATGTTGAGATGGTTTGTCTATGCGTAGCAATTGCCATACCGTCAACATCTGCAAATACTTTTACAGATTTAACCACTTCTTTTAGGTTGTCAAGTGGCTCACCCATACCCATATAGACAAGATTGACACGACGGTTGGCAGCTATGTTATTGTCTTGTTTTATAAGTCTTACCTGCTCTACTATTTCACCTGCAGTTAAATTACGCATAAAACCACCCTTTGCGGTTAAACAAAAGGCACACCCTACCTTGCACCCTACTTGAGAAGAGATACACACAGTATAGCGTTCCTGATGCTTTACAGAGCCATCTTCATGATACTCCTTATCTCTCATAAGTAGTAGCACTGCTTCTACTGTATGTCCATCGTGTAATTCATAAAGATACTTTCTACTTCCATCTTTGGAGTTTTGTACCATCACCTGTTTTAATGGAGACACTGTATAGTTCTCTTCCAAAGAAAGCTTCATCTCTTTTGGTAGGTTTTTCATCTCATCAAAAGAAGTTACATATTTATGATATATCCAGTTATAAATCTGTTTCGCTCTAAAAGCTGGTTTGATGGAGTTAGCTAACTCTTCTCTAGTCAAGTCTTGAATAATTTTTTTTGTTTGCATCTTATTTCTTTAATATATACTCTGACAATTTTGCCATTGCTTCTTTATGATTTTTTGTAAAATCTTCATGGGCATCTTCATTACAATAGTTCGTCACAATAAAAATCCCCCCTGCCCTAATACCAAATTTTCCTGCTACTTTTAATACAGAAAAAAATTCCATATTTTCTAGATGAATATTTTGGGCAATATAATGCTTCGAACGTTTTGCATCAGTAGTGATATAATTTGAACTATTGACAAACGTTTCACGTGAAACATCTTCAGCCGTTGAAATAACATTATCTAAAATAGTATAAGAACCTCCACCAAAAAAACTATTCTCAATATTAGTTGCCGTATTGGATTCAATAATATCAAATATTTTCTTTTCACCATACGAACCAGCACTCCCGACAAACAGAATAAACTCTGGAGGACTCTGCATACATAGTTTGGTTAAGTTCATCGCTACATCTATCATGCCAATCCCTATAGGGTGGGCAAACTCAAAACTCTCACTCTCCCCTGCACAGACAATCATTATATTCTCACCGGTATATTTTGTGTTTTAAGATAATGTTTTAAATCCATTATATCTATTTCTCTAAAATGAAAAATGGATGCGGCCAATGCTGCATCAGCATTTCCAAGTGTAAAAGCTTCTTCTATATGTTTCATCGTTCCTGCACCTCCACTTGCGATAACGGGAATATTCACAAGCTCTGATATTTTTTTATTAAGAAGATTATCAAATCCAGCTTTGGTACCATCTGCATCCATAGAAGTAACCAACAATTCACCTGCCCCTCTATCATAAACTTCTTTCGCCCACTCTAATGCATCTATACCTGTATCGTTTCTACCACCATGGGTAAAGATATTCCATTTGTTTTCACTAATTTGTTTTGCATCAATCGCAACGACAATACATTGTGAGCCAAAACGCTTTGCACCTTCTTCAATGAAATCAGGTCTTTTAATGGCTGCTGAGTTAATACTAACTTTGTCACATCCAACATTTAGTAAATTATAAATGTCAGTAAGTTCACGAATCCCTCCTCCAACCGTAAGAGGGATAAACACTTCTTGTGCTACTTTTTTTACAACATCTACAATAGTATCCCTTCCTTCATGACTTGCGCCAATATCTAAAAAGGTAATCTCATCTGCACCCTCTTCATTGTAACGTCGTGCCACTTCTACTGGGTCACCAGCATCACGTAAGCCTACAAAATTCACACCTTTGACTACACGTCCATCATTAACATCTAAGCAAGGTATTATACGTTTAGCAAAATAATCCATCTAGTTCTCCATTATTTATGGTAGAATTATACAAAAATAATCCACTACAAGGATTAATGTACAGTATATAAAGGTAGATTGTAGTATGATTATTGACAACTTAGCCGAATTTGCATCTAAGAAATTTGGTCAAAACTTTTTGAAGAGTGATATCTATCTTCATAAAATCATCCAAGCGATGCCCAACGATGACTTAAAAGTCGCAGAGATTGGGCCTGGCTTAGGTGATTTAACCAAGGAACTTGTAAAAGTTCGAAATGTCACAGCATTTGAGGTTGATAAAAGATTATGTGAGCATCTAACATCTGAATTTGAAACACCCATCCACGAGGGTCGTTTTGAGTTAAAATGTGGTGATGTGCTTGAGCGTTGGGAGTCAAAAAGCTTACTAGATGAATCATATCATCTTGTAGCCAATTTACCCTACTATATTGCGACCAATATCATCCTAAAAGCATTTAAAGATGAACACTGCCAAAGTATATTGGTAATGGTTCAAAAAGAAGTTGCCGTTAAGTTTTCTGCTAGTGTCAAACAAAAAGAGTTTTCTTCTCTTTCTGTACTTGCACAAACTGTAGGAAAAGCGACACTCTGTTTCGAGGTTGAACCTGAAGCATTTGTGCCAGCACCCAACGTCACTTCTGCCGTGCTTTTAATAGAGAAAGACACATCACAAGATGATGAAAAGTTTGAAAAGTTTTTAAAAATTGCTTTTGCGCAACCGCGTAAAAAGCTTTCAAAAAACCTTTCTTCCACTTTCTCTAAAGATATTGTAAACGCACTTTTTTCAAAATTAGAGTTAGACTCTAACTTACGACCTCATGAGGCTGAGACATCTACTTATCATCATATATATAATGAACTAAAGGATAATTTAGATGGAAACGAGCAACCAAAACGAAAACAATCAAAATCAAGGGAAAGAAACACAAAAAAACCCTAACCAAACACAAAATAGAGAAAGACGACCTAATCCACATAGGCAAAATAAATCTCAAAACCAAGAAAGAAAAAACAGTCATCCCAACCCAAATAAAAAGCCTATGCCTAAAAAAGAGGTGGATGGAAACGTTCCGGATCGACCAGCAGGTAATGGAAATAAAAAACCTAATCCTAACCAAAATAGAAACAATAATCAAAACCGTAACAACACTACACAAAATAGAAAACCAAACCATCCAAGTAAACCTGGTGGCAACCCAAATAATCAAAAACCCAACAATCAAAACCGTAACAAAAACAATAAGAATAGAGGAAGACGTAAAAATGTTACCACGGTAAATGATACGATGAGAGCTTCCTTAGAGGAAAATGCTCGTATGAAAGATGCGACGATGAATCCATGGAAAAAAATAGACATGTCAGCCAAAGGTAAAGTACGTTTCACCCCACTAGGTGGACTTGGTGAAATTGGTGGGAACATGGCTGTATTAGAGACAGAGTCTACGGCTATTATTATTGATGTCGGGATGAGTTTCCCTGATGAGACGATGCATGGTGTTGATATTTTAGTACCAGATTTCTCTTACTTGCATGCACTAAAAGCTAGTGGAAAAGATGTCTATGTAACTATTACCCATGGTCATGAAGATCATATTGGTGCAATGCCTTACCTTTTTAAAGAATTACAGTTCCCTATTTATGGGACACCACTTGCCCTTGCAATGATAGAAAATAAATTTAATGAGCATGGACTAAGCCAATACACTAAGAATTTCAACTTTGTAACAAAAAGAACACAATACACCATTGGTGATCTTAAAATAGAATGGTTACACAACACACACTCTATCATTGATGCATGTTCTTTGGCGATAGAAACTCCTGCAGGAATCGTTATGCATACAGCGGACTTTAAAGTAGACCATACACCTGTAGATAACTATACTATGGATTTACGTCGTTATGCATATTATGGAGAAAAAGGTGTGCTTTGTCTCTTTTCTGACTCTACCAACTCTCACAACCCTGGGTTTACAAAAAGTGAAAAAGTAGTAGGAAAAACCTTTGATACTCTGTTTGACTTAGCTAAAGGGAGAGTCATTATGTCTACATTCTCTTCTAACGTTCACCGTATCTTCCAAGCGATGCAAAGGGGTGTTGCACATGGCAGGAAAATATGTGTGATAGGACGTTCTATGGAGCGTAACATTGAAACCAATAGAGCCTTGGGTTTTGTGGACATTCCAGATAAAAGTTTTATAGAAGTTCATGAAGTACAAAAATATGCTGACCATGAAATACTCATTGTAACCACTGGTTCACAAGGTGAAACGATGGCAGCACTCAACCGTATGGCTACAGATGAACACAGACATATTAAACTCAAACCATCAGATACAGTGATTATTTCTGCGTCTGCTATCCCTGGAAATGAAGGTTCTGTCTCTGGACTAATGAACAAGCTTGTGAAAGCAGGTGTGACAGTACGTTATAAAGAGTTTTCAGACATTCACGTCTCAGGGCATGCATCACAAGAAGAGCAAAAACTTATTTTAAGACTTATTCAGCCTAAATTTTTCTTACCTGTACATGGTGAGTATAACCATATTGCAAAACATGCAAAAACAGCCGTAGCTTGTGGTGTAGATGAGAGAAACATCTTACTCATGAGTGATGGAGATCAAATAGAGTTAACAACAAAATATCTTAAAAAAGTAAAAACTGTTAAATCTGGAAAAACATACATAGACAACCAAAATAATATGACTATAGAAAATGATGTTGTACTCGATAGACAGAAGCTTGCAGAAGATGGCATTGTGAATGTTGTTGCACAAATCTCTCAAAGTGATCAAAAAGTTGTTGGTAAACCTGTCATAACAACCCACGGGCTTGTTGCAGAAAAAGAGATGAAAAAATTCCAAAAAGAGATTGAAGTGATGATTGAGACCATGTTGCTCAACATGAAACCAGAAGCACTTAAAGATCATAAAGACATTGAGAATGATATTCGTAATAGTATACGAAAACATGTTATTCGTACAAAAAAGAGATACCCACTCATTATCCCTACTATATTCATCATCTAATCAATCTACATTTTTGTCTCCTCCAAGCTTATCTATGGGCTTGGAGTAGCTATATTACTACTTCACTACACTGGCTTATCTCAATTTTCTAACTGGTCACTAAACCAACATGGTACCCACCCTTAATAAACTGATTGAACTTTTTGTCGAGAATACAAGATGGGAAGTCCATGATTTCTTTAGGAAGTGTAGCATAGTTTTTGTTATGCTCATTTCTAA
>CACVAS010000012.1 GCA_902727855.1 uncultured Sulfurovum sp.
AATAAAAGTAGATGAGAGATCCAGTATTTCGATTGATCAGTCAACAAAGTTCGTTGACTGATGTGCTACCCAAATATCAGACAAGTTTTTAAAAATCACGCAGCGATTTGGTATTGTAACATTTTAGCCTCATAATTTACTGGAGACATATAGCCATTGTTAGAATGAAGTCTTTGTCTATTGTAAAAGACCTCTATGTATTGAAAGATTTCTTGGTTGGTTTGAACTCTTGTTTTTAATCTCCTAGTGATTGACTATCAAACCCCTCATGAAATTTATTTTTAAGCTGTCAATAATTCTAATGTTGAAGGAGAAAATAAGTTACCAAAAGTGTCGGCGTGAGGTGATACTAAAAGGTCTTCTTTACTGGTATGAAAAAAGGGGGGAGCATTATTAGGTTATACAAGAAAGTATAGAGTGGAAAAATAAGTTATAGTTTCAAAAATTGTGAGTGTAAAAAACGTTTTATACGTCTTTTACATTATTTTCATTTGTTTTGTTTTTTAATAGGCTTTCATTTTTTACATAAGTCCATTTGCTTCTGGGTTTGTCAAGGTATTGGAAATGTTCATTGGTAAAACTACCTTGGATACATGTCACCTTATAAAACCTGTGATTGACAACTTGACTATTATCGATTGCACGATTTAATGTCATTGGACCAGTTAGTGTATAAACACCTTCTCCAATATTTTCTGTTTGTATGTTTTCAACAATAATGTCAATGGTTTTTTGTAAAATAGGATTGTTTTTAGCAGATGCAATAAAATAATTTGTATAGTGCTGCTTGTTAAGTAAAAAAACTTCTTTATCCGTAGATTTAATCATTTTTGAAAGTGGCCATACAGCATGGGCATCAATATCCATGTATACACCACCATAATAATTTAAGACAAAAACACGCCATAAGTCAGCTTGTGCAGCCCCATTAGTTAATTGGCTAAATGCATCAAAAACTTCTTTTGGTGCATGTTCTTTCATAAATTCATAACGTGCTTCTGTACTGACATAGCGATATTCATAGTCATAGCCCATTAGTCGGTTAAAAAGATAATTTACATAGACGGGTAGACTTGCTTTTTCTGTGAAGTTTGTTTGCCAAATAATCTTAGGAATAGTAGACTTACTTTGGGACTTATAAAGAGGGGAACGATGTGATGGTATCGTAAATCTAAATTTTGGAAAGATGTAATGAAAAAGGTAGGAAAAACCTTTAACTATTGCACCCAAAAGTTTAGAAAGACGATTGACAATGATTATAGGTAATTGCATGGATAGTCCTTAGTAGAGATAAATTTCATCTTAGTTTACGATATAATTTTACAGATTTTTTGTAGTATTTGGATTATATCATAGATATTATTATGTCTTTATATTTACATTTTTAGGCTAATAGGGGAATTAGAAATATGAGAATTGAGTTTATTAGAAATATTGAAAAGTATATTAAAAGTAGAATTAATCGTTGTAAAATTAAAGAGGATGATTTTACAATTATTTCTAATAATTGTTGGGGAACTTTTATCTATAAAAAATTTGGGCTTCCTTACCAATCACCATTTATAAACTTGATGTTATTTGCTCCTGATTATATAGAGCTATTAGAAAATTTTTCTGTTGAACTCTTAAGTGAAATTTCATTTATAGAGCATAAAGATTCTAAACATAAAGATGAGATGCTAAACTTAAACATATATGGTGAAAACTACCCTATTGGTATTTTGGATAATCAATATGAATTACATTTTTTACACTATCACTCAGCAGCTGATGCAAAAGATAAATGGTTAAGAAGAGTTGATAGAATGAATGTTAATAAGCTAATATTTAAATTTAGTGATGGAGATAAATTTGAAGATGATATGGCAAAAAGATTTGATAATTTAA
>CACVAS010000013.1 GCA_902727855.1 uncultured Sulfurovum sp.
CTGTAACATGATTTACATAACTCTTAATATTATTGACAATAGTATTAGCTGGATTAAAAACGGTAACAATAGCAAGATCAATGAACTTATTTTTCATTATTTTAATATTTTCTCAAATACCACTCAATCGTCTTAACAATCCCCGAATCAAAATCTTCATCAGCCAACCATCCAAGTTCATTCTCAAGCTTAGTAGCATCAATCGCATAACGTCGATCATGCCCAGCTCTATCTTCCACAAAAGTAATGAGTTCTTTATAAGACTTCTCTTGTGGTACTTTTTCATCAAGTATCGTACAAATACTGTCTACTATCTGCAAATTTGTGCGTTCATTTCGTCCACCAATGTTATAGACATTGGCTTCTTTACCTGTATGATACACTAAATCAATACCTTTACAATGGTCAAGAACATAAAGCCAGTCTCGAATGTTTTTTCCATCACCATAAATAGGAATAGGCTCATTGGCTAAAGCTTTACGTATAATGGTAGGAATCAGTTTTTCATCATGTTGTTTTGGTCCATAATTGTTAGAACAATTTGTAATTACTGTATTTAGCCCATAAGTCTCTTGATACGAGCGTACAATCATGTCACTTGATGCTTTAGAAGCTGAATAAGGTGAATTTGGAGCATAAGGTGTTTCTTCCGTAAATAAATCGGTTTCATTCAAGGTTCCATATACTTCATCCGTTGAAATATGATGAAATCTACAGCCTTGATATGCTTTTTTATAGCTAAAAGGTTTCTCCATCCAGTGTTTTTGAGCCACGTCAAGTAAAGTAAATGTACCATTTACATTTGTCTCAATAAATACCCCAGGGTTTTTAATAGAGTTATCAACATGTGATTCAGCTGCAAAATGAATTACCCCTTGAATATTATATTCAGTAAAAATAAATTCTACTAATTCCCCATTACAAATATCCCCTTTGATAAATTTGTATCGTGGATGATTTTCAATTTCTTTTAGATTTCTTAAGTCTCCAGCATAAGTCAATAAATCTAAATTAATGATGTTATAATCTTTATACTTCTTTAAAAAATAAGGGACAAAATTTGACCCAATAAAACCTGCACAACCTGTTACTAAGATACTCTTCATTATTTTCTCTCTTTCATAACAGTTAAACAACTATCTAAACTATCTTTCCAAAAAGGGATAGTAATATTAAACTTTTCTTTTATTTTACGCTTATTCAATAGTGAATAATGAGGACGCATTGCAGGAGTAGGATACTCCTTTGTTTCAATAGGATTAATAACACATTCTAATTTACCCATACGCATAATCTCTTTGGCAAAATCATACCAAGAGAGAACCCCCTCATTAGAGTAATGATAGGTCTCAACCTTATCATTTGTAAGTTGAGGAAGAATATCTAAAATAGCTTTGGCTAAATCTCTAGCATAAGTAGGGGTACCCACTTGATCAAAAATAACCCCTAAACTCTCTTTTTCTTTACCTAATCGAAGCATTGTTTTTACAAAATTATTCCCATAACTACCATAAACCCATGAAGTTCTTATAAGAATAGAATTTTTAGGATTTATCTTTTTCATCGCAATCTCACCATCAAGTTTCGTTTGTCCGTAAACCCCATTAGGTGACGTACTATCTGTCTCAACATAAGGTCTAAAATTTCTTCCATCAAATACATAATCCGTAGAAATATGAATAAGTTTTATGTTTTTCTCTTTAGAGATTTTTGCCAAATACTTAACAGCTTGATGATTAATCTCATCGGCTAACGCTTGTTCCTCTTCTGCTTTATCAACAGCTGTATAAGCAGCACAATTGATAATAATATTAATAGCATTTTTTTTAATAAAACTTTGAATTTCATCTTGATTTTTAATGTCTAATTCATCTCTATCTG
>CACVAS010000014.1 GCA_902727855.1 uncultured Sulfurovum sp.
CATCCATCTGCTCTTTTGTTCTTTTTTCTGTAACTGTTACAAGTATCTCGTTTTTAAACTGAGCATCAATGTTAGCTAAGTTAATACCTGCATAAAAACCTTTTTCTTTTAATTGCTCTAAAAGTTCCGAACTCTCTAATGGTGTTGAAATAACAAACTCATTAAAACTATCTTGAGCATTTAGAACTAATACACCTTCTACTTTAGCAAGCTCATCTTTTAAATATGACGCTTTAGCGAAACATAGATTAGCCATATTCTCTAAGCCATCTTTACCTAAAAGTGACATAAATATGGTAGATCTAACAGCTACTAAATTTTGGTTTGAACAGATATTAGAAGTCGCTCTATGTCTTCTAATATGTTGCTCCCTTGCTTGCATGGTTAATACAAAGATTTCATTGTCATCTTTGTCCAGCGTTCTACCAATAATTCTTCCTGGTAAGTTTCTAATATATTTCTCTTTAGTTGCTATCATTCCAAATGTTGGTCCACCAAAGTTCAGGTAGTTACCAAGACATTGTCCATCAGCACAAAAAATATCTGCTCCCATTGAGCCTGGATCTTTTAAAGCCCCAAGTGAAATAGGATAAGCTGAAATAACTGCTAGTGCTTTATTTTCATGAAGTTTTTCAATAATAGCTGTAAAATCATCCATAGTTCCAAAAAAGTTTGGATTTTGAAATAGATATCCAGCCACTGTTCCATCAATTTTATCTAGTACTGTTTCTCTATCTGTTTTGAAATCTTTAGCATCTATTACTTCAAACTCAATGTCTCTAAAAGACAAATAAGTTTTTACAACTTCAATATAGGTAGGGTTAATCCCTCCATCAATTAAAATTTTATTTTTTCTTGAAATTCTTACTGCCATTAGTGCTGATTCAGCTAAAGCACTTGCACCATCATACATTGATGCATTAGATACATCCATACCAGAAATTTCACATATCATACTTTGGTATTCGTATAGTACTTGAAGTGTACCTTGTGACGCTTCTGCTTGGTAAGGTGTATATGATGTATAAAACTCAGACCTTCCTGCTAATGCATCAACAGCCGAGGGTACAATATGATCATAATAACCACCACCCATAAAAATAGTTTTGTTGGTTACATTTTTTGCTGCAAGTGATTTAAACTTTTCAAATGTTGAGTGTTCATCTAAACCTTCTGGAAGATTGATTCCAGAGATATGAAGTTCTTTTGGAACAGATGAGAATAAGTCAGACTCATTCTCAATTCCAATGACATCAAGCATTTCTCTAACTTGTTCATCTGTATGTGGAGTATATGGCATGTCTAACTCTTAAAGTGAAGCAATAAAGCTTTGATATTCATCTTCATTCATAAGTGAATCTAGTTCGTCAGCATTTGACATTTTTAATTTAAAAATAAATGTTCCCATTGCATCTTCGTTTAAAACTTCTGGTGTATCAAGCAGTGCTTCATTAATTTCACATATTTCACCTGAAATTGGTGTATAAATATCTGAAGCAGCTTTTACAGACTCAACAAAGGCAACACTGTCACTCATACTTACTTCAGCATCCATCTCTGGAAGTTCAATAAAAGTAATATCACCTAACTGCTCAACTGCATAGGTAGAAATACCTACAGTTGCAATCTCTCCATTTACTTCAACCCACTCATGTTCTTCATTATATTTCTTCATCTGTTCTCCTTAATGTATTGTTTATATAAATGGTAGCGTTGTAATATTCGCTTCCAAATTTGACCGTTTATCTCTTAGCTCAATAGTTTGATTTTTATCAAAACCTTCTGTATCTATCATGGCTAAACCAATGCCAAGATTTAAAATTGGTGA
>CACVAS010000015.1 GCA_902727855.1 uncultured Sulfurovum sp.
TGGCGATGGAGACAAAATCCCTAAAGTTCTTTTCAATGGTTAAATCACAACTCCCTACCACAAACATTTTGTTTGGTTGTTTTGTTCCTTGCGTTAACCAAAAAAATTGAGCTACCGTGACAACTTCTCCTAAATGCTCATTGTTAAAGGTTGCCAAAAGAACAGTGTAGTCTCTTGTATCTCTTAAAGAGACAGCCTTAGAGCTTCTCATCCCTTCATCAATGGTATTTTTATACTCTCCCACAATATACGAATAGAGCGTTCGCTCCTTAGCACTCGAACCTGCTGCCTTGTTGTAGGTAATCTTCTGATGAGGCACCAGCAGTGTCGTAATCGCATCCACCACCGTCGATTTACCCGAACCAATATCTCCTGTTAGCAATCCATTCTCACCATCAATGTTTAGGGTGTAAATCTTTTTATTAAAGGTTCCCCAGTTGTAGAGTTCGATTTTTTGTAGGCGAAAGCCTGATTGTTTGGTTCTATTATCTTTATGATTTATATCGTTCATCCTACCACTCCTCATCATAATCAGGATACTGCTCTGGTGCTTTCCCCACGGATTTAATCAGCTTAAACTCCTCTATACACTTACCCTCATCAATCTTCTCAATCAAAATATCAAACTCCCACCAATCACCAAAATCAAAAATAAATGTAAAACTGTTTTGCTCTTTCAGGGGTATATTTTTAAGATAAAACTCATCTGCCCAAGCTTTACCCTCATCTAAGCTCATTGCAGGATGTTTAATCACTAATTCTTGTCCAAAATTATCAAGAAATTTAAACTCATACAAATGGTCATTATCAAAACCAAACAGTTCTAAAAGTATGGATACTAAACCTTGAAAATCTATCTCTGAAGTTACATCAATGGTTCTGTAAACCTTACCCAAACTAATTTTAAGTCTAAACAGTCCATTTTTTTCTCTCTCTTCTGGATAATCCAAAGTATTTTTAAACGCTTTACAATAAGGTGTAAATATCTCTTTACTGTAGCCTCTTGCTGGTGGATTAAAAATCCATTCTATTAGAGCATTATCATCTTTAGGTTTCATGCGTTCAAGTATTTGTTTGACCAATGGTTGAAGCTTTATATCTATAATATTCCATCTAATTTTATTGCTAGGGGTTACTGTAGTTATCTCTACAAAACCAAACATTTTGGCAAGAGCAATATTATAATATTCAGGAAAAAAACTAAGATTTTCAATCATCCTTTCAGTCGAATGGTTTCTACCATAAGTAAAAAAGCTAATAATCTCTGATAAAGGTAAACTATTACGACTTCCTTCTATAGTAGCATCAGGTTTTGAATGAACAAGCCAATTTTCCAACAGTGTAAAGTACTGCTCTACAGAGTTTAAACGTTGCCAACTCTCTAAAAGTTCGCTATTAATACCCATAACGGTCTCTTTCTTTGAAACTTGAAAAGTAAGCATCCCCATGGTTCTAAGAAGAAGATAGATACCATTAATATTAGGATAAGTTTTTTGTGCAGGTCGTGTTGAAAACACATCAATAGGGTCAAGCAAAATGGCATTTAAATCTTTAATATGTTTTATCGCAAAATAGTGTTTTCCTTTTGTTGCCAACACCTTATGCTCTTGAATATAAGCCATCACTCTGTTTATATTTTCAACAATGGTCTCATTACCACTGAATATTATCTCCTTACGCTCTACTTCAATCTCATCATACTGTTTTTTAATCATCATTTTTTACCCTTCACTCATCCCTAGCATCTCATCAATTTACAAAATTTTCTTATTTTTTTCATACTCTTCCAACCTTTTATCAAAGGCATCCATCCACTGTGCATCA
>CACVAS010000016.1 GCA_902727855.1 uncultured Sulfurovum sp.
TAGCACCAGAGGCTAAACGAAAGAGGTTGAGTCCATACTCTTGTACCATGATAAGAGGAAATTGTACTTTGTCTAAGTCAATGCTTTGGGCAACAGGAATCATCCATTCATCTGAATTTTTGGGTAATTTAACGATGTCAGACTTTTTTAAAGCTTCTAACTCCTCTCGCTCATAGAGTTTATAGTAGTCTGAACTTTCACCCAATACTTTGTTTTTAGGGTCTTTTTTGATGAGTGTTCCATACTCTTTAACGAGTAAATCTAAACGAGGAAGTAGAGCATTCGGTTGACTTTTATCAGTTACTGGGAGTGCTATAACAGTTGGTCTATGGTCTACGACATAAGGGTAGAAACGTAGAAAGTCTATGGATTGTTTTAGTAGGGTTACACATTGTTTGTCTGAAATTTCACGGTAGAGGTTTCCTCCTGCATGTAAGTGACAAAAAGGAGGTCCTGAAACAAGACTAGGCTCTTTTTCAAAGAGTGTAATGTTCATACCCAGTTGACCTAGATATATGGCACTTGTAGCTCCAGCCACACCCCCACCTATAATGGCTATTTTGGGATTTTGTTTTAACATAATGTACTGCTGATCTTTGAAAAGTCCGAGAAGTAAATATCTGGATTATAGGTGCTAATATGTTCTCCATAATTATAGCCATAGGTTAGACCTATACTTTGCATATCACAAGCTTTTGCAGCCAATATATCATTTTTAGAATCACCTACCATGACACACTCACTTGGGCTTACATTTAATTTGTCACAAACATAAAGCAGTGGAGCAGGGTTTGGCTTTTTCTCTTTAAGTGAGTCTCCACCTAAATGAAACTCAAAATACTCTTTGAGTTTTAAACCCTCTAAAATCGGTTCTACAAAATCAAAAGGTTTGTTCGTCACGATGACAAGTTTATAGCCATGTTCTTTGAGTTTAGCTAAGGTACTAAGTACATGTGGATAAGTGACAGTTTCTACAGCTAGATTTTTAGCATAAAATTCTAAAAAAATTTTTAAAGCATTTTGAAACGCTGTTTCGTCTATGTTGTCAGCAATTTCAGTAGAACCTGATAAGGCACGTTTTACAAGTGTTTGCGCACCATTACCTACCCAGTTATGGATTTCGTCTAATGTAAATGTTGAGCGATTAATGCTTTTTAGCATATGGTTGATGGCAAGTGCCAAATCTGCTGAGCTATCTATAAGCGTGCCATCTAAATCAAAAATGATGACTTTTTTATTCAAAAATTTCAAGTTTTAAACCTTATAATAATTACATATAATATTAATTATAACATAAATCGGATAAATTTACTCCGATTTAAAATGAGCCTGTAAATTTACTTTAATATATCTGAGAATATTTCAGGAATAGCACTTGGTTTACCATTACGAACAAAGACAAGGGTAACATCCATTTCAAATATTTTTTTTTGATTATCTATATGTGTCACAGTTTGCTTTAGGACAAGAGAAGCTTTTTTCTTTTTTATTAAAACAGTACTTACTTCAACCATGTCACCCAGTTTTGCAGTACTTAAGAAGTTAGCATCCATATGTCGAACGACAAAGCCTGAGGCGTCACCATCTGTTGGCTCAAGTCCTTTTGAAAAAAAGAGTTCAGATCTTGCTCGTTCACAGTATTTAATGTAGTTGGTATGATAGACAATGCCACCAGCATCGGTATCTTCGTAGTAGATTCTTATTTTCACGTTTGAAATTCCTTGATAGTGGATACTGTCCTTTTAATTAGAATTATATCTGAGGCTAACACATAAACTACCTAAATAGTATATTCTTTTTGCTTTTTGTTTA
>CACVAS010000017.1 GCA_902727855.1 uncultured Sulfurovum sp.
TGGTGACTCCTGAACAAGCCGTGATTGCTTTTGGCTTAGGAACCTTGGGGGGACTTCTACCTGATGTTGACTCTGCACATTCCACTTCTATTAAAGTAGGGTTTAATGTCTTGTCTTTACTCATGACCATTATGCTTATTTTTGTGAAGTCTTCTACCTATTCATTAATTGAAATGTTCATTGTTTCTATGCTTGTTTTTGTAGGAATTCGTTATGCTTTTTTAGAATTTTTTCGTAAAATTTCAAAACACAGAGGCATGTTTCATACTGTCCCTGTAGCCCTTATTTGGGGTATTGTGGTAGCCTCAATGGCTCAATGGTTTTTTGGTTTAAATTCATTGGTTTCATGGGTTTATGGCTTCATGATTACTTGGGGATATTTGGTGCATTTGATTTTAGATGAGACTTATAGTGTAGATTTAGGAAACAGACGCATGAAAAAGTCTTCTGGAACAGCTTTTAAATTTGGCATGTTTAAAACAAGAAATCAGATGATTCAAACAGCCATAGTTTATGCGTCTATACCGTTACTTTTATTGTACATAGCTCCCAATACAGAACTACTACAAATAGCACTTTTTTCACAAGAAGCTTGGTTGAATTTTAAAGATATATTAATTCCCTATGATGGTCGTTGGTTTTTTCATTAAATTTTTAAATTAAAGTTAAAATTCATAAAAACTTCATAATTTTATTTTATAATTTTGTATTCAAGCACAAGGATTAGAAATGAAAAGACCTACTAAAACGCTTTTGACGGTATCAAGCCTATCGCTAAGTCTTATTTTATTGGGTTGTGGTGGAAGTGGTACTTCTATAACAACTACTGAAGACAATACAACACTCGCAACAAGCTACAAAGCCGATGCAGGAAGACTATTAGGTTCACAGTGTGCACAGTGTCATGGAACCAATGGTGTTTCTGTAAATGACTGGGATAGCATTGCTGGAGAGAATGACTTAGCAGATGAAATATTTGATGATGAACCAATTATGTCAGTTCAAGCACATGGCTATACGACTGAAGAAATTACGCTTATGGGTAACTGGTTCAAAACACTTAGTAAAACTGATGATTAGGAGAGAAGAGATGAAAACAATACATTCAAAAGATTTAAATTCAAGACGAGACTTCATGAAGTTTGTGGGCGTAAGCTCTTTGTTTGCTATGACACCTACCGTAGTTAGTGCTGAGACCATACCTCATGTTGTGGTTGTTGGTGGTGGTTTTGCAGGGGCAACCTGTGCGAAGTATTTAAAGTTATGGGGAGGAGGAAGTGTTGATGTAACCGTCATAGAAGCAAACCCAACTTATGTTTCACCCATACTAAGTAACTTGGTGCTTAATGGACAGAAGACAACGTCTGATTTATCATTTACTTATGGAAACCTTAGCAGTAAATATGGTATTAATATGGTTCACAGTACGGTAAACAGTGTCGATAAAACGGCGAAAACCCTTACCCTGGCAAATGGTAACAATTTGAAATATGACAAATTGGTACTCGCACCTGGTATAGATTTTATAAAGACAAATGATTATGATATTACTAAAGTCCCTCATGCATGGACAGCAGGGGAGCAAACTAATATCTTAAAAACACAAGTTGATGCAATGGTCGATGGTGATACTTTTACTATGAGCATTCCAGCTGCCCCTTATCGTTGTCCTCCTGGACCTTATGAGAGAGCTTGTGTGGTAGCTGATTATTTGAAAAATAAAAAAGGCTACACGAACGCTAAAGTTGTGGTTCTAGATGCCAATGCGAACATTACGGTAGAAGCTGATACCTTTGGTGCTAAGTTTACAGAGTATGGGGTAGATTACCGACCAAATAGCTCGGTAACAGCTGTTGATGACAGTACTAAAACGGTTACTTTTACAGAAAGTGGCACAACAAAACTTTTAACTGCGACGGTTTTAAATGTTATCCCAAACCAAAAAGCAGCAGCTATTATCTTTACAGCAGGAGTGAACGCTGGAAACTGGGCTCCAATTAATCCATTGAGCTATGAATCAGTGTTGACAAGTGGTATCTACATCATTGGTGATTCTCAAGCAACAGGACAACCTAAAGCTGGACACATTGGAAACTCTGAAGCCAAAGTATGTGCTGATGCAATTTTAAGAACTTTAAGTGGTGTTGCTTTGTATGCTTCCCCTAAAACAAATTCAGCTTGTTACAGTCCAACCTCTGCAACAGAAGCTTCTTGGTTATCAGCAGTCTTTAAATATGATGCTACGACGCAAACGATGGTAGCTGCAAACATAGCAGCTGGAGGTTCAGAGAGTGCAAATTATAAAAAAATGTTTAATTGGTCGGGGAATTTGTTTGCTGATACTTTTGCTTAAAGGGCTATGATTAAGACAAGAGGTAGGCATCAAAGCTTTTGAGCCTCCTCAAATTTAACTCTTTATTTGGAACTTAATAATGCTTTTAGTTCTTTGATGTCTTCTCTTAATTTTTTGATTTCATCTTTTGTTGTTTCTTCAATGGAATGAACTTCTTCAATTATTTTTTCTTCTTCTGTTTCATGCATGACATTCATGGCATCAACCACAATGGCAATGATAAGATTCACAATCACAAAAGTAGCGATAAAAATAAAAGGAACAAAAAATGTCCAAGCAAGAGGATAAACTTCCATGATGGGACGAACAATGCCCATTGACCAAGACTCTAGGGTCATAATTTGAAAAAGGCTGTAAAAAGATTCACCTAAAGTACCAAACCATTCAGGAAATTTTTCACCAAAGAGTTGCGTTGACATGATGGCAAAGATGTAAAAGAAGAGCGTTAAGAGTCCAGCAATGGAAGCAATACCAGGAATGACACTAAGTAGTGCCGTCATGATTTTTCGCATTTGAGGGACTACAGTAATGAGTCTAAAGAGTCGTAATACTCTTAAGATTCTGAAGATTTCAAATCCTGCACTGCTTGGTACTAAAGAAATGGCAACGATGATAAAGTCAAACAAAGACCATGAATCTTTAAAGAATGCTTTTTTATGAATGTAAACTCTAAGGGCAATCTCGATGCTAAAAATTGTAATAACAATAAGGTTAAACCATTCAAATAAGGAATTGTATTTGCTAGAAAAACTATTGGAAGTTTCTAACCCCATGGTAATACCATTGAGGATGATAAGCGTCATAATGAAATTTTGAAACTTATGACCCTCGATAATATTTTTAATGTTTTGATACACTTTTGTCCTTCATATAATAATTCAGGATTTTATATCAATAAAGTTAATGAAGTATTGATATTGTGGTTTTAAATAGGACAAATAAACATCTTAGCTGTGCCTATATCATTAAGTAACATAAATTTTTACGGCTAAGAGTCGTTGGGCTTTTGTGCTATAATAATTTTTTATATTATAAAATAAAAAGGTTGTAATTATGAAACAATGGCGTTTAGATTTTAGAGTTTGGCACTGGATTAATGCAGTGGTAATATTAGGATTACTTGGAACCGTATTTCTTCGTAAAACATTTTTAAGTTGGCGAACGAACAGTGATTTACTTAGTCAAAAGTTAGCAGAAATGAATCTTGAAGTGACGACGGAACAAGCCAAAGTATTGGCAAAAACCATTCGTGCACCCATGTGGGAATGGCACATTCTTTTGGGGTATGCGTTGGTTGCGTTATTACTCTGGAGAACGGCACTCTTTTTTACCCAAAGTGGCAAACAAAATTACCAAGACTTCAAACAAAAGAGTTTGCATAAAAAGATGGTTACGGTAGGCTATGTTGGTATTTATGCCATTCTTAGCTTTATGGCTGTAACAGGGTTACTGATGCACTTTCATGAAATATTAGGGATTACTAAAGAGCTGACACATAGCATAAAAGAGATTCATGAATTGGTTTTTAATGTTGTTCTTATTTTTGTACCATTGCATATTATAGGTGTGATTGTTGCTGAAAATAGAGATGAAAAAGGGATAGTCTCCGAGATGATTCATGGGGGAAGTGAGGAGCATAAGCATTAAATTTCTTTTTTAATAAAGATTTTTACCAAAGTACCTTTATGGTTTTTACTGTCAATAGATATTTCAAAACCATGAATATCTAAAATGGTTTTTACAATGGATAATCCAAGTCCTGTACCAGCATTTACTTTTGATTTTATCTTATTGACACGATAAAATCTAGTGAAAATAGAGTCTAAATCTTCTTTAGATATCCCTAGACCTTGATCTTGCAAGAAAATAATAAATTCAAAATTATTTTCTTCAATTTTTATCTCTATTTCTTTCTCTTTATCACTATAGATGATGGCATTTTTAAGAAGATTGATACCTGCAATTTTTAAAAGTTGATAATTTCCTTTAACCGTTAAGGGTAAGAGCGAGATATTTATGGAAATATTTTTTTTGTTAGCCAATACTTTTAAATCTTCCACACATTCGCTAATGATTTCATCAAAATAAATTTCTTCAAAAGAAGACTGCATCTCTAGCTTATCTGTTTTTGCTAAAAAAAGAAGACCGTCAATTAAGTCTTGAATTTCAATAATTTTAGATAAAGATTTTTTTAAAATATTTTGATACTCTTGTAGGTCTCGTTCTCTTCTAAGCCCAACTTCTAATTCTCCTCTTATCGAAGTTAAAGGTGTTTTAAGTTCATGCGAAGCATCACTGCTAAATTGGGAAATTTTAGAAAAAGATTCCTCATGGCGAACCAATAACTTATTAAAAGTATCTACCAACTCTTTTATTTCAGTAGGTAGATTGGTATTATTGACTCTTCTTGTGTAGTCATAAGCTTCAATATTATTAACACTCATAACAACATTGTGTACCGATAAAAGGGTCTTAGATATGAGAAAATAAAAGCCCATTACGGAGAAAAAAAGAATAATAAAATTGACACTCATAAAAGTCAAACTATTTTCTTCCTCCAATGATATTAGCATACTCGCTTGAACTAAAAATAATCTTTTGTCATCAAGTTGAAATATTTTTGTTGCTTTTCTGTAATTATTGACGACTTCATAAGCAATTTCATAGGGTAAATTGTCTTTTTTAAAATTAAACTTCTTAAATACAAAACGCTTATCGGAAAAAGAGTGAGCAATAAGTGTTTGAGAATGGGTAAGTAAATCATAATAGATAACACGCAAAGAGGCAAGGCTAGTAAATTTTTCATTAATCTCATCTATGTCTTCTTGAAGTTCTGGAATATTATTGTTTATCATCGTTTCTTGTATTTCATTAATCATATCATTCATAACAACATGTAAAGAACCATCAAGATTAGATATTTTATTGACATAAGAGTTTTGATAAAGTAGATAATTGATGCCCAAAAGAATGAATATCATGATTAAGGAGAAATAAAAAGTTAATCTTAATCGTATGCTTTTAAACATGAGGATTTGTTCCCAATAGATAACCTCTACCTCTTAGTGTGTGAATCAGTTTGCTGTTAAAATTTTTATCTATTTTAGTTCTAAGTCGATAGATGTAGACATTAATAATGTTACTCATATTGCTTGTATTCATATCATTGAGGTTTTCACTAATCAGTGTTTCGCTCAATATTTTATTTTTATTTCGTGATAAAAATTCAAGTAGTGCATACTCTTTTGAAGTAAGTGAAATCAATTGATTGGCTCTTGATACTTTTTTCTGATTAATATCAATCTGTAAATCTTCTATCTCAATAATATTACCGGTACTATATTTTCTTCTAAGTTTTACTTTAATTCGAGCTAAGAGTTCTTCAAAAGAGAAAGGTTTACTCATGTAGTCATCAGCCCCATAGTCTAAGCCTGTAATCTTGTCTAAAATAGTATCTTTTGCTGTTAGCATAATTATGGGAATGTCCATATTTTTATTGCGTAAAATTTGACACACTTCAAACCCATCATACCCAGGTAAGATCACATCTAAAATCATCAGGTCATATTGATGGATTTGTAAAAGATAGAGTGCTTCTTCCCCATTAAGAGTATGGTCAACAGTGTAAGACTCTTCTGCTAAACCTTTTTTTAAAAAATTGGCAATTCCTTCATCATCTTCAACGAGTAGTATTTTCATCTTTTCATCTTTCTCTTTATCATACTTTAAATATGAATTTTTATTCATATTGTATTCATATTCTCTTCATAAAACTTTTATATGCTACGAATTATTTTTCTAAAGGAGTAAAGAATTAAAGCCATAACGCAAAGTCAACTCATTATTTTTACGGTACTTTTTTTTATTTTTTTTCATAATTATTCATTTTTTACTCATGTTCTTGAAGTCTATCCCTTTGAGGGTATCAATAGAATTGATTTACTCTCACTTTTAGGGGTATTTATAAGTTTTATGATATTACTTTTTTCTTTGCTTAGTTCAAAATATACGATTAAAGCAATTTTAATAATTACGCTTATTGTCTCTTCGTTTAGCAGTTATTTTATGAACAATTATCATGTGGTGATTGACAATGATATGTTGCGAAATGCAATGCAGACAGATTTACATGAATCTTTAGATTTATTGAGTTTTAAGATGCTTGTCTATATTTTGTTTTTAGGGCTTATTCCCTCTTGGTTGGTTTACAAAACAAAACTTCAAACTCAAACGTTTAAAGAGGCTTCTCTAAGCAAATTAAAAACGGTGCTTCTTTCTTTTTTGCTGATGGCTGTTTTTCTTTTTAGCTTTAGTCAATTTTATACTTCATTTTTTAGAGAACATAAACCTTTGCGTTATTATACCAATCCGACCTATTGGATGTACTCCGTTGGAAACTACATCGGTAAAACATTTAATAGTACTCCTGTTGTTGTCAAAGCTCTTGGGCTTGATGCACATATTTCAAAGAGTGCAGTACCTAAATTGGTCATTATGGTGGTAGGTGAGGCTGTCCGAGCTGACCACTTTTCTCTAAATGGCTATGAAAAAGAGACCAATCCTCTTTTAAAGCAGGAAAAAATTATAAACTTTCCAAAAATGTATGCTTGTGGAACTTCTACAGCTTATTCTGTTCCTTGTATGTTTTCTGTGTTGAATCGACATGATTATAGTTATAAAAAAGGGATTAGCAATGAGAATGTTTTAGATGTTTTAAGTCATACCAATGAGGTAGATATTTTATGGAGAGACAACAATTCTGACTCCAAAGGAGTTGCTCTTCGTGTGCCTTATGAGGATTATAAAACACCAACTAACAATACTCTATGTGAAAGGGGAGAGTGTCGAGATGAGGGTATGCTTGTGGGACTTGATACGTATATAAAGGAACGAAAGAACAGAGACATACTCATTGTTTTACACCAAATGGGAAATCATGGGCCTGCCTACTACAAAAGATATCCTAAAACTTTTGAAAAGTTTACCCCTGTTTGTAAAACAAACCAACTTGAAGCGTGTACGTCAGAGAGTATTTCTAATGCTTATGATAATGCCATTTTATACAGCGATTACTTTTTATCAAAAACGATTCAACTCTTAAAAAAACATAAGGATTCGCATGAAACAAGCATGGTCTATATGAGTGATCATGGAGAGAGTCTTGGAGAAAGTGGACTCTACTTACATGGTCTTCCTTATTTTATGGCTCCTGATGCTCAAACACATATTGCGTCATTTATGTGGTTTGGAGATGAAGCAAAGAAAATAGACACTCAAAAAAGCTATTCACAGGACAATCTTTTTCATACGCTGTTGGGTCTCTTTAGCGTAGAAACAGAAGTGTATAATAAGCAGATGGATATCTTAAATGAGCATAACTAAACAAATAGTATTTACTTTTTTATTATTGTCTTTTTTTATTCTTTTTTTTGGGTTTAGCAGTATTGACATGCAAGTTCAAGATAATTTTTTTGATTATTCAACCCATCAATGGATAGTAGACAGAGAGTTACAACCTTATAAATTCATTTTTTATGATGGTATTAAAAAAATACTGATTCTTTTTGCCTTTTCTTTTTTGGTGGCATTGGTTTTTTTTAGAAAAAATAAACAGATTAAGGCTTATAACAAAGGAATAATCATTGTGCTATTGTCGGCAATATTGATTCCTTTTATTGTGGGTGGATTAAAAAAATATACCAATATGCCTTGTCCTAAAAATGAAACACATTATGGAGGAGTTTACCCCTCTACAAAAGTATGGGAAAGCTATCCAACACGTTTTAATCAACCTTCTTCAATACGCTGTTACCCTGCTGGTCATGCCAGTGGAGGTTTTGCATTACTTAGTCTCTTTTTTCTTTTTAAAACAAGAAAAAATAAAGTGATGGTTTTGCTTTTGGCATTAAGCATAGGATGGGGTATGGGTATCTATAAAATGCTGATTGGTGACCATTTTTTTAGTCATACTCTCATTACCATGCTTTTAGCTTGGTTGATTGTTTTGCTAATCGCCAAATTCATTTACAAAGAAAGCTATAATTGACGTTATGAAAAAAATATTACTCTTTACCTTATTCCTTTTAAACCCTCTTTTGTCTGAAGATACCATTCAAGTGCATACCTGTTATGGTAATGCTCATGAACTTATTGTCGAGGGTAGACTTTTGGATGAAAACCTATTTATAGAGCGTTCCCAAAGTGACAGTAAGTCTACCAATCTTTGGAATAAGTTAGGACAAATGCTTAACAGTGAAATAAAAAATACACCGATGACACTTGTGCTAGATGATAAACCCTACTTTACAATAAGTGATGATGAGGGATATTTCTTATTTAATATTCATGAGAAAAATAATAGCTTTGTGAACAAGCAATCTCTACAACTCTTTTTAAATGAGAGGAATTTATCTAGAAGTTGTTTGGCTTTGGTTTTAGATGAGAAAGAACAAGTGGGTATTATTTCTGATTTTGACGATACGGTGATTATCTCAGACGTTATTCATAAATTGGATTTAATCAATAATACTTTTTTTAAAAATTATAAACAACGCGAAGTTGTTTTAGGTATGGCTGAAAGATTTAAGAAAATATTGGCAGAAAATGAAGCAAATGAAACATCAGCTCTGTTTTTTATTACAGGTTCTCCTAAACAGCTAGAAAGGAGTATTGATAGATTTTTAGACTTTCATCATTTTCCAGAACGAACAATCATCACAAAAAAAGCACATGGAGATAAGGCTGATTCTTTTTTTGACCAAATAAGCTACAAAGAAAGTAAAATTGAGAAACTCATAACTTTTTACCCTCATGTAAAATGGGTCTGTTTTGGAGACAGTGGGGAACAAGACAAAGAGGTTTATGAACGAATAAGAAAAAAATATCCTCAACATATTAAATCAATCTTTATTCGTAATGTCGAGAGTGGTGAAATTTTAAAAATTTATTAAATTTTATAGAGCTTACTAGACTATTTTGATTTCGCCACAAACCTAAGCCAAGCGTATCCAAAGAACCCTGCCAAAAGAGAGGCTACTAAAATTCCTACTTTGGCTTGAAAAATAAGCTCTGCATTGTTCATAAATGCT
>CACVAS010000018.1:0-24504 GCA_902727855.1 uncultured Sulfurovum sp.
ACACAAAATATATCACAATATTGGAGGTGATTTCAAAGAAAAATAGCTAAAAATGACAAATTCATTTTTTTAGATGCTATAATATTTGAAATCGGATGGATTCTTTTGGTTTTTCAGAGGGTTCAATAATATTTATATTTTGATAAAGTTATATATTATAGAAGCCAAATTAAGCTATTTTTCACTTAATATTATGTTAATCAAATGGAAGTAATTTTAGTAAAAATCCATTTTAAAGTGCCTAAAATCCATTTTAACGTACTTTTAAGCTGTATAACCTTTCACAATAGATAAAATAATATGATATAAAATTAATCTATAAATATGCAATAAAAGGAAATGAAATTGTCTGATTTATTTGAAAACTCTGAGAATACACAAGAGATACTCATAGAAAATAGTATGAAGGCTAGTTACCTTGATTACTCTATGTCTGTCATTGTAGGGCGTGCACTACCTGATGCGCGTGATGGGTTAAAACCTGTACATAGACGTATACTCTATGCGATGGAAGATTTAAGTCTTTCTCATAGAAGTCCCTACAAGAAATCGGCACGTATCGTTGGAGACGTGATAGGTAAGTACCATCCACATGGTGATAACTCTGTCTATGATGCCTTGGTACGTATGGCGCAAGATTTTTCTATGCAAGCACCACTTGTAGACGGTCAAGGAAACTTTGGTTCAGTCGATGGTGACAATGCCGCAGCGATGAGATATACCGAAGCGCGTATGACTAAAATAGCAGAAGAACTTTTAAGTGACTTAGACAAAGATACTGTTGACTTTGTACCAAACTACGATGACTCTATGTCTGAGCCAGATGTATTGCCTGCACGTGTACCAAACTTGCTACTCAATGGTTCAAGTGGTATTGCTGTTGGTATGGCAACAAACATTCCCCCTCACCGTTTAGATGAGCTTATAGAAGCTTTAGTGTTACGTATAGATAACTCAGAAGCAACCGTTGAAGACATGATGAAAATAGTCAAAGGTCCTGACTTTCCAACTGGGGGGATTATCTTTGGAAAAAAAGGTATCACGGAAGCCTACACGACAGGACGTGGACGTATTAAAGTACGTGCTAAAACACACATTGAAGAGATGAAAAATAAAGAGATAATCATCATTGATGAGCTTCCTTTTCAAGTCAATAAATCACGTCTCATAGAAAACATTGCACATCTTGTACGTGACAAACAGATAGAAGGTATCTCAGAGATACGTGATGAGTCTGACCGTGAAGGTATGAGAGTAGTCATCGAGCTTAAGCGTGACGCGATGAGTGAAATAGTACTTAACAATCTTTTTAAGCAGACACAGATGCAAGTCACCTTTGGTATTATCATGCTTGCTATTGCAAATAAAGAACCTAAAGTCTTTAAACTGATGGAGCTTTTTGACCTTTTCCTAAAGCATAGAAAAACAGTTGTCATTAGAAGAACCATCTTTGAGTTAGAAAAGGCTAGAGCAAGAGCTCATATACTTGAAGGTCTTAAAATTGCTGTAGATAACATTGATGAGGTGATTAAAATCATTCGTGCCTCAGCAGATGATGTTGAGGCACGTGAAAATCTTATGTCTAGATTTGAACTTTCTGAAATACAGGCTAAGGCTATTTTAGAAATGAGACTTAGACGTCTTACAGGTCTAGAGATAGAGAAGATTGAAAATGAGTTAAATGCTTTACTTAAACTCATCGCAGAACTTGAAGCTATTTTGAAGTCTGAAGAGAAGATTAACCAAATCATCCGTGAAGAACTTATAGAGATAGGTGACAAATACACAACACCTAGACGTACGGAAATTGTTGATGATTATGATGATATTGACATTGAAGATCTTATTCCAAATGAGCCAATGGTAGTGACTATCACGCATCGTGGATACATTAAACGTGTACCAGTCAAGCAGTATGAAAAACAACATCGTGGTGGTAAAGGTAAAACAGCTGTCACTACTTATGATGATGACTTCATTGAGAGTTTCTTTACCTCAAATACGCACGACACACTCATGTTTGTCACTGATAGAGGTCAACTCTACTGGTTGAAAGTGTACCGTATACCAGAAGGGTCTCGTACAGCCAAAGGTAAAGCAGTGGTTAACCTAGTCAATCTTCAAAAAGATGAGAAGATTATGGGTATTATACCTACGACTGATTTTGAGGATGATAAAGGTCTTGTGTTCTTTACTAAAAACGGTATCGTTAAACGTACAAATCTTTCTGAATATTCAAATATTAGAACTTCTGGTGTTAGAGCCATTAACCTAGATGAGAGCGATGAAATAGTTAGTGCTAGCATTGTCAAACCAGACACTAAATGGCTCTTTGTTGCAACCAAAAAAGGTCTGTGTATTAGATTTAAAGTGGAAGATGCAAGAGAGATTGGTAGGGTAGCAAGAGGAGTTACGGCCATTAAATTTAAGATTGATGATGACTATGTATGTGGTGCCATTACCATAGAAGATGAGGAAGATGAACTACTCATGTTGTCTGAAAAAGGTCTTGGTAAGCGTACATCAGCATCTGAGTACCGGGAGCAAAACCGTGCTGGTAAAGGTGTCATTAGTATGAAGCTTACTGCTAAAACAGGTGATGTTGTAGGCGTTGTCGCCGTTGAAGAGACTAAAGACTTGATGTGTTTAACTTCAGTAGGTAAGATGATACGCGTTGACATGGAGACTATCCGTAAAGCAGGACGTAATACCTCCGGTGTTAAAGTTGTCTCAGTTGAGAAAAAAGATACTGTTGTAAGCATAGCAAAATGTCCAAAAGGTGACAAGCCAGAAGATTTAGACATAGATGATGAAGATAATGAAGAGTTAAATAATAGTTTAGGATTAGAATAAAGTGGAAAAGAAAACATATAATGTTGCAGTAGTTGGTGCTTCAGGCGCTGTAGGAGAAGAACTTTTTAGGGTACTGGATGAAGTATCATTTCCTGTAGGTTCCATACTCCCACTTGCGAGTGCAAGGTCAGTAGGTGAAGAGGTTGAGTGTCAAGGTAAAAGTTATAAGATAGAAGAACTTACCGAAGACGTTTTTCAAGGTAAAGAGATTGACATTGCCTTTTTTTCAGCAGGTGGAAGCATCTCTGAGAAGTATGCCCAATACGCAGTAGATGCTGGAGCAGTTGTCATAGACAATACTTCACACTTTCGTATGGATACAGATGTACCATTGGTTGTACCAGAAGTGAACCCAGAAGACATTGAGTGGTGGGAAGAGAGAGGGATTATTGCTAACCCTAATTGTTCGACCATACAAATGGTACAACTCCTTAAACCTCTACATGATCTTTATGGTATCACAAGAGTAGATGTCAGTACCTACCAAGCCGTCTCTGGTGCAGGAAAAGAGGGTATGGAAGAGCTTGTACGACAGATGCAAGATTTCTTTGCCTTTAAACTTAGTGAGAGTGAATGTAAAGCCTTTACACACCAAATTGCACTGAATGTCATTCCTCACATTGATGTGCCACAAGAAAATGGCTACACCAAAGAAGAGATGAAAATGGTCAATGAAACAGCTAAAATTATGGGAACAGAGTTTCCTTTAAGTGCAACGTGTGTACGTGTACCTGTACTACGGTCACACTCTGAAGCTATTACTATCCATTTTACTGAAGGTGTTCATGTAGATGTTGAAAAATCGAGAGAGGTTCTTGATGCATTTGAAAATGTTACAGTGATTGATGATATGTCTAAAAATGAGTATCCTATGCCTATTATCTCAACAGATACTGATGAGACTTATGTAGGGCGTATAAGAAAAGATATCTATGCAGATAATATCTTGCACATATGGGGTGTTGCAGATCAAGTGCGTGTTGGTGCAGCTACAAATGCTGTGCGTATTGCACAAAAATGGATAAAGTTAAAGGAAAATGCTTAAATGTTAGAAAGATTATTTGAAGGTCTTATTTGGAATAGTAGGTTTATTGTTATTTTAGCGGTTATATTTGGACTCATCGGGGCAGTGGTTCTTTTTGTTGTAGCGTCTATGGATATTTGGACTGTAGCGGTCTATACTTTTGATACGATTATCACACATGCGCACCCTGAGAACTTTCATGAAGATATTGTCGCAGGCATCATTGGTGCTGTAGACTTGTATCTTATTGCCGTGGTAATGTTCATTTTCTCTTTTGGTTTGTATGAATTGTTTATTTCAGACATTGCGGCTGCAGAAGGTAAAAATGGTTCAAAACTTTTGGCTATTCACTCTCTTGATCAATTGAAAGATAAGATTGCAAAAGTGATTGTTATGGTTTTGGTTGTAAACTTTTTTCAAAGGGTTTTACATACAAAGTTCACTACAGCAGAAGAGATGATGTATTTTGCATTTTCTATTACTGCTCTTGCTGGTGGACTCTATTTGTTAGGAAAGGTAGGTAAGTAATGAGCAAGATATTTGTAGATGCATGTTTAGGTAAGGAGACACCATACACACCCGTATGGATGATGAGACAGGCAGGGCGTTACCTACCAGAGTACATGGCAGTTCGTGCAGAGGCTGGAGATTTTTTGAGTTTGTGTCACGACCCTAAAAAAGCAGCTGAAGTGACCATACAACCTCTTGACATTGTGGGTGTTGATGCGGCTATTTTATTTTCAGATATCTTGGTCATACCCGATGAGATGGGTATGGACTTATCATTTGTAAAAGGCGAAGGACCTAAATTTTCTGATCCTTTAAGCACGCAAGAAGATTTAGACAGACTTATTGGCGGAGAGGAAGCAGCTTCTAAACTGACGTATGTCTACGATACCATTGAACTTTTACGTAAACAGTTAGATGAAAGAGGTGACGAGATAGCACTCATTGGCTTTACCGGTGCACCATGGACACTGGCTACCTACATGATAGAAGGGCAAGGTACTAAAACTTATAATATTTGTAAAAAGATGATGTACTCAAATCCTGAACTCTTACATAAAATACTTGCAAAAGTGACAGAAGTAGTCAAACTTTACATGGAAAAGCAAATAGAAGCAGGTATAGATGTAGTGCAAATCTTTGACTCATGGGCAGCAGCCATAGAGCCAGGAAAATATGATGAATTTTCATGGAAATACATGGTAGAAATAGCAGACCATTTAAAGTCAAAGTATCCAGATACACCTATTATTATGTTTCCTAAAGGTGTAGCATCTTTCATAGAACGTGGACAAGTGTATGGTAACTTTGATGTCTTTGGCGTAGACTGGGGTACACCAATGGCCTTAGCTAAAGAAAAACTAGGAGACAAGTATGTACTCCAAGGAAACATGGAACCGTGCCGTCTTTATTCTCAAGAAGCAACTACAGCGTGTGTAGAAGCTATACAAGATGTAATGGGTGGAAAACGTCACATCTTTAACTTAGGACATGGGATCTTACCAGATGTACCGGTTGAAAATGCAAAACACTTTGTATCTGAGTGTCAGAGAGTCTCTGGTAAGAAGTAGATGTCTAACATCATCTTCGGCCCTGTTCACTCTCGTCGTTTTGGCAAGTCACTGGGCGTTGATTTAAGTCCTAGTGGCAAGCAGTGTAACTTTGACTGTCTCTATTGTGAACTAGCACCTGCTAAGACGGTAGATGGCTATGCAGCTGTGGTGAGTGTCAAAGAGGTAACGACTGCGTTAAAGTCTGCACTTAAAGAACATGGAGACATAGATTTCATTACCCTTACGGCCAATGGTGAACCGACACTTTACCCATACCTTTCAGAACTTATTGATGAGATAAATAAGTTTAAAGGTGAGACCAAAACACTTATACTGTCTAATGCTGCAAACATTGACGATGTAGAAGTGCAAAGTGCTTTACTAAAACTAGACGAAGTAAAACTCTCGCTTGATTGTGCCACACAAAAATGTTTACAAAAGTTAGACCGTTCACATAGTGGAATAGACGTTGAAAATATCAAACAAGGGATGTTAGATTTCAGTGCTAAATACAATGGACCATTGGTCATAGAAATACTCATAGTCAAAACACTCAATGATACAAAAGAGGAGATAGACAAACTCAACGAATACCTCCTTAAACTCAAACCCACACGTATAGACATAAGTACTATAGACAGACCACCAGCTTACGCAGTGCAGGCATTGGACTATGAAGCATTGCTTGAAGTAAGTCACCGTTTTGACAGTACTTTACCAGTCTACATTACCTCACGTAAAAAAGCAGAAATCATGGCATCGTCTTACACCGATGGTGACATACTAGAGACTTTAGACAAACGACCACTCACCCAAGAAGATATAGAAGTACTGTTAGATGAAGAGAGCCAAAAACGTTTCCAAATGCTTCTTGAAAATGACAAAATAAAGTCTGTTTTGACAAATGGTGTAAAATTTTATAAAAAAGTCTAAAAAACCCTTGACATCAAAGGTCTTTTTGTCTATAATCTCACCCACGAAACAAGCACTCGCTTATTTCAAACAATGTTCCGGCATAGCTCAGCGGTAGAGTAGATGACTGTTAATCATTTGGTCCGAGGTTCGAATCCTCGTGCCGGAGCCATTTTTTAAATAATTTCCCACATTTTTACTTTCTAAAATATCATAAGAAAAAGATGATACAATCTATAAGCCTGAAATATCATATTAGCATACCTCATTTTCTAGAAAATACAATGGTTTTGCTTTATAAAGTTGAAAATGAAATACAGTTATCTTCAAATAAAAACAAACAGTACAAAAAAACCTAAAGAGTTTGTAGGTGCAACTATAAGAGGCACTTTTGGACACCAACTCAAAGAACAAGTCTGTATGGAGCCTAGTTATAAGTGTGATGGTTGTGTATATCAAAATACTTGTCTTTCTTATGCGTTGTACCCCCTAAAAGATGATAGTTTACGTACTTTTCGTATGGATGTACGTTTACACCAAAACAATTATGACTTTGGTTTGTACTTATTTGGAGACTTTTCTAAAGATATACGTATTATTATACAAGTACTTTATACGATGTTACTTTCACATCGTCTTACTATAAATGAGCTCTCCTTCCCAAAAAGTCAAGTATTTTATAATGGTAAAGAGTTAAAGTTTAACAAAAACCATATATTGGAACCTTTCAAATACTTTTCACAAACACTTCTAAAAACTAAGCACCATCAAGATTTGGTGATACATCTACTCACACCTACGTATATAAAATATAAGGGTAGCTATAAAAAAGAGTTGAGTGTAGAAGACATAGTGAAGTCTATTATTAAACGTAAACATTATTTTGAAACAAGAGAGATGGTGCATAAAATAGAACATTCACTTAGTTTTAGTTCGAGTTTCTCAGAGTTACGTGCTGAAAAAGTAGAGCGTGTAAGTACAAGACAAGGTAAAAAACTTTTTATAGAAGGCGTAGTAGGAAAAGTAACTGTTAAGGGTTTAGATGAAGAGAGTTATCATCTATTAAAATGGGGAGAAGTAGTAGGTGTAGGTAAAGGTACAGCCTTTGGTGGAGGAGCAATAAAGATAGAGACTTAACGAAATAGTATTTCGCCTATATAATATATACTCATGATAAATAGTTTGATGGAACTATTTACAATGACTATAACGAGGGGAAAATATATGGCATATTTGTACGGTGCGAGCATACAGGGGATACAAGGGTTTATTTTTGAGACGAATAAACTCAAGGAGATAGTGGGGGCATCTGATATTATAGAAGGTATATGTTCTTTAGAATTTCTCAATAAGTTTTGTAGAGATGATACTTGTATTAAAATTGATGTAAACAATGTTTTACGCAATGCTGGAGGTAATATACGCATTAAGTTTGATGATGAAACTACAGCAAAAAAATTTACAAGAGAGTTTCCGAAAATGATTATGCAGGGGGCTTATGGGATTGTTATCTCACAGGCTATTATAACTTATAATGATGATGACAATAACTATTTGGATAAAGTTGATGAACTAGAGCAAAAATTAAAAGCTGCAAGAAATAAAATGAACTATCCACTGGATGCGAAGTTAGCATTGGTTAAGCAAGCTCCTAGAACTGGCAAGCCCGCATTTGAAAAAAAGGTTAAAGAATTTTATGATAAAGCATCTTGGCAAAAGTTAGGTAGTGATGCCTCTGGTTGGCTCGAAATGCTATTGGATAAAATGGGACAAAAGGGAAGAAAATACTCTAATAACTTCACCCGTGATATGAATGAAATGTCTAATAATAAAAATAAGATTGCTATCATTCATGCTGATGGGAATAAGATGGGCTTAATGTTGCAGAAGATGAAAAAAAGTTTAGTTTCAACATCAACAAAAGATATTCAAAATGCTTATAAAGATCTTTCTTCACAAATAGTGAGTGCAACAAATTCTGCAGTACAACAGGCTTTTGAAGAAATATTTGAAGAAGAGATAAATACCAGTCTAACAGATAGTGCATTTAAAATTCCTTTCAGACCTACGATTATTGGTGGAGATGATGTTACTGTGATTTGTAATGCCGATAAAGCACTGAGTTTTACGAAAAGGTATTTGGAGTTATTTGAAAAAAATACTAAAGATGAACTCTCTAAGCTTGTTAAAAACTATAGTTTGGATGATTTTAAGAAGGGGCTGACTGCATGTGCGGGTATAGCCTACTGTAATGAAAAGTTTCCTTTTCATTATGCCGTTGATGTAGCAGAAGCATTGTGTGTTAGAGCCAAAGAAGCTTCTAAACGAGAAGCATCTTGTCTGTTGTTCCATAACATACAAGGTTCAGCTTTTATAAACTTTGATCAATATATATCTAACGAACTCATCATAGATAATGAAAAAACTGCAACACACTTAGTTTATGGTCCATATTATATAAGAAAAAAAGATAATAGAAAACCACTACTTTCAGATTTTCTCAAAGCTTACGATGCACTTACCCATGAAAGTTTTCCAACAGCTAGACTAAGAGAGTGGCTTAGTCAATTGCATCATTCTCCTGAGCTGGCACAACATTATTTAGATAGACTTGATTTTATTGCCAGAGAAGATAGTAATATAGATACAGTAGTCATTAGTGAAACGTTGGAAAAACTAGGAAACCTCAGTTTAACTTCATTGATATCTAACGGCAGAACACCCATACATGACATATTACAACTTACATCAGTTCAAGGAGGTAAATAATGGCATATACACTGACTATAACCATAAAGTTTTACGACTACTGGCACTGTGGTTCGGGAAACAGTGGAGGCAATGAGTCTGATGCTTTGGTGGTACGCTATGACCAAGGGACTACAAAAGGTTTACCTTATGTTCCTGCTAAAACACTTAAAGGACTCATGAGAGAGATGGCAGAGGTTCAATGTAACTGTTCAGAGTTACAACGATGGTTTGGAAATACTTCAGACAAAGACAATAAGTGTTATAAAAAAAATGAGACAATTGAAACAGAAACATACCTAAGTAATGCAGATATAAAAGAAGACATCAAGAAAGAAAACATCCCATTTCTGTTTAAGACTTTTAAAAATACAGCATTAGAAGATGGGATAGCAAAAGACAACTCACTAAGAGAGATAGAGACTGTTGTCCCACTAGAAGTAGAAGCAATATTTTCAAATGTTATAGCCACTGATGAAGAGCAATTAGAGACATTAAAAGACTCTATTTGTAGCATCAAGCGTATAGGGCTAAATAGAAATAGAGGTATGGGGAGATGTGAAGTAGATGTCATATCAAAAGAGGAGGCAGTACGATGAAAAAGTTACATTTTGTTTGTACATTTGAGAGTGACATAGTACTACATGCAAGCTCCAATACAGAGGGTAAGATAGAAAAATTAGACTATATACCAGGAAGTAATTTTTTAGGTATGGTTGCAAGAGATTATAAAGGTTTTGGTGCAGATGCTTTTGATGTGTTTCACTCTGGTAAAGTATGTTTTTCCGATGGGCATACCTTAGAAAATGATGAGCATACATTGGCTATGCCTTTTTCATTTCAAGCTTATAAAGGCGTTTCCTTTGAAAAAGCTATAGAAAAACAACAATTGTTTACACATCATCATCTTACAGAAACAGATTTTGATGATGCCATAAAAAATAAGACTCAGTTTAAACAACAAAGAAAAGGATTTTTTACCCCTAGTGGTAGACTAGTAAACTACTCTCATAGCTATAGACAAAAGTCTGCTTACGACAAGAAAAAAAGACGTTCCAAAGATAGTTATATGTTTGGCTACTATGCTTTACCAAGTGAAACGAAATGGGCGTTTACTGTCAGTATAGATGATAGTATGTTGGGTTGTAAAGATAAAATAACATCTCTACTCACATCTGCTAGAAAACTAGGTAAATCAAAAAGTACAGAGTATGGAAGAGTGAAAATAGAGGATATAGAAGAGGCTGAAGATACTCCAGAAGCCATAGAAATACAAACCATTAATGGTGAGCAAGAATATCTCTACCTTTATGCCAAGAGTAGATTGGCACTTACAGATAGTCATGGTATCAATAGTTTTACACCCTCCATAGAGTCTTTAGGTTTCAACAAAGATGATAGTGTAAGTGTAGATTGGAACAAGTCACAGATACGCACAAGCAGATACACACCGTATGTAGGAGCTAGAAGAAACTTTGATCCTGAAAGATTGGTCATAGACAAAGGCAGTGTGATTGTTGTCCGAGTCCCCAAAGGTTTTAACACTTCTGGGTTTCAAGAGAAGATTAACAAACCTATAGGACTTTATATTTCTGAAGGACATGGAGAAGTCATTGTTAATCCGTCTTGGCTTTTGTGTAAAAAAGTAAATTTTACAAGAACCACCACAACTACTCTATCTACATCATCTTTTACTGATAATCCTTTAGACCAATGGCTCGCCTCTCAAAGAGAACAACAAGATAGTGAACTCAAAATCTTAGCAGAAGTGCAGCAGTTTATAGCAGATAATCCAAGTGTAAAACACAAAAAAAGCCAATGGGGTCAAGTACGTTCAAGATGTCGAAGTGCAAAGAACAATAAACAGATATATGATTTTCTTTTTAGTGAAACTATAGAAAACGGGCATAAAAAAGGTTTTTTATTACATGGCAAAGCTAAAGAAAAATGGAGTGACTATCTTATAGATGATCTAAAATCAAAATATAATGCAAATAAAGATAGTGGCACAGAGTATCTTGATTTTATAAAGTTATTAAGCATGTATGCTCCCAAAAAAGACAATAGAGGAGGAGAGTAATATGTCAAAAGTCAAAGAATTAAAACAAGAGTTTAGCTGTAGATATGTAGCACAGATACTCATAGAAGCCACAACACCTTTAAAAGTAGGTTCAGGAGATAGCGATATAGCTATAGACTCACCTGTACTTAAAAACTGGAATGGTTACCCAATGATACAAGGTACTTCTATGGCAGGTGTACTTAGAGATGCTTTGGATGATAGGTTAGATTTGCTTTTTGGTAGAAAAATGGGTTCTAGAGTACTTGTAAGCCATGTACATTTAGTAGACAATGACAATACTATTCCTTATGCTTTGGGCAAGTCAAGCGAATTTTTAGAGCATTATAAAGACTTACCCATACGAGAGCATGTTGCTATTACACATAAGGGTGTTGCTAAAAGTACAGGTAAGTTTGATGAAGAAGTGGTCTATACTGGTAGCCGTTTTAAGTTTGAGTTAGAGTTTTTAGCCGATAAAGATTCAAATGATGATAAACAGTATTGGTTTGACATACTTACCGAACTAGGTTCTCCACTCTTTAGACTAGGTGGAGGCAGTACCAAAGGCTTTGGACAAATAAAAGTGATTGAGTGTCTAGAAAAAACTTACACCATAGGAGAAGATTATCATGAAAAACCAAGTAATTTAAATACGACAAAGGGTACACCTAAAGCACTAGGAAACAAGAAAAAAGCAATCATGTACAAAATGTCCTTACAGCCTGAAAACTTCTTTATGTTTGGTGCAGGATTTGGGGATGATGAGGTTGATGATATTGCTGTGATGGAAGATGTTGTCGAGTGGAATAATCATGTAGGTAAATTTGAAGAACAACATATACTCTTTCCAGCATCTTCTCTAAAAGGTGCATTGTCTCACAGGGTAGCCTACCATTACAACAGCATTCAAGGAAAGTATGCAGATAGAGAAAACATACCCGACTATGTAGGTACCAATAATGATGCAGTAGCAACCATATTTGGTGCAGAAAAGGGTCACGAGAAGTACGAAAAAGGTAAAAAAGGTAAAGCTCTCTTTTCAGACATGTTTAAAAAGTTTGATGCAAGTGAAATTAAAATCTTCGATCATGTAAAAATAGACCGTTTTACAGGTGGAACAGTAGATGGTGCATTGTATAACGAAAAGGTCATAACCCAAAAAGATACATGGCAGATAGAAATACTTTTAGCTAATAATTTAGAAGACGATGTCAAAGAAGCATTCGAACGTACACTAGATGACCTAGCCAAAGGTTGGTTACCACTTGGTGGCATGGTAAACCGTGGTCATGGGGTGTTTATAAGTCCAGAGTATGAAGCTAACAATATAGACAAAAGAGGGTGGATTTGTGAGAGCCTAGGAGGAGAAGATGAATAGAGGGATAGACGAACTAAGAAAAAAGTTTGAAGTAATTTATAATGCATTAAACGGTGAGTATGTGGGGTACATACAAATGTCCGATAAACGCATACAGCACATATACACTAAGTCAAAGAAATTATGGGGATTAGATGCTTTGTATGAAGATAGTCAAGGTAACAAAACAGATGTAAACTATGTGCTAGAGATGGCTCTTTTTCATGAGAGTACAAAACAAAGTATTTTGGTACGCCAACATAATAATGGGTGGTTATACAAGGAAGAAACTATAAATGACTCTATGCCTATAGAGAGTTTCTATACAATTACATCAGATAAATTTAAAATGAAAATGGCACAGGTATGGGAACCTAAAAAAAATGAATTTTGTCTTGACTGGGAAGTTATGGAACTACAGTGTCTTATGTTTGCAGGGTTTGAAACCCCTAAAGGAGAAAAGTCATGATAAAAGCACCTTATAACTTCGTACCTCTGAGTGAAAAAGTATTTTTCCCACCATGGGCAGAGCAGGTGAGTCATGATATTCCTTTCTCAGATGGAGAGAGTGGAGAGATAGAGATAAAAATAACGGCAAAGAGTCCTATATTTATACGTAATCATGAGGTAGATAACTCTGATGATAATTTATATTATACAGATAAAAATGGTAAACAAATATCAACTGAGTTTTGTAACCATATCAATAGCCAAACAGGGGCTAAAGAATTTTATATCCCTGCTACATCGGTGAAGGGCATGGTAAAGAATATTTTAGAAATTATTAGTTTTTCAAAAATACAAACTTCTGATAAGAAATTTGCCTATAGAAATTTTGATGAATTATACTACAAGCAAAAGTTGTTAAATAATACAGATAATATTCATATGGGATGGCTTTATAGTTGCGGTGGTGATTGGTGCATTGAAGATTTAGGACAAAGTAATGGTGGGAATAATCGTATTAAATATACAGACATGGCACTAGCTAAAAAAGATGTTATACAATCTCGAAAAGATGCCTATAGTAAATATAAATTAACTAATTACATTAACCCAATTACAGATGATGGTGTGATTGTATTTACGGGTAAAGTCGGTAGAGAAAAAACAAGAGAATTTATTTTTCCAATGTCCGATATAAATAATCCAATTTATAGATATCAGTCTGATGACTCGGTAATTAAAAATTTTAGAGAAGCATATTATTTGGGTACACCAAATGAAAATGATTTGTGGAAAAAACTATTTTCAAAAAGATTCAAGAAAGGTGAACATATACCTATATTTTTTCTAAAAAATCAACAGCAAGAAGTAGAAAGTTTTGGATTATCTCAACTATATAAGCTTCCTTATAAATATTCTATTGCTGATGGTATTGGCAGTCATGCAAATAATTCTGAAAAAGTAGATTTTGCAGAAACTATTTTTGGATATAGTAAAAGCCTAAATAATAAAGTTAAATCTTTAAAAGGAAGGGTACAATTTTCACACCTCAAGCTTTCTAACGATAAAACGCCTATGTCTAAAATCCAAAAAACATTGAGTACCCCAAGAGCAGGGTATTTCCCAATGTATTCTAAAGATGGTAATAGTATGGATACAAACTATATTATTTCTGGCTGGAAGAGGTATCCAGTGCATAATAATGCTAACGAGGAGAAAGATACAAATGCCAACAAAGATATGTTAACCCACTTTTCACCATTACCTTCGGGAAGTATTTTTAAAGGGAAAATACGATTTCATAATTTAAGAGAAACAGAGATTGGAGCTTTGTATAAATCTTTATTATTAGATGGTGATGATGATTCTATTTGTTACTCACTGGGTATGGCAAAACCATATGGTTTTGGAAAGATCAAGATAGAATTAGATCTACCTAAATTAAAAAAAGAGAAGGATCCATATATTGATACATTTGAAAATACAATGAATGAGGAAAGTAACTGGAATGATGGAAAACCTTTTAAAGATTGGAAATCATCTGAACAGTTACAAGAGTTACTTGCAATGATGAGACCATATAGGGATGACTATTTAACTTATGGAGAGAAAAATCAGAAAGGCTATGAGTATTATGGACAATTCAAGCGTACTAGCAATAGGAGAAAAAGGCTTAACTATACTCAATCTTCAAATATAAATGAAGAAACTCAAGTGCCTAAAAGTAGAAAAAAAATTTCTAAACCAACACAAGTGAGAAAACTTGCTGAAGAGCTTGGAATAAATGCAAATGAAATATTAAAATTTGCTAGTGAGGAAAACATTGACATAGAAAATGAGTATAGTTTTTTACAGCAAGATATGGTAGACACTATTAAAAAGTATCTTGGAAATGCCTAAAACAATCATATCAATCCTAGGAACCTCAGGTAGAGACTATAAGAGTAAAGAGCCATCTTTGGTGCATTATGATTGTTCTATACTTTCTAAAGAGTGTGGGGAGTACCATAATGCTACAGATGTACTGCTAGAGCATTTTGATGGGGTGTTTTACTTCATAGGTACGCAGTATGCCATAGACTTTCAAAAAGAACTACTTGACTTTAGAGGTAGAGAGTGTCATTTTGTAGTCGTTTCAGATGATGGTTTAGATGACGTGTTTGAAAAGGTGTTAGAGCTTTTAGCAGAACATGACGATGTACTGTTAGATGTTACCCATGGTTTTAGGCATCAGCCTATTATGGCTATATTTGCTTCTACTTTGTCTCAGTTTTTAGCCCGTAACTCTTTGCAAATTGTCTATGCGAAAGTACTAGATAGTACACACTATGCGTACATCTACTTAGATAACTATGTGGAAATATCGCAAATCTCACTGCTACTCACGGGGTTTATACGTACCCTTAACTTCATACCGGTAAATAGCATGAAACTACTAGACAACAAGGTCTTTGAAAACTTCTCTAAATCACTACTTGCAAATGATCTTAGAGGGGTACAAAAGCATCATGTACTTCTGCAAAAAGAACTGACACAGTTAGAAAACAATGAAGCACTCTCTCACATAGGAAAGCTTCTTGACAAAGTACAAAAGGAGTTAAAGCCTTTAGAAGGCTTTAGTGGACTGGATAAACATGAGAGGTATGTCACGCTAGCTAAAATGACAGTAGAGAAGAACTATCTTGTTGTAGCGCTTGCCTATGTGTTTGAGTCACTTAGAACTTACAGTGATCTCTGTTTTGAAGATGTATGTAGAGATATCGAGTATGAAGATGACTTTAGTCGGAAACAAGATATCATGAATGCCATTACCAACGCAGACAGACAATTCAAAAAAAATATCACTATTATCTATAAAAAGCATAAAGGTTTTTACGGTAAAAATAAAACAAATTTAGACAGGGTAGCTAGAGTCTACTTAGACATACGAAAACTACGTAACTCCCTAGCACACATCAACGAACATAAAGAGTTTGCAGATATTAAAAAGATGCTGTTTGGCTATATCTTTAAGGTAGAGAGTATTTATAGAGATGATGTATTGGGTCAGTTAAAGGTGTAGTAAACAAATCTTCTCTCCATGTAATTTAAATGATTAGATCACTGTAGAGTACTCTCGTCAGCTTTATTATACATTTATATTTTATGTGTATAATAAAAGTATGTATAAACAAAGGTAGACTTTGAGTAAAAAAGACAAGTTACTAAAAGCCATGAAGAACAATCCTAAAGATGTACGTTTTGAGGATTTGAAGAAATTACTTATATCTTATGGCTATGAGGCACACAATAGTGGCGGCAGCCATTGGGTCTTTAGAAAAGAAGGGTGTCATGATGAAGTGGTACCTTGCAAAAAGCCTGTGAAAGCGTACTATGTCATACGGGCATTGAAATTATTAGGAGAATATGATGAAGAAAAATAAAGCATATTATATGGCACTAGAGTATGGTATAGCCACTAGAAAATTGAGTGAAGGTGAGGGTGGTGGTATGGTTGCATACTTTACAGACCTACCTTTCATAGCTGGTGACGGAGAAGATATAGCGCAAGCTATAGAAGATGCCAAGTCCGCTTTTGCTTCTTATTTAGATGTAGCACTTGAACAAGGTGATGTTATAAAAGAACCATCACACCTTACAAAAACAAAACGCATCAACATTACCATACCACTCTACGCACTAGAACGCATAGACAAATATGCCAAAAGTCACAATATAAATAGAAGTACTTTTCTTGTAGAGAGTGCTTTGAAACATGTGGATGTTTAGTCGCTATAACACCAAAAGTCTATCGATATATCTTGGTTGTTTGGGTTTTTGTATTGATTTTATAACGAAATACTGTTTCGTTATTTTTAAGTAGAATATTAAAAAAGGAGAAATATTGCAAGAATATTCGATTGCATATGCCATATTGGCATTCATAGTTTTGGTTTTAAAAAATGACATTAAAGATAAGTTTTTTTTCTCATTGACCTTTATCTTAATTACATTGGCAGGTCTTTTTTCTTATGAATGGAAAGATAACTTTACAGCTTGGGATATTTTTAGTGCTTTAGGTGGGAGTAGTACTATTGCACTTGCCTTACTTGCTTTACTTGGATATTTAGATTACATCAGACAAGAAGAGGAAGTTTCCATATGGTTACATGTCAAAGATGATAAAGGCAATATAATTCAAAAAGAAGATACAAATTTTTCTATTTTGAGAAAAAATTGTACTAGACAAGAACTACAAGGTATTCTTGGCGTGATAGCAGATGTTCCACGGTATGAGTTAGCTTCTATTAAGGAGTCTGAGTTTATGAAAGATATAGATGCAATACAAATAGGGAAAAAGAAAAAAATTGCTATTATTGTTTCTCAAGAAAAAGAAGCCTATCAATTTAATAGCATCTTTAACAATAAGTATAAAAAGATTGAAAAGTTAAAGACCCAAACATCTTTGAGAATAGATAAAGATTCGTTGCATGATGCAAAGAAGATTTTAAATGAAGTAGGTATGAATTTTTCTGAAGAGGTCAATATATTTACCAAAATGATAGTCACTCATAAAGGATTATCCTTTGAAGTGAAGATACACAACGATGAGGTGAATGATTTAACAGATAAATTACAAAATGCTTTAAAAGAGGTGGCTAGACAATCGAAAGAAGAAAATCTATAAGAGCGCGACAGATTTTTTAGATGAACTATAGTACAAAGGTTTTGCAAACTGTCAAAGGGTTATTTGTTGCACAGGTCAACTAGGTGTAAGCACTTTTAGATTTGTTTAAGTTTTAGAGTGCCTATTGACGGGCTTTGGAAGATTAAAATTTACTAAAAGTACGTATATGTACTTTTGTAGTGCTTGTGCTAAGAGATGTACGCACTTTTTGAGTAGCCCAAAGTGCCTACTTTAGGGCACCTTAAGAAAAAACATGGCACAATCGACTTATGTTTTGGTGTACCTATACGCACTTTAAGCAAAGCTCCTTGACATCGCATTGTCATCATAGTTAAGCTTACTAAAACATCGCTTCTATGAGCTATAGAAGTACCTATCCCCGTATCTAGGGGTTTAAAACTTTTATCTGACTTTACTTCATTGATAAGCACAAAAACTTTATAGAAGTACCTATCCCCGTATCTAGGGGTTTAAAACAAATAGCATTGTTTTCAAAACTACTAATTGTAATCAATAGAAGTACCTATCCCCGTATCTAGGGGTTTAAAACATTATAGTCAAAACCGAAACTTCATCATCGTCCCAAATAGAAGTACCTATCCCCGTATCTAGGGGTTTAAAACGATTCATTATTTACACCATATTCACTAATATTTGCATTTATAGAAGTACCTATCCCCGTATCTAGGGGTTTAAAACACTACCATTGCTAACAATGCTAATCCGATTATGAAGAAATAGAAGTACCTATCCCCGTATCTAGGGGTTTAAAACATATAATATACAACCAAGAAACCTAATAACTCATGAATAGAAGTACCTATCCCCGTATCTAGGGGTTTAAAACATTTTCCTCAGGATTAAATTTATTTTTAGCAGCCTGATAGAAGTACCTATCCCCGTATCTAGGGGTTTAAAACCCTTCCCCCAAGTATCCCGAACTTTATTTTGGAATATAGAAGTACCTATCCCCGTATCTAGGGGTTTAAAACATATTTATTCCATAGGTAAACCACATGTGAAAACCAATAGAAGTACCTATCCCCGTATCTAGGGGTTTAAAACGGATTAGTGTAGATTAAATATTCGAATTTTTTATAATTATAGAAGTACCTATCCCCGTATCTAGGGGTTTAAAGATGGTTCAGGCTACGTGGCTACGTTTCACTACAACCACTTCGGTTCCGAAGCTATGAACTACAAACTATTGTAGTTCACTTTACGCTTCTCATCTATCCCCGTATCTAGGGGTTTAAAGATGGTTCAGCCTACGTGGCTACGTTTCACTACGCACCCCAAGAGACCATTGTGGTGCGATGGCAATCGCCCCCTACAAGTATTTAAAATATAAACGAAATAGTATTATTTTTGTTTAGATATAATTTAGCTTTTAGGAGCACAACATGAAGGACAATGCAACATTACATTTACTGTTTAACCATACACTGACCCAAGATCAAAAAGAAGATGCCCATAAAACTTTACATATAGAAAATATTGTTTATTTTCCCAGTGGTTTGTTAGATATATGGAGGGAAATACCTGCGCAAAAACTTTACATAAAAGATATGCTTTATGGACACTATGCATATATGTCTAAAGCGTGTAAAAAAGGAGATTATATACTCATACAAGGAGATGCAGGTGCGACATTTTTAATGGTGCAAAAAGCACTTTCTTTGAAGCTTATACCTATTTATGCGACAACAAAGAGACAAGCCATTGAGAAGGTGGTTAAAGGAAAAAGTATAAAAACATCTATATTTGAACATGTGCTGTTTAGAAAGTATGGTGAGTAACATGAATTCTGAAGAGCGACTGCTGTTTATTGTAGACAAATTGTCTAAAGAAGTGTGCAGTAACTCTAGGTTGGCTTTAGAAATATTTGGTGAAGACACAGACAATACGAGAACGAAAATACGAAACAGTATTAAGGTTATAAAAAAGTTTTTTGGTAGAAAGCTGGTTCAAGTCTCTAAAGGGAGTCATAAACTTATAGACTTTCCCTCATCTATGCTGAGTCTCTATGATGCTTCTTCAGAAGATATGATTGATGTATTTCAGTTTATTGCACTGTTTGATGAAAAAAAACTAGCATACTTTGAACAAAGCGAACCTCTACTGATGCGTAAAATTAAGCGAGAGACTAAAGCGTTATATCATATTTTCGATGTACCATTTGAGACTATTGAAGAGGAAAAAATTTGGGAAAAAATTAAAAAATCTGTAAAAGAAAAAAGATATATTTCCATTGATTACGAAAGAAATAAGTTAAAAAATTTTAAACATATTAAGCCTATACGTATAGTATTTGCACGTAATAACTGGTATTTGGCTGCGTTGCTTACAGAAAATATAGACGAGTATGATTTTACCTTTTTAAGAATCAATCATATAAAACATGTGACGATAGAAGCTAAACAGTTTAAAGAAGAAAAACAAGTCCTAAAACATTTAGAAGAGATGCAGTCACTCTTTGAAAGTTATGCTATGCCTAACTATGAAGTTAAGGTTCAGGTATCAAAAAAGATAGCAAGTTACTTTAAGCAAAAAAAACATTTGAAATCTCAAAACATAGTAGAAGAGAGAGATGATGGATCTTTACTCGTAACTTACAGTATTAATAACATGATGGAGATACTTCCTCTTGTGAAACAATGGGTTCCAAATATAGAAATAGTAGAACCTCTAAGCCTTAAAAATGAAATAGAACAAATATTTTGGGACTATATACAGTAGTTCCATCTAGTAGTTTCATCAGTTCTGTTTTAGACTTTTGTATTATTTTCTAAACGAAACAATAATTCTCTTAATTTTTTTAAAATAGCAGTTCCAAAGTTACTAAGGTAACTTAATTTTAAGGAGCAACAATGAAAAAAACAATACAAACTTTAGCAGTGGTAAGTCTATTGAGCACAAGTACTATAATAGCAAATGATGACATCTATCTAGGGCTTCAATATGGAGGAGTGAGTGTCAAAAAGGACATCACAGACAAATATATGGGGCAAGTCATAGTAGGTGGTTTTGGAGATATATTTGCAATACATGGACGAGGACTCTATAAGTTTAGTGAAGAGAAGTACTATAACCTCTATGGTTATGGTGGACTAAGCTATGCTTCTACAGAAGAGGGTACACGCTTTGGTGCTGAAAAGATTGAAGTAAAAACCACTGGTTATGGTGTAAGTGTAGGTGCAGGGTTAGAGTACAATATACAAGCCTACAATAGTAACCTACCTCCCATTTACTTTAATATGGAACTAGGTTTTGCCATGATGTCAGCTGACGCAGAAGCCAAGTACAACGGAGAAACCTTTAGTGCAGCAGAAGCAGACTTAGGTGGTGTAGCTGTCAATGGTGGCATACACTATAGATTTTAGCTGTATAGTTTAAGCCAAATGCCTAAACCTATACATCATTAAAGATGCGGCTATGCCTACGTTAAAACTTTTAACGTCTGGCATCATTTCTATGGTGACTACTTCGTTGCAAAGTGTCATGACTTCTGGGCTTAGTCCTGTACCTTCGTGCCCCATGAGGATGACCCATTTGTCTGCCACTTTGACTTGTGCTAAAGGTGTGGAGTTTGGCGCGACTTCTGCGGCGTAGATGTGGTAGCCGTTTGCCTGTAGGGTTTTGATGGTTTGCACAATGTCAGAGTAGGTGTGGATGTCTAACATACTGACATGTCCCATACTTACACGCAAGGCACGTCTAGAGTAGGGGTGAGGGCCATGTTTGGGTACAACATAAGCACCTACACCAAGTGCAGCGGCGGAGCGTGCGATTGCACCTATATTTTGGGTGGAGCTAATCTCATCTAGCATGATGATGTTGTCATCTAAGTCTTCTAAGGCTACCTCTTTTGGACGTATGCCGTGCATCATGACGTTATGGTGTATTTTGTGACCTACAATGTTTTGCATCTGCTCTTTAGTAGCAACGTAAAATGTGGCATCTTTTTTTGAGCTAAGCAGATTTGTATGTGCATCATAATACGCTTGTGTGGCTAAAATACTTTTAACTTCTACATCTTCTTCTAGCAGTAGGTTAACCACTTTAGGGCTATCTGCAACAAAACTACCATCTGCTTTAAAGGCATTTTCTCGAAACTGATGATAGATATGTAGTTCGGGTGCATCTATATTTGTGATTGTAATAAAATTCATAAAGTATTGTACTCAAATTGTCTATTATTTACCTCTTTAAGTTACAATGTCAAAAGTTATAATTAATATAAGGAATAAAGTAGAATGAAGAAAATATTCAAAAAAGTATTTATAGCAAGTATGCTTTTAGCAACATCACTCATGGCAGAACTGCAGCATGTTTGGTCAACGCCAGCGTTTATGAAAAAAGATATTAAAATTATAGATATACGTACACCACAAGAGTGGAAAGAGACAGGCATTGTAAAAGGGTCGTACACGATTATGTTTTTTGATGAAGAGGGAAACTTTAACGTAGAGAATTTTATGAGACAGCTCAATATGGTTGTAAAGAAAGATGAGCCGTTTGCACTCATATGTAGAGTTGGTTCGCGTACTGGCATGGTTAGTGAGTTTTTGTCAAATAAACTAGGATATAAGGTCATCAACCTTAAAGGTGGCATTATGAAAGCCATTTACGAAGGGTACAGAACGGTCAAATACCCATAATAAAATTTTAAACCTTGATTGACATTGACTAAACTTTTTTGATATAATCTACAAAATTACAAAATGTGAAAGAGTAACATGTCAAAAAGTTTATATGAAACACTTGGAGTCAGTGATAATGCTTCAAGTGATGAGATTAAAAAAGCCTACAGAAAACTTGCAAGAAAATATCACCCTGATATCAATAAAGAAGAATCAGCTCAAGAGAAATTTAAAGAGATAAACGCCGCGTATGAAGTACTCTCAGATGCAGAAAAAAAAGCCCAGTATGACCAGTATGGTGACTCAATGTTTGGAGGTCAAAACTTCCATGACTTTGCTTCTTCTCAGGGTGGTGGTGTAGACTTAGATGAGATACTCCGTCAAATGTTTGGTGGTGGCGGCGGTGGAGGTCATGCGGGAGGTGGCTTTGGCGGTTTTGGTGGTTTTGGTGGCCCAGACCTAGACATGCAAGCACGTATTACCGTACCGTTCATGATTTCTGTCAATGGTGGCAAGCACTCAGTCTCTGCCAATGGACAAACCTTTGACATTAAAATACCTGCAGGCATTAAGTCTGGTGAGACTATGCGTGTACGTGGCAAAGGAAAACAATACCAAGGACAAGCAGGAGATTTACTCATACAAGTAGAAGTTTCTAGTTCAGATGAGTATGAGCGAAAAGGTGATAACCTCTACAAAACTTTTGATGTGCCACTTAAAGAAGCACTCTTTGGTGGTAAAATAGCTGTAGAGACACCAGAGAAAGAGGTGTCGCTTAAAGTCCCACAAAATACCAAAAATGGTCAAAAGTTTAGACTTAAAGGTAAAGGTGTTGCCGACAGAAAAACTGCGATGAAAGGTGATTTGTATTTAGTAGCAAATGTAGTACTGCCAGATGTGGATAGCCTAGATGATGAACTAAAAGCGATGATAGAAGCAAAATTATAGATTTGAACTAAAGGAATCATGATGCACTCATATGACGAACCTGTTTACCTTATTTCCGTGGTTGCAACGATGCTAGACATTCACCCTCAGACCCTTAGACAGTATGAACGTGAGGGACTTGTAGAACCCTCTCGTACAGGTGGGCGTATGCGTTTGTACTCTATGCGTGACATAGACCGTATGAAGCTCATACTACGTTTGACACGTCAAATGGGTGTGAACCTTGCTGGGGTAGATGTGGCATTAAAACTCAAAGAACAGATAGACGAGATGCAAAAAGAGATAGATACACTTCGTGAAGAACTTTCAAAAGTCAATAGAAATGGATCGGTACATTGTAGTAAAGCGTTGGTCACAACCAGTGCATATAATATTGTGATTTTTGAAGAGTAGATTTTTCATCTGTTAATTCTACACAATTATAACACTTAACTTAAATTATAATATAATATTATTATAATTTCAAAAAAAGTGAGTGTTGTATGATATATAGATTAAAAATATTACTATTCTTTTTTGTAGCAATCCTTTTTCAAAATGTTGTAGCAGATGATATAGAACAAATACTTCCTGTCAATAGTAATTTTACTATTGACGGTGACGGTAGTCGTGAAGTGATGCGAGCACAGTCTGATGGAAAAGTGGGGATTGGTACTACAACACCAAATGAAAAACTTGAAGTTAACGGGCACATTCGAATGACCGATGGTAGCCAAGCAGCAAATACGGTAATGGTAGGTGATGCTGATGGTACAGCTACTTGGGCAGATATATCTATACTGAATAATGGTAATGGTACGGATGATCAAGTCATATTTTCTACGGTAGATATAGAACATGAAACAGTCATTGTCAGTATAGAAGATGGTGGAGATACGGTGATTAATATCCAAGATGCCGATGCAAATAGTACCAATGAGATACAAGACATCTCCACAGATAACACAGCGGGTAATCTTAGCCTTAGTGATGGTGCTACCTTAACACTGAATGTGAATGATGCAGACAGTGATACAACCAATGAGCTCATTACCAATACAGACTTTAATGGGACTCACCTTAGTATTACAGATGCTGGAGGGACACAAAGTGTTGACCTCTCTACACTGATAGATAACAGTGATGACCAACAGATCACAGACTTTAGCCTCACAGGCAATGTACTCTCCTTAACCCTAGAAGATGGTGGTACACAAACGGTTGATTTAAGTGACCTGAATGACACGGCATCCATTGCAGCCGTACAAGCAGCCTTAGCAGCACATATCACTCTAGATACAGATAC
>CACVAS010000018.1:24604-47416 GCA_902727855.1 uncultured Sulfurovum sp.
ATGTACTCTCCTTAACCCTAGAAGATGGTGGTACACAAACGGTTGATTTAAGTGACCTGAATGACACGGCATCCATTGCAGCCGTACAAGCAGCCTTAGCAGCACATATCACTCTAGATACAGATACAGATGAGACCAATGAGCTTCAAGACTTAGCGTATGATGCAAGTACACAGATACTAAGTATCACAAACAATGGAAGTGCAACAGATGTGAATCTTTCAGCACTGAATAACGCAGGTTCAGATGACCAAACACTTTCAAGCTTTGCACTGAGTGGAAATACCTTAAGTATCAGTATAGAAGATGGAAACAGTATTAGTGTAGACTTGGAAGACCTAAATGACTCTGTAGCGATTGCAGCAGTACAAGCGGCACTCTTAGCACATGAGTTAGCAGATAAAGATATAGATGAGACCAATGAGCTCATTACCAATACAGACTTTAATGGGACTCACCTTAGTATTACAGATGCTGGAGGGACACAAAGTGTTGACCTCTCTACACTGATAGATAACAGTGATGACCAACAGATCACAGACTTTAGCCTCACAGGCAATGTACTCTCCTTAACCCTAGAAGATGGTGGTACACAAACGGTTGATTTAAGTGACCTGAATGACACGGCATCCATTGCAGCCGTACAAGCAGCCTTAGCAGCACATATCACTCTAGATACAGATACCGATGAGACCAATGAACTTCAAGACTTAAACCTTAGTGGTACCACACTCAGCATCGCCAATGGAAACAGCGTAGACCTCTCTGACTTGAATAACTCAGGGACAGATGACCAAGCGATCTCTTCAGCAGTCACTACAGCCAATGAAACAGTCACCGTAACTTTAGAAGATGGTGGAGACACTCTCATTAACATTCAAGATGCCGATGCAAATAGTACCAATGAGATACAAGACATCTCCACAGATAACACAGCGGGTAATCTTAGCCTTAGTGATGGTGCTACCTTAACACTGAATGTGAATGATGCAGACAGTGATACAACCAATGAGCTCATTACCAATACAGACTTTAATGGGACTCACCTTAGTATTACAGATGCTGGAGGGACACAAAGTGTTGACCTCTCTACACTGATAGATAACAGTGATGACCAACAGATCACAGACTTTAGCCTCACAGGCAATGTACTCTCCTTAACCCTAGAAGATGGTGGTACACAAACGGTTGATTTAAGTGACCTGAATGACACGGCATCCATTGCAGCCGTACAAGCAGCCTTAGCAGCACATATCACTCTAGATACAGATACAGATGAGACCAATGAGCTTCAAGACTTAGCGTATGATGCAAGTACACAGATACTAAGTATCACAAACAATGGAAGTGCAACAGATGTGAATCTTTCAGCACTGAATAACGCAGGTTCAGATGACCAAACACTTTCAAGCTTTGCACTGAGTGGAAATACCTTAAGTATCAGTATAGAAGATGGAAACAGTATTAGTGTAGACTTGGAAGACCTAAATGACTCTGTAGCGATTGCAGCAGTACAAGCGGCACTCTTAGCACATGAGTTAGCAGATAAAGATATAGATGAGACCAATGAGCTCATTACCAATACAGACTTTAATGGGACTCACCTTAGTATTACAGATGCTGGAGGGACACAAAGTGTTGACCTCTCTACACTGATAGATAACAGTGATGACCAACAGATCACAGACTTTAGCCTCACAGGCAATGTACTCTCCTTAACCCTAGAAGATGGTGGTACACAAACGGTTGATTTAAGTGACCTGAATGACACGGCATCCATTGCAGCCGTACAAGCAGCCTTAGCAGCACATATCACTCTAGATACAGATACCGATGAGACCAATGAACTTCAAGACTTAAACCTTAGTGGTACCACACTCAGCATCGCCAATGGAAACAGCGTAGACCTCTCTGACTTGAATAACTCAGGGACAGATGACCAAGCGATCTCAAGTGCAGTCACTGTGGCAAACGAAACCGTGACAGTTACACTAGAAGATGGTGGCGACACAGTGATTAATATCCAAGATGCAGACAGCAACAGTACGAATGAGATACAAGATATTAGTACAGATACCACTGCAGGTAATATTAGCCTCTCAGATGGTTCAACACTGACATTGAATGTAGATGATGCAGATGCAGATACGACCAATGAGCTTATTACAGACGCAAACCTTAGCGGAACAGACTTGACGATTACAGATGCTGGGCAAACATGGACTGTTGATCTTTCTTCTTTAGATAATAATGGTTCAGATAATCAAGCAATTTCTTCAGCAGTGACTACAGCAAATGAGACAGTGACTGTTACACTAGAAGATGGTGGCGACACAGTGATTAATATCCAAGATGCAGACAGCAACAGTACGAATGAGATACAAGATATTAGTACAGATACCACTGCAGGTAATATTAGCCTCTCAGATGGTTCAACACTGACATTGAATGTAGATGATGCAGATGCAGATACGACCAATGAGCTTATTACAGACGCAAACCTTAGCGGAACAGACTTGACGATTACAGATGCTGGGCAAACATGGACTGTTGATCTTTCTTCTTTAGATAATAATGGTTCAGATAATCAAGCAATTTCTTCAGCAGTGACTACAGCAAATGAGACAGTGACAGTTACACTAGAAGATGGTGGCGACACAGTGATTAATATCCAAGATGCAGACAGCAACAGTACGAATGAGATACAAGATATTAGTACAGATACCACTGCAGGTAATATTAGCCTCTCAGATGGTTCAACACTGACATTGAATGTAGATGATGCAGATGCAGATACGACCAATGAGCTTATTACAGACGCAAACCTTAGCGGAACAGACTTGACGATTACAGATGCTGGGCAAACATGGACTGTTGATCTTTCTTCTTTAGATAATAATGGTTCAGATAATCAAGCAATTTCTTCAGCAGTGACTACAGCAAATGAGACAGTGACTGTCACACTAGAAGATGGTGGCGACACAGTGATTAATATCCAAGATGCAGACAGCAATAGTACCAATGAGATACAAAAAATTACTTCTAATGATGGTAGTGTTAGTTTAGTACAAACAGGTAATGATTATGATCTAAGTGTTGCGAGTGAGATTACAACAACACTTACAGCAAGTCCTACAGATGCATTAGAGTATGACTATACAAGTGAAGATACTACAGTTACGACATTTAGATCTAGTCCTATTGTAGCGTTTGGTAAAGTAAGTGGTGCAGGGGGTCTAATACGTGGATATGGAGCAAGTGTTGTGAAAAATAGTACGGGTAATTATACTGTGACACTTGATACTGCTAGAGATACAGATGATTATACTATTCAGTTGTCAATATTGGATTCTAATGGTGTAGGAAATGATGATTATGATGTTGCGTATAGTAATCAAGGTACGGGTTCATTTGTAGTTGAAGTTGGTGACAATGATAATGGTGGATCAGATAGAGCAGCTCGTGACTTTGAATTTATGTTCTCAGTGATGGATTATTAGGAGTGAATATGAAAAAACATTTTATGCAGTTTATTGTTTATGCTATGCTATGTTGTACACTATCTGTGCAAGCACAGATTGAGAAAGATTTAGTGCTTGAGTTAAAAACAGGTACACAAGTTGAAATAGACAATATTAATACTCCTTCAAAGGGAATGATAGTATTCAATACGACAGACAATAAAGTGTATGATTATAATGGTACACATTGGACAACGCCAGATACATTTGTAAGTACTGATACAGACAATCAAATATCATCAGGAACTGATAATGGTATCTATTTGGGACCAACTGTGTATGCTGGATATTTCATTATTGATGCATCTGGTAATAAAACGATCACGGGAATACCTTTCGAACCTTCTCAAATTACATTTGCTGCACACGCTAACATAGAAACTTTAGATTTAAATAGTGATAATGGTGTGGGGGATAATGATGGCACACTCAATAATTCTTTTGGAACAATGAATGGATTTGGACGTAGTGATAGTGGCACTATAGTTCAACAAGTGATTTATGTAGGAGGAAGTGGTAACTCCATTAATGATATATCACGTTATGCATCTAGTAGTAACTGTATTGGTATAAGATATGGAAATCAAAATGGAAATCAAGTAGGTAGAATTAATGGGTCATTATTATCATTTACTACAGATGGTTTTGTCTTAAATATAGAACGTACTACATCTGCAGCAAATGAGAACTTGGTTGTTCTATATACAGCATATAAGTGAGAAAGGCAAAAAAATGTATATTAAAAAACTAATTGTTTTAGCAGTACTCTTTGTTATCCATCCTTCTATTTCTTTTGCAACTCAAACTGATGAGTTAATAGAAGTACACTCTATGACAACAAGCGAAATTAATGCATTAGCTACCCCTATACAAGAAGGTAAACTAGTGTTTAATGCAGAGACAAAAAAGGTTAACGTTTTTCTAGATGGCGTATGGAAAGAGCTTTTATTTGCTTTTTCTACAGATGTTCATCTTAAAATAGCAAATTATACATTGACAGTTCTTGATAATGAATCTGTCATCACATTTGACAGTCCTAGTGATGTGATATTGACTATTCCTGCTGGTCTTTCTATTGGATTTAATGTGAGTGTTTATCAGATTAACACAGGAAAGGTGACTATACAAGGAGCATCAGGTGTGAGTGTTTTAAATAGGCTCAACAGATTTAGAACTGCAGGAAAAGATGCTGGGATTGGAATAGTGAGTACATCTCAAGATGTATTTCATTTGACTGGTGATCTTAAAAGGTAGATGAAATGATGAAGAAAATATTTATAACTTTTTTATTTGTTGTATTTACACATACAATATATGCAAAAATTGCGCAGTATAATCATTTTCCAACACTCCAACCATCCCATATACTTGATGAAGAGTTAACAGATATAAGTTTTGCATTTTCCATGCGTGTACTAGTGAGTGATTATGATGGGTCGCTCATTAGATTGAGACGTGAAAGTGATGGTGTAGAAAAAGATTTTGGTTGGGGAGATAATGATATTGTAGATATTGATGCCATCAATACTTGGAGAGGTATAAGTAATGTGTATGTACATACTTGGTATGACCAAAGTGGGTTAGGAAGAGATGCAGTACAAACCACTCAAAATAGACAGCCAAGGTTTTACTCTAATACAACAAGACCTTACTTTCAAGGTGATGGAAATAATGACTATTTAGTGATTGATACACCTAATGGCATACAGGATGTGACGAAATCAGGTGTTGAAGGTACAATAATAACTATCATGACTGCTACTCAAAAATCTCAACATTCCTTTGGTGTATTGACAGACTCAGATAGATGGTCTACGCACATAAACTGGTCAAATAATAATGTCTATTTTGATCCAGGGATTTGTTGTAATAACATTAGAAGTTTTGAAAATGGAGCTAATGTAGGTGTATGGAATCAGTATACATTTATAAGAACAAATTCAAAGACTATTGCAAGACAAGCAGGGGTAGAGAAGTTTAATGGAACTTATAATAATGGTAGATGTAGTAGAACTGAAGACTTTACAATAGGTTGGGCAAATGGAAATCAAGTAAATCATCATGCTACTACATTGTTTTTAGAGATGATAATGTATAAAGTAGATATCCATGCTACAAACTATACTGAGATAGAAACCAACAGTATGATATTTTGGGGGCTATGATGAAAATAGGGTTTATACTTACAATAAGTTTGATGTTATTGCAATCAATATATGCAGATGTCATCATAGGTAATGGGAATATTGAACGTATTAATGGTACATCTATCAAAGATATCAATTGTCAAAACTATACTATAAAAAGTGGAGGACTTTTAGATACATCTAGTGGTGGTACACTTCGTGAAGTAACGAAGTTTGAAATACATGGTGAGTGGAACTATGGTGAAGGGCAAATAAAAGAACTTGGTAGCTGGGTAAATAATGGTACAGTTAATATACAACCAACACAACTTGGTGTAGACTTTAACTTAGAGTTTACTACTATGTGTGGGCCTATTTCTGTACGTGGAACCTCTGACACAGATGGTGATGGTATAAGTGACGCCAATGAAGGTGACAATGCTGTAAATTTGGGTCATGGAATTACATTAGATCAAGACAGAGATGGTATTTATAACTTCTTAGATAATGACAGTGATAATGATGGTATAAAAGACAGTGAAGAGGGTGGTAATACTATAGATTTTGATAGTGATGGTATACCTGATTATTTAGATAGTGAAGATAGAGGTATTATATCTGGTACGATTACTGAAAAGTTAAGTAATGGTCAGTTTATAGCGATGGAAGGTATTGTAATCATATTGTATGATATGGATGGTAATGAAGTAGCACGTACAGACACAGATAGAGATGGTCTTTATAGTTTTATTATTCCTCCGGGAGAATATTATATACAAGAGTTACAGCCAGAGGGATACTTTAGTTTACAAAACGATGATAGAATTGATTTGACAATAGGTGCCAATGACGTGTTAGATAGTAATGACTTCATAGAAAGTCTTGTATCTCCACAACCAACAAATACACCAACCGCTACACCAAGTCCAACTGCTATAGTAATAGTGAAACCAACTGCAACTGTAACACTAACTCCTACAGTAACGGCAACACCGACTGCAACCGCTACAGCAATGCCAGTAGTGGAAGAAATGAGATGTGAGGATGTAAGTACATCACCTATAGCTCAAAATGATGAAACGTCAGCATCAGTAGGTGAAGTAAAAACAATCAATGTCTTGAAGAATGATACACAATCGGAGATGGATCTAGATAAAAAAAGTGTAAGACTGATTGATACTGAAGGTAAAGAAGTGAAAACACTTTATAGTAAAGGTAAAGGTACATGGTTAGTAGATGAAGTAACAGGAAGTATACTTTTTGATCCAGATGAAGTATGTTCTGGGAATGAAGAAGTACAATATATTGTAAGAGATATCTGTGGAAATACAAGTAACCCTGCGACGATTAATATAGACTTTAATAAGAAATGTGAAAGTACGCAAACATCTGATAGTGCTAATGCACTTAGTAAATCGACAATGCTTCTTTTACTGCTTTGTACAGGTGCTATTGGGCTGTTCTTTGTGAGACGTAGAGAGTATAACTAGTTTTTGGGTAGTAGATAAGTAAAAAACTTTATTAAATTATACTTATCTATCTTTCACATGTTCCGCTACAAGGTGTATAGCCATAGCATAGGTTGTGGCATTGTTGTAGCGTACTAGAACTCTAAAGTTTTTACTTCCTACCCAGACATCATCGTGGGTCGTGTTACGTGTTTTGAGAAGGTAAGCTTTTTTACCATAAAAGGTTTGTGTAGGGTAGATACCTAGGCGTTTAATGCTCTTAAGTGTTTTTAGCTTTTTACGGCTTGTTTTGGCTGCTTTGAAACGTTTGCCTTTAAAGTTAGTGGCAGAGGCTACAGGTAGACCTTTTTGCCATCCTTTTTTGTGCATGAACTTTGCTATGGAGCCTATGCAGTCTACTAAGTCCCAAGGGTTAGTAACCCCATCACCATTGAAGTCTGAACGGTGTTTTCGTGCTACAGATGGGACTTGTTGAACACACCCCATAGCACCAGCAAATGAGCCTTGAAGTTTAGTGACTTTATAGCCTTTTTCACGAGAGAGTAAAAAGAGGTGTTTAAACTCATTTTTGAAAAACTTTTTCATACGGTTTGGATGAAATGCAAGTGTAGCCAAGGCATCTAATACAGAGTAGTCACCAGTATACTCCCCAAACTTAGACTCTACACCCATAAACCCAACAATATAGTCCATGTCTACTTTATAGGTTTTTTCTGCACGCTTGAGTGTTTTGTAGTACGCTTTTTTAAACTTCTTAGCTTTGGCTAGACTTATTGGGTCTAAAACATGGGCTTTGTAGCGTTCCCATGAACCATTGGTTGAACCAACTTTGTATTTACCCGTGTAACGTGCTAAGGTGTCACGGTCTAGTTTTGCTTGTTTAAGTACAGAGGTGATGTAAGAGCGTTTGAAATTGTGTTTTTTGACCATCATGTTTACAAATTGACGTACTTCTTTTTTAGCTAAGAAATCATAAGCAATAGGGGGTCTATCATCGTTGGCATATACAATACTAGATAGTAGTGTGATGAGTAGTAGTATTTTTATTTTTATCAATTTTCTTCCTTTAGTACTAATAAGGCATCCCTATAAATAGGTTCATCTATAAAACCATACTGGTCATCCATAAAGCCGTTATTATCTTTGGAAGATTCACGTTCAAAAGCTATTTTTATATGCTTAGCACGTGCTAGTGTATGCTCATCGGTATGAAATGTGGCATTGGCAATGGAGACTTGTTTTGGTCCCATACAGGCTTTAGAGGTAAAGCCCATCATTTTTTCATGTTTGCACCATGCGGTAAATGTTTCAGTATCATTATACTCTTGAAACATAAAGCTTATGGGGTGAATACCTGCTGTTTTAGCATCTACAAGAAATTTGGAGAGAATGTAATCTATAGTAGGATTACCTTGAGTCACAATAGATTGAGGTAGTCCCAATGATGTGAGTAGGTCTAATATACCTAGATTTGCAACCGTAAGACGTCTGTCTATACCAAAGGTAGATAATGCATTGAATGCCTCTTTGGTTTCTAATGATATATGTAGCTCCTTATCTTTAGATAAGAGTGTTAAAGCTTGTTGGACTTGTGCAATGTTTTCTATTTTGGCTACACGTATTGCATCAAATGTAAAATCATTTAAAAAAGCTATCTCTTCGGCACCACCTTCATCTAAAGGATTTATTCTTACGATAATAAAGCTATTAGAATGTTTCATATAGGATAAAAATAGTGCAATATTATGAAGGGCTTCTTTTTTACGACTAGGTGCTATGGCATCTTCTAAGTTAAGGGTTATCATGTCTGCATCACTTTTGTCTATACGGTTAAGATGTTTAAGTTGTAAAGGATTTAGCATCATGTTAGAGCGTTTACGTGTATGTGAACAAGGTGTTTTTCTTTGCGTTCCATAGCTTGTAGGTAGATTTGTTAGGTTTTTAAATATCATAGTAAATCATATCGAATTAATTTATAAACTAAGGGTATAATTCTCTTTAAAAAAGGACACCTTTTATGCGTTTTTTACTACTTTTATGGCTCTTTACTTTTATGGCTATGGCAAATATAGATCTCTATCCTAAAAAAGAGTGTGAACTCTATAATAATCTTAAACATACTAAAAATAGAGGGAATGAAGTTCTCCAATTAGACAGAACCTATGAGATGCTAAAGCATCATAAAGGACAGTACCTGCTTAAAGTCGAATATGCTACACCTTCACAACGATGGGTAGATGATGACTGTTTAACACTTCGACCTTTACGGAGTTCACCACTGTATGGTAAAACCAAAAAGGGTACAAGTAAAAAGAGTACAGAGAAACAAGTGAGCATAGATGATGAATTGTCAAATGCCAATAAAAATATGGCTAAAAAGCCTCAAAAGAGTTTTGTAAAGAAGACATCGACCTCTAAAAAAAATTTACTAGCACTCTCTTGGCATAATGCATTTTGTGAAACACACCGTTATAAAAAAGAGTGTAAAAGAGGGGTAGGAAGTCTTCTTAAGAGAAAACCTAGTGATACACAGTTTGTTCTTCATGGTCTCTGGCCTCAACCACGTACCAATGTCTACTGTAATGTAGACTATGCACTAAAAAATGCAGATAAAAATAAACGTTGGAGAGACTTACCTTGTCTTGCATTAGATGAAGAGGTTGAAGATGCACTTGAAGTGGTAATGCCAGGGTTTGCTTCTGATTTACATAAACACGAATGGATAAAGCATGGTACTTGTTATGGTACTGAAGCCAATAAGTACTACACAGATGCGATAAGCCTTATAAACCAAGTCAATAATTCTGCTGTAGGTAAGTTTTTTAGTCAAAATATTGGTAAAAGAATTACACTTAAACAAGTGAGAACTGTGGCAGATAAAGCATTTGGACGTGGGGCTGGTAACCGTGTAGAGTTACTATGTAAAAATGGTTTAGTCACTGAACTCTGGCTTCACTTAGGCTCTGGTAGTACAGATTTAGCTACATTGCTTAAAGGTGGTAAAAAAATAAGAGGACGTTGTAAACAAGGACACTTAGATAAGGCTGGGTTTGGCAGATAAAACAGACGTCTTAGAAGCACTCAAGCACTCGAATGTTTTTCTTACTGGTGGTGCAGGAGTAGGAAAAAGTTATATTACGAATGAAGTGATACGTGACTATCGTAACCGTGCGAAACAAGTGGTTTCTCTAGGTTCTACTGGTGTGTCTGCTGTGAATATAGGTGGTTTTACAGTACACAGCTTTTTTGTTTTTGGTATCGCTTCTAACTTTGATGCACTAAACCAGAGTGATAAACGTGCAAAAAAACGTCTGACAGATTTAAAGAAAGTACTGAAAGCTACAGACTTGATTATTATAGATGAGATTTCTATGGTGAGTACAGATTTACTCGATATGATTGCCTATAGACTCAATAACTATGGCTACCTTGGAAAAGTGCTGTTTGTTGGTGACTTTTTTCAGCTACCTCCTGTGGTGAAGCAAACACAGAATAATGATGTTTTTGGTAAAAAACTCTATGCTTTTGAATCTATGGCGTGGGAGAGATTTGACTTAATTGTCATAGAACTTACACAGATGAAACGTACGACTGATGCAGAGTTTACGCATATACTCTCTAAAGTACGAAAAGGAGTTTGTGACGAAGAAGTGATAGCATACATGAGTAGGTTATGGAACAATGAAAAGATGGAAAAAGACCCTACTTACTTGTATGGACGTAATGTTGAAGTAGAACAAACCAATCGTGCTAAACTCAATGAACTTGACACAGAAGAGACTATACTTTTTGCAAATATAGAGATGTTCGGTCAAGTACATGAAAAGAAGCTACTTAGTTGGAAAAAGATGCTGCCAATAAGTGAACAACTTACTCTGAAAGTCGGTGTACCCATACTCTTTACCGTCAATAAATGGGGTAAGTTTGTTAATGGTGAAAGAGGGATACTCCATGCTATTGAAGAAGATTATCTGATAGTAGAAAAAGAAGAAGAGTACGTAAGAGTAGAACGCCATGAGTTTGATTTAGTAGATATGTTAGTCAAAGATGATGGTACTATTGAGACTATAAGCCTAGCGACGCTCTCACAGTTTCCTCTTAAACTTGCCTATGCAGTCACTATACATAAGTCACAAGGCATGAGCATAGACAACCTTGTATGTAATGTAGATAATATTTTTGCACCCAGTCAATTTTATGTGGCTATTTCACGTGCGATAAACCCTAAAAATTTACAGTTAGATTTTAATAGAGGAGATCTAACACAGTATTTACGTAGGGTGATAAATGTTGATGCTAGGGTGGTAGAGTATTATGATAAGTTATTAGATATAAAGTAATCTACCTTGGTTATATATAAAGACTATCTACTCACAACCTCTATATTTCCTTCTGGTTTAATTTTCAATAGACTCTCTTCAACAGTTACAACATCTCCATCTAGCTCTATGAGATTGTAATTATTCTCTAAATTGATGCTTATCTCTTTTTCTATTTTGCCATAAAAACTACCAAATTTACGAATGAATGACATAGGCGTAAAGATAAAAAATCTTTTACTACTTAATAGCATAAAAGGTGTCATCACTAGATGTACGGGAAAAAGAAATAGTACGGAGAATAGGTATTTTAAAATGCCTTTTTGTAGTATGCCAAAGCGTAGTGTCTCTGAGAGGAAAATATGTTGTAAGTCTCCCATGTTTCCAGCAGAAAATAGAAATACTTCTTCGTTGAGACTGTAGTATTTTTGTGTATTTGTTTTGAGTGGTGTCTCTTGTAGTAGACTATTGAGTACTTTATCTACTTTGGGTACACCGTGACGTTTTGCGATGACATTAAAAGACCCTGTAGGATTAATAATAAATGGTGGCAGTGGGTTGGTGTCTTTAAGTACTTTTACTGTACGTCTTATGGCACCATCACCACCACTGATGATAATATAATCGTAGGTTGATATCTCTTTGACATGTGTGGCTTCATGATAATCTATAGAAAGGATATTTAATCCGTTAAATTGTATTTTTTTACCAATGGAGAGTATTTTCATATTTGCCCTTAAATCTTGTAAGCTATAATTATAACCATGAAACTTGAAAATGAAGGTGACTTAGATAACCTAATACTTTGTCATCAGTGCTATACTTTACATGAAGAAATACCAATATCTGATGGTAGCAAGGCATGTTGTTCTGAATGTGGTGGTATATTATACAGGTATGATTCTAAACTTATTGATCATGGCTTAGCATGGAGTGTGACAGGCTTTATCTTTTTTGTATTGGCAAACTTGTTTCCTTTAGTAAAGATAGATGTATTAGGACATGAACAGTTTATTACGATACCTAAAACATTTATGGCACTGATAGAAAATGAATTTTTTTTAGTAGGTATTTTATGTGCCTTTCTTATTTTTATATTTCCTCTAATGATATTTTTGATTAATATGATTTTATTTTTACTTTTAAAGATGGGTAAAGCAGAAAAAGTGACTAAAGAGTTATTGATTTTACTTGCCTATATTAAACCATGGAGTATGTCAGATATCTTTCTTATAAGCATCTTGGTGGCACTGGTAAAACTTATAGGTTATGCACAAATACATATGGGTATCTCTTTTTGGGCTCTTTTACTTTTTGTGGGTATAGATTTATATATCACTAAAAGCATACATATTTCAGAGGTTTGGATGTTAAGAAAACATGTATTTAGTCGAAATGGAATCGTATCTTGATAGAAGTGAAAGAAGAAGAGTTATTACGTTGTAGTGTTTGTGAGGCGGTCAATATAGAAAAGTCAGATGAGACTGTTTGTAGACGATGTGGTACGACTATTCATTTAAAAAATGATTTTTCTACTCAAAAATCATGGGCCTATTTAATTACTGCAATGATTGCCTATGTCCCTGCAAACCTCTACCCAATGCTTATCACAAATCAATTTGGAGTGACAGATGCAAGTACCATCATGGGTGGTGTGGTGATGTTATGGGAACATGGTTCTTACCCTATTGCAGCCATTATATTTTTTGCTTCCATTGTGATACCTGTGATGAAGTTTTTGATTTTGATTTATTTACTTATTAGTGTAAAATACCCTATCGGAAAAGATAGAAAGGTTAATAAGCATAAACTCTATTATATCACAGAGGCAATAGGACCTTGGTCGATGATAGATGTATTTGTTGTTGCTATTTTAGCAGCGCTCATACACTTAGCCAATGTTGAGATTGTTGCAGGTACTGCAGCAACTGCTTTTGCACTTTCTGTTTTTTTTACACTTTTAGCTGCACACGCTTTTGATACACGTCTGATAAAAGAAAACTAATGAATATAATGGTCAAGGAAAGTTTGCATGTCTAAACAGTTACCTAAAATAGAAGAGTCTACGAAATTTAATTTTTTTACTTCTATTTGGATAGTGCCTTTTATCGCACTGATTATCGCAGGATGGTTAGCGTATCAATATTTTTCAGAACTAGGTTCAGAGATTAGAATCGTTTTTCCAGAAAATGTGGGACTTAAAGCTGGACAGAGCCATATTAAATATAGAAATGTACCTATTGGGACTATAAAAAAAATAGAATTACAAGAAGATGGGGAAGGTGTTACCGTTGTCGTTCGTATGGATAAAGGTACCGATAAATACCTAAATGAAAATACTAAATTTTGGATTGTTAAGCCTGAGGTTGGGGTCACGGGTGTTTCTGGGTTGGAGACTATTATATCTGGAACATACATAGATATGTTTAGTGAAGATGGAGAAGAGTTTCAAAATAAGTTTATAGGAATGAGCCATGCTTTTAGGCAAACCAATGAAGGAGAGTATTTCTCTTTAAGTGCGCCTGTAGGCTACAATATACGTAAAGGAACCCCCCTTTATTTTAAAAATCTTAAAGTGGGACATGTTGAGTATATCAATATTTCCTTGGACAGCACAGCTATTGAGTTTATTGTATTTATTGAAAAGTTTTATGTCCCTTATGTACATACTGATTCAAAATTTTGGGTGATATCTGCAATGAATGTAGACTTTTCACATGGTAATTTAGATGTCAATATGGCACCTTTGAGTAACCTGTTGCATGGAGGGATTGCCTTCTCTTCAAGTGGTGAAGATGTGAACAGACGTCTACCACATGCCTATATGTTTCATTTACACAAAAATGCTTCCGTAGCTGAAAGTAAACAAATAGGTAAAGGCGGCAAAGCAATGAAGCGTTTCTCCATTGAAGTAGAAGAGTCCATTGCTAAGTTAAAACGTGATGCATCGGTTCAATATAATGGGTTTGATGTTGGGCATGTTGAAGACATTGAACTCTCATACAACAATAAGTCACATAAAATGCTAGGTAATATAACAGTCAATATAGACACTTCAGCTTTTAAAGATAACAGTGATAAAACAAAAACAGGTGAAGAAAATTTTTATGCTGCAGTGAAAGAAGGACTACGTGTTAAAATAGCTGAAACGGATCCCATTACAGGTATATTATTTGTTGATTTAGTTTTTGAAGAGTCTAATATTACCAAAGAAATAGTAGCCAGCAATGGGTATCCTCTCTTACCAATCAGTACTAGCAAAAGTGAAGATATTATGGCTAAAGTAGAACAGATATTGAATAAAATTAATACATTACCTTTAGATGGTGTAGTAACATCTGTCTCTAAATTACTTAATAATGCAGATATTTTAGTTGTTGAAACAAACAGTATGATAAAAGGTGTGAATGAACCATTGACTACTGTACTTAGTGACCTTAAGACGACTATTAAAAACTTAAATACTATGAGTAATAAAAAGTCATTTATCAATATGCCAGATGAGATAAGTAAGAGTTTAGTGACACTCACAGACACACTTAAAACAGCCAAGAAAGTTGTCAAAGGGTATGATGAAAAGTCATTGATTTCAAGACAACTTTCTCAAACACTGCAGGTAGTGACAAAAGTTTCGCAAGAGATGCAGGCTTTTTTAAAGATGCTTAACCGTAAACCAAATTCACTTATTTTTGGAGATAAATAATGATATTATTTAAAAAAAGAATCATACAATTATTTTTACTTTTTATAGCACTATTCATATATGGATGTGGTGTAAGTAATTTTTATGTGCTTTCTACAGCTTCAGAGCCTAGAAAAATTTCAAACCATTTGAAAGGTGCCATTGGCGTAGAGAAAGTGACTTTACCTGAGTATTTGTTTAAACATGAAGTGGCTATTGCGAAGTCTGACAGTGAAGTGAGTTTCATCTCTTCTGCTGCTTGGGCTGAAGATTTAGATACAGGTTTAACAAGAAGGCTGATTAGTTTTTTACAAAAAAAGTTTAATCAACCCAATGTTCATGCCTATCCATGGGGTGTTGATAAACAGCCTAAATATAAAATAAAAGTGGACGTTACACGTTTTATAGCACAAGGTGATCATGTTTACTTAGATGCAACATGGGACATAGAAGATTTACATAAAAATAGACATAGGTCACAACTTTTTTCTACTAAAATTGAAACTTCATCAGATACAAGTGCCATTGTGTCTGCTATGAATAGTGCATTTGGTGAATTAGAAGTTGCTATCGCTAACGGACTACAATAGTTGCTTATTGAAGTAAACTAGTCAAGACTATTTTTCTTTTTTATATTTAAAAAATTATTAATTATATTTTGTTATACTCAAATACACAACTGAGACTAAAGCCAAACTATTTGTAAAAATAAGACGGAAAGTCATGGGACTTTTAACTAGATGGGAATTATAGTGAAAAAGTTCGCCAGACTGCATAATAATAATTCATTTTCAGGAAGGAGAATGAACGATGAAAAAAACAATTATACTTTTGGTATTGGTTTTATCAATTAATTTATGGGGACAATTTGATTTTGGAGAGTGTTCTGGTACAGGAAGCTTTGAACAACAAATAGAACATTACGCGGGTGATTATGAGAGTGCCGTCCTTGTTGGGACGATACCAGAGGGTATACAAGGTTTACGTGTAGAACTGACAAGTGACATGGATGTTGATATACGTTTATATGGTCAAAATGATGATAAAATTGTACATTGGCCCTATGGTATTTTACATCTTTCCTATGAACAAACAGATACATATCAGGGTGTTTCTGTCACTTACAGTGGTTACAATGGTGTCAATGGACAAAAGGGGCATGAGTTTATAGAAGTAAGTGGAAGTACACCCACATCTATGACAATGAAAGCTTTTGGATATAGGGCAGGCTATGCTAATGTAAACTACTCTTGGACAGGAAAAGATAATTGTAATGGATCGGAAAATGGTAGAGGGCACTTTGAACAAGAAATATCTCATGAGGCTATTTCTTTAGTGGGGACGATACCACCATATATTGATAATTTAGAGATTAATCTTACTTCTGAAACTGATATAGATATTCAGCTTTATGGTGAAGATGGCACAGCTATTGTTAAATGGCCTGCGGGGCTATTGAACGGTGCTAGAGTACAAGAGATTCATTATCATGGTATGCATATAGAGTGGTCTGGCTATAATGGTTTAGGTGGAGAACAAGGACATGAATATATAAGAATTTATGGACTAACAACGGAAACTTTAACCATGAAAGTCTATGGGTATCAAGCTGGGTTTGCAGATGTAGATTATAGTTGGGGCAATGGTGAAAATAATGATAGTGATACTGAAGCGCCTATCATCACACTTGTAGGGGAAACAAATGTCACAGTAAATATAGGTCAGATGTATGTCGACGCAGAGGCTACAGCCTATGATAATAAAGATGGAGATATTTCTGCAAATATTGTGACGGTTAATCATGTCAATACAAATGTCATAGGAGACTACAGAGTTACTTATGATGTGACGGACAATGCTGGAAATGAAGCTATGCAAGTCGTAAGAACTGTACATGTTGTAGATGAACTTGATACAACGATTCCTATTATTACATTGTTGGGTGATGAAAATGTCACAGTTTATCAAGGTGAGATGTATGTCGATGCAGGTGCAAATGCCTTAGATAATAAAGATGGAGATATTTCTGCAAATATACAGACCGTGAATAATGTCAATACAAATGTAATAGGCGTCTATACAGTGACTTATAATGTAAGTGACAATGCAGGAAACAGTGCCTTACAAGTAACAAGAATGGTACGTGTGATAGAAGTACCGGATACAACTATTCCAATTATCACATTGCTAGGTGAGGATAATTTAACTATATATCAAAATGAGAATTATGTAGGAAATGCTGTAGCTATGTCATATGTTGATGCAGGAGCAATAGCATCAGATAACAAAGATGGAGATATTACATCTAGTATTGTTATGGTGAATCCTGTAGATGTGAGTACATTAGGTACATATATTGTTACATTTGATGTCAATGACAGTGCGGGGAACAGTGCTCTACAAGTAACTAGAACGGTCAATGTAGTTGAAGTACCAGATACAACACCTCCAGTGATTACACTAAGTGGTGATGAAAACGTCACAGTTTATCAAGGTGAGATGTATGTCGATGCAGGTGCAAATGCCTTAGACAATAAAGATGGAGATATTTCTGAAAATATAGTGACTGTTAATAATGTTAATACAAATATACTAGGTATCTATACATTGACTTATAATGTGAGTGACAATGCAGGAAACAGTGCCTTACAAGTAACAAGAATGGTAAATGTTGTAGAAGAGACACAAGAGGTTACTACAGTACAATTACCACTACTTATTATACGCATTGAGTTTAATGATTATAGTTTTGAAAATAGTGCCAACACTTGGCATAATAAAATATTTGGTACATCTGATAAAGAATTGAATGATTATATCAATGAAATCTCCTATGGAAAATTTCAGTTTGTCCCAGCCAATGAAATAGATGATGTAGCAGATGATGGAATCATTACAGTGCATTTAGATGAAAATCATCCAAACACATCGAATGATGTAAGCTCTTTTTTAAGTAGATTAAACAGTGCCATAGCTTTAGCAAATGACTTTATTGATTTTTCTGAGTACGATACCAATAATAATAATGCGATAGCATCTGATGAATTACAGATTATGTATTTAGTCGCTGGTGGAGAAAGTGCCACAGGTACCAGCCCTGGACAATGGGCACATGCTTGGTGTATGTATGGTGGTAATGAAGATGCGCCTACACATGATGGTGTATCATTGATGAATTGTTATGCTAATGGTAATTATTCACTATTTGGGGAGAAGCATGGAGTTAATGATGCAAGTATAGGTATTATAGCACATGAGTTAGGGCACGCAACTTTTGATTTACCAGACTTATATGATACTGATGGTAGTTCTAGTGGTATAGGTAACTTTGGACTTATGGGTTCTGGATCTTGGGGGTATAAAAATGGTGATTCACAAAGTGGACAAACACCTACGCATATGACAGGATGGAGTAAAATACAGTCAGGGTTTCTTGAAGCTACTACAATAAATGACAGTGTAACAGACTTAAATCTTCATGCCACTGCATCTAGTGACTATGTATTGTACAAGATACGTACAAATAGTGTAGGTGAATATTTTCTCATAGAAAATAGAGCAGCTAGTGGTTATGATATGGGATTGACATCTTTATCGGGGACTTCAAATTTTTCAGGAGGTTTGTCAATATTACACATCGATGATAATATTGGAAATAATGATGATGAAAACCATAAGTTAGTAGATGTTGAAGAAGCAAATAATGCGGGTCTTGATACTAAAACAGATAGAGGACACATAAATAACCTCTATTTTAATGGTAACAGTAATAGTTTTAATGCTTCTACTAGCCCAAGCTCTAACAGATATGACACTATGATTTCAGGTGTAAGTATAGAAAATATTTCAGACAGTGCTACTGTTATGACAGCTGATATTAACGTAAATTAAGGAGTGAATTATGAAAAAATTATTATTAACAATGATGTTGAGTAGTCTAAGCTTTGCGGCACCAGCGTATCATGGTGAAATGGAATTTATACAAAATGACGGTTCCAAGTTTTCAGGACATCTTAAAGGTGATGAGTATTTCTCTTGGGTGGAAGATAAACAAGGGAATGTCATTAAATTTAATAAAGTATCTAAAAATTATGAGTATGCAAAACTACAAATGAGTCAAGGTGAGGTAGATATAGTACCTTCAGGTGTTAAAGTTATGAATGCTAAAGTACCTTTTTCTCCTTCACTTTCAGGACAAAATATTTCTAAAGAGAAAATTTCTGAAATATGGAAACGTAAAAAAGAGAAAGTGAAGTTTCATCATTAATGAGAAGACTAAGTGTGATTTTCACACTTAGTTAAAAGAGTAACCTTTTATTATTATTTTAAGTCTTGGAATATATCACCAAATTTAAAGTGACTCTGAGTATCTTCTTGCGCCATTTTTAAGTTATGGAATGCATTAGTAAATTTAAAATTTTCTTGAGCATCTTTTTGTATTTCTTTTAAATCTTTAAAAACATCACCAAATTGAAAGTTGGCATGTCCACATGTTGTTAATAGTGCTAAAACAGCAGCCGTACTTATCATTTTTTTCATCGAATATTCCTTTATAAACTATTTTATGTATTTAATTATACCTATATAATTTTTATATATAACTTAATAACTATAAATACTATTATTAAATATTATTAACTATCATAAAATATATCCCTCATAAAGCCTAAAATTATAATATTAAAAATCTAAGATAAGATAGATACAATACTGTAGATTAACAAGAGGCACTTTATGAATTGGCTTGCACATGTATTTCTCTCTCAAAAAAACATAGAACATCAGTTAGGTAACTTGCTAACAGACCCGTTGAAAGCAAAGGCATGGGATGGTGCGAGTGAAGCTTTTCTTAAAGGTATAGACAACCACCTTCGTATAGATAATTTTACCGATACACATAGTATTGTTTCGAATTCAAAAAAACTATTGACGCATAGAGGACATTTAAAAGGTGTTGTTTTAGACATACTTTATGACCATTTTTTGTCACTACATTGGGACAAATATTGTACAGTAAAAAGAGAGAAGTTTTTAGAAGACTTTCGTACCCATGCGCTGGTCACTATACCTACATACCCAGATAAGGCAAAAGATGTCATACAAAAGGTTGTACGTAATAAACAGTTAACTTCTTATGAACATATGGATGGTGTTGTCGCAGCATTTGGTCGTATAGATAAGAGATTGTCAGATAGGGCAAGAAGTAAAGACACATGTACCCGTTACATTCCTCTCATTGCTGAGAGCAAAGATGAGCTTGAAGAAGCATTTTTAGACTTTTTTCCCGAGCTTATGGCAATGGTTAAGAAAGAGTGTAGAGTGAAAACATTTGAACATTGGAAAATATAAAGGACACAACTTATGGCATTATTTGGTTTTGGTAAAAAAGAAGAAACAGAAGTACTCGTAAATAAAAAAGCAAAATGGGATGAACGAAGTTCTAAGATAAAAACATGGATGTTTATTATAGCCATTGTTGCAGAAATAGGAATAATCCTTGCAATTGCAAAGGCTTATGGTTTTTTAGGTGAAGGTGTACCACTTGGTGAGAAAGTTGCTGTGATAGATTTTAATCAAGAGGTAACACAAGAGTATGTCAATACAGTCATAAAGAGTATGGACAAAGTGAAAGAAGATAAAGCGTACCAAGAGATTCTGTTTATTATGAATTCTCCAGGAGGATCACCTACTGCTTCTGAAGAGCTAAGTGAATACCTCAAAGATTATACAAGTAAGAAAAAAGTGAGTATGTACATTCAGGGTATCGCAGCAAGTGGTGGCTATTATATTGCTTCAGCTATTAAGCCACTCATTGCAAATAAAAATGCCATGGTAGGTTCTATTGGGGTCATTATGCCTCACTATAATATAGGGCCATTGGCTAAAAAACTAGGTGTTGAGGAAGACGATTTAAGTTCTGGTGAGTACAAAAAGCCCATTAGTTTTTTTAAGAAAGTTGGGGAGAAAGAGAAGGCGTATTTAAAAAAGCAACTACTGACCCCTACCTATAACAATTTTATAGACTCTGTATCTAACAATAGAGGCATAGAAAGAACACAACTTTTACCTTATACGGAAGGTAAAATATTTGTTGCTAATGCAAAAGAGATAGAGGGTGTTTTAGTTGATGAAGTACTTGTATTACATAGGCTGAAAGATCGTATTAAAAAACGTTTGAAGAGAAAAATTTCTTTTGTAGATGTAATGCCTAAAGAACCTATGGGTTTTTTAGGCAACAAGGTTGATGTAAATCTGAACTTAGATACCAAGTTTGATTCTAGTTTAAAGTAGTTTATTGTTGTATTGATTAAAAACTAATCACCTAACCGTTTATTTTTTGTTAATCATATGTTAGAATGTGTTATCTTAAACATACTAAGGAAAAAAAATGAAACTAACAAAACTTAGCTTAATCGCTACATTGGCAATGAGTGCTGCATTTGCAGGTGGAGACATAGTGCCAACAGAACCAGAAGTTACAGCACCAGCTCCAGTAGCTGATTGTGAAAAAGATACAACAGTATCAGGTAAAGCAGTAGGGTATTACTATACATGGGAAGGTACTGATCTTTTCAAAAAAGAGAGTACAGCTATCGGTACTGCAGTAACACTTGACGTTGCTCATAAACTTACATCTAATATTACAGCTAACTTCTCAGCAGTAGGTTATGCAAACCTAGGTGAAGAAGAAGCAGGGTATATGGAAGGTGAAGAGACTGGAGCATATTTTAATGTGGCTAACTTGACTGGTACATTTGGTGATACAACAGTTGTTTTAGGTCGTCAGCTTATGGCAACACCAATGCTTGGTGGTTTTGACTGGCTATTAGCACCAGGTGCTATGGAAGCTGCAACTATTATGAATACTTCTATCTCTAATGTAACACTTGTTGGTTCTTATGTGAATAAATGGAGAAGTAATAATACAGGTTCAACATTTGTAGAACTAGACGATGACAACTATGCATTGGGTGCAGCATACTCTGATGCTTTTGATGCAAGTGTTTGGTACTATAATATAGATGCACTTGACTACACACAAGTATATGCAGATGCAGGATATACATTTTCAGGTATTACACTTAATGCACAATACGCAACAACAGACTATGGAACTACAGATGATTCAACAGCATTTGGTGTAAAAATTGCTGGTGAATTTGCAGGTATGACTGCAAGTGTTGCATACAATAAAGTTGATGATGCTGAAACGGGTTACGTCGGTGTTGATTCACTGTATACAAGTTCATGGAATGTATTTGCATCAGGTGTTGTAGATGATTCATTTAAAGTAGCACTTGGTACAGAGTTATCTGGTCTTGCAACTGAAGTTTCATATGCACAATATGGTGAAGAGGGTTCAGAACTAGATGTGATACTTGGTTATGATATCACTGATACACTTAACCTTGGTGTTGTATTTACAGCAACTGACTACACATATGATGATGCTTCTGATGATGCTGAAAATGCTCTTGAAGTATTTGCAACATACACATTTTAATTTCCCCAAACACTTTTAATATAGCACTCTCTTAGGAGAGTGTTATTTCCTTTTTTTATATTTTATTGAATCCTCTGATTAACCTCGAATAATGCATTTAAAACCGATATTTAGCTAAAATAGAACTATTAAGAGCAACAAATATCTATCAAGGGAAAGTTCTATGCAACTAAGTTTCTTCGACCACGCAA
>CACVAS010000019.1 GCA_902727855.1 uncultured Sulfurovum sp.
AAAAATGTATTGGCAACTGGTGCATTAATTGCACTACTTACAACCTCATCATATTCTAAACAAGGCACTTATATAGTTGAACCTTTTACATGTGAAGTAGCATTAGCAAACTACCACCACTTGACCAAGACCACAAAAGAAAATAATCCTAATTTTATTCAAGAACAATTAGTAGTTTCTTTAGAAGCAGTTACACAAGAGTTAGCAGAACATGCAGAATGTAAAGGGGTTGAACAATGAAGTATTTAGCCTATTTATCATTTTTCATGTTAGCAATGATGATGTATTCAAAGCTAACTAGTATTAACCACAAGATTAACAACATTCAAGCAGATATAAGAGAGATGAAAGAGGTACAAAATGAGAACTAAACCATTAACACAAAAAGAGATATTAGCCGATATTCTAGTGACCACTAAATACACATTAAAAGTACTTGGTGGTTTTGTAATAAGTGGGATAGTTTCAGTCTTTGGGCTTTATCCTTTAGTTGCTTCATTCTTTAAGTCTGAGACAGCTTTATACCTTACCATAGGTGGATTTATTGGGCTTTTAATTTTGATTGACTCCATCAAAAGAAACACTTTATCAAGATACTACAACAGCAAGTTAAAAAACATTATTTTAGCGTCAAGGGTAAGAGGTAGTTATTTAAACATTTCTATCATGAGTATTATATTTGTACTTTTAATTGATGGCTCTGGAGCATGGCTAACTGGTGTTAGTGGTGCTAAGTATTACACCGAAAACAAAACTACCAATAGTGAAGAGTATAAACCACTTCAAGCCAATGCAGAAAGTGGAACAGCCAATAAGCAAATCTATCTAACGCTAAAGAGTGACTACAACAGTTTAAGAGCTGAAGCAGTTAGCACATGTAATCAAAAGTGGAGCGTACCAAGGTACAGAACTAAAAATAGCCAATGTGTGGATAAGTGGGATGCTAATAACAAAGCACCATCACAAGAGTTACTAAGTCAAAAATCAGAAGTATCAACAGCAGATTATAAAAACATTGCTGATGAGAACAGAGGTTTTTTAGATGAGTATCTACAGTATATTATCTTTACGGTTTTAATACTACTTACTGGACTGTTACAGTATTTGACCATATCAGAGATTAAAGAAGATTATGAAGATTTAGAGGACAGTTTAACAGCAAATAGAATTAGTAATCTTCAAACAGCTTTAGCAACTGCACAAGACATTGAGGAGCAACACGAGAAAACAACCTTTGAAAATAAAGAGGATATGCAAAGAAAGAAGAATGAACAATTAAGAGATATGGACGGCATAGCAGACAAGAGGGAAATAGTATTTAATGCTAAGGCTATTAGTAATGGCAATTTAGGACTTCAACGAATAGCATCTAATAGTAATGCTTATGTTCCTACTGATGAAGCTAAGGCAGGGTTTTATTATAATCCTTTTGGTGATGAGAGTAATAACAATCAGTCCGTTAAACGAAGCCATAAAGAGCCGTTAAACGAATACGAAGAAAAAAGCCCACAAAACACCCAACCGTTAAACGAATGGATTTAAAAAACTATTCTGATGGTGATTTAGAGCTTATAGATTTACTTTGGAAACAATCAACCGTTAAACGGAATGACCAATTAGAAACAAGGGATAATGTTTTAAAAGTTATTGGTGATAATAAAAACAATACTTTGAGACTTAGAAACCTTTATAAAAAACTATTGGGTGACGGTTATATTTATAAGCGTGTTAGTTATTTTGCTAAGGTGGAAATATAATCCTAATCTATGTGGGCTACTTAGTCCACATTTAAAACTAC
>CACVAS010000020.1 GCA_902727855.1 uncultured Sulfurovum sp.
GCGTGGTCGAAGAAACTTAGTTGCATAGAACTTTCCCTTGATAGATATTTGTTGCTCTTAATAGTTCTATTTTAGCTAAATATCGGTTTTAAATGCATTATTCGAGGTTAATCAGAGGATTCTATTAAACTCTATATGGTAAAATACTCAGACAAAAAACTCTCGAAAACCTCTCTAGGTAAATAGGATTGAATGCAGCTTTATGTTTGAACACCGTCATAGTATCTCATATATCCTCACCACACTTTTGTACCTAGGTATCATCTCCGGATATTATATCATTCAACAAAATACCATAAACAAAGTTGTTGAACCTACAGAAAAAAAGATACAAATTAATATCACACAGTTTATACCCCCTCCTCCAATGGAGCCCGTGGAAGAAATAGAAACAGTTGAAGAAGTGGAACCACCAAAACCAGAACCACTGCCTGAACCTATTGTAGAGAAAAAACCTGAGCCACTTCCAATTAAAAAAATAGTGAAACCAAAAACAATTAAAACAATCCCTATACTTAAACCTAGCCCCACGCCTATAAAAAAAGTAAAACCAACAGTTAAACCCAAAAAGAAGATCATCAAAAAAGTTAAAAAGAAAAAACCTAACAAGAAAAAAGTCAAAAAGAAAATCATTAAAAAAGTTAAACAGTCTACTAAAAGTACTAAGAAAAGTACGACTTCAACTATACATAAAAAAATGAAACAACAAAACAGTGCTTCTAAAGCAAATGCACGTAATCTTTTTTATGCTAAGTTACGCAGTAAAATAAATAATAATAAGTCATACCCTCGTATGGCAAAAAAAAGAGGTATGCAAGGGAAGGTAAATGTCTCTTTTAGACTTTTAAAAAATGGTCGTATTAAAAACCTGAAAATTACAGGCTCTTCATTGTTCAAAAAGTCTGCAAGAAAAGCTGTTGAATCATCTTTCCCTGTTTCTGTCAAAAATATAGGTTTTTCTTTACCAGATAACGTTAATTTTAACATCAATTATCGTTTGCGTTAAGAAAATATACATATAATAACACTCATATATAAAGGATATAACCCATGCCAATAGATCAAATAAAAGACATTATAGATTATGGAATCATCGGACTACTCATCTTTCTCTCTTTTGTTACATTTGCATATGCCATTGAACGTATGCTCTTTTACCGAGGTGTCAATGTTAAAAAATACACCAACAAAACAGCACTTGAACTTGATTTGAGTAAACGTCTGCCAACGATTGCAAGTATTGGTTCTAACGCACCTTATATTGGACTACTAGGTACCGTACTTGCCATTATATTGACATTTTATATCATTGGCGAGAAGCAAGACAGTATTAACCCTGGTGAGATTATGCAACACCTTGCACTTGCACTTAAAGCCACAGCAGCAGGACTCGTTGTAGCCATACCTGCAACGGTTATTTACAATGCTTTACTTACCAAAGTAGACACACTTCTAGCAAAATGGGAAATAGCGCAAGAGACACATAATAATAATGTCAAACTAAACGGATAGTTGTATGAGAAGAGAACGTTTTGACAAGATGAATGTTGTTCCATTCATTGACATTGTCCTTGTTTTACTGGTTATTATCTTGGCAACAGCTACATTTGTGACTAACCAAAGTATCAAAGTAGATCTACCATCTGCCACCTCTAAGAAAGAAGAGAACAAAAAAAGTATCTATATCTCTGTTGATAAAGAGGGGAAATATTTTTATGACAAAGAAGAATTGACCCTTGAAATCATCAAAGAAAAACTCATGAAACTTGACCCTAAAAAAGATGTTATCTCTTTAAAAATGGATAAAAGTTCTGCTTTTAGTTATTTTGTAGATGTCATAGATATTTTAAAAACCAAAGGGTTTGAAAATATATCTATCATTACGAAGAAGTAATATCTCCGATTTATATCATTAATTACGTGTAGGGTGCTGTACCCCTACAGCACCAACACTATGGTTCAAAACAAAAGGTGTTGTCATGGGACAAACACCCTACTCTGTCATCATCCCATAAGGACGTTTTAATTGCTCACTAAGCTGATGTAGACTCACTGAACGTCCCTCACGTGCAAACTCTCTACCATCCATAAATACAATCATTGTAGGTACAGAAAGAACTTGAAAATGTAAAGCAATGTCTCTATGTTCCTCTGCATCTAAATATATCTGTTTAAGTTGTGAAAACTCCTCATCAAAAAGTGCTTTTACTTTAGGTCGAAGTGCATGGCAAACATTGCAATATTCTCCTGAGAAATATAGGAATACCCCTACTTCTTCTCTTATAATAGTTTGTAGTTCTTCTAATGTCATGTTTTTTCCTTATTTGTCTTTGATTTCATTAAGCCTATGTAGTAAATCATTATAATCTTCGCCACCTCGTTTTAGACATACTTGCATGTATTCCAATGACCAAAAGTATTTATCATGATAGGAAAGACCTTTAGTCACTTGAAAATCTTTAATAAGACTTTCTATAATTTGATTTAAAAATTTTTTATTTTCATCTGTAGGAATGTATATCAAAAAGCCAACATAATCTAAAAATAATGGCATATCTTTTTCTAAAGATGTTTCATTCCAACTAAACATATATGGAACTGTTTTAATAAACTCGTCTTCACTTTTAATATTTAATGCTTCAAGTATGTTTGTATCAAGTACAACTCTTGGAAATTTAGCTTTACCCTCTAACTCATATGCTTTGATATATGCCTTACCTATAATTTGTTTTTTATTTTGACTAATATGTGTTGTTCCAGCTGAAATAGCACCTCTGAGCCAAACATTTTGACTAGCCAAATATCTTTGTGACTTAACTACCACTTCACATAACTTTTCAAAAGCTGCTTTATTTAATACATTATGTAAATTAATCATTTCATTAACTGCTAAATAGATATCTTTTTGAATTTCTTTTTTCTTCTTTATCTTTTTAAACTCATTAGTATCATTAAAGTATTTTTGTAAACTCTTAAATTGTTCCTCAGGCATATCACTAAAATCATATTTAATCATTTTCATAGTAATTATTATAGAATCACTTATAATTATATAGTCCAATTTAAATTGTCTATCAATTGCTAAATTAAGTTCAAACTCTTGAATAAGTTCTTCTCTTATTTTATTTAAACCAATCTCAATCATATAAAAATGAGAATTAATCGTTTGTAATTTACTTTCATTATCACTCATTACCAATTCTCTAAAACCTAAAATATCTAAGAAGACTACAAAACTATCTACAAATTCTAACTTTTCAAAATCAAATTTTTTCACTACTTAAACCTCATACAAAGCACATCAATCACTCTTCGCTTTAACGTGTCATCTAAACCTAAAATTTTTTTATCTAACCTCTGCTTAGAAATAGTTCTAACCTGATGACAAAGTAAAATAGCCTCTTTACCATTCAAATGTATCAATACTTCATTAGGATAAATTTTTCTTCCTTTTTTACGTGAAGTAATGGGGATAACAGTCACTATGTCCATTTGATTTTCTATATCATTAGAAATAACAAGTACAGGTCTATGTCCTGCTTGTTCCCTACCTACTGTTGGGTTTAAGTTTGCCCAGTAAATGTTAAAGTGCATTATCTTCACTATCTGCGAACTTAAAATCTTCTTGTATTTCTTCTATATCATCTAATACTATTGGATCATTAGCCATAGCTTCTATCTGTTTGCGGTAGTTTTCTTTTTGCATGATAACTATAGTTTTTTGTAATGAATTAGATACTAGATCAGAAAAGTTTTTAAAATGATCAAGTATTCCTTCTTCTTTTAACTGAGAAAAAAGCTGTTCATCTATAGAGATAGTCTTTCTAAGCATAGTAAATTCCTTTTAGTATGATTATTTATCATACATAATATCATACTTTTTAGCACAAGTCAATATTATGAACTACAACTCAATCTCTGATTTTTAAACTCTTGAGGTGTAGCTTTAGACCATCTTTCAAATGTAACATGTTCATCAAATGGTTTTTTTGCGATGGTAAACAAGTCATCTACCATAGAGTAGTCTCCACTTTCTGCAGCATCTATAGCTTCTTCAAGCATATAGTTTTTAAGTACATACTTAGGATTAGATGTAAGCATCTGTTTTTTACGTTCTATTTTATCTAGATTCTCCGTGCGTGTATCATATCTATCAAGCCATAGATTCATAGGTTCATGGTAGAGCCCCGTTGAGAGTAAAGCTTCTCTTTCTCCTTCATAATGGCTCAATGTTCTCATAAAAAGTGTATAGTCCACATGAAGTAGTTCGAGCATATCAAACATATCATCTATAAGTTCAGGGTCACCTTCCATGGTACCTTCAAACCCAAGTTTTTTACACATATAGTAATGAAAATATCGCGTATATATTTTATCATACATCATTAGTGCTTTTTGCATTTTATCTATAGTTGTAAGAGGGGTAAGTGCCATCATGAGTCGTTCTAAGTTCCACTTTGCAACACTTGGCTGATTTTCAAAACTGTAACGCCCTTGCTCATCTGTATGATTACACACGTAATCGTGTTTAAAATCATCTAAAAAGGCGTAAGGTCCATAGTCTATCGTTAGCCCAGCTATAGACATATTGTCAGTATTCATCACACCATGGTTAAACCCTACGGACATCCATTGTGCCATAAGCCTAGCAGTTATAACCACTACATCATTAAACAGTCTAGTGTATTTGTCTTCTTTTCCACTTATATGCGCAAAACTCTCTTCTATCACATAATCAGCTAATGCTTTTAGTTCATCTTTCATACCTTGAGATGCAAAATATTCAAAGGTACCAAAACGTACCCATGAAGTACTTACACGGCAAACTATTGCAGCTTTTTCTATGCTTTCACGTCTTACATCATGTTCTGAACCAATGAGACCTAAACAAAGTGTCGTAGGGATGCTAAGTGCTTGCATTGCTTCCGACAAAAGATACTCACGTATGCTTGAACGAAGTACTGCACGTCCATCACCATGACGAGAGTATAATGTCTCTCCTGCACCTTTGAGCTGTAGATGGTAGGTTCCAATTGTTCCTATATTGATCACTCTACCATCACCAAGACGTGGTACAAAATGTCCAAACTGATGCCCAGCATAACACATTGAAAAGATATCGGAACCTTCTAAACTATACTCACTATTGAGTAAATTTACAAAAGTATCTGTTTCAATTTCTTCTGTGTCTATATTGAGTACTTTAGCCACATTGGTATTGGCATGTATCAAATGTGGATTTGTTAATGGTGTTGCAACACTTTTGTCGTAACAAGCAGACGGAAGGTTTAAATAGGGGTTAGTTACAATTAGTTCATTTAATTTCATACAAAAACAATAACCAAAAAAACTTTATATATGATTATATTTATTGATTTATGCTTCATAATATTAAAGGAAAACACCAGTCTTAATATTTTTTTTTAAGTTTATTATAGCTTATATTAAGATAGTATTTTAATACATACCATTAGGAATATATCGAAATTCGTATTATTATGAATAACAAAGCTAAACTTACCGTGAGGTGAGGACAGAAAGCTATGGGTCTTTAATCATTTAAAGATTGCCAAGCTACTATCAAACATACAAACAATTAAGGATTAAATTAATGCACACACTGCTACAAAAATCATTTTTTTTCACACTCGCTTTTTCAACACTCATTTACGCGAACATCACAGGAACCGTCTATACTGACTTTAATCTTAATGGTGTTAAAGATAGCAATGATGTCACACTGAAAAATGTGCCAGTATCTGCTACGTGTGAGGATGGAAATACCTATAATACACTCACTGATAATAACGGACTTTATACGCTCTCTGGATTTCCATTAGGAGAGTATTGTCGTATAGAGGCAGACCCAAGTAGTCAAGATTTAAGTTCTTCTTCTAACAGTGCTGGTTCTGCACCATTGGTAGAAAGAGTGCTTGATGGTACCAGTAGCCATGACATTTCTGTTGCTTCTTCAGGGACTTATTGTCAAGAGAATCCGGATGTCATTGCTGCAGCTGTTCCAGTGTTAACAACATTCAACAGTTTCACGATAGAACTTCCAGATAACTATCCTACACTTCTACAAATAGCTCAACCAACAGGCAATACAATTAATGGGCAAGGAACTATAGATAACCGTGACATAAGAAGTTACTTTACTGATACTGGTGCTACATGGGGATTAGCCTATAAAAGGGACACAGAAGATACCTTTATGGCTGCATCTATCAAAAGCTATGCCAATTTTGGTTCAGGTGGTGTAGGTGCCATTTATAAAGTAGATGCATCTAATAACATTTCACTGTTTACAACCATTCCATATGTCGCTAGCACTGCTCTAAATGCATATATTAATGATACACCAAGAGATGTGGTTGCATTTTATGATGATGATCCTATTTATCCTTATATGGCTAGAGAAGGATTGGCAGATATAGATATCAGTGAAGATTACAAAACACTCTATGCTTTAAATATGCATACTAAATCTATAGTAGAGATAGATACAACCAGTGGTGCTATACTCAAGACTACACAATTGCCAAACCCTTATGGTGTTTCTATCTGTCCAAGCGCAGATGTACGTCCATGGGCATTGACAGTCAAAGGAAACAATGTTTATGTGGGGTCAATATGTGAAAGTAAAGTCTCTGATGGAGTAGGTGCATCTATACAAAAATACAATGGTGCTATTGTACAAGAAGTTGCACGAAATAATACATTAGACTACTTAAGACCTCAATACCAAAACCCTACCACAGAGGCAGCTGATAAATACAACTTCCAATCATGGCCAGCTGCAGGATTAGAAGGTATAGGAGGTATTACACCTATCTTAACAGATTTGTCATTTACTCCTAATGGTGACTTGGTTTTAGCCTACACCAACAGATCTGCTTTCATGCGTCGTGGTGGAGCTTTAAAATATCGTATTCTCGGTGGAGATATTAGAAAAATGTGTCTGAATAATGATGGCAGCTATACCGATGAAAGTACTATAGCACGACCAACCTCATGTAGTTCCAATACAGTCACTTACACAGGAAATACGGATGTCTATAATGAGTTTTATCTAGGAGACTTTATTGGTACAAACTATGGAGAAGATGCTCACCCTGAAGCAGTCACAGGTGCATTGGCTCAAGCACCTGGCGTGCCTTATGTTGTTGCAGATATGGTTGATGGTACCGAACTTGATGAACCAGGTGCTATAGTACAATTCTCTCACACTACAGGGGAAAAATTAGGGACTCAAGCCCTCTTAAAATCTAGTACTAATAATTCAGCAGAAGCTGCTGTTTTTGGTGGAAAAGCAGGAGGGCTAGGTGACATTGAACTTATGTGTGATCCTGCACCTATTGAAGTAGGAAACTATGTTTGGGTTGATTTAAATGAAAATGGTATCCAAGATCCTAATGAAACACCCATAGCCGGTGTGGATGTTACGCTCTGGGATGGAAATACACAAATAGCTACAACAACTACTGATAGTACAGGACATTACTACTTTGGTGGTATAACTAATAGTGACCTTATTAAAAGCCATCATAACTATATAGTCAAAATAGCCAACTCTCAACCACAAATTACCACTGCAACGACATCTAATCCGAATGACCCTTCTGATGATATTAGGGATAATGATGCACAAGATACAGGTGCCAGTTTAGAAATTGCATTTCAAACATCTGCCAATAATGACCACTCGCTTGACTTCGGAATTGTACCAGTGAAAATTGGAAATAGAGTATGGATAGAAGATGACAAAGATGGTGATGCAAGCACAGGGAATATTACCCCTGTCATTGGTACAACTGTCACTGCCACATGTAATGGTATAGACTATACTGGTGTCACTGACAATAATGGACTCTATGAAATCTTGGTACCTGCAAACGTCACTTGTACTGTCAAAACAGATACCCCATGTAGTGTTATGCCAGAGATATATTCTAATGACACTACCGTCACAGATACAAGTTCGGAAAATGATAAGTCACATGATGCCACAGGAACAACTGTCTCTGTAGGAAAAATAGACAATATGACTTTGGATTTTGGATGCACCGAAATTACCGAGGTAAAAATTGGAAATAGAGTATGGTTAGAAGATGACAGCGATGGTGATGCAAGCACAGGGACTATTACTCCTGTCGTTGGTACAACTGTCACTGCTACATGTAATGGTATAGACTATACTGATATCACTGATAATAATGGACTTTATGAAATCTTGGTACCTGTAAACGTCACTTGTACTGTGAAAACAAATACCCCATGTAACATCATGCCAGAAGTCTATTCTAATGACACTACCGTCACAGATACAAGCTCTGAAAATGACAAGTCACATGATGCCACAGGAACAAGCGTCTCCGTTAGTACAATTGACAATATGACTTTAGATTTTGGATGTACCGACATTCCTGAGGTATTTGATCTTGCTCTTACGAAAGAACTTAAAGTAAACAGAACATACAGCCCAGGAGAAAATGTTACCTTTACATTGACTGTCTATAATCAAGGTACTCTTGATGCTAGTAATATACAAATTAGTGATTACATCCCTGCAGGGCTAGAGCTAAATGATGCACAATGGACGAGAATAGGCAATACGGCTAGACTTAATACCCCTATAGCTACTCTTGCTGCTGATAGTTCTACAACTGTAGATATTACTTTTACAATTGATGCAAACTATAATGGAGACAGTATTACAAATAATGCAGAAATACGTTCAGCAGTTGGTGGAACAGATGTTGACTCTACACCAGACAGCGAATATGGTAGTATCCCTGATCCTCAAGACAATGATATAGATAATACAACTGGTGGAGATGATTATGATCCTGCTGTCATAACACTTGGTGCATCAACGCCAACACCAACACCAACTGCCACTGCTACCACTTCACCGAGTACACCAAGTAGTCTCTCAACTTCAACAGTTACGGCAAACTCGGCACTACTTACATGGAGTGACAACGCTACTAATGAATCTGGATATAGAATCTATCAAAATGGTACACTTATTGCAACCCTAGCAGCCAATACAACAAGTTACCTAGTAACAAATTTAACTGCCAATACTTCCTATACCTATACGGTAAAAGCATTTAATAATAGTGGTGAATCAAGTGCGACAACAGTAACCTTTTCAACACCTATTGATTATAGTTGGCTTCCTGCTGTTTATCATATAATATTGAACTAAACTCTCTTCTTCGTATATCTAGCTTTAGTCATAAAGTTAGATATACATCCTCTAAAACTAATTTGCTATAATTACGTCAATTTACAATATAAAAGGGTATATCAATGGGTAGAGCATTTGAATATAGAAAAGCTGCTAAAATGAAACGATGGGGTGCTATGTCTCGCATCTTTCCTAAACTAGGTAAAATCATTACCATGGCAGCTAAAGATGGCGGTATGGACCCAGATATGAATCCTAAACTTCGTACTGCTATACTCAATGCAAAAGCACAAAATATGCCTAAAGATAACATCGATGCGGCTATTAAAAGAGCTGCTGCAAAAGATGGTGCAGACATTAAAGAGCTTACGTATGATGTAAAAGCTTCACATGGTGTACAGATGATCATTGAATGTGCAACAGATAACAATACAAGAACGGTAGCCAATGTAAAAGCCATATTGGTAAGAAATGGTGGTGAGATGCTCACCTCTGGTTCACTGAACTTTATGTTTACACGTAAATGTGTCTTTGTCTTTAACAAAACGGAAGAGATGGATCTTGAGGAAATTGAGTTAGAGCTCATTGACTTTGGACTTGAAGAGATAGAAGAAGATGTTGAGCCACAAGAAGATGCAGATGATATTAACATTGTAAGAGTTTATGGAGACTTTACATCATTTGGTGAGCTAGGTAAAGCCTTAGAAGACATGAACATTAAAGTAAAAAAAGCCACACTAGAGTACATTGCCAATACACCTATTGAACTGAGTGATGAACACATGGAAGAGTTAGATACACTCATCGATAAACTAGAAGAAGATGAAGATGTCCAAACTGTGTTTACCAATATTAATTAAGGATTATGGCACTACTTTTTATTAACCCTATAAATCACGACATACATTAATGGTACATAATATAAATTAAGTACCGTTGCCCATGCCACACCAAAACCTAAGCTAATTGCCATAGGCTGTAAAATAAGCGCTTGCCCAGAAGCAAAGAACATCAACGTAAAAAGTCCCAGTACTGTTGTTAGGGATGTAAGTAAAATAGGACGAAGCCTTTGTTTCGCACCTTCTATGACACCTTCTATGTCATTCTTTTTACTAATCACACTAAGCATGATCAACCCATCATTTACGACAACACCTGCAAGTCCAATGATTCCCATAACACCTGGCATACTTAGATTGAGACCTACTACATATTGTCCTACGAGTGCTCCTACGATAGAAAGTGGTATAGATGAGATGATGATAAGTGGCATAATAAGAGAGTTAAACATCCATACTAATGTAATAAAAATGAGGAATATGGCTATCATCGCTGCTTGAGTCATCTCACGCTTCATCTTTTGGTTCTCTTTCTCCTCACCTTTGATAATGACAGTGATACCCTCTGACTCTAGGGTATCAAGTAGCGGCTGTACACGTTTCATCACATCAGTAGCTAATACCTTTTTACTGTCTATCCTTGCTGTGACACTACGTACTCTTTGTGAATCCTCTTTAAATATCTTGACATAACCTCTCTGATAGCTAAAATCACAAACATCCGAGAGTTTCACCATCTGCATCTTATCTGGTGTAGCTACTTTAAGTGTCTCTAGGTTGAGACTTTTATCCTTACTAGGGTCTTCTATACGTATACGGATGAGACCTGTGTCATTAAACATCTTGCCATACTCTGCTTTGAGAAATGAGCCACGAAGTACAGAGGTAACATACGCCTCACTAAAGCCAAGTTGCTGTCCATACTCATTCACACGTAACTTGAGCTCTTTGACACCCTCTTTGGCATTATCAGATATATCTTTGACACCATCAATCTTGGCTAACTCTGACTTAAATGCTGCAAGTGCATGGCTTATCTTTATAGTATCATCTGCGCTAAACCCTACCTCAATATCATTTCCCACGACACCTGCTTGAGGTGCAAATACGTTGAGCTCTGTGTAGAGCTTTTCGCCAGTACCTGTGTTCATCTCTTTATAATCGTTGATGATCTTCTTTTGCAAGAGTTTAACTATCTCTTGTGCTGGTTTGTGACGTATCATATCACTACCATCATACTCTAATGAAAAATAGGGAGCTATATATCTATCTATAAAATTCTCAGGAGATTTTTCATGTAAGTTTACAAAAATATGAAAGAGGTTCTCACCCACTTCTGCCTCTTGCTTAGCATTTATCTGTACACCGACTATAGAAGTGACTGACGAAAGATCATCATCTTCTAGCAAAGCTAGTATATCTTTCTCAATCGTAGAGACATACCTTTCTGTATCTTCTAGTTTGTTATTAATATCTATCTTACCATTGAGATAAATTTGTGTCGTATCAAACTCTGGGAAAAGCTTGAATTTTGTAATTTTCAACATACCCATGGTTGCCAAAATAATAAGTGTCACTATAATAAACAAACTCATTTTTTTGAATCGTAACAATGTAGCAAGTATCCTATGATAGATACTATCTAGTCTTATCCAAAAGTTATTTCTACTATACTCTTTGGATAATTTGCCAATACTGAAAAACTCTTTAGCATGTAAAGGTAAGAAATAAAATGCTTCAAAAAGTGAACTTATAAGTAAAATACTAATCATAATTGGTAGTACCTTCATAAACACACCCATTTCTCCAGACATAATAAGTAACGGTAAGAATGCAAATACAGTCGTAAGTGTCGCGGTGAGAACCGCTGGAAACATCTCTACAGCTCCGTCTATTGCAGCTTCTCTTGGGCTTTTTCCCATCTCAATATGACGATAGATATTCTCAGCTACAACGATGGCCTCATCAACTATCATACCCAACGCAATAAGTGCACCAAGTAAAGTCAACATATTAAGACTATAACCTGCCATATCAGCAACTATAATTGTTATCATAAAACTAGCAGGTATCCCTATAGCTACGACAAACGCGATACGGTAATTCACAGATAGAAGCAATGCCATAAAGACCAATATCAAGCCAAAAAGTATATTAGAAGAGACAAGATTGAGCCTATTTTTAATCCATATAGAGGTATCAGTATATGCATCAAAAGTAATATGTGGATAGGCTTCACTAAAAGTCTTTAGCTCCTCTTTTATTTGTTTACTTAGGGCAATAGCGTTACCCTCTTTTGTCTTGTTAATATTGAGTGAGACATTACGTACACCATTAAAGTGTGATATCTCAGCCCCATCACCCAAACCTATACTCACATTAGCAATATCTCCTAGACGAATACGTGTGGCACCAACAGTAATGAGTGTCGATTCTAACTTGTTCACCTCTTTTTCACCATTTATCGTAGAGATATAAAGATGGCTACCTTTCTGTTTGAGTGTACCTATAGGAAATATCGAGCTTAGGTTTGAAATAGCTTGATAGACTGCCTCTTTAGATAATCCATAGGCGTTTATTTTCTCATCATTGATAGAGATAAGCACTTCATCATCTACATCCCCATAAACTGTCAGCCCGCTGAGCTCTTGGTAGGCACTTAGCTTGCTTTTAAGCTCTTTACCAATATCTAGTAGTTCACGTGTGCTCACATCACCTGAAATAGCTACTATGAGCAGAGGATAGTTCATCTCAAAAGTCTTTGCCACTGGCTCACTCATATCTGATGGCAAGTCACGACGAACATTGGCTATGACATCTTTGACATCATCTAGAGCAATACTCTTGTCATTTCCACTTTTGAGCTGTGCTGTGATACTAAATCCCCCATTTTGGATGACAGTATCAAGTGACTCTACAGCGGAGATACTCTTCATATCGTCTTCAATGGTCTTGACAACCATCTTATCTAGTACATCAGCACTTGTACCAGCATAGCCACCAGTAACGACTATCTTGTCTAATGTAGAGGGAGGGAAAATCTCTTTGGGAATATTTTGATAGGCAAAAATCGCTAGTAGAATCATAAATACCATAAAAATATGGTTGATAATAGGTTTATCTACAGCAAACCGTATAAATCCTTTAACTATCATCTTAATCACCTATGACAAATATGGTGTCTATCACTTGACTTTTAAATTTAAGTGCTTCCACATTCTGTTCAAGCATCACTCTTTCAGCTTTTAACGCTGCTACTTCTCTAGTCATTTCATTGACTACCTTACTTTCATAATAAATTTGATTACTCAAATAAATTTTAATAAAAGTCAATATCATCACCACACTCACACCCATAATGATAACAGCACTCATACCAAAGGTAATACCATTAGGCTCTTTGATAGTTTTCATTTTTCAAACCTGAAACTTCTAAGTTTAGCAGACCTACTACGTGGATTAATTTTTAACTCTTCTTTTGTTGCTGTTATAGGTTTACGCGATAACATTTTCCCTAAAGCATGATTTTTCCCACATGTACAACGTATGGCTTGTGGGTCACATATACATGCATTAGACCACTTTTTAAAACGGTTTTTTACTAAACGATCCTCAAGTGAATGAAACGTAATGAGTGAGACGACTTCTTTATCAAAATGTTTATTTTCTAGTGCATTGAGTAAACCTTCTATCTCACCTAGTTCATTATTAACCTCAATACGTATCGCTTGAAACATGAGTGTTGCAGGGTGTATTTTACCACCAGATGGTATCACTTGTTTTGCTATCTCACTCAAGGCTTTAGCACTTGCAATCGCCTCTTTACTTCGAGCCTCAACAACTGCTCCAGCTAGTTTCCTGTATGAACGTATCTCTCCATAACTATCAAAGATATATTCTAACTTCTCCTTTGAGTACGTATTTACTACCTCATATGCACTCAATGGGGCTGTTATATCCATACGCATATCCAAGTTATCAGAATTAAAAGAAAATCCCCTGTCTTTTTTATCTAATTGCAAAGAAGAGACACCAAAATCAGCTAGGACGGCAGTAATAGGTGTCTCAGCCAAGCTAGGCATAACTTCTGAAAATGTACCTTTATACAGTGTTGTACGACCATCATAAGGTGCTAACCTTTTTTCCGAGAATGTCAAGGCTTCATCATCTCTGTCTATACCTATATGTTTTATGTTTGGAAAGTTTTTCAATATTTCAGAACTATGCCCCGCATAACCCAATGTACAGTCAACAAAATACCCTTTTTCAATATCTGTAAAACTCTCTAAAACTTCATCTAAAAGAACAGGTATATGAGGTATTTCCAAGTGCTTTCCTTCTAACTAACTAATCAAATTCTAATTTCTAATTTCTAATTTCTAATTTTTACTGTTATAATAGCAAAATAATACTAACAAAGGTTTCATATAGATGGATAATCACCTTATAGACGATATAAAACATATCTCACTTTCTCTTTTTAATAAAAACTTTTTTTCTGTCTATCATGGGTCTATTTCTGCAAGAGTCAGCAGTGCTGAATTTATTATCAATTCAAAAGACACTATTTTAGATGAAGTCACTGAAGCTTCATTGGTAAAATTAGATTGTCATAAACGAGACTATAGATGGTCTATGGCAAATACTGATGTACATATACATGAGCATATCTACGAGACTATACCCAATGCAAAATATGTATGCTATACCATGCCACCCTATGCGACTGCCTACTCACTTAAACATGGTAAAGTCTCTCCACTAGATTTTTATGGCAAAACCATTCTAGGTGAAGTCATAGTCTATGACCCAAAAAATATTGATGATTGGTTAGAAAGAGCACCTTATGAAGTTCCCAAATTTTTTCAAAAACATGAGACACATCTTTTATTGATTAAAGGTTTTGGCGTTATCTCTTATGACAGAGATATCACTGAAATGGCAAAAAAAATCTCTATACTAGAAAACTCTTGCAGACTCTTAGCTTTATCTGCAAATATTTAACTTTATTTTATATAGCTTAACTCTCTGGTATATGTGTCGTTAATCCCAGGATTTGCCAATACTGCATGCCCCCTCTGTAATAACGTATTTTCGATTTTGGAAAGCCTAAACTCACAAGATGCTTCATTGCACGTACACCCTGTTGACACCATGGACCATTATCAAAAATTATCAATCTTTTTGATTTATTAAAGTTCCAATGAATATCTTCTTTAGTGCCCCCAAAAAGTTTAAATATCTCTTCTATTTTTGAGTTAGTACTATCTGAAGAAAACATAGTAAATGGTATATTCATCGCACCTGGTATTGTACCTTCTACATGCCATCTTTGCATTCTAGCATCTATCATTAACCCATCATTCTCTGATATATCATTTTTAATAAACTCAATCACATCCAATTCTGAAATAGTTTCTATTCCATCAACTGGTTGATAAGGTTGTATACTGAAAGGTGGTGCAGCACGAGACGTTTTCGTGTAAGAGTTTTTTAGTTTATGGTTGACATCTTGGATACGTTCAATCTTTATATTAGCACCATTGATATCAACATCAACATAAGGTACACCTTCTTTAATATTGACTTCAATGGCACCTAGACCCATGGTAAATACAAAAATAACAACTATTTGCTTGGTAAAAAAATATATATATCTCATTTTAACTCCTATTGAATACTGAAATATATTCTATCTAAATCTTTCTTAGCAAATTTATTTTAAATATATACGCTTTAGATCATTTCTAGCAAAAGGCATATAACTTTGTCTAGTAATGACCACTTTAGTTTTATGATCTGACCAATTATAGATGATAGGTACATCTTTAGGGTCTATATGTATACACCCATGTGAAAGCCACCCTACACTTCCTTTGTGTAATGCATGCCCATTTAAGGTAAACTTCATCATATAATCCATATTGTTTATCCCATCATCAGAAGGAAACTCTTTTGACATATGGTATCTTTTCTTTTGAAAAATACGAAAAATTCCCGATGGAGTACGGTATTCCATGGTGCCAGAGGTAATGGTGCCAGACCACCAAACGGTGCCATCACGGTCAATAGCATAAAAACGTCCATCACTTCCTTTTTCTCTCACCGAAACAACAATAAAGCTTTTATCTGTCAAGTCAACAATAGATGATTGACCCGTTATTAAATCACGTTCTCTAAACGTTGTTTTGGACAAAGGTATGACTTCGTGAGTCAAAACTTTTACAGTCGATTGATTGTCATCTTTAACAGCAGCGAAGCTTGTCGTAGTCAACAGAACACAGAAAATCAATAGAAGCTTCAAATAATACACCTATAATTTTCCAACCCTATCACGTGCAATACTTGCAGTCTTTTTACCTGCGTAGTTAGTGATGATATTTTCATAAAAAATTCTTGCTTGCTCTTTTTGCCCTGTCTTGTCTAAAGATATCGCTGTGTGTAACAACAGGGTATCTATATAACTAACTTTATCATTTAAGCCTGCACTTTTTTTAAAATAAAAAATAGCATCTTCATATTTCTTCGTATAGTAAGATATCTCACCCAAATAATAGTTCGATGCAGCTGTTTTATAGGCTTTTTCATCTGTTAACAAAAATCTTTTTTTTGCTTCATCAAATGCTTGTTTAACAAACAATCTAACACCTTCACTATAGAGTACTGCACTACTTTGTGACTCAAGTAGTTTTTTATTATCTTCTTTTTTATTAGTTTCATCTTTAGAAGCTACTTCTCTTTTCTTTACAGGTACATTCTCTTCCTGTGAATTCCCAAGTCGTTTTTTCAGTGCATCTTTACTCACATAGGTAGTATTTATTTTATCTATCATCTCTCCAAGATCTTGCAAAAGAGATGATTTCTCTTGCCCATTATTTACCGTCTCTGGCTCGCTACTGTGTTGTAATTCATTAACGCTTGCACTCAACCCTTCAACAATACTCATAAGTCCATCTATACGTTCATTCTGCATAGATATTTTTTGTTCAAGCATCAATAGTTTTTTTTGGTTATACTCAGTATTTTGACTCCCAGTTGAGAAGTTTGCATTCCCATATACCGATGGTTCAGAAAAAAGCATTGATGATGTAACCATCAAGCCAATAAAAGTCTTTCTTAAATACATCATGTATACTCTACTGCGCTAAACGAAGATCGACTCTTCTATTTTGTGCATAACAGCTGTCTGTTGGGTTAGAACATACAGGGTTACTCTCTCCAAAACTTATGATGTACATTTGGCTCGCATTCATACCTTGTGCAACAATGCTGTCTTTTACTGCTTTCGCACGTTTAAGCCCTAATGCATAATTGTATTCATCCGTACCAAACTCATCACAGTTACCTTCTATTTTAATTTTAGCTTGGCTATTTTTTGCAGTCAGTGTATTTGTATTGACATGGTCTTGCATATCTGCCGATATATCATAAGCACCAAAACCAAAATAGATACTCTGAAAACCATCATTACTTGTATTAAATTTTCCAGAATTCATGTTGTTGATATCTGTTGCATTAGCATGTCCACTAGGGGTACCATTTGCATAAGGATCATCGTCGATAGTCACTGTTTTACCTGCAATTTGTGTCACATCAGAAATGTTATTTTTACCTGCATCTATGCCTGACATATCTGGTGTTTTCTTACCACACCCACTCAACAGTAGTGCCGTGATGATTGTTGTTATAAATAGCGATTTTTTCATGATGTTATTCCTTTAATATTGATTACCAATCTATAGATTGTATTTTTTTCCCAGAGAAGGGAAACAGTAAGCTTTGATGACTATTTAGGTTCGTATACCCAATAGAAGTTCTTTGTCCGTGTTGTTTGAGGTAAAGTAAAACAGACCCATCTGTAGAGAACCTAGGAAACTGATTGGCACCTGTGGAAGTAAGTGGTCTTGCCGTAGAGCTACCTGACTGTGTTAAATAAAGGTTAAACACATTGGAACCAAAACTGTTCTTACTCTCTCTACTTGTGTAGACTATTTTCCCATCATGTGCATCACAAGCATTGTTATTACGTCCATGGTACACAACTTGTGAAATTGCAGAAGAGTGAATAGCTTTTTTAAATATATTAGCATACCCTAGTCTATTGGAAACAAACACAATGCGACTTTCATTGTCTACATACTTTCCACTTACATCTATACCTCTAAATCTAGTAATTTGTTTTTTACTTTTTGTTGCCACATCAAACTCAAAAATGTCAGCTTGCCCCTCTGGTGCCATAGTTAAAAGTAATTTGCTACCATCTTTACTCACGTCTGAACAGACAAGCATACCCTGGGAAACGGCTATCTTCTCTTTTGCACCTGTATAGATATTTATTTTATACAATGTTGGCATTAACCCACCGTATGCACTATAGTAAAAACTTTTTTGCTCTGCATCAGCCCAATGAGGAAAAAGGTTAAGCCCCCCTTTTATAATGACTTTTTGGTAGTTAAATGTATAATCAGCCAACACTATTTCACTTCGTCCTGGTGTGGTATAACGTGAAAAAATAACATAACGGTTGATCCATGAGATATCGGGGTAGTTTAACGCACTGTTTATGTCACTGACAACCTTATGTGCCAAAAAGGGTGTTTTATTGGCATGAGGTATAGCATATTTCTTTTGAAACATTTCACTGCCATCTGCAGACTTCAGCAGTCTTACAAAAAGTGTTGTCTCTTGTGCCTGTGTTAAACTATATTTTAAAATATACTCTCTTCCTTTTAAAGAAGGTGAAATAAAATTAGAGTTTACATCTCCTTTATGGTGCACACTATCAGACAAAAAGTGACCAGAAATTTTCAAATCTGAAAGTAAAATTTTAAAAAAATTACTGTTAGGTGTTAAAGAACCATCCACCAATGCAACACGTGAACGCTGCTCAACATCTTTTTCTATTTTCATGGTTGCATCAACGGCAAAGAGATTTAAAGACAAAAATAACATAAGTAATATTTTCAATGTAATACCTTTATATGAAAAATAAATAACGAGTATCTCCAAGTATTATATCAAGTGGTATTTAAATCTTCATTAATTAATATTAAAACAGTATCTATTGCACTTTAGTCATTAGTTCCATGATACAGATAACATATTTATAGTGCTCTATAGTCAATCTACTAGCATCTCTCTAATAATTTTTTTAACCTCCAGAATCTATCTCTTCTTGAAGGATTCTAATTATTTCTTCCTTGCTACGACATGCTTTTTCTACTGCACTATGATCTTTGTTGCTACATGATTTCATAAATAACTCTAAAGCTTTTTTGTAATCTTTTTTATAAAACTTACCATATTTATACATGACACCCAAATTATTACATGCTATCATATTATTAAGTTCACATGCTTTTGTATTGTATATGGCACTTTTTTCCAAATCTACTTTAATCTCTTGTATGCTATTAATTGTATACAAATTACCTAAAGACATACAAGCTTTAGCATATGATGCATCACATAAATTTTTATTTAATTTTATTATCCATTTCCAATTAATGTCTGCATAATTATTATCATTTTTAAAATCGGAAATTGCATCATAACATTCCTTATATTGAGCACCTTTACAGTTTTCTATAACATTATTTATACCTATCTCACTATATGCATTTAAAAAGTTAATTATTAAAAAATATAATATTAATTGTTTCACTTTTACTCCTATTATATGTAACTATCACAATATTCTTGTTCACTTGGTTGTTCTTTTAAATCATCATAAGTATTATCATTTGTCCAAGGTTCAAACTCTTTTATATAATCTTCAGAATCTATCTCTTCTTGTAGTATCTCTTCATTTGTTGCATCAGGGTCAACTTCTGGAAATACTTCTAATCCTTTCGGATCAAAATACCTCACAGGATCCCCCAACACATACCCATAAAGATTACTATCCCCACCATCAAACCCAATAGGGTCTTTAGCTGTCCACTTACCAGTGTAAGCATCGTAGTCTCTATAACCAAAGCGTGTCAGTTTTGTGTCTACGTCATACAACCCACCAGCAAACCCAAACGGTATGCTAAACGCTTCGTTACTATCACTCACTATGTTACCATAAGTATCGTAAACTATCTCTTTTACTATGCTATGAGTGTTGTCCGTCACTGCTCTTAGTGACCCTACTTGGTCGTAGTGTAGGTAGTACTTGTCAGTCCCTTTTGTCATGATTACTGGCATTCTTTGGTCTGCGTACTCAAACCTTTGAAGTAGGTTATCGTCTTTATCGTAAACGGCTAGTAGTCTTGTAAGGTTTTTCCATAGGTACTTTTCTACTGTTTGACCATCAAGTACTTTAGCTACTCTTTGGTTAAGTGCGTTGTGTAAGTAGCTAATATTATGTTCTGGAGTACTTACAGACTTAAGTTCTCCTAAGCTACCGTAAGTGTATGTGCTAGTACCATCTGGTGTAACCTTTTCTTCTAGGTAGCCATCTTCATTGTACGAGTAAGTGTTGTCTCCGTAGACTAGCAAAGAGTCATCTAAGGTGTACTGGGTTTGGGTAATGTGTGTACCATTGATGCTCGCAAGGTCTCTGTTACCGTTAGCATCGTAACTATACTCTTCTACCTCTTGCCCATTTTTATAGACCTCTACAAGCCTACCCATAGTGTCATATACATAGTCATACAGTACACTTGTACCGTTAAGTGTCTCTTCTTTTTGTTTAATACTACCATCTAGGTAACGCTCTTTTATCTCGTAACCAAAGGTGTTGTCACTGACTTGGCTTATCTCCCCAAAGTCATTGTAGCTTCTGTCTTGGGTAAGTGTACCATCACTGAGTTGTGTGGTGTAACCGTTTTGTGTGTCTCTTATGAGTTGGTACGCACCTACATTTGTAAGAAGCCCATCGTTATCATACATATAAAATTCTGATGCCCCTGCGTACTCCATATATTCTACTAAAAAGTCATTGTTATACCCATACATAATGCTTTGATTTAGTACGCCACTGTACTCTACAAGCCCTAAAAGTTCACCATCATAGTCAAAATGTACACGCTCACCTAGCTGTGTGATGTCTTCTACTTTTGTACCAAAGTAGTAACTGTATTGTGTCATACCCTCTGGACGGTGTAGTGTCTCTAGCCTACCGTTGGTGTACTGGTAGTGTATATTTGTACCACTTGGTTTGTTGATGTCTGTCAGGTTTTTACTTCTGTCATACAAGTAACTTGTCTCTTTTTGCATAGGTGAGGTGTAGTCTCTTTTTAAGTCAACACCTGTGTAGCTAAAGTCATGTGCCACTTGGCTTGGTACAATGCGTTTGGTCATGTTACCGTTGTTGTCATACTCGTAGTGTTCTGTGGTGTTGTTAGGGTAAGTCACACTCTGCACCCTATCCATAATGTCATACAAGTAAGTAGTCACTTGCCCTCTAGGGTCTGTGATGCTATCTACGTTCCCACGTGGGCTGTAGGTGTAGTGCGTGTGTCTATCTGCTTGGTATTCATCTATGACTCTACCTTGAGCGTCATAGTGGTAGGTAGTAGGATTGAGTGTTCCTACCCTTAGTTCTCGTGTAAGAAGCGTATCTACATCATAATGACGTACTGCACTTCTAGCTTCAGGTGTATCTATGCGTTCCATACCTATGTTATAGTCAGTCATATGATATGTCGTTTTACCATTGGCTGTGACACTTTGCGTCTTCATGTTGGTATGTGTAGCATTGCCATCGTAAGTGGTTTCATAGGTAGTTGTTTGCTTACGTCCACTTGGTAGGGTTACTTCTTTTGAAGCCAATGTTTTTTGGTGGGTGAGGCTATCTGTCGTGTAACTGTATTTTGTTTCTACACCATCACGCATGCTAGTACTATTCATCTCGTCTGCACTAAAGGTTGCGGTACTTGTATCTCCTGTGGCGTTGGTCATGGTAGAGAGTGTGTCACCGTTTGTTAGGGTAACATCTCTACTTGTACGTGTCTCTCCTTCTGGGTACACTGTAGAGTAAAAAGTCTCCCCTCCACTTACATTACGCAAGAACTGGTAAGAACCATTCTCCCCGTCTATCTCTTCTACTATACGCCCTGTATCATTATAATTATGTTTCACTAGATTACCATTGGGGTCAGTCATTATGTCCATAAGTGAACCATCATAGTAAGTAAACTCATACTTAGAGTTATCTTCATACCGTACTTCTATGAGGTCTCCATTTTCATCTACATTTAGATGTGTCATCTGTCCGTTAGGTGCCACAATGCTTGTGGGGTTACCATTGCCATCACGATGAATGGTGGTGATGTTATTGAAGTTGTCTGTGATGCTTGTTAAGTATCCCTCTTCATATCTAAAAGACTCCAATACTATATGATTATGTAAAAATTCCGTTGTAATATGCTCATATTCACGAAATAAATACTTCACATTATTTTCAGAAAAACTTGCATTCCCCGCATTTTCTATAATGGATCCAAAAGGTAAAGATGTGAAAGACAATGTTTTATTGAAGGTGATTTCATACGGTCCACCATTTGGATAACCTTTGTTTCTGTTCTGTCCAGAAAGAGCATCTGAAGAGTTTAAACTAAAATTGCTAACGGCTAACAGATATACACCTTCATCTAAATTTAAATTTAAATATGAATCATACATATGTACAGAACCATCACCATATGTTTGACTTGAATCATCATTGTTTGCTACTTGCTGCCAATTATCGTTAGAATCTTTTTTAAATACATATATCCAGAGATCAACTGGTTGTGATATGCCATCGTTATCAATATCAATATTTCTACTATCCCCTGAATATTCCGTGATTGTATCTATCTCTAAATTTCCACCTTCAAAATTAAATATCCAATGATCTACGGTATTATAATCAGGATTATTATTTATGAGTTTACGCTTTATTTTATTTTTAGTAAATAGAGTTTGTGTTTTCAGTGAAGTACCATCACCTTTTTGTATAGAATTTACTCCTGCATCATGTACATTAGAAAAAGTCCAACCATTTGCAAGATGAGAATTATCATTTGTACTCTTTTCTACATCTAATTTCAAACTTTTCGTCACAGAACGGGTAATAGTATCACGACCTCTCACACCTGTAGCAGAACTCCCCGCTCTGTCCCATGCTCTACTAAATGCTCTAGAAGAACGATAGTACACCATGTTGTACACATACTTCACCGTAAGCTTAGCAGTTACCTCACCACTCATTCCATACTCTAAAGCATCTGTACCATCCCATTCAAACTTCAATGCGTTGAGTGAACCTACGTCTAAACTTTTAGTAAAAACCTTACCACCCACTCTCAAAGTTGTTACTGCACTCTGTACAGAAGCAGGGGCATTAGAGGTGTCTACAGTGGTCTCTATCACATGCTTGTAGCCATCTACTCTTTTAGATGAGTAGTGTAAGGTAATGTCTGTACCTGCTAGTGGTATGTCTTCATGAAAGACTCTGGTTTTAGAAGTCACGTAAGAATTTACATTGACTTGGCAGTCATTTGGCTCTTCATTGTCATCATCTATATCTGGATCTTCTGGGTCTTCACTGTCTTCAGGTGGTCCATATGGCCAGTTATGGTCCCAAGGTGTAAAGTGATTGATAGCGGCTCTCCAGTAGCTGTTTCCTGCTGCGTAGGCATCGTTATCTACTATCCCCGCTACTTCATCTAAAAAGCTACCATCACCATTGAGGTCATTTGGCGTGTCTGAACCATTGGCATCTAAGCCATCTACTTTACCATCACCATCTGTGTCTAGTAACTTGACCACCACACCATTGTCAGAAGCTTTCCATACACCTGCATTTCGGTCGTAGTACCCTACTGGGACTATCTCCCCTACTTCAAAGCCTAAGAAATTTTCTACATACATGATGACAGGTGCATCAAAACTTACGTTTTCGTCATCACCCACACCATCTACCTTTATGTCAGAACAGTAGGTATACGCAGAGTTTGTCGGTAAGTCTGACGGCATGGAGTTTGGTGTTTTAAACTCTGTAGCTCTTACTTTTAGGCTGCTAAGTTCTCTAGTGCTTCCGTCACTTGCAGTCACCGTAGCTTTAGTCACACCATCAAAAACCAGTGTGGTACTACGTTCGCCTCTGTCATCACTTATAGGTGTAGAGATGTGTATTTGTGGGGTAGTCTCATTTAAGTCTATCTGTGTGACTTTAGTATCTACCTCCAGCATGGTTACATCATCTGTACGTACCCAATCTTGTACAGGTGCTAGTATGTTACGGTCTATGGTTGTATAGCCTAGTTTTATGTAACGCACTGTAAGTTGCAAACCACCCTCAGCTGGTATTGCGTAGGTACCATTAGCATCTGTCATAACACTACCATATTCACTATGTTTATGTACAGAAACTCTTACACCTTGAAGTGGTGTACCATCTTCAGCAAGTATCTGCCCTGCTATCATACAGAAACGTTTTTCATCGTAGTTCTGTAAGGTTGCATCTTTTGGTATAACCTCCGTATAGGCTGTACCAAAATTGGTGAAGTTAAAGTTACTTGTGTTTAACTCTTCTGTGACCCTAACAGGAATGACCTCAGAGTGTATGCCTTCTACTTCTATGCTCAACGTAGTGTTACCTTCTGTAAATCCTCTTAACACTGGTTCGTCTCCACCATCTACAGCTGCAATACTAGCATCACCCATAGCATAACTAAACCCATCTATAGGAACATAAGAACCATCACTATAGTGACCAATAATATCAAGGGTTACACTCCCCCCTTCTCGTAAATGAATAGGATTTGGTGAAACTGCTATAGATTGCAGTGTCACTAACTTTTCTTCTACTGTCACTACACGACTCTCACTGGCTTCATTGCCCGCACTGTCTTTCGCAGTGTAGGTAATAACATAGGTACCTACCAACTGTGTGTTCACCGTACCATTCACTTCAACTGAGACATTACCATCTACATCATCCACTGCACTTGCACCTAATTCTACATAAGTATCACCTTCATAAAGGGTAAGGTTTTCATCACCATTAAGTGTAATGACTGGTGGTGTGGTATCACTATTTACCTCTCCCCAAGAGTACGTTACATTTGCCTCACCTGCTTGGTACCCATAGACTTTCATCACCAGTACTTCTGTAGTCTTAGGTGTCACTGTAATGTACTCATGTCCTAACTGCCCATCTACTCCGTTATACCCTGACCATGTGATATTCATATCTTGATAGATAATACTTTGTTTTGTAGGACCTGCTAGTAGCCCTGTAGGTTTCCATGACGCTATGGCTGTACCATCTGCACCGTAAAGTTGTATGTCTAAATCTGTTTCTGAAGTAAGATTAATCTTTACATTGTCTACATTTGGAGGTATGGTACCTACTAAAGAAGTGGCATTTTGTTCTAGTGTCTGTGTAAAACTTCCTGTACCACTTGGGTTTTGGGTACAGCCTACTTTTCCTGTCCAGCTATAATTTACGGTTGCATACCCTGCTTGGTAACCAAAAGCTTTCATGGTCATGACTGTAGGTGTAGCACCATCTACTTCTATAAACTCATGCCCTTTTTTCCCACCTACACCATTGTAACCACTGTAAGTGACATTGACATCTTTATAGGGTTTTGTTGTTTGTGTCGCTTCAAAGTGTAAACCATAAGGCCAATGGACTATTCTGTCTTCATTTTCTCCATAGAGACGTATATCTACATCTTTTTCAGATACCAGTGATATACGTAAACCTTGTATACCTTGAGGTATGGTACCTACTAAAGCTGTCTGTTCATAGTTTTTATTGTAGTAGATAATTTGTTGTTCAAAAGTGCCTGAACCCGAGCATGAACCAAAGTTAAAACTTGCTTGTAGTTGTAGTGTTAAAAAAGTTGTAAAAAGTAAGATGAATGTAAAGATGTTTTTCATAAAAGTTCCCTCATTGATGTTTTGTCATAAAATGGGGGGGGGCAAAAGTAATGTAGTGTGCAATCTGGCAATCTCAAAAGAGACCCATGACTTTCTGTCCCCACTTCACAGTAGGTTTAGCTATAAATTAACATCAGTATATCAAATATAGTCTTAACTATAGTAAAATGTCTATATGAGATATTATGCCATGTGCTCACTCTTTAGCAATAAACTCAACCTTAAACTCATAGGTCTTTCCGGCATCATGTTTGCCGAGTCCAGCTTTTTGTAATTGCATTAAAAAATCTATAAGCCCTAGGTTAAAATCTACGTTATCAGATTGTGATTTTACTTTAAATTCAAACAACCCTGAAGGCTTTACAAATAAATTGACTGTGGCTCTTTCGCCAGCGTAGTCACTCTGTGCAGGCCAAGTTTCCAACAGGGTCTGCACCTTTGCAAAATAAGCATTTTCTATACCAGCATCACTCTTCTTTTGTTCTTTCATGCTATTGTTTATTTTTTCACTGGCACTTATAGGCTTGGTTTGTATGTCTATCTTCTTTTTAACCTCTTTTTCAACATCACTTTTTTTCACTTTTACAGAAGAAAAGAGATCTGATGTCTTTATGACTTTTTTGGGCTCTTTTGGTTCTATCTTCTTTGGTTTTTCTTGCTTTACTGGCTTCATAACTTTTTTTGGTTTTTCTATCTTTTTTTTCTCTTTTGGCTTATTAACCTTCACTTTTTTAGGTTTAGTCGTGTTTAGGTCTTTCTTTTTTTCTACTTTTTTTATAGGCTTCTTTTTAACCACTTTTTCTTTTATAACAACGTTTTTTTTCACAGGTTCAATTTTTGGCTTCACCACTTGTTTAGGTTGTTGAACGACCTTAGGCTTTTCAATTATTGGTTTTTTTGTTGTTGGTTTTTCTACAATTGTTTTAACTTTTATGGCTTCTATAGGAACAGTTGAAGTCACTTGTATACGCTTTTCATCTTTTTTTACAAAATGTTTAGGCTTTTCTTCATCACGATGGTTAAAATAGAATAACAATAAACCTATAAGGAGAAAGTAGATTAAAAATGCAATACTCCCCCATACTAACCGTAAGTATTTTGGTTCAGTAGATGAAGTGATCATTCTGTAATTAATGACACTTTCTCAAAACCAGCAGACTTTACACTTTTTAGTAAATACATCACATTTTTATATGCTAGTGATTCATCCGCACGTATATATATTTCTGAGTCTTTATCATATTTTATAGCACTATTCACAAAATCATCTGCAAAAGTATCTAAACCATACGTGTCGTTTTTAAGATAGATTGTTTTATCTTTATCCATACGTATCGTAAGTGTTTTAGGCTTCGTTACTTTAACACTTTTTGAGCCTGTTGGAAGTGCTATTTTTTCTTGAAAAGTAATAGTAGGTGCCGTCACCATTAGTATAGCCATAAGTACCAACATAACATCAACCAATGGTGTAATGTTTAAGTCTGGACTGTCATCCCAAGAAAACATCAGTCAACCTGAGAAAGTACAATTTCTGACTGAGAAGAGAGTAATGAAGAGAGTTCATAAGCCTTACGTTTCAATATAAGATGAAAAGTATACGCAAAAATAGCTACACCAATACCTGCTGCTGTAGCAATAAGAGCTTCTGAAATAGCCGGTGCAACCACTGCCAAACTAGCACTTGACTGAGCACCCAATTTTGAAAACGTTTCAAGTATACCAATCACAGTACCAAAAAGACCAATAAAGGGCGATGTAGACGCTATAATTGAAAGCCAAGTAAGCCCTTTTGTAGAAACTCTAATAGCATCTGAGCTAGCAGCATCTAAAATAGCTTTGTTTGGTTTATTAACACGGGACAGATAAGTAAAAATAAGTGAGTTATGAGCCACTGATTTTGACTTGCCTGAGTAGAGTGATTTTAATGAGTTAGATTCAGATTTTATACGAGAATTTAAAACATACATTCTGTCTAAAAATATCCAAAATGTAGCGATGAAGTAGACAGATAACCCAAGTAATACAATCATACTAATTGCACTACCTTGAATTACATAGTCAATAAGATTTTCCAATTTAGAAAGACTTACCAATTTGTTCAACTTTTGCCACAGCAGAAGCTATAGCAGAGTTTGATGATTCTGTACTCTTGAGTAACTCTTTAGCTGCATCAAGAGATTTAGCTAATTCACTGTCTGTACCAGAGAGTGCAACTGCACCATCTACGATACATGTTGTTTTTTCTTCTTCAACTTTTACATATCCAGAATTAATCGCAACAGCAATTTCAGTACCATTTTCTTCTTCAATAACTATCACACCAGTCTCAAGTAATGAAACAAGTGCTGCATGTCCAGCTAAAACACCAAACTCACCTTCTGCACCTGGTAAGTTTACTTGCTTTACTTCACCATCAAATATTTCACCATTTGGTGTGATGATTTCTAGTTTCATAAGTTCCATAAATATCCTTTAAAATACAAAAACTTAATACCACTTGGTATGAGACACCTGCTGAGGGTGTCACAGTGACAACGTAGTGGTTATAAGCTTTTGCTTATAGCGCGTCCAAATAATGACTACTTAGCGTTAATCTTATCGTTTTTAGCAATAGCTTCATCCATGTTACCCACCATATAGAATGCTGCTTCATTCATGTCATCATATTTACCTTCTAAAAGACCTTTAAATCCTTCGATTGTATCTTCAAGTGTAACATATACACCTGGAGAACCAGTAAATACTTCAGCAACGTGGAATGGCTGAGAAAGGTATTTTTCAATCTTTCTTGCTCTTTCAACAACAAGTTTGTCATCTTCAGAAAGCTCATCCATACCAAGAATCGCAATGATATCTTGAAGGTCTTTATACTTTTGAAGAATCTGCTGTACACCAGTTGCAATACCATAGTGCTCTTCACCAACAATTTGTGGATCAAGCATTCTAGATGTTGAATCAAGTGGATCAACCGCTGGGTAGATACCTTTTTCAGCAATAGATCTGTTAAGTACTGTTGTTGCATCTAAGTGAGCAAATACAGAAGCTGGAGCCGGGTCAGTCAAGTCATCTGCTGGAACGTATACAGCTTGTACAGATGTAATTGAACCTTTAGTTGTTGATGTAATACGCTCTTGAAGTGCACCCATCTCTCTAGCAAGTGTTGGTTGGTAACCAACAGCTGAAGGAATACGACCAAGAAGTGCAGACATTTCTGAACCTGATTGTGCAAATCTAAAGATATTATCGATAAACATAAGAACATCTAGACCCATTTCATCTCTAAAGTACTCAGCCATAGTAAGACCAGTAAGTGCAATACGGTTACGTGCTCCTGGAGGTTCACTCATTTGACCATAACAAAGTGCAACTTTATCTAGTACGTTTGAGTCTTTCATTTCAAAGTAAAGGTCATTACCTTCACGTGTTCTTTCACCAACACCAGCAAATACTGAGTAACCAGAGTGTTTTAATGCAACGTTGTTAATAAGTTCCATAATAATAACGGTTTTACCAACACCAGCACCACCAAATAATCCAACTTTACCACCTTTGTTATAAGGTGCTAAGAGGTCAACTACTTTAATACCAGTTTCAAAAACTTCAGTTTTTGTACTTTGATCTTCAAATGCTGGTGGATCTCTATGGATTGACCAGTATTCTTTTGCATTTACTTCGCCAGCATCATCAATTGCTTCACCAATAACATTGAAAATACGACCAAGCACTTCTTCACCAACTGGTACTTTAATTGAGTCACCAGTTGCTCTTACTTCTTGTCCTCTTACTAGACCTTCACTCATGTCCATAGCAATAGTTCTTACTCTATTGTCACCAAGTTGAGCTGCTACTTCTAAAACTAATTTTTGTTCTTTACCATCAATAACATTGATTGTCTCTAATGCTTCGTTTATCTCTGGTAGATAATCTGTAAAATCCACATCAATTACGGGACCTAAGACTTGTACTATTTTACCTGTCATTTCTATTCCTTAATTATTTTAAAGATTCCATACCACTGATAATCTCAATGAGCTCAGTAGTAATCGCTTCTTGTCTTGCTTTGTTATATTTAACGTTTAATTCTTTAACCATCTCTTTAGCATTTTTAGTTGCAGCATCCATAGCTTGCATACGTGCAGAATGTTCAGCTGCCAATGAATCTATAAGTGAGTAGTACATTGTATACTCAATATAACGCTTCACTAGTGCATCTAAAAGTGTATCATCATCATCTGGCTCAACTTCAAGTTCAGAAGTTGACATAGTATCAAGCTCCATGTTTGAAGCATCTACAGGTAAAACCTGGTCTACTCTTACTTCTTGTGTAATCATATTTACATAACCATTATGTACAATCACAACTCTATCTGTGTCACCATTTACATATGACTCAGATACTTCAGAAATAAACTCTGCCGCAGATTTAAAATCAGGTGAAGCAGAAAGTCCAATAATTTCATCACTCAATTCAATATTATTGAATTTAAAGAAATCAATACCTTTTCTTCCTACAGCTCTTAAACGAACTTTTGCACCTGTGTTTTGATACTCTTTAAGCAATGCATTAACACTTTTTATTGTTTGAGAATTAAAACCACCACAAAGACCTTTATCTGCAGTGATCAAGATAATATCTATTTTTTTAGGATTTTTATCATCCTTAAAATAAACGTTATCAAGACCATCACTATTTGAATTCTGCATTTTTCTTGCAATTTCAGTTAATAACTCTGTTAACTTTTCTGCATAAACTCTAGACTTTTTAGCTAGTTCCTCTGTTCTTTTAAGTTTAGCAGAAGAAACGAGCTTCATAGCGTTAGTAGTCTTCTGTGTATTCTTTACAGATCCTATCTTACGCTTAATCTCTTTTAAATTAGCCATAACTAGCCTTTCTTATGCCGAAAAAGAAGCTTTGAAATCTTCAATTGCTTTTTTAAGCGCTGACTCTGTATCATCAGTGATTTTTTTATCATTTCTAATAGCATCTAAAATATTTTCATATTTCGCATCCATAAATGGCATAAGGCCTGCTTCAAACTTAGTCACTGCACTTGCAGGAATGTCATCAAGGAATCCATTTGCACCAGCGAAAATAATAACAACTTGCTTCTCAATAGGTACAGGGGAATAAGGCCCTTGTTTAAGTACTTCAACCATTCTTTGTCCACGCTCTAGTTGACCTCTTGTATACTCATCAAGATCAGAAGCAAACTGTGCAAAGGCTTGAAGCTCTCTAAATGATGCAAGGTCTAGTCTTAATGTACCAGATACTTGTTTAGTAGCTTTAATCTGTGCAGCACCACCAACTCTAGATACAGAAAGTCCAACGTTAATCGCTGGTCTTATACCTGAGTTAAAGAGGTCTGTTTCAAGGAAAATTTGACCATCAGTAATAGAGATAACATTTGTTGGGATATATGCTGCAACATCACCTGCTTGCGTTTCAATAATTGGGAATGCAGTAATTGAACCAGCACCTAAATCATCAGAAAGCTTTGCAGCACGTTCTAGCAGTCTTGAGTGTAGGTAGAAAACATCCCCTGGGTATGCTTCACGACCTGGAGGTCTTCTTAAAATAAGTGACATCTCTCTATATGCAACTGCGTGCTTAGAAAGGTCATCATAGAAGATAACTGCATGTCTACCATTGTCCCTGAAGTACTCAGCCATAGTAACACCAGCATATGGTGCAAGAAATTGTAATGCAGAAGATTCAGCAGCACCAGCAGTCACAATGATTGTGTAATCCATTGCACCGTGCTCTTCAAGTTTTTTAACAGTTGCCGCAACAGTTGAAGCTTTCTGACCAATTGCAACATAGATACATACTACATCTTGACCTTTTTGGTTAATGATAGTATCGATAGCAAGTGTTGTTTTACCCGTTTGTCTATCACCAATGATAAGCTCTCTTTGACCTCTACCAACCGGCACAAGTGCATCAATCGCTTTGATACCTGTTTGAAGTGGCTCATGAACTGATTTTCTAGCCATAATCCCCGGTGCTTTTTCTTCAATAAATCTATGCTCTGCTACTTCAATAGCACCTTTACCGTCTATTGCTTCACCAAGTGGGTTTACAACTCTTCCCATTAAGCTATCGCCTACTGGAGTTTTAAGAAGATCACCTGCTCTTTTTACACTCATACCTTCTTTGATACCTGCACTTGTTCCAAGAACAACAACACCAACATTTGCCTCTTCAAGGTTAAGAACAAGACCTTTAGCACCATTATCAAACTCTACAACTTCTCCAGCCATAACATTGTTAAGACCATATACTGTTGTAATACCATCTGCGATACCTACTACTTTACCTACTTCATTGATGTCAACATCAATGTCAAAATTTTCAATTCTCTCTTTGATAATTGAAGAAATTTCATCTGCTTGCAATTTATTTGCCACTGCTACTCCTTTACTATATAATAACTACAGAGATTTCTTAATGAAATCAATAAGTTGTTCTTTAACTCTCTGTTTAGAGAAGTTAACCTCAATACCTAAATCATCTACTGCTACACGTAAATCATCTTTATCCGATTGTTCTTGTTTCAGACTTATTGTCGAACCCGTATACTTTTTCAATGTTTCTTCAAGCTCATTTAATGCATCTGAATCGAGTGTTACTTTTGAACGTAAAACACCTTCATACTTATTTGAAGCTTTTTGAATATCACTGTTAAGTACCTTAGCAATTGAAGGAATCATATCAAGTCTTTTATTCTCACCCAATATTTTAATAAAATTAACAAGTGTCTTATCTGTATTATCATTCAAGGCAGAAAGAATCATATCTGTCTTCTTTTGACTATCAATCATTGGCGAATTCAATACTGTTTTTATTTCTGATGTATTTATTACCTCAGCTAATGTACTTAATGTCTCGGCACTAGATGTAATGTCACTATTGACCGATGAAAGTGCTTTTGCATATCTTTTAGCAATTAATTCTTCCATTACGCCACCTTTTTAGAGATAATATCTACAACTTTTTTCTCATCAATTGTTATGTCATCATTCACAATATTTTGACTTAAAATTTCATCAATTGCTTCTCTAGCTGATTTTCTCTCTTCTAATGATATTTTCTCTTCAAATTGTATCGTCATATTTTCTAAGTCATTTTGATTGCTCTTTGCAATCTTTTCTGCCAAGAAAACTGCTTCATTTTTCGCATCTGAAACAATTTGCTCTGCTTTCTTCTTAGATTCATCAAGACGCATTTGAGCCTCTTTTTTTTCATCTTTTGCTGCCTGCAATTTGTTTTCAATCTCTTTTAATTGAGTTGAAATTCCCTCTTTTCTATCTTTAAAGAAAGTTTTAATTGGGTTTGCTACCAAGTAATACAATAGTGCTGCAAAAATCGTAAAGTTTACAACTCTAGGCCAAAAGTCAGTTTCTCTACCAGTTTGGGCAAAGTAACGTGTCGTTTCACCATCTGCAGCACCTGATGCTAACAATATAGCAGGTACTACAAGTAAAGATAATAGTACTATTTTTTTCATATTTATCCTTCCTTTATAGTTTGCTAAATTTAGCTTTAAGGCTCTCTTTGAAAAGAGGCATTTGTGAGAGTAATTCATTTTTCAAATTCTCTTTTTCAGAAGCTAGTTTTTCAACAAAACTTTCATACTCTTTGTCAATTTCACTTTGTCTTGTTTCAACTTTACTTGCAGCTAATGTTTTTTCATCTTCAACTGCTTTCTGTCTGATTATTGCAGCTTCGTTTTTGGCATTGCCAATCACTTCATCTGCTTTAGCATTGAGTTCGTCTGTGTTACCGCTAAAATTCTTTGCTGCTTCTAAATCTTTTGCTATTGAGGCATCTCTATCATCCATAAATTTAATTAGTGGCTGAAATAACATATTATTTAAAAGAACAAGAAGAATTAGAAATAAAACTAAGACAAACAACATCAATGGTAAATGTATGTCAAGCATTAAAACTCCTCATGTAATTTCGCGTTATTTTATCACAAAACTTATGAGGTATTGATTAATTATATATAGGATGGAGCAAAAAGAAAGAAATACAATTACGTATAATATTACTTTATATTACTAATTTAAAATACGGTTTAACAATCCACCAGGTTTCTTATCATTTACTGATTTTAGCAATTCCATAAAACTTTCTACTTGAGTTTCGTTTTCAAAATATATCTCTAAACTTTTGGCTTTAATTTTATGCTTCAAAGGTAATACAGTTGAAAGTTCCTGACTATACTCTGATAATAGTGAAGGAGAACTTTTTATAGTTTTTTTCTCATTCTCGTCATTCTTATATTTTTTAACCATATTTTCTGTATCTCTGACTGAAAGTTTTTGTCCGACTACAGAGTCTATAATTACTTTTTGTTTTTTTGCATCAAGCCCAATAAGGACTTTTGCATGCCCTTGAGATATTTTACTATCTTGCAACTGTTCTTGTGCATAAGTAGACAATGAAAGTAAACGCATTGTATTTGTTATTTGTGAACGACTTTTATGTACTATATTTGATAATTCATCATGTGTAATATTGTGCACATCTAAAAGTTCTTTATAAGAGTTTGCTAACTCTATAGCGTTTAAGTTTTCTCTTTGTATATTTTCTAAAAGTGCAAGTTCACGTAGTTTTACTTCCTCAAGGTCAACATCAGCAATAACAGCTTTAATCTGCTCAATATTCGCTAACTTATGTGCTCTTAGACGACGCTCTCCAGCAATAAGAGTATAACCATTCTCACTCTTTATAACAACAATAGGCTGTAACAGTCCATTACGTACAATAGACTCGCTTAACTCTTTAAGTGAAGAATCATCAAAGTGCTTACGTGGCTGAAAAGGGTTTGGGGAGATTTCATTTACATCAATTTCAGCTATTTGATCTGATTCAGATTCGAGACTAAACTTATCTATATCTGAAAGATCTTTTTCATATGCATTTTCTACTTCTGTAAGTATATCTCCAAGTCCTCTACCAAGTGCCATATTAACCTCTTACAATAACTGTTGCTAAGTCTCTATATGCAATGGAACCTTTTGAACTATTGGCATAACTTGTTACAGGTTTACCAAAGCTTGGAGCCTCAGCAATTTTCACATTCCGAGGAACAACAATACACTCTTTTCCCTTTTTAATATGGAATAATTTATCTTTAAAATGATGACTTAAATCTGCCAACACTTGTTTAGAAAGATTATTTTGTTTTGAGTACATCGTAGGTAAAAATCCTTTGATTTTCAGCTTAGGATTAATGGTTTTTTTAAGTAGTGAAACTGTATTTAACAATTGAGCCAAACCTTCTAGTGCAAAAAACTCACACTGTATAGGTATAATCACAGAATCTGATGCACTCAAAGCATTAATCGTTATAGGACCTAATGCTGGAGGTGAATCAATGATAATATAGTCATATAAATCAGCTACTTCTTTAAGTTTCTCTTTTAGTACCAATTCTCTATTTTTTTTATTTGGGTTATAAAATTCTTTTTCAATACCTACTAGCCCAATATTTGAGGGGACTAAAAAAAGATTTTTAACTGCACTTTTCAATACTACTTCAGAAATTTTTTTAGAACCAATGAGTACATGATAAATATTGAATTCATAGTCTCCTCTTGAAAACCCTAAACTCGTAGTTGCATTTGACTGTGGGTCAATATCTAGAAGAAGTACTTTTTTACCTTTATCAGCAATAGAGGCTGCTAAGTTTACTGCTGTAGTTGTTTTGCCTACGCCACCCTTTTGGTTGGCTATACTTATAATTTCGCTCATCGTAAACTATACACCTTTCTTCCATCAATTATCAAAGAACCATCTGACTGCAAATATGCATTCTCTAGGCTCTTTTGATAGTTTTCAATATGAACTGAAAACTTCCTGCTTAATTCAAATTCTACCTCATACTCACTAAAAACCTGCTTCCATTTAGGAAATTGCTCAAGTGCTAAAAGATATTTTTCTAGCAATAAATCAGGTGAGATATCGCTCTGTAAGGCACTATATCCATTTTGAGAATCTTTTAAATTAATACCTATACCACACACTAAAGTATCTCCTACTTTAGTGGTAATAGTACCCCCGACCTTTTCCCGATTTTTATACAAGTCATTAGGCCACTTTAACCATACTTCTTCACCCATTTCAAGTAAAACTTTTTTCATAATAAATGACAAATAGATAGATGCTGAGCTTAAAGGTAAATCTATAGGTAAATCACTCATATTCACAGCGACAGAAGCAAACAAGTTTCCTTCACCGCCAATCCATTGATTATCACGACTTCCAATACCCTTGTTCTGTCTCAAAGCCAAAACAGCAATGGGTGCAGTCAAACTTCTCTCTTGTAGTTTTTCTATAACATACGTTTGTGTTGAAGAGAGTTGATCAAATAATAGTATTTCCAATTTTCAGTCCTCTACCTACACAGTATGCCTTTGCACTCATCGCTTTTTTAGAAGCTGGTTGAAATGTCTCTATTTTAATAGAACCTGTACTGCATCCTACTACAACGCTTTCATTCTCAAAAGCAAGTATTTCATAAGGTGTATTGTTTGCATGAGACTCTATGAGTGTGATGCCATCAAACTTTGTTCCATTGTTAGAAAATGTACCTGGCCATCCTTCAAAAGCACGATATTTATTATAAATAGTGGATGCATTATCAAAATCTATTTCACCATCAGATTTTTTTATTTTTTTACAAAGTGTAGCTTTTTCATCATCTTGTTTGACTGGTTTTAACTTTGTAAAATTTCGTATAGTACTTAGTGTAAGTATAGAAGCATCAACTGTTAACTGTTGCATCAAAGATTTAAGCCGCATATTTGTAGGTATTGTAAACTCTATGGTTTCGAGTATATCTCCTGTATCAAGCCCCTCTTCCATCATCATAGAAGTAACCCCTGTCTTTTCATCACCATTAAGCAATGACTGTTGCACAGGACTTGCCCCTCTGTATTCTGGTAAGAGTGAAGCATGTAAATTAATACAAGGAGCAATATCCAATATACGCTTAGGTAATATCTGCCCAAACGCTGCTACAACAATAAAATCTGGTTTCTTAGACTCAATAGCCTCTTGTATCCCCTCATCCTTCAAACGATTTGGCTGTAATACTTCAATGCCATGTTCAAGAGCCAAAGACTTCACGGGAGGCGGTGTCAAAACCTTTTTACGTCCTACAGGACGGTCAGGTTGTGTAAGTACTAAAGAAACTTCCATATCTTCTGCTGCTATTAAAGTATCTAGTATCTCTCTTGCATAATGGGGTGTACCCATGTAGACTATTTTAGTTTTCATATTATCCTTTCATATTATATTCATCTGGGTTATTTCTAAGCCACCTTTTTCATTACCACTGTTCCTAAACATATAATACATTGCTGCCTTAGGATCTGGATATACTGGATCAGGCGTAATAAATAATGTTCTAAATCCATGATCATTAATATATTTTTTAAGATTCTCTTGGTTTTGATGTTTAAGTCTTGATATCTCATCCACGATCAAAAAGAATGGTGTGTCTTTGTCTGCCTTGTTAGCAAAAAGGGCTAAAATAGAGATAGTGATCGCCACTTTTAATAGAATATTCCCACCAGAAGAGCTGTCATTTTTTAGATGGCTTAATCCTTTTTTCTTCACACTATTTTCTACATACGAAATAGTAAGATCAATTGTATCAAAGATATGTATCGCCCCACCCTCACTCTGCTTTTTAATTTTACCAAGTGTTTCAATAATGGCATCAATATTTTCAATCGATTTTGGCTTATCGAAGAAGAGAGATTGTTTATCTTCAAACATCGTTCTCGCACTTACGACTTTATTGTTCAGTGAGTGCATCAAGGAAGCAATAGAACTTTGATTACCATTGGACTTATCCATTTCTAAAGAGATCTGCTTTATAGCACCAAAATCTACCTTATTTAAATTTCTGTTAATTCTATTTTTTTGTTGTTCAAATCGATCTTCAAGATCATTAAACGTACCTAGTTTCTGAGGAATAATATTTTTGAGATAGTTGGTAAAGTCTGCATGTCTTGATCTCTTTTGATTGTCATAAGAGATCATACTAAATTTATGTAATTCTTCAAGTGAATCTTTAATGTGTTCAAGTGAAGCAATAGATGCCACTTCATCAAACTTCTCTATACTCAGATTGATATCTATAATAGCATTGTATTCCAAGCTAGCCAATTTACTGAGTAATGACTTGAAGTCAATTCTAAGATTTTGGTACCCTCTATTTTGTGATTGATAGACTTCTACAAGTTTATCAAGTTCCCCTAGTTCTTCTACCTTTTCAATGGTTGATAAATCAACTTCCAACGTATCTGCTTTCTCGATTCCATCTTTTAATTTTTTAAGCCTCAAACTATTTTTCTGCTGCTCTTCTTCTAAACTTTGGGATTGTTGTTTTGCTGTTTCTATTTTATAATTTATCTTTACCTTGATGTTGGCTAAAAAACTATCTGCTTTTTTATACTCTTTTTTTATACTAGGAAGTGTAGCAATATGTTCTCGTTTTTTCTCATACTCATCCAAAAATGTTTCAGCACGGTAGCACTCTTTAAGCTCACCTTCTTTTGCAGCTCTTTGATTCCTATATTCACCAAGTAGTTCATCTTCTGTTTTTGTTTTCTTTTCGGCTTCTAGTTTTTGAATCTCTTTTCTAACATCATCTCTTGCACTCTCTATCTCTGATTGAACTTGATTTCTTAAAGCTTTGACATTAAAATCCAAATCCTTTTTACGCTGCTCTATCTGACGTTTTTTATAATTGTTTTGAATCTTCTCTTCATCTCTTTTCGTTTTTATCTCTTGTTTTATACGATTAATTCCCCCAGCATGCTTCTTTTTTTGCATTTTAAACTGTTTTTTGAGCTTTTCTTTATTGTCTTGGTACCGTTCTTTACGTTGTATGTAATCTTGCTTTAATTCAGAAAGTTTGACCTGTAGTACTCCCAAACTATTTTTCTCTAATTCAATTTCACTCTTAGTGTTACTTATCTGTAAATCTATTTGATTCAGAAGATGATCATGCTCAGCCTTCAAAACCCTATCTTCTTCTCTAGCTTTTACTAGGCTGATCTTTCTGTCTTCTTTATGCTGCACAATTTTTTCATGTAACTCTTCTGCTGTAGGGTAAGACTCTAAAGAAGCAAGATCCATTGTCACACCAAAAAGCGTAGAGGTAGATTTGAAATCTGCTACTGGCTTTAACTCATCACACGATTTCGAAAGTAGCTCTTTATCTATGACCGGATAGATATGCTCTTCCCAGCCATCCACTTCTTCAGCCAAAAATGCTTTTAGTGTATTGGGCTCATGACTCAAAAGTGTTTGATACTTTCTTATTTTTGTATTGTTATATAGGCGTACACTATTAAGTTTCTCAGCCCTTTCAAATCGTGCTTGGAGATAATCATTTTTTTGACTCTCAATCTTTCTCTCTTCTTGCAGTATTTGCCGAGACAATCGATTGAGTACCAACTCTTTTTGGGTAATTTTGTTTGTTGTACTTTCTTGGTTTGTACTATTTTTTTGCTGCCCTGTTTCATATTCCTGCAATAACTCATCACTCTGGAATTCATAAGTATTTTTGAGTTTCTCAACATGCTCCTCTTCAGTAGCTAAAGCACTCTGCAATTCCTCTATCTTTTTTTCAATCTCTGTAAATATTTCCAAAAATTCTGCTTCTATCATTGCGATATCGTTATCAGACTGACTTTCTTCCGACTCTTTAAGAGTACGAAGTTTTGTTTTACCTTCCTCTAGGATATCTACTTTTATTTTCCGTGTTAGCTGTTCTATCCTATTCTCAATCTCTTTGACAATACTGCTCTGCTCTTCCTCAAGCTTTCCTATGGAAATAGTAAGGGCATCACGATCTTTTTCAAGTCCATTCTTCTTTGCAGCTATATTCACTGCCTCTTCATAGTGAACGGGTGAATACTTCTCTTCTAATGCTTCCAACTCTTTCATTTTAAACTTGAACTTGTAAATCGAATTACTTACGTTCTCTTGTAGATTTTCTAATCTTCTCTCCCAATGTTTTACTCTACGTTTAAACGCCTTTAACGCCTCTTCTTCTGTCTCATATGCAACTTTAAGTTCAGGTAGTTTCTCTTTGTCCGATTCCTGGTTATATCTTATCTTTCCAAGTAGTAGTTGTATTGTCTCTTCTAGGGTTACAAGCTCTTCCATCACTTCAACAGCTTTTTTAATATTGTCTCTTTGTCTGTCAAACTTTTTAAAGAAGTCATAGTCTCGTTTAAAAGCTGTCATATCTGCAATATAGGTATCAAAATCCAAGGAGAGGATCTCATCATCTTTTTGTAAAGACTTCTGTATGGCTTTTTTGATGCTTTTCATATCCACAATAGCTTTATCGACATTAAAGACCATATTGTAAACTTCTAAGAATGCATCATAGTTTTTAATTGAGCCAATAGAGAAGTCTGAATAACGTCTCTCCTGCCCATATATAATCTTCCTATACTCAGCATTGGTTTGAGGACGATATGAGCTTACATCTTTAATATAAGCCCTAATACGGTCATGTTCAACAAGTGTACCGTTAACAATAACTCTTCCCATATCAAAAGGCTGTTTACTAAACCACTTTTGTACCTTTCCACTTCGCTTAAATGCCATAATAAAAAAGTCATCAAACACATAAACAACATAAGAGTTATCATAGGGAAAGTAATATTTTTCAAAAGAGTCTTTATCACTAGGGATTCCCAGTTGTCTTCCTTCTGCATTATAAAGATAATGAATCGCACGGGTTGTTGTTGTTTTCCCTGAAGCATTATCTCCAAGAAAAAATACATCTTTGGAGAGATCAATATCTACAAGATCAAAATTGGCTGAATTGATCAATATCATACGTCTAATCATTTGCTCTCCTTGGTATTAGGCTCAGAGAGCTCTATAATCTTGATATAATAATCAATCGCATCAAGTACTTTATATTGATCCTGATCATTATCTCCCATTCTCTCAATGAGATCAAACTTTTTAAGTCGATCAAACAGTGCATCAAAAGCACTTTTTAGATCTATATTGCCTTTGCCAGACACAAGCATGTTTAGCCTATTGGTGATGGAGCTATCTTCTTTCTCCTGCATTTTATATTCATGGATCAAATCCGTATAGACAATAAAGCTTCCTCTATCAAGCTGTGGACGTAATTGTCTAAGGATGGATATAGCCAAGATTGCATCTTTGTGCTTGGTGATATACGCTTCCATCTCATCTTTATTCATCTGCCCTTTTTTTGAGAGGTAAAAGTACCCTCCTTCACCATGCAAGATATAGCCTAAAGTGGATGCTGCATCATAAAACTCATCAAAGATCTCTTCATCCATAAGATGTCGTGTATATTCACTATATTTTTTTGAATTAGATGAAATAATCTTCCCCTGAGACAAAACTTCAAAAACACTGGCTATATCCATGCTACTCTCCTTATATGATAAGATCCAAATCCTATATCTATCTTTGTATGTTCTCTATGTTCAGATACGGTCATTAAAAATGCTTTAAATGCTTCCGAACGCTTTGTTTGCTCCGTATCAAATTTTTCAATCTCATCATGATTTAAAATAAACTCAAACAGATCTTCTGGCATGTTACTCTGAATATCCTCAACCAACTTTTGATAGTTCAACACAACTTTATCTTCGAACTTCTGTTCTTTGTAGACTGTTTGAGGTGCTTTGATCGCTTTATGTGGTTCTAGTGTAAATACTTGACGCAAGATAACAGCAAAACGATCTTGTTCCATATCTCTTTGAGACGGCACAGTTTTGATTTTGTGTCTTTTGGTATTGCCAAATGTATGGTGCAGTGCTTCATGATCACTTCTTAAAAGTGCTTCAAACTCAGAGGCATCATCTGACATGATCTTTTGAGCCAATGCAGCAATCTTATTATTTTGCTCTTTTCTCTGTTTCGTTCTCAGAATAAATCCATTGAGTCTATGAATGTATTTATGAAGATTATCAGAATACCGCTGTATATCGATCTTCACATCAATGATCAGATCATCTATCTCTTTACTTAGCCCAACGATCTCTTGAGAAAAAATATCATAAGTCTGAGTACTGGCATTTGAGAGCTCCTGCATTTGGAGAAGGATATGCTCTGCATCATCCAAGATTACCTCCAAACTCAGAGCATTTTCATGAACAATTCTACTTATAAGTACACTGATATCTGAGTCTCTTCGTTTAAACTTCAGATAAACATCTTCTATCCCCTTACGGATACGACCCAGATAGGTTTTATCTGAAGTTTCTAAAAATCTTTTTTTGTAAGTAACAAGCTGCTGCAACTCTTCTGCATACTTTCCAAATATCACCCCATACTCTACCCGTTTAAGCATGGTATTGATAAACTGAATATAGGCTTCATTGAGGACAACGCGATCTCCTATTTTATTGAAAATCTCTGCTTCAAACAGTGCAGTATCTATCTGTGAAGATATTTCTCCTTTGTATGCCTGATCAATCACTTTTTTGTGTCTATTGATCAAAGAGATAAGATCGATATGTGTCATATTAAAATACCTCCTGTTCAATCACTGCACTATATTGATTTATCAAGTCAATAAGCCACTGCAACTCATCATGACTTGAAGGAAGAGAAGAGAGCTGCTTACGATAAAGCTCTTCATTTCGATACTTTGCATTTGAAAAGTAGTTCTCAAGTTTTGGGTGCTTAAAAAAGCTTTTACTTCTACATTTAAAACTATCATAAATTCGTATCGCTTCAATGTCATAGTCCAAAAAAAAAGTTACCTTTTTATCTTTGAGAAACTCTCTAGTAGCACTATTGCTCATGCCACCCAAGTACAGAAATTGATCATACCCAAACTTGGATGCAATATCATAGATATTTAAAAATGTCTCTCCATTCTCCACTGCCAAAATTGGAGTATCACCTACTATGATCTCATCAGAATTTTTATAGAGCTTTGACTCTCCACTACCGTGTTGAAATATAACCACATTATCAAACACCGAAATATAACGGCTTTTACTGTCTCCAGTATTTTTTATATTCTCTTTTCTGCTTTGTGTTGGAGAGAGTAACTGTTCTATGTCTTCAAAAGAAGAGATGGTTTTACCGTCATTCCCTACTTCAGAGAGAAAAACAAAAAATCTATCCCAGTCAAGCACCTGACTTTTTTTACCATGCTTTATATTCACAAAATAGAGATGATTTTCTGATTGGTATTGTTTTGCTTGATCATTGAAATATTTAGTTTGAGAGGATGTAGGTATATCATTTCTGAACTTTTGTGCTTGTTTCAGTAGTTTTTTATCCATATATTATTTTATCTGTTCCAAAATTTTTATATAGGCAGACTCCACTCATAAGCGAATACCCTTAAGTAAAATTGTAGCATTTAAACCTGTAAGTTCTAAAAAAGCTTCGTAAGGTATTGCATAATCAAAACACTCTCACATATTTTAAGTTAACTTTTTTAAAGCTTCTTCACTACTCAAAACAGGTACATCCCCAGAAGCAAATGCTTTATCATTGGTAATGATGTAATCACAGCCTTCTTTCCTAGCCATGACATACTGTATAGTATCTTCTAAATCTTTGTATTTATCATTTCTTTCCATAAGGATTATGGCTTCGTCTACTTCCTTGTTGCCAAATTCAATAACGGTTATGATTTGATTGAGTTTTTTAATCTTATGCAGTGCCATCGCTTGACCAAGCGGTTTTCTGGTAAAATAGTACACTGTCGTTAACAAGTCACAAGAAGTAAAAAGTTTGTATTTTTCTACGCCACGCACTAAAACTTCATAGATTTTTGCACTTTCGCTACTTGTAGGTCTCGTATTATCTAAAATATCAATAAGTACATTGGCATCTAAAAAGATTTTCTTCATATACCATCTCTATTGGCTTTTATCTCTTGTATATCTGGGGTATTCTCAGAAATAATACCTATAAGACTTAACGCATCTTTAATATACTTTTCCTTATCTTCTTTAGTAACATACGCTTCTATGGCTTCTGCTACGATGTGACTCTTTTTTCTATGTGTCTCTTCTGCAAAATCTTTCAGTTTTTCAGATACATCTACAGGTAGTGAAAACAACTCTTTTTTATATTCAACTTTTACAGTCACAACAACTCCTTTATATACTATATTTATAATAGTATATACTTTATATAAGAAAATGTCAACGATTACTATTTAAAAAGCGTCCCACCCACATGCTCTTCCTCTATAAGATAAGCTCTCACATCTGAAAGGTCAAACCCAGAAGCCAAAAACATCTCTCTACCATGCTGCATAAGAAAATCAGCAGATTGTAGTTTTGTCACGATGCCACCTGTGGCAAATTCATTGTTAGGTGTATGTTCAGCTTCTAGTTCTTTTTTTTCTAGCTTGCTTACAATGGCTCTTCTTTTGGCATCGTCGTATTGGTTAGGGTCTTTATCGTAAAATGCATCTATATCAGAGAGTATCACCAAAAGTTCAGCATCAAAATAGTGTGCAACATGAGCTGAAAGTCTGTCGTTATCACCAAAAACAAGTTCTTCTATACTCACTGTATCATTTTCGTTGATAATCGGTACTACACCATTTTCTAAAAGCGTATCAATAGCCACTTTGGCATGTTTCACATGTTTTTCAGAATCAAAAACATCAGAACTAAAAAGTACTTGTGAACAAATGACATCAAAAATTGCAAATTTCTCTTGATACATTTTAAGTAATAATGGTTGACCAATAGCAGCAAGTGCTTGCCTATTTTCTACTAAAGCTCTATCTAGTGGGAGTTGTGTATATCCTGCAGCCACTGCACCCGAACTAACCAAGATGACTTCATAATCTTCTTCTTTAAGTTGAGTAATCAACTCAACCAATGCCAACATACGTTTTCTTGCGATAGTCCCATTTTCAGTCAAAACATGTGAACCAACTTTTATGACTATACGTTTTTTCATCCTATAACTCTTGTTCTTCTTGTAGTTGTTCTTCTTCTACACTCTTGACAAAATCACCAATGGCATAACGTAATGCTTCTGTATTGATGTGAGCCACAGAAGATATTGGCATAACAAAAAGAGGTTTCTCTTGTGGTAAACTTACACCAAAGTCTGTTTGAAATCCATACGAGAGATATTCACTTTTTGCTTTATACTGATTTAATGTACTATTGGCATCAAGACCTATCTCATCTAAAAAAGTTTGCGTTAAAACATTCACTTCATCAACACCAAAGGAATCTATTTTAGTAATAGCGATAGCATGTTTACGTGTTGCCAGCGTTTCTGAATAACGTTGTAGCTCTACTAAGAGTGTCTCGTACTGATATTTCATTTCTCTGTAATTTGCAGCATCAATCATAAGCAGTAAGGTTTTTGTTCTCTCTATATGTTTTAAAAACTCATGCCCCAAACCTCTACCATCTGAAGCACCTTCTATAATACCAGGAATATCTGCCATCATAAAGGAGTCATAGTCACCTACATGCACAACACCAAGTTTAGGTGTTAACGTGGTAAATTCATAATTAGCCACTTGTGGTCTTGCATTTGAAAGTGTAGAGATTAGTGTAGATTTTCCAACATTAGGATAGCCCACAAGCCCTACATCTGCAATAAGTTTCATCTCTAATCTTACTTGTTTAGTAATACCAGGAAGTCCAGGTTGTGCATAGGTTGGTCTTTGATTTGAGGAAGACTTAAAGTGCATATTTCCAAGTCCACCTTTACCCCCTTCTAGAAAAAGAACGACATCACCCTCATTGACCAAATCCATTAACTCTTCGCCTGTTTCTACATCTACAACCGTAGTTCCAGGAGGTACTGCAATGGTAAGATCTTGACCTTTTCTACCATAACACTTACGCCCCTCTCCAGGACGTCCTCCTTCTGCTTTCATATGGTTACGTCCACGTAAGCTAGAGAGTGTATCAGTGTTATTATCAACTTTAAAATATACAGAACCACCACGGCCACCATCACCACCGTCTGGCCCACCATTTACAACAAACTTCTCTGTCCAAAAAGAGATGGCACCTGCACCTCCCTTACCTGAACTTATCATCAGTTCTACGCTATCTACAAACATATCTATACCTTTAGATTCACAAAATTACTCTCTGTTACACAGTAATAAATTAATTTTGTGATTATATCTAAATTAAGAAAATTATTTGTTATAATTTACCAAATTAACGATGGGAATATATATGATCAAAAGCAAACAAATATTAATTTTGACTAGTCTACTTTTATTGAGTGGATGTTCACCTAAAAAAGTACCTGTAAATGAAGGAGGATATTATCATAGTGGTGTCTATTTTGGTACTCATTTTACGGATCATTTTAAAAGAGGTATTAAAGATGGATGTGCTACATCAAAAGGGAAATATACTAAGTCACATTGGTTCTTTAAACGAAAAAAAGATTATGTAGATGGCTGGTTTTTGGGAAGAAATAGGTGTAAACATCTTCTTATCGTAGAAAATGATTAAATAAATATGAATGTATCGAGTCCAAATAATTGGACTCGAGTAGAGAACTATGCAGGTACTACAGAAACTTTCTTTTGTGATGATGTGTGGTTATCAAATTTAACAACACCTTCAACCATAGCAAATATTGTATGGTCTTTACCCATACCAACACCATTTCCTGGCTTTACTTTAGTTCCTCTTTGTCTGATGATAATATTACCAGGAATTACTGCCTCGCCTCCAGCTTTTTTAACGCCTAAACGACGTCCAGCTGAATCACGGTTATTCTGAGTTGATCCTTGACCTTTCTTGTGTGCCATGTTATGCTCCTTTTTCTAATTATAATTTTCTTCTCGAAAATTGGCAAAGCCAATCTTCCAATTGCCCATAGGAAATACCCTTGGGGTACATCTCATTAAAGACTTATGCTATTTTTGTAATTCTAACTCTTGTAAAGTCTCTTCTGAAACCACGCTTAAGTTTTGAATCTTTTCTTCTTCTCTTTTTGTAGATAATAACTTTTTTATCTCTACCTTCATTAATCACTTCACCCTTAACAACTGCACCCTCTACAAATGGAGTACCTACTGTTAAGTCACCGTTATCTAATGCTAGAACTTCTTTAAATTCTACTGCTGCTTTTGGCTCAAGACTCATGTTGTCAAAACAGATAATATCACCCTCTTGAACTTTGAATTGTTGACCACTTGCTTTAATGATTGCGTACATTGCAAACCCTTTACTATTTCTGTGTTTTTTAAAAGTTTGAGATTATACCCAAATAATATTTAATTTTTTTTTAATTATCCAAAATTCACGTGTGCTTCACCAAGTGCTATACATTCTATCTCTACTAAGGCATTTTTTGGAAGTGTTTTCACTGCCACTGTACTTCTAGCAGGTTTATGACTTCCAAAGTATTTTGCATACACTTCATTCACTTTTAAAAAATCATCCATATCTGCCAAAAATATAGTGGTTTTGATCACATCATTCAATCCAGCACCACCTTCACCTAGTACTGCTGTTAAATTTTTCATTACTTGTTCAGTTTGTTCTTCAACACCACTTGTAAGCATGGTTCCATCTGGCAATAATGCGATTTGCCCAGAAGTATATATCGTGCCATTTACAGCTATTGCCTGAGAATATGGACCAATGGCTTGTGGTGCATTATTGGTTGATACAATTTTCATTTTTTATCCTTTAATTTTGTTCATAAAATATATACGATGTAGAGTAATCTGAAAACTCAAAATAGACTTTTTTTTCATCAGCATCTTTTTTACCGTTCATATTTAAATCATCTATACCATATCCATAACGGTAAGGTCTGTCATTGCCATTGTCTGTACCCTTTGCGGTAGAGAGTTTATCTATCTTAATGAACTTATGCACCAGTTTATCTCCTGCATAGATATCTAGTACACCATTTGTCCCTGTCCAGTTTTGCAGTGAACGACTTAGGCTATTTTGTGTCTCTTGTGTACATCCTGTAAATAATAAAGTAATTACAGAAAATAATACTATTTTTAATTTCATTTTTTCATCCTTATATTATGTATTTTATCACGATTTTCTAAACTTTTGGCATACCAAATTTTTGTGTCATCAACTCGCCCTCATCATTAAAATATAGGTAATAAAGCTTGTCTTTCAACACTGCTAACCCTGCGAGGTACCGTAATGCCAAATTTGCTTGGAGTGAACCAACATGCATGACTATAGGTGCTGTTATCCCTCCAGGCTTGTGGTCAGAAATATTAAATACTTGAAAGTTAGCTGTATCAAAAAAGCACACTTGTCCATTAAACTCTTCAACAGAGGCATAGATCCATGGTGTATTTTTTTCTTTAGCATATTTATCTATTTCACCACGTACAGGTAAGTTATCTGTTGCATCAAGTATGAGATCATAAGTATTACCCATCTGCTTAAATGCATCAAAATCCATATCAAAAGCAATTGCTTTAACAAATGGGTTTTTAGACTCAATAAGTGCACACACAGCCTTAGCTTTACTTTTACCCTCATCTTCAAGTGTAAAAGCTATTTGTCTATGGATATTGTGTGAAGAGACGATGTCAAAGTCTACCATATGTATCTCACCAATACCTGATGTACCTAAGGCCTGGGCTAAGGTAGATCCAAGTCCACCTGAACCTATAATAGCTATCTTTTTCTTTTGTAAACTCTGCTGTACACTTGAACCCCAAAGCTGTATTTGTCTGTTAAAGTATTCTTCTTGTGTCATAATAAGTCCTCACGTTGTCTCAACTCTTTTTCGAATCCCCAAGCTTTACGGTGTTCTAGTATTTCATTTTTATCTATCACCTCTATGAGCATAGACTCTTTATCTTCTAACATCATCTCCACTTCACCTTCTGGTGATACTAACATTGTATCTCCATAAAATTTCCACTTGACTTCATTGTTACTGTATTCACCTAAACGATTAGCACGTAAGATATAACATCCATGTAAAAATGCCTTAGTTTTAATAATCTCTCTCCATCTATTATGTGAACCAAATGTTGATGCAGTAGGAAGAAGTACTAAATCAACCTTTTTTCGTCTTACCTGCTCCCAGAATGGATCAAAATGTAATTCAAACCCTGCAAGTACCATGATTTTAAAACCATTTATATTAAATGTCATTGCATCTTTAATGGCAGACACTTCATTTGCAAAGAATTTTTTTTCATTCCAATGTTCATAAGGGAGTAATATTTGTTGTTCATAATAACGTATATTTCTAGGTGTCACTTTAGCTATAGTTTTATGATATCCATCTTTTTTACTTATCACAATAGGTGCAATAAATATAATATCATATTTTATAGAGAGGGTTTTTAAAATTTCAAGATGTTTTTTACTTTGCTCTTTTACCATATTTTGGGACATGGTTGCAAATTCTTTGAAAAAATGATTCAGAACATACTCACCCAAAAGTATAACATCTGCACCACGTTCATGTGCCTTTTTTAGGTAAAACTCTAACCGTGTTGCATTCATACCTAAGGTTGGCAATTGAAGTGCTGCAACAACCAATTGCTTACTCATCTTGATGCTCCATATCCAAATTGGCTTGTTCTATCACTGTAATCTTTGTTTTTGCCTCTTCTAAAAGTATTTGTGCTTCTTTAATATTTTTCAAACCTTCTTCATAAAGCTTTACAGAATCTTCTAAAGTTATTTCAGGGTTCATTAACTTCTCTAAAAGTGCTTTAGAGTGTTCTAACTTTTCTTCAAATGTTTTATTTTTCATGATAATACCTTTTTTATATGCGCTTCAAATTTTTCTAATTCAACTAAAAATGCATCATGCCCATGATTACTTTCTACTTCTAAATAACTATGCTTCTGTCCATTACGTTCCATCATTTTTGCAATATGTTTCATTTCTGAAGGGAAGAAAAGATAATCCGATGAAAAAGAGATAAGATGTACATTTGCCTTAATACGAGATATCGCTTCATGCAGGGAATCATACCCTCGACCCAAATTAAATGTATTAATTGCTTTTACAATATATAGGTATGAAAGAGGGTCAAAAATACGAGAAAAGTTATTGGTGTTATACTCCATATAACGCTCTACTTCATAACGTCCAAATAGTTCAAATAAACCATCATTATTGACATAATTACGTCCAAATTTATCATCCATTGAATCTGGTGCCAAATAGGATATATGTCCGGCTATACGCCCAATAGCAAGTCCATCTAAACCCTCTTCTTTAAAAGCATCTCTCTCGTAGTTACCATGGTTAAATCTTGGGTCTCTTCGTATAGCTTCAACCGCTACTTTATTAAATGCTATAGTCCAAGGTCGTGTTGCATACGTAGCTGCTAATGAGATAATCTCATCTGAAAAGTTAGGATAATCTACTGCAAACTGTAGCGCTTGCATACCACCCATCGAACCACCAACTATCGCTTTTACATGATAAATACCTAAATTAGAAAGCAAGTGCATCTGAGCTCTTATCATATCTTTAATGGTTACAACAGGAAACTTAAGCCTATAAGGTGCTTGTGTTGAATAGTTAGTACTCATAGGTCCTGAACTACCAAAACATGAACCAATGACATTGGTTGAAATAACAAAATATTTTGTTGTATCTATTGATTTATTATCACCAATAAGTCCATCCCACCAGCCTGCTTTTCTTTCACCTTCATACAACCCAGCCGCATGATGAGAACCAGAAAGAGCATGACAAACCAAAATAACATTGGATTTATCTTGATTTAATTCACCATATGTTTCATAAGCTATCTCATAGGGTTCTAAAATACGTCCAGATTCTAAATATAGTGGTGAAGAAAATTGTGCTATTTCTGTTTTGATTTTCATGAGTTGCTTTTGTATTAATATTATTTAGGAGTATTTTATCTAATTTGGGCTTTTATTTGGTAAGTTGTACTACCCTCATCACGACATAGATATAAATAATGTTTGCTGATATAGATTGGATAAAACCCAATCTATACACTTAGCCTAATGCCTTAGCTAAATCATCAATCAAATCTTGCGTATCTTCAAGTCCAACAGAAAGTCTTACAAGACCACCAGGTATACCTGCCTCTATAAGCTCAGTTTCTGAAAGTTGTTGATGCGTTGTACTAGCAGGATGCGTAATAATAGATTTTGAATCACCAATATTCACAACAACAGCAAAAATTTCTGTATTATCAGCTATTTGCTGTGCTGTTTCCTTGTCAGAAACTTCAAAAGAGAGAAGTCCAGAGTGACCTCCATCAAAATATTTTTGTGCTACTGTGTAATTAGCATCAGATTTTAGCCCAGGGTAATTTACTTTTCCTACTTTAGGATGTGCTTCTAAATACTCTGCAATAGCTAGTGCAGAAATAGAGTGTTGTTTCATACGCAATGGTAAAGTCTCAATACCTTGAATATATAGCCACGAGTTAAATGGTGCAGGGGTAGCACCCAAATCACGTAAAAGTGATAAACGTGTTCTTAGTGTAAACAAGGGAAGTGGTACATCAGAATAGACTAAGCCATGGTAACTCTCATCAGGTTCATTAAAATGAGCATATCGTGCATTACCTTTTATCTTTTCTACTAAATCATGACGTTCTACAATCACACCACCGATAGCAAGACCTTGACCCGTTGTATATTTACTCGCACTATGTACTATCAAGTCCACACCATATTCAAATGGTTTACAAAGAATTGGCGTAGCCACGGTATTGTCAACACACGTCAAAATATTATATTTATTTGCAATAGTCACAATCTCATCAAAATCAGCCACATCAATACTAGGATTTGTAATACTCTCAAAAAGTATTATTTTACTCTTGTCATCTACTAAGTCCTCTATTTCACTAGGATTACGTACATCAAAATAACGTGTTTCAATACCGAAACGTTTTATGGTATGTCCCGTAAGTGTCGTTGTTCCACCATAAACTTGTTTAGCCACAATAATATTGTCTCCAGCTTCTGCAACATTAGCAATAGCATAAAAAATGGCTGCCATCCCAGATGAAGTTCCTATAGCAGCAACACCACCTTCTAGTGCTGCAAAACGCTTTTCAAAAACATCTGTTGTTGGGTTCATAATACGTGTATAGATATTTCCTAATTCTTTGAGTGCAAACAAGTTTGCAGCGTGTTCAGTATCACGAAACTGGTACGCGGTAGTCTGATAAATAGGTACAGCCATAGTCCCTTGGGAATCTTTCTCATATCCAGCATGGATTGCTAAAGTTTGTTCATGCATTACATTTCCTTTTAAAGTGATTGTCTATTTATTTTTAGTAGTCTCTTTCTTATCGTCAACTTCTTCTTCAGCTTTTACTTCAACTTTGGAAGCCTTCTTCACAGCATCAGAAGCATCATATGTCAACATTGATCCAAGCATAAGTCCACCTTCAGTTACTTTGATCTTTTTCACCTTCATTGTACCTTTTACTTGCCCATCTTTATTGATCTCTAAAAGTTCACTTGCAATAACATCACCATGAATATGTCCATTAACAACAATATGCTTTGACTCCATACCGTTGGTGTCTACATTACCATTTTCAGTAATATGTATACGTTCTTCAGCAAGAATAGTCGCTTCAAGTGTTCCATCACAGACTATATTTCTAGCATTAATCTTATTTGAAATCACACCTGTTTTACTAACATCTAATGTATTACAAACAACTGAACCTTCAAGTGTCCCACTAATCATTATTTTTTGAGCTTTTATGTTTCCATAAACTTTTCCACTCTCTCCAATAATAATATTTTCATCAATGATTAAATCTCCATGCACAACACCATCAATATGTACTGTACCACAACCTTGTATAGTACCTTTTATCTCCATACAAGATGTTATAATTGTTGTACTATTTGACCCGCCTTTAACTGCTTCTGTTTTCTCATTACTTTTTCCAAACATTTCTACTTCTTCCTTTTTTAATTTTCAATTCTTCTTGCCCATTTATAACGATTACCATAAAAAGTTTTATTTAAACTCGAGATAACAACACGTTTTTTTGCTGAACTTGCATGTATAAATTTATTATTCCCCATATATATACCTACATGGTTAACAATGCCTTTTTTTCTTCTAGAGGTATCAAAAAACACAAGATCACCCACTTGTAAATTTTTTCTCTTCACATATTTTCCATATTTAGACTGCTCTCTAGAGGTTCTTGGTAGGTTTACACCTGTTTTTTTGTAAACATATGATGTAAATCCAGAACAATCAAAAGTTTTTGGTCCTATAGCACCCCACACATAACGTTTGCCTAACTTTGTCTTTGCTATACGTGGTAATAATACTTCTTTTTTACTGTTGTTTACTTGTTTTTTAGCTTTTTCTTTTTTAAGCTTCTTAATTCTAGCTTGTTCTCTTTGTAATTTTTCTTTTTTAAGCTTTTCGGCTTTAATTTTTTTTGCTTTTGCTTCTTTTTGTTTTTTTAATTTCTCTTCTTTGCGCTTTTTTTCTGCAAGAAGCTTTTTCTTTTCTTTCTCTTTTTTAAGTTTCTCTGCTTTGAGTTTCTCAGCTTTAAGTTGTTTTGCTTTTGCTTCTTTTTCTTTTTCTTTTTCTTTTTGTAAGTTCTCTTCTTTATGCTTTTTTTCTGCAAGTAGCTTTTTCTTTTCTTTCTCTTTTTTGAGTTTATCTGCTTTAAGTTTTTTTGCTTTTAATTCTTTTTGTTTTTTTAACTTCTCTTCTTCACGCTTTTGTTCTGCAAAGTTTTGTTTCTCTTTTTCATCTCTAATTTTTTTATTTGATTGTACTTTTTTTAAAGTAGAATTTTCTTCTATTAAAGCGTGTATTTTTAATTGAAGTGCTTTTTCAGCATTAATCATAACCTCTATTTCTTCTTTAAAATCATTTGTTTTTTGAGTAAAAGAGTTGTTTTGCATTAATAAAGTTTTATTATTAGTTTCTAAATCATTCACTTTATTTGTTAATGCATATAAGTAGTAAAATAGTCCTGTAAATAAGACCAGAAGTAAGAAAAGAAAAATGATAATAATTTTCTTTATATTACTAGGAAGTGTATATTGTTTTATACCATTGAAATCACTAACTGTAATCAATATTTTGTTATTCAATCATCATCTCACTTGTTAAATTTTGAACATAGTATCAAGATTAGAATAACAAAATAATAACAGATTGACAACTCATTTGTACAAACCTAAATTAGATAAATTTTATACGTTAATTTATATAAGTTTGTTTTATTTTTAAAAACAACTAACCGTGATAATTAGGAGACTCCTTAGTAATCGTCACATCATGTACATGACTCTCTTTGAGTCCTGCAGAAGTAATTTCAACAAACTCAGCTTTTTCCCAAAACATTTTAATGCTCTCTGAACCACAGTACCCCATAGATGAACGTAATCCGCCTATCATTTGGTGTACAACATCTGCTATTTTTCCACGGTAAGGTACACGTCCTTCTATACCTTCAGGTACTAGTTTATCTGCTGCTGTTCCTTCTTGGAAATAACGGTCTGTACTTCCTTTTGTCATCGCACCAATACTTCCCATACCTCTATACTCTTTAAACTGACGACCATTAAAAAGTATCATCTCTCCTGGCGCTTCATACGTTCCTGCAAGTGCGCTTCCTAACATCACACAACTTCCACCAACAGCCAAAGCTTTAGCCACATCACCAGAATACTTAATCCCACCATCTGCAATCACAGGAACACCAGCTTTGTTCGCTACAAGTGCCACTTCATCTATAGCAGAAATCTGAGGTACACCTACACCTGCAACGATTCTAGTGGTACAAATAGAACCTGGCCCTATACCAACTTTTACACCATCTGCCCCGGCATATATAAGGTCTTGTGCCGCTGCTCCAGTCGCAATATTACCAGCAATCACATCAACATCAAGCTCTTTTTTAATCAATTTTACAGTATCCATGATACCTTGCGAATGCCCATGTGCTGAGTCAAGTACAATCACATCAACACCTGCAACTACCAGTGCTTTAGCACGGTCTAACTGCCCTACTCCAATAGCAGCTGCTACTCTAAGACGACCAAATTCATCTTTGTTTGCATTAGGGAATTGCTCTTTTTTCTTAATGTCTTTAATCGTAATAAGCCCCATAAGTTTGTCATTTTCATCTACTATAGGTAGCTTTTCTATTTTATGCTTTTGCATCTCTTTTGCAGCTTCTTCAAGTGTAGTACCCTCTACACCCGTCACCAATGGTGCAGCGGTCATCACCTCACTCACTTTTAAAGTCATGTCATCTATAAAACGCATATCACGGTTAGTAATAATACCTGTTAATATTTGATTTTCATCTACGACTGGTACACCTGAGATATGATACTCAGCCATAAGTGCATCTGCATCACCGACTGTAGCATCTGCAGCGATATATACAGGGTCAATAATCACACCCGCTGTTGATTTTTTTACCTTGTTTACTTGCTGTGCTTGTGTTTCTACATCCATATTTTTATGAATCACCCCTATACCACCAAGTCTTGCCATAGCAATAGCTGCTTTATGTTCAGTCACGGTATCCATGGCTGCAGATACTATTGGTATGTTTAAGGAAACACGTTTTGTAAGTTGTGTGCTGATGCTAACTTCTTTAGGAAGGACAGTTGAGTGTTGTGGTACAAGTAGTACATCTTCAAATGTGAGTGCTCTTTTCTTAATGTTCATATGATGGTCCTTTAGTATATATTTTCTTACTTCTATTATTTATAGTTTACAACTTTTTCAAGGCTAACAGCGCCATCAAAAAGTACTTTTTCATTAAATGCCTTGGCTATGAGTTGTAATCCAACTGGCATCCCCTCATCATTTTTACCTACTGGCACAGAAATACCAGGAAGTCCTGCAAGGTTGATACCAAGTGTGTACATATCTGACTTATACATCTCTAATGGATCTTCATTGGCTTCCATTTTAGGTGCAACAGAAGGTGCCACAGGAGAAAGAATAAGATCTGCATCTTCAAAAATAGCATTAAACTCATCGCGTATGAGATGTCTAACTTTTTGTGCTTTCACATAGTAGGCATCATAGTAACCAGAAGAGAGTACAAAATTTCCAAGCATAATACGTCTTTTTACCTCTTCTCCAAAACCTTCACTTCTACTATTGAAAAAAAGCTCTTCTGTGTTTTTAGACTCAGCTCTTGTTCCATACCGTACACCATCATAACGTGCCAAGTTTGTAGCAGCTTCTGCAGTTGCTAGTACATAATAGGTTGCAATGTCATACTTTGTATTTGACAGTTCCTTATGTACAATGGTATGCCCAACACTTTCTAATTTAGTAACCGTCTCATTAAACGCTTTTTGTATTTCTGCATCGGCAGCTTCCACATAAGAATCAATCACTGCAATAGTCAGTTTAACATCAGGGTTAAGGTTGTTAGCAATATCTTCTATCTTAAAGTCTGCGGATGTGGAATCCTTATCATCATGTCCTTTGATGGCATCATAAAGAATGGCTGCATCTTCAACATTTTGAGTAATAGGGCCAATTTGATCAAGACTTGATGCATAAGCTCCTAAACCAAAGCGACTTACTCTTCCATATGTAGGCTTCATACCTACACAACCACAATATGCTGCAGGTTGACGGATAGACCCACCTGTATCAGACCCCAGTGCAGCAATGGCTATGCCCCCAGCTACAGCAGCAGCACTTCCACCAGAACTTCCACCGGGTACCCTACTCTTATCATGAGGGTTCAGTGTTGCACCATAACAAGAACTTTCTGTCGTTGAACCCATAGCAAACTCATCCATATTGGCACGTCCAAAAGCCATCATCCCTTTAGACTTTAAGTTGCTAATAACCGTTGCCTCATAAGGAGCAATGTAGCCTTGCAAAATTTTAGAACCTGCTGTAACAGACCATCCTTTGACTTGAATGTTATCTTTTATGAGTATGGGTACACCCTCACCTGAAGCGTCAAACCCAACATAAGCATTCAGACCTGACGCCTTTGCTTTAGCTTCAAGTTCTGAACAAAGTACTACCATCTCTTCATTAGATTTTGTCAATGCCTTTTTTAGTGTAATCACTTCTCATCCTCTACATTACTAATATTCAATTTTTTCTTATAGTACGCCACAACAGCCAAGCCTACACCAACCAAGCCAAATATAAAAACAATCGAGCCGATAATCACTTCCATTTGAATGGGTTGTGTCATGTCAAACATTAAGCTACCACTTTAGCACAACGCTCACAAGCATGATCTTCAGAAGTTGAAGTAAATCTCCAACATCTTGGACATTTTGCAGCAGTTGCTTTGTGTACTGTAAATAGTAACCCTTCGACCTCAAAACTTGCTACTTGTTCACCTTGGGAAGATGATTTCATAGCAGAGACTACAAACCAATCTTCCAAATCTTTACTGTTATGAATAGCAAAAAGATTCATATCTCCTGCTATCTCTACTTCAAGTGTAGACTTCATAAGCTTCTCCTTTTTGAGTTTATCTACTGCTTCAGAAAATCTTACTCTTGCTTCCATGAGTATGGTATCGTCAAATGTACTTGTCATTTCTGGTACTGGCACGTACACAAGGTCAAATACATTTTCCATACCTTCTTTAAAAAGTGCTGGTGCATATTCAAGTATCTCATCTGATGTGTAGGTTAGTACAGGTGCTATCAATCCTAGCATCGCCTTAGAGATATGTGCCATCGCTGATTGTGTTGCTCGTCTAACTGCATCGTTTTTGTCTTCACAATAGAGTCTATCTTTGGTAATATCCATATATATACCAGAGAGCTCATTGGTAATGAAATAATTCAGTGTTGCAAATCCACGTAGAAAATCATACTCATCAAAGCTAGCTTTTACTGAAGCAAATACCTCACTTGCTTTAGCAAGTATCCATCTGTCTAGCTCTCCATAAGCATCATTTGAGACATACGATTCAAGATCATCTACATTTGCTAGTAAAAATCTAAATGTATTACGTATTTTCCTATACTGTTCTGCTGTTTGCTTCAAGATCCCGTCAGAGATTTTTAAATCAGACTGATAATCAGAAAGTGCTACCCATAGTCTAAGTATTTCAGATCCATATTGCTTAATGACCTTGTCTGGAGCAACTACGTTACCCTTAGACTTAGACATCTTTTCACCTTTATCATCTACAGTAAAACCATGCGTGATAAGTGTTTTATAAGGTGATACTTCATTAACAGCCGAACTAAGTAGAAGTGATGATTGGAACCAACCTCTATGTTGGTCAGAACCTTCTATATAAAGTGACGCAGGGTAATCTCCTGCATCATAGTTACCTGAACTAAGTACAGAATTCCATGTAGAGCCAGAGTCAAACCATACATCTAGGATATCAGATATCTTTTCTAAATCATCAGGGTTATATTTACTACCCTCTGGCAATAACTCTGCATTAGACATAGCATACCAAGCATCTGCACCATGTGTGTCAAATAAATTAGCCACATGCTCTAATACCTCTTCATCAAAAATAACCTCTTTGGTGCTCTTAACTCTAAAGAAGGCTATGGGTACACCCCAAGAACGCTGACGAGATATACACCAATCAGGTCTACCTTCTATCATTGGTTTGAGTCTATTTTTAGATGTTTTAGGAAAGAACTCTACATCTTCTATGGCGTTTAGTGCTGTGTTGCGTAACGTCTCTTTCGCATCTGTAGCTCTATCATCTATAGAGATAAACCATTGATTTGTTGCACGATAAATCAGTGGCTTTTTTGTTCTCCAACAGTGTGGGTAAGAGTGCGTAAACATAGATTTTTTCAGTAAATTATCGCCCAATATCTCTAAAATTGGTTCATTGGCTTTAAAAATATGCATGCCAACAAAATCTTGTGGATTAGGAAGTAAATTTAGTCCCACTACAGACTCATCATAACAACCTCTCTCATCTACAGGCATTACCACTTCTAAATCATTAAGGAGTCCAACTCTATAGTCATCTTCACCATGTCCCGGTGCTGTGTGTACACATCCTGAACCACCATCCATAAGGACATGTTCTCCAAGAACTATTTTTGAACTTCTACCATTGACAGGGTTTATACTTAACAAATGATTCATCTCAGTTGCAGCTATCTTACGTGAAGCATGTCCACTTACGACACCCTCTTCTATCATCGCGTCATAACGCGCTTCTGCAACAATATGTCCATCATCTGTCAGTACATACATCTCTTCAGGATTTAAAGAGATACCCGTATTTGAAGGAAGTGTCCAAGGTGTGGTTGTCCAAATGACTAGCCCTGCTTTACCTTCTACACCTAGTGTCTCTTTTGCTGCATCACTTAACTCAAAATGCACATAGATAGAATAATCTTCTTTATCTTCATACTCCACTTCAGCGTCAGCAAGTGCTGTACGTGCAGCCCAAGACCAAAAAATAGGCTTATGACGTTCAACCAACAGTCCTTTTTTTGCTACATCACAAAGTGTTCTGTAAATGTTAGCTTCAAACTTAAAGTCCATCGTGACATAAGGATTTTCCCAATCTGCTATGATACCTAACTGCTTAAATCCATCTTTTTGGATATCTACAAACTTCGTTGCATGTGCACGACAAAGCTCTCTAAACTTCTCAGTTGGCAATGCTTCTTTCTTGCTTTTACCAAGTTTTTCTTCTACTTTTTGTTCAATTGGCAATCCGTGACAGTCCCAACCTGGTGTCATACGGACAGCTTTCCCTTGAAAATAATTATATTTTAAAATAATGTCTTTAAGTGTTTTATTCAGTGCATGACCAATATGTATATCACCATTGGCATAAGGAGGTCCATCATGAAGCGTGAACATAGGTGCACCCTCACGTTTAGCCTTCATCTGTTCATAAATACCTGTATCATACCATGCATTATATTTTTTAGGTTCATTTGTAGGGAGGTTTCCACGCATTGGGAAATTTGTTTTAGGAAGAAGGAGAGTGTCTTTAAAATCCATTGTTGATAATACCTTGTCATTGTCTTATATTATCGTGAGATTATATCTAAAAGATAATTATAATTATCTTGCATAAAATGTAGGTTCCTTCTCCGAGTACAACCCACCCTAACAGAGAAATATTGTTATAATGATTTTATGAAAATAAATTATCCAGACCTTGAAAAAATAATAGAAAAACTGTCAGCAAAGAAACAAACAATTTCATTTGCCGAATCATGTACAGGTGGTAGATTGGCTGCTTCGTTTACCTCTATATCTGGAGCCTCTACAGTATTTCATGGCTCTGTAGTAAGCTACTCAAATGACATTAAAAAAGCATGGCTTGGTGTAACACAAGAGACTCTAGAGAAACATGGTGCCGTTAGTTCACAGTGTGTTAAAGAGATGTTAGAGGGTATTAGTACTATGACAGATACGCTCAAAAGTGATTATGCTATAGCCATCTCTGGTATTGCCGGACCCAATGGGGGCACAAAAGAAAAACCAGTAGGCACAGTCTATATAGGTCTAAACACACCAACAAATCAAACAATATACAAATGCCTTTTTAAAGGTGACAGAGAGCAGGTACAAGAGCAATCTACGCTCTTGGCTATCGAGAAGTTAAAAGAAGTTCTAGAAATTTAAAAAAAATGCCCAAAATCTCTTGACAATATAAGCTTTATGGGCTATAATTCCGTCCACTTATTCACAGAATGAGTACAAAAATGACCTTTTAGCTCAGTTGGTAGAGCAACTCCCTTTTAAGGAGTGGGCCCATGGTTCGAATCCATGAAGGGTCACCATTAATATCGTCTTCAGCAGACGGCTCACGAAACTTATTTCGTTAGTGAAAGCTGATTTTATAGTGTTATATGTGCGGTGGTAGTTCAGTTGGTTAGAATACCTGCCTGTCACGCAGGGGGTCGCGAGTTCGAGTCTCGTCCACCGCGCCACAATGACCTTTTAGCTCAGTTGGTAGAGCAACTCCCTTTTAAGGAGTGGGCCCATGGTTCGAATCCATGAAGGGTCACCACTATAATACGTAATAACTAAAGAGCATTAGTGCGAGAGCTGTCTGCTGAAGACAACATAGCGTTAGCGTAAGTAAAGATTAACTTTGTTGATTTTACGTTCTTTAAATATTTGGTCGCTTAGCTCAGTTGGTAGAGCGCTACCCTTACAAGGTAGATGTCACAAGTTCGAGTCTTGTAGCGACCACCATTAACAAATGACTGTTTATTTGGTATCTTATTGACCCTTTCATCTAGTGGCCAAGGATATTACGTTTTCAACGTAAAAACAGAGGTTCAAATCCTTTAGGGGTCGCCAAAGTTATTTACGGTATAATTGCAGTCCAAAAAAAGGTCGCTTAGCTCAGTTGGTAGAGCGCTACCCTTACAAGGTAGATGTCACAAGTTCGAGTCTTGTAGCGACCACCATTGATACGTCTTCAGCAGACAGCTCACAAAACTAGTTTTGTTGGTAAAAAGTTGACTTACTTTTAAAGTATTTCTGATACAATTCTTTTCAACCTTTCAATAGGTTTATGCGCGGTGGTAGTTCAGTTGGTTAGAATACCTGCCTGTCACGCAGGGGGTCGCGAGTTCGAGTCTCGTCCACCGCGCCACTACTTTTAAACAATCATTTATTTTTCGATTATTAGTTATCTTTTATAGGGTTAGTTCTCTCTAATAATCACGCCTATTCTAAACTCCCATCATCTAAAAATCATGCATTGCACTATTCATATAATTTTGTTATACTTGTATGACATATCATACAAAGGAGTCATTATGATTTCAATTCGTTTACCCAAAGAGATGGAAGCACGTATCGAACGACTAGCCAAAAGTACCCAACGTTCTAAAAGTTTTTTTGTTAAAGAGGCTCTTTCTAACTACCTTGAAGACATGGAAGATTACTATGAGGTACTAAAACGTCAAGATAATGAAACAAGAAACCTCATAAGCCTTGAAGAGTTGGAGAATGCACTTGGTGTACACACTAAAGATTGATGATAAAGTCATCAAGGACTTAAAGAAAATAGATAAGACTTGGCAAACACGTATCTTATCTAAAATAAGAACTACCCTCACTACTGACCCATACTCAGGAAAAAAACTTGTGGGAAACCTTTCACCTTTTTGGCGTATACGTGTTGGTGATTATCGTGTGATTTACGCTATTGAAGAAGAGATTGTGACAGTTGAAGTTGTTAAGGTGAAGCATCGTAAGGAAATCTCTTAAAACTATAAAGAGAATAAAGATATATATCCTACTTCTCCTCGCTTTTCAGCTCCAGCTGTAAAGCATCTATCAGTATCTTGAATGGAAAGAATATTTTTATAGGTTTATAAGACTGATAGGAGTTCAATAGCAGAGCTATTGAACCAGTAAATTTCTACATTATTCATATTGGAATTATCGGTATGAAGATAATCTGACCTACATATACCCAATCATCTTAAACTTAGTACCCCTTACTGTTCCTTTATTATAACCGAAGAAAGATTTATTTACCACATAAAATTTATTGGTTTTAAATCTTTTACTAATTCTTTATATTTTTTCTTTGCATTTATTAAAAACCTTCTATCTATATTTTGATCAATAGTCTGCGTATCTGTATCCAAAATACCATAATAGTATATTCCCCTTTTACTTATACTAATCCCTTTTGAATCAACAGTAATATAGCCATACCCAACTCCAGTATGACTATAACCTGCTGCACCTCTTAAAGTTGTATATACACCCATCTTAAATTGACTTTGTGGCGTATCAATTTCTAGTGCAACTACATTATCATAAATACCTCTATAATTACATGCAGGAGGCATTTTACTCCAACTTTCAAACTGTAAATAATTAACCTTTTGCTTCCCTTTAATTCCCATCAAAACAATTGAACTATTATTAGTTAAATTAGACTTTGGCATTAATATATTATAGTTGGTCTTTGCACACCCCGTCATAATAGATATAATCCCTAAAAATAACAATATGTATATTCTTTTCATTCTATCCCCAATTCAATTTTTAATCTCTCAACCTAATTCGCACAGATTCCTCATGCGCAGTCAACCCTTCAGTATTGGCTATCAACGCACACTGCTCACCTATCTCCTCCATGCCTTTTTTAGACATAGAGATAATAGAAGATTTTTTCAAAAAGTGCTCTACACTCAGTGGTGAGTAGAACTTCGCTGTTCCACCTGTAGGTAGGGTGTGGTTAGGGCCTGCGACATAGTCACCTATAGGTTCAGGTGTGTTCTCACCTAAAAAGATAGCTCCTGCATGTTTAATGTCATCTAGTAATCCCATAGGGTCTTTTGTAATGACTTCTAAGTGTTCTGGCGCTATGTCATTCATGAGTTCTATCGCTTCTTCCATGCTAGCGGTTACAATGATAGCTCCACGCTCTTCTATAGACTTTCTAGCTATCTCTTCACGGCTAAGCGTACCGAGATACTCTTCTACTTTATCACTAACCTTATTTGCAAGTTCATCATCAGTAGTGATGAGTATAGAAGATGCCATCTCATCATGCTCTGCTTGGCTTAGCAAGTCTATGGCAATGTAGTCTTCTCTTGCGCTCTCATCTGCTAATATACCTATCTCAGAAGGGCCTGCTATCATGTCTATGTTTACTTCTCCATAGACAAGTTTTTTTGCCGTTGCCACAAAGATATTACCAGGTCCTGTAATCACATCTACTTTAGGGATAGTCTCAGTACCATACGCCATCGCACCAATAGCAGATGCTCCACCTACTCTGTAGACTTGAGTCACTTTACAAAGGTGACATGCCGCAAGTAGAAGTTCATTAAGCTCATTGTCTGGTGCTGGGGTACATACAACTATCTCTTCTACACCTGCCACTTGTGCGGGAATCACATTCATAAGTAATGAACTAGGGTATGCTGCTTTACCTCCAGGGATGTAAAGACCTGCCCTATCGACTGCAGTCACTTTTTGCCCAAGTATCGTACCGTTTGCTTCTGTATCCATCCACGTTTTAGGCATAAGCTTTTGGTGGTAACTCTCTATACGGTCATATGCCAAGTGCAGTGCATCACGAAGTTGTGGGTCTATGTTATGATAGGCTTTTTCCATGTCATCTGTGCTGACAAGAAGTTCAGCATCTTCTTTTGGTTCCCATCTGTCAAACTTTGCTATCTGTGCTTTAAGTGCTGTATTACCTTCAGTTTGTATCTCTTTTAGTAAACCAGAGACGATGCTTGTTACACCCTCTATGTCCATCTTACCACGTTCTAAAAGTTCAGCAAAGTTTGCTTCAAATGTGTCATCACTACTGTAAAATATCTTCACAATATATCCTTATATTTTCTTTCATATCTTGGGAGCATACTTTCATTACCTAACACACCACCTTGATGTATGTAGAGTATAGGTTTAGAAAAAACCTCAGGATGTGCAAGTAAAGTTCGCCACCCTAAAGGATCATAAAGGAGGTCAAAGACCACTCCCGTTTGTTGTTGTAATTTTAGCCAAATTTTGTAGTTTTCTCTATAAAGTTTTCCAAAATGATGTTTTTTAGATAAAGATATAATAGTTGGATGAAGACTCTCCTCCTCTTCTAGTTCAAAAAACTGCTTTTTAAGATAGTCTGTATCTCCAACACAAGGGTTTGTATAGACTCTATTATCTGGCAAGTGTTTCTGTAAAAAAAGTGCTGTAGTTCCTGTACCTGAAGGAAGAAAAATATTGAGTTCTTCTACATCATGTTCTTCTTGCCATTGTATGATTTCCTGTGCAAGTATTTGTATGCCATACTCCGCTTCTTTCTGTCGTCCACCCTCTTCTATAAACAGTATATTATCTTCCTCTTCCATTCCCTTCGACAAGCTCAGGGAACACTCAGACAATGATGGTGACTGAGCCTGTCGAAGTCTCATACCGTTATTAAGTGCCGCTTTATAGTTACCATGAGGGCTGTCTTTCAAATACGCTGCCACATGGTCTACAAAATACTCAAACTCCCAGCCCTTCATTTTTGCAAGTACAGAAAGCGAATACATCGCATTAGACTGTGCAGACCCATAGGAGACAAGTTTATTGATAGCTGGAAAATCATTTTGAAGGAAGTAATAAAACTTACGCGCTTTATTACCAGAAAAGTCTGGATGAAGTAAATCATCTCTTTTAAGATAAAAATTTTGATTTTTAAACGTTATAGTTTGAATAGGAGAAGAATTTAATAACATAAGCTCGTCCATTAATCACACGAAGTGTGCCTGTCTCTCTGAACGACCTTGAAAGCGCAGCGATTCGAGAAGAGAGACGATTTTTTTGTTTCGTTTTTTTCTAAAAAAAATGAAAGGGAACAACGCCGCAATCTATAAAAGAGGAAAGTTACTAAAAAAAAGAAAATATATTAATTCCGTCCAATACAATTCAAGTCATCAAAAGCCTTCTCAAGTCTCTCAACCATAGAAACCTCCGCAGCACGTATCCATTTACGAGGATCATAATGAGACTTATTTGGCTTATCTTCACCATCAGGGTTACCAATTTGTCCTTGCAAATAATCTTTATGTTCTGCAACATAACCTCTCACACCATCCCAAAATGCCCATTGAGTATCGGTATCTATATTCATCTTTACTGCACCGTATGAGATAGCTTCTCTTATATCTGCTAACTCAGATCCAGACCCACCATGAAAAACAAAATCGACAGGTTTTTCACCAGTATTGTATTTCTCTTCTATAAATTTTTGAGAGTTATCTAGTATTTTTGGTGTTAAACTTACATTCCCTGGTTTATAGACACCATGTACATTACCAAATGACGCAGCTATGGTAAAGTTTGGAGAGACTTTCATAAGCTCTTCATACGCATACGCTACTTCTTCTGGTTGTGTGTAGAGCAATGCGTTATCGATGTCAGTATTATCTACACCATCTTCTTCCCCACCTGTAACACCTAACTCTATTTCTAATGTCATGCCTATTTTAGCCATACGTTCAAGGTAAATTTTACACGTAGTGATGTTCTCTTCTATAGGCTCTTCAGAAAGGTCTATCATATGTGAAGAGAAGAGTGGTACACCATGTGCTTCAAAATGTGACTCACTCGCATCTAACAATGCATCTATCCATGAAAGTAACTTTCTTGCTGCATGATCTGTGTGAAGTACTACCGGTACACCATATGCTTTAGCTACGGTATGTACATGCCGTGCACCAGATATACTTCCAAGTATTGCTGCCTCTTCTGAAGGTAATCCTTTACCAGCATAGTATGCTCCCCCACCATTTGAAAACTGAACAATCACTGGCGAATCTACTTTTTTTGCCGCTTCTAACACAGCATTGATAGAAGATGTACTCACCACATTTACCGCAGGTAATGCAAACCCTTCATCTTTAGCCACTTTCAATAATTTTTGAAGATTCTCACCTGTTACAACACCCGCATCTACTACATCTAAAACTTTTTTTGACATCAATTTCCCTATTATTTGAGTTTAATTTTAGCTTTTTTCATGACACTGCTTATCACTTTTTCTTGTGCCAATTGCATTTTTAAACTGCCTTTTATTTTAGAAAATGGAGGTATTTTTTCTTTACCCTTCATCTTTTTTGATGCATTTAGCATTTTATTATAGGCCTTTTTTGCTTCCTTATCAGATATTTTAACCTTAGCCATTTTTTTCTGCATCCAAAAACCAGAAAGTGCTGTCTGCTTTTCTTTTTGTGTCAACTCTTTACTGGCTACATATGCAACTAATTTTGAAGGTGCCATCATCTCTATGAGTTGTTGTTTTCCATCTTTTGGTAAAGTTTTCCAAGTTTTTTCACCTTTAGTCAATACCTTTAATGCTTTATTAGCATCTGCTACTGTAATTTTTAATCCATTCACTGTTGCAGCTGTTTTTGCGGACAATTGTGCCGTCATTAACGTAAATCCTAATAGGACTACTAATAAAGCTTTATGTATATTTATCATTCTATTTCCTTTTTCATTTTGCTTCAGATGAAATATTATTATCATCATAAAAAATTGTGATGTTAATATCTTTTGTTATGTTATTCATAATTTTATTTTCAATAATTTCATTCTTCAATTTTTGACCAATACTCATATATTGTGGGATAACTGCTTGAGGGTTATTGGCCAATGTTTGTTTTTTCTTATATTCATACAATGTTAGCATCTCATCACTACTTACATCAATGGTTTTTCTTTGCTTTTCAAGCCACATTTGCTTAAAAATTTCATCTTTTTCCATTTGCGTAATATCCATAGAGACATTAGTATTTATAACAAAAGATCTTGCTAAGTCATTGACCAAGGCAAATCGTTGATTTTCATCAAGTCTATCAAAGTCTTTCAACTGACCAGAAGTTACTTCTTTTAAATAAGTATCAGCATCTTTTTTATATATATTTTCACCATCAACAGTTGCTATCACTGCAGTAGGTTTTCTACTCTTAAAATATTTAGCTTTATAGATGTTCTGTAAATCTTTTAAGATGAGAAGTCGTTGTTCACGCGGCAAAAAGTCAATATCTGTTATCTTGCCTTTAGTCACTTTTTTTACATATTTGTCTGCCTCTTTTTTATAAACAGGCTTGTTTTCTTCATAGTGTCCTATAATTGCACTACCAGGACGTGTCTTTTTAGCTACTTTTTTGGGTGCTACCCTTTTAGGTTTGCCATTAATATTAATGCCATTGAGGTTGACCATTCCCGTAGAGTCATTTTCAGACATAATATTGCTTAAAGAGTTTTTTAGTGCGTCTGCCTGTAGACCATGTGTTAAACACATAGTAACGACAGATACGGTAAGAATTTTTTTCATATTATTTAGAAACATTTGCCTCAGAAGATGGCATAACTATTGTTGCTTTACTTTTAAGCTCTTTTGCCATTTCGGTTATTTTTGCTCCAAACTGTTGTTGCTTAAGCGATGTAATTATTTTCTCTTTCACTGTATCATATGCTGTTGCTTTGGCTGCATTTTTTGATTCTAAATAAATAACATGATAGCCAAACTGTGTTTTTACTGGTGCAGTCGTTGATGATCCTACTTCTAGTTCCCAAACAGCTTTTGAAAACTCTGGTACCATTTGTCCTTTACTAAAAACCCCTAAGTCTCCACCTTTTGGTCCTGAAGGTCCTGTAGATTTTGCTTTTGCTAATTCAATAAATTTTGTTTTGAGCTCTTCACCTTTAAGTGCTTTCAACTCTCCAATGATACTTGTAGCTTCACTCTCTTCTTTCACTAAAATATGTCTTGCGTGTACAGACTCTTTTTGCATAAAGTTTGCTTCATTTTTAGTGTAGAAATCTTTTGCTTCACTGTCGCTTACTACAACATTATCCATCTGTTCTTTCATCCACATATTTACAAGAAGCTCTTCTTTGATTTTCTCCATGTTACGTGTAAACTCAGGCTTTTTTTCAATTCCTTCTTTGGCTGCCAACTCTGTGAAAAGTACCTTTTCAACCAAACGTTCTACTATGATCTTTTTTTGCTCATCATTTAAGTCAGCAAAGTGCGCTTGTGGCTGTGATGCATTTACAAATGTTTCTGCCTCTTGTTTCGTAATGTTTTTACCATTAACCGTAGCCAATATATCTGATGCAGTCACTGCTGTAGCCATCAGGGCAACAGACAATAGTGAAGTTTTTGCTAGTTTTAACATGCTTTAAAATCCTTATGTAATTAATATTAAAAAGAAGTATAACCCTCTTGGGTAAATCAATCATTAATATGGTAATATTTTAGTCTTATTCTATTTAAGGCAAGGTATAAGTCATGGCGAAAATTAAAAAAGCAACAAAAAAAGAGATTGATGAGATAAAAAATCTCTTTTTGCACCACTATCCGGATTCTCTGACTGAACTTAACTATACAAATCTTTATGAACTTCTTATTGCCGTCATGCTTTCTGCACAATGTACAGATAAGCGTGTGAACATTATAAGCCCTGCACTGTTTGAAAAATACCCTAACCCTATTGCTTTAGCCAATGCTGATTTAGAAGAGGTAAAGTCTTACCTCAACACCTGTTCTTTTTTTAATAACAAAGCCAAAAATCTGATTAAAATGGCACAGTCTGTCATCGAAAACTATGAGGGTGAAGTACCACTAGAACGTGATGAACTTGTCAAACTTGCAGGTGTAGGACAAAAAACAGCTAATGTCGTCATGATAGAATACGCAGGAGCTAACCTCATGGCTGTAGACACCCATGTCTATAGGGTAGCCCATCGTTTAGGACTTAGTGATACTAAAACAGCCATAAAATGTGAAGAGGAACTCAGTAAGAAATTTAAAACCGACTTACATTTACTTCATCAAGCAATGGTGCTTTTTGGACGATATAGATGTAAAGCCGTAAAACCTGAGTGTGAAGGGTGCTTCATGGAAGCACACTGTAAAACCACACAAACTTTTAAAGTTTAGCCTTCTGAGTGAGACTTTCTATGGTAACGTTCTACCACATCTGGATCATGATGTAAGTTTATATTGGCTTCATCTTTACCTTCATAATCTAACTGAGAAAGTACATAACGGATAGATTCTAACCTTGCAGTCTTTTTGTCATTACTATTGACAATGACCCAAGGTGCATAACTTGTATGTGAACGGCTAAACATCTCTTCTTTATAAAAAGTCACCTTATCCCACATCTCTTGGGCTTTTTGATCTACAGGACTTAACTTCCAGTGTTTAAGCGGGTTAGTCATACGCTCTTTAAATCTTTTTTGTTGGTTCTCTTTTGTAATGGAATACCATAGTTTAATCAAAATAATACCATCATCTACCAATGCATGCTCAATCTCAGGAACTTCTCTCATAAACTTTTGATACTGCTCTTCAGTACAAAAATTAAATACTGGTTCAACAATCGCACGGTTATACCATGATCTATCAAAGAAAGTTATCTCACCTGGGTTTGGAAGATGTTGAAAGTACCGTTGAAAATAAAATTGTCCCGTCTCTACTTCAGTTGGTTTTTGTAAAGCTACCACTCTAAATTTTCTAGGATTTAAGTATTGGGTAAAACGCTTAATTGATCCACCTTTACCCGCTGCATCACGCCCTTCAAAGATAATCATTACACGTTTATTGTTTTCATAAACCCAATTTTGTAATTTAATAAGCTCAACTTGTAATGCTTTGAGTTCATTTTCATACTCTACATTACGTGTTATCTTGGCGAGTCTCTTTTTACCCATTAACTGAGATAAACCACTTTTTGTTTTTAATAGATGGATATTCTCTTCAAGTTCATTTAAAATTTTTTTAGCTTTTTTATCGTCTAGCTCTTTTTTTAAATATTCTATATCCTCAAATATCGTTTTCATTTTTCTCCTTAATTTCTTTATTCATACATACTTTTATTTTACCACTAATTTTGTATATTGATGTTTATAAACATTAATCAATAATAAGTTTTTTCTATAAAAAACATGATTAATGATAAATAAATGTAAACTTATTTTTATTCATTTCCTAACTCTTGCCAAATATAATTTACAATAGACTGATAATTATTGGTAATGATAGGATTAATTGTATTTGGTATAGAAAAATTCTGTGGTGCTAAATTAGCATACATTCCCATATAAGTGATAAGCGCTGATAAAAAGTAAAGTGTTGGTCTACCATGTGGAGCATTATCTTCATAAAGTTGTGAAGGTAAAATTTGATTGGCTGACGTATTGGTTAGTACCTTACTTAAAATTGTTCCAACATCAATCATCCTAATATTGATATTTGGTCTAGCAGTTTTGAGGGCTAAAATATATGCATCCCACCATGTAAGCCATGCTCCTTGTGTATAAGTATTATACTCTGAAAATTTAATAGGTGTAGGCGGAAAAGACTCAGCATATGAACCCATATCTGGCCAATTTTGGTAGATAATGATATCAGCATTAGGTACTTGAGATGCTATCCAATCTATAACTTCAAGAGTTACTTCCACAGGGGTACGTGTATCTCCATCCCATGCATAAGGTTGACCATTAACTGGTTCCCATTGTATAAAATTAGCAGGGGTAAGCATTACTGTCGTAAAACCAGCATCTGCAAAAGATATACTTGATTCTGAATCCCATACATGTGGGACATCATTAAAGTGCCATTGGCTTTCTGGAGGTAGTGTATTTGCATGTGTTGGCATAAATCCATATTGTCCATCAACTGCATAAGTATTGCCATCTGCTTGAGCTAAGTGATAAAGCCAATGTGGTACACCTAATTCATTTGAAGCTGGTTGGTTTTGGGCATGTTCATGATTAATAAGACTATGTCCAAAAATATAGTTTTTAACATCTTTAGTATACATATCTTCTGGGCTAGTTATATTGGTTTCTCCCCAAGAGTAGGTTACATTTGCTTCACCAGCCTCATAGCCAAAAACTTTCATTACTAACACTTCTGCCGTTTTGGGTGTCACTGTAATATACTCATGGCCTTGTTTACCGTTCGTACCATTATAACCTGACCATGTTATATTCATATCATTATATAAGATACTTTGCTTAATTGGTCCAGAAAGTAATCCAGTAGGTTGCCATGAAACAATTGCAGTACCATCTTGACTATAAAGTTGTATATCTAAATCTGATGATGATTTTAAATGTATCTCTAGATTCTGTACATTTGGAGGGATTGTTCCTACTAAGCTAATATCATTTTCACGTAATGTTTGTACAAACATACCATTACCATCTGTATTTTGTTCACAATTGTCTTTACCAGTCCAGCTGTAGTTCACGGTAGCATAACCAGAACGATAGCCAAATGCTTTCATTGTCATAGCCTCAGGCGTACTTCCATGAACTGTAATAAACTCATGTCCTTTATTTCCATTTGTACCATTGTATCCACTATAAGTAATATTAACATCCATATAGAGCTTACGTTTTATATCATAGTGATTATGTATCCCATAAGGCCAATGTACAATTTTATCATGATTCTCTCAATATAGACGTATGTCCACATCATTTTCTGAAATGAGTTTAATGTCTAATCCTTGAATCCCTTCTGGTATACTACCCACAGTCACAGAATTTTCATAGTCATTATTATAATGTTCAATTTCTTGTTCAAAGGTACCAGAACCTGAACACTCTCCAAAATTAAAATTGGCACAAATATCTGTCACTAATATTATGCTACTTAATAATATTATCTTTATCATGATACACCCCTTTTTATCAAAAATTAAAATGTACTACAATAATATTTAGATATATATTAAATCATAGTGCCACAACCAATGATAGCAAATGTAAATAAATTCATAGATAAGGGAAAGTATTATCAACTACATTATATACACTTAATCTAATGCTTTTTCTGCAGCAATAAGTGCGACAACACCATGGTACATCTCTTCAACTGCTTGAACTTCTGTAACACCTAGCCTACGTGCATTACTGATGTCAAATATATGCCCTTTACTTTGCGTATGTTCTCCATCTATCCCTCTTATTTGTAAATGATACTGCTTGGTAATGGCCGTAAACTTGTCCATACGATTTGAAAGATTTGGTAATGCGATATGTACACTTGCTCGCATGGCAGTACCCAAATTTGTAGGACAAGAAGTAATGTAGCCTAATTTTTCACTGTATGAAAATGTTAATCTTGATTCCATGCGTTTTATGGCAGTTACTAATCTTGTAAATACCTCTTTTATATCGCCACCTTCTTGCATAGAAATAATACGTAACTGATCTTCTTCATTAACCCAAACAAGAAATGTTTTGTTTATATTATGATAGATGCCTCGTCCTTTGGGCCAATCTCTATTGAGTCCAGCATATTCTAAAAACCTGTCACCCTCTTTAAACAAGAAGTGATCTTTGATAAGTCTGTTTTGTACATCTTTACTCATACCGTCTAATGCGTAGTATTCTCCGGCCAACTCACCCTCAAGTAATGACAAGGCGTCTACAACCATAGCTTCCAATCTGTTTCGTTCTTCTTTACTTATGGCTGCGCCTAAAGGCATATTTTCAAGATTTCTACCTACCCTAATACGTGTAGATAGAATATACATTCCCTCTTTATCTGGATTGGGTGTATCTAAATCTTCTGGATTCATATTACTTTTGTGTAGTGAGGATGTTGTAAAACCATGATATGACTCAATAATAGGAGATATAAGTAGACTAAATGTGCTGTAAGACTCTTTGTCTCCAGCATACACACCTATTTCACTGTCATCATTGTTTAATCCTGAGTGTATTAACCGCTCAAGACCATAACCTAAAGAGGTTTTTTTATCTTTAATTGTCTCAAACACTTCTTTGGTAAGGTATTTTTTAGCTAAAGAGTTATTCTCTTTGGAAAATAGCGGATAATTCATTTTACCTCTCCTATGTTTTGAATGATACCTTTCAATACCTCATAGGTTCTCTCTACAGAAAGTAAGTCTACCTCTTCACGCGTAGAATGAGGATACCTTATAGTAGGTCCAATAGAAGCGAACTTCATGGAGGGGTACTTCTCTGCAATGACGCCACACTCCAACCCCGCATGAATTGCCATCATCTTTGTATGCCCAAATACTGCTTTCATCTCTTCACTCACTAAATTAGTAAATGATGAAATATCAGGTTTCCATGCTGGGTACTTGTCTTCTACTTGTACCTCAAAACTATAGTTTTCAAATAGATTCACTGTCTCAGAAGTGAGTAGCTCTAACGCCTCTGCTCCCATGGCACGTGCAGAGGTTTCTATTTTGACACCACCTTTTTCGTCAGCTGTGATGATGGCAAGGTTGATGCTTATATCAGGAATACCAAGTGCATCATTGGTGGCATGTACACCATGTTTAAATGTATCTATAAGTTCTATTATTTTAGCACCCTCTTTTAAAACTTTTGGCTCCTCTTTTAAGACTCTAGTGGTTACATCTGTAGCATTCGTTAAAGGTTTTTCACTTCTTACTATGGCTACTGCATTTGCAGGTATGGAGTTACGTCTTTCTCCTGCATATATACTTGCAAGCTGTGTAACGCCATTTTTTGCTAGATAAGCTCCAAGTACTTTGATTGCAGAGTCTATCCCTTTGTCTATATCTACGCCGGAGTGTCCACCTACTAGTCCTTTAACTGCCACTTCATAACAAGATCCCTTGCCCTCTACATACGCATCTTGTTTAAAAGCTGTGATGTCTGCACCCCCAGCACACCCTATATAAACCTCAGCTTCATCCTCAGAGTCTAGGTTAAGCATATATTTACTTTTTAACTCAAAAGCTACTTCATTGGCGCCTATGAGTCCTATTTCTTCATCTGAAGTGAGTAAAAACTCTAACGCTAAACCCTCATCCATATTTTGCATCATCATCGCTATTGCCATGCCATTGTCTGCACCCAATGATGAGTCTTTAGCCCTCATCACACCCTCTTCAATATAGGTTTCAATCATGGGTGCTTTTCCCATACATACCATGTCATAATGTGCCTGTAAACAAAGTGTAGGGTTACCTTTATGTATATAAATATTTTTAACCTCATCAACCTCAACCTCATAGCCTCTAGTCTTAGCAAAATCTACTAAAAAGTCTAAAAGTAATTCTGCTTCTTTTGAACAGTGAGGTATCTGGGTGAGAGTTTGAAAATGGCCTATAATCTCTGACATAGTAAGTCCTTAGTTTTAATTCAAAATTATAGTACAATTCTCGTATACAAACAATAGAACGCTCTAATTAACCGGAAGCCTAAATATAATTTTAAGAAAAGTAAAGAATTGAGGAATAAAATATGAGAAACCAAATAAGAAGTATATTTACAGTGATTACAAATGAATATTAGTTTTTCGGACTTAGATATATACAAGGAATCCCAAATAGTCCCCTATTTAGAAGGTGAATCTGGGATAGGTAAAACAACTATCATAGAGCAGTACTCCTTGGCAAGAGTAATGGATTGTATTATTATGGGTGTTGCTTCATTAGACCACATTGAATTTTACGGTAGAACTGTTTCAACAGATATTGTGGCTGGTATTAATGATGAGAAATATACGGTATTTAATAAGTCCATACCTAACTGGGTAGCTAGAATACTGCAAAATGATCAAAATAATAAAGAGACGCTTCTTTTTATAGATGAGCTCAACCGATCCGAACCACAAAACCTTCAAAGTTTAATGAACTTAATACTCAAAAAAGAGTTTGGTTCTGATAGTATTAAATTACCAGACTCATTGTTTATTGTAGCTGCAGGAAACCCCATAGATGATGGTAATTATCTTGTTGAATCACTAGATAAAGCAATGCTAAGTAGAATGGCCATCATCAAAGTAAAAACGACACTTGAGTCATGGAAAACAAACTATGCGCTAAAACATGACAGCAAGTACAATAGACAAACCATACATCCCTTAATTATTAACTACCTTGATGACAACCGTGCCGATTTTTTACTGGATGCTTGTGAAGATGATATGAGTGATCCAGGTATGGACCCAAGAAGATGGGATATGCTCTCCCGTTTACTCTATACCTATGAAAAAAATAGTGACAAAGCCACTAATTTGGTCGCACTACTTTCTACTATATCAAGTAAAGAAGTTGCCCCTAAGCTTGCGAGTTATATTCACCAGTCAACTGTTTTGACCTTCTCTAAAATACAAAAGCAACTTGCGACGTTTTTAATCGAAAATAACGAAAAAGACTTCACATCATATTTGCTAGGAGAAAAGAGTAATAATGCAAACTACATTGAACTCATCACATCCTTACAATCTAAGTGGGAAAATGCCCAACCAGTGACTCAGGTAAATATCCTTACCTCTTCCTTCTATGCCTTAAAAGCTAAAAGCATCACAGATGACATATTTGCGATGATGCTTAAAATAAGTTCAGAAGAACATATTATGTCTATCAAAATTGGTCTTGATGAGGCTGAAGAGCTTATCGATGAAGTAGATGAAAAATATGACTTAGGTATCAGTAAAAAAGTATCAGATAGTTTGGTAAAACATATTGACCAAACCAACCCATTTATAGCATCACTTATCCAATCATAAAGATATAAGATGACCGAAGCATACCTTCATAAAAAGCTCATAGAAGCGTGTGAAAATGGAAACGTCTACGATGTAAAACAATGGCTTGGTTCTGGAGCTGAGCCAAACTTCAATCTAAACATACCTATCAACGCTTTAAATATAGCTATACAAATAGACAATCATCCCATAATTGAACTCCTTTTAGCACATGGAGCCATAGTCAAAGAGTTTGTACTTCAAAAAGCTATAGAGAAAGATAAACACTATTTGCAGATTTTAATTCCCAATTTCAAAGATTGCAAGGATGAGGGTCTACTTATGGGAGTTCTTCAAGCTGCAATCAATATAAGTGATTTAGCGCTTGCAAAACAAGCTATTGAGCAAGGGGCTAAACCTCAGTCTCTTTTTGTATCTGCTACACAAAATATGCGTAGTACAAAAATATTACAGTTGCTCATTGAAAATGGTTTTAATATCCATGCTGAGAACAACATGCTCTTATCTAAATGGATGGGTTCATCTCCAATGGATGGATCAGGAAATTGGAAACCTACAAAAAATAATTTATTAGAATTTCTTTTTGACTACTACCTAGAGAAACCAAAGTCAATAGAAAACTTTAAGTCCTTGAGATTACCTGATAAAAAACGTCTGTTTCTCATAGGGCTATACAATAATAACTTGAATATCATGAAGTTTGCACTGATGATAGGAGCAGATAAAAATGAAGCACTTAACTCTGCACATCGTCAATACAATGCCTACAAAGAAGGAGATGTTGGTAGTATTTATGCTCTCATGTATAAAAATAATATGAGTGGAAAAGTTGACTACCAAATCATTGAGTATCTCTTAAATTCAAATATAAAATTCAACAAAATAACGATTTCAAGAGCGGTATGTTTTAAATATATTGAGATCTTGAATGCACTAAGTCATATGCCAGATTTAGTATATGCCTATGAAACAGCGTATAAATATGAAAATGATGATTTGTGTCAATACTGTATTGAAAGAGGCGTTTCTAAAGAGGCACAACACTTCGCCAAAATGAAAATCTCTGCTATCAAAGGCGATATGAAAGCGTTACGCCAAGCAGTACATGATGGTGCTGATGTAAAGATGCTTAGTATAGATATTATTGTCGAAATTATAAACGAAAACCAAGTAAAATCACTCAAATATCTTTATGACGCAGGTCTATTGCTGGATACTTCTCTTCATACATACCTAAATCAGATTATGAACTCTCACAAAGCCTATGACACATTATCTTACCTCATTGAATTAGGACTAGATATAACCCGTGTAAAACATATGCCACTAGAGTACAAAATAAAGTATCCAGTTTTTGCTGATATGTGGGAAAAGCGATTTACTAATATCTTTGATTACACTATTTATCTGGTAAAAGATGTTCTCCCTACGTTAGAGGGAAAGAAAAAAGAAGCACTACTCAAAACAATTGCAGAGCTATCTTCATTACCTTATGTTATTAAACGCTCACAAGGAAAAATCACTTGAAGACTAATCAAAATCATCTTTATTCAATGGAAACAGTGGAATCTATCATTGCCAATCCTGATAATAGTTGGAAAGCGATATTTAAAGAAATGATAATTTCCATGATCGCAACCAATCAAAATGACTTACTGTGGTATGCAAATTTTCTTAGCCGCTGTGAATATGAATTTCACTTTAATGAATCATTTTCATCAGCGGTCTATTTTAATGGAAAAAATTTTGTCATTGTTATCAATCCTGTCATTCTAGGCGTGATTCATAAAGACCAAATCATTGCTATATTTAAACATAGTGCAGGACATATTATCAATCACCATTTTAGTCGAGGAAACTATGATGACAGTATAGATAAAAAGATTATTGAAACGGCGAAAGATATAGTCATTAATGGTCATAGAGAGTTTCCCTATATTAAAGATTTACCTGGGACAGGCAACTATAAAGATTCTCCTATTCAAGCGCTTGTGTATCAGACTTTAACTGACAAATATGGTATTGAAGACTATGAAGTGGGTAGAGAATTTGAATACTATGTAGCATTAATCATAGACTCTCAAGAAAAAGATATAGATGAAAATGATCAATCGTGTACTAATGACTTAGAAGAAGATTTCAATTATGAGACCAGTATCCAATCAGATGCTTCAGATGATACAGAGGTAAACAGTGAGTCATTTGAAAATGGCGAAGAAGCTGAGTCTAATGATGAAACAAATATGCAACCACAATCCTCAAATGATGATACAGAGGTAAATAGCGAGTCATCCGAAAATGGCGAAGAAGATGAGTCTAACGATGAAACAGATGTTCAATCAACTTCTTTATCTGAAAAAACACTTGAAGCATTAAATAAGGGTGAATGCAGCATAGATAACCATGAATTTGGTGAACAACTTCAAGAAGCCATTGGTTTGGATGATAATGTATTAGACGCTTTCATGGATACTACACTAAAAGAGATGATAGAGGATTCAACAAATTTTGCACGAGGATTTACCCCTAGCGAAGCTATTGAAGCACTACGTTCAATTGAAAAAAGAAAGTCACATAAAGACTGGAAAAAAATATTTAGCAAAAAGATGCGAAACTTTCTGACTAATTCTATGCGCTATAGAGAACCAAATAAATCAAGACAACACCCTATGTATCCAGATGATTTAGATTTGTATGGCTACAGTCCTGGTAAAAAACCTAAACTTGGTGTAGTACTTGATGTTTCAGGATCAGTTGATGATACACTCCTCGTAGCCTTGATGTCTGAAGTCCAAGCAATTCAGCGTAAATATGCTATTAAAAATGTCACGTTAGTACAAGTAGACACTGAGATAAAAAGTATAGAAAAATTTGGCGTTCGTGATAAATGCATACTCAGACATGGTGGTGGGGGAACCATCATGGAACCAGGCTTTAATGCCCTATTACGTCAGCCAAGTCGTGAGATACCCAATATCATCATATGCGCTACAGATGGAGATATAGAGACAACATTCAAAAATCTTAAAGTTCCAAGTAACGTGCAAGTCATTTGGCTTATTAACCAAGAAGGTAGACTATCATTTGATACAAGTACATACCCAAAACAGCAAATGCATGTCATTAAATTTTCGCTCTAAAAATTGAAATAAACCCAAAATGTCAACATGTCAAAACCTACAAAGAGATTTATAGTACGATAAAGTTAGTTATAATACAGCCAATTAAAAACTAGGAGTATACTATGTGTCTCATCGTCACTTTGATTATGCTTGTGTTGAGCATACAGCACTTTATATATGGAGACTATCTTACAGGTGCATTGACACTCTTTGTTGCTCTTGGCTTTGCCTTTTTACTCCTGCGTAACATACGCCTTACCCAATGTGACAAAAATGGAGGTTGTGACAATATATGCATGCTTCCATCATGGGTAACGACATTCTTTAGTAAAAAAGATAAATAATGAGACTTTCATAATGAAACCTTTATATTGGGAGCAATTTTGTTCTAGTTCAAGGCAGAGGTTAGTCAAGTTGAGGAGTTTACAGCAAGTAAATGACGAAACTTTACTCACATCTAACGCAGAAGTTGGGCAAAAGTGCCCCAGTATGGAGGTTTCATAATGGAACACTTTTTTACCTGTCCCTACTGCTGGGAGAAAATCTCTATGGTATTAGACACCACGGAAGAAGTCTCTGACTACATAGAGGACTGTGAGGTATGTTGTAGACCCATAGAACTTTTCTTCAGGTTTTCAAAAGATGAACTAGTAAGTTTTGAAACTAGAAAAATGGAAGGTATTTAAGCGAAAATCTAGGCAAAAATCCTTGTAGCCACATACAACACAACTACCATACCTAGAGTCCAAATCATCACTTCTTTTACACGTACACTTGGGTTTACTGTATTACAATGCGGACAGTTCTTAACACCTTTTTCAATCATGTTTTTACAATAATGACACTTTACTTCTTGTTTACTCATTATCTACCTTTTTAAATCTATCTACCATTACACCCTCTACTTCAACACGCTCTACAAACATCTCATACGGTCTTACCCAAGTAGAAAAATCTCCATATAAAGTCTTATACACCACCATCCACTCTTCTGTTTCAGAATGACGCGCTGTGTCTAGCACTTCATACATTACACCTTTATAGTGCTTGTATTTTCCCTTTTTTAGTTCCATAAATAACCCTAAATTTTTTTATGATTATATCTTAAATAAATAGTATGACAATATGTCATGTTTTTGACTAAGTATGAAAAAGTGAGTTATAATTTATATGCAGTTTAACTTGTTTTTTCTCAAAACAACAGCTGGAACTGTTGTTTGTACCCCAAGGGTATTTCCTCTGGGCATATTCGCTAGTTAAATATTAACTGCGAGAGGGTGTGAGAATTATGGATCTCGTAATCCTAATACTTACAATTATTGTAGCTATCTTACGATACTTCAATAATTAAACATTCAGAGGGAGTTTATGCTCTCTCTTCAAACATTATTTTATCATAATATTTTATTTTTGTAAACCATACATTTTAACTCTCGTTCCCATGCTTTGCGTGGGAATGCATATACAAATATTATTAAGAATTGAAAATTTATTTGTATATAACAGTGAAGTATACATTACCACGTACAACCTTGCAATGCGTTAATTATTCTATTAATTGACTTACTACACAAGCAAGGTTGTCATTATCTATACCCACATCTGTATATGTTGTATCTTCACGACAAATACTATTCTTATCAAAATCATTACATGAGATACTATTGTTTTCAATACTTACTACAATACTATCTCGATAACTTTCACTATAAATTAACTCTGGATAGATTTCATCCTTAAGACAAATTTTACTAGGATAATTATAAAAAATCACAATTGTGTAATGCTCTTTCTTCATAATTTTTTCATCGTCTGTACTAGTATTTACTTTATTAGTATCATTAGAGTTGTTGTTACCACAACCAACAAGGAATATCAAGCAAAGTACGAAAAATATATAATTCAAATTTAACTCCTAAATAGCATAATAAGTAGCCTTACCATGATGCACCACAAGTGCAGTAGTACTCTGTTCAGGATGTATCTGGAAGGTCTCAGAGAGTTCTATACCAAACTCCTCAGGCTTGAGTAAGTCAAAGATGAGGCGACTCTGCTCTAAGTCTGGACATGCTGGGTACCCAAATGAGTATCTAGCACCTTGATACTTATTCATCTGCACATCACGTAATGAACCACCTTCATTGTCTGCAATGTTCATGTCTAGACGTATCTGCTTATGTGCCACTTCTGCTAGTGCTTCTGCAAGTTCTACAGAGAAGCCATGTACCATGTTGTACTCAAGGTACTTCCCTGCATCATACAGCTCTTTTTCATAGGCAGAGAACTTCGCCCCTGCACTTACACAAGTAAGTGGGATTACATCATGTCTGTCATGATGGAAGAAATCAGAAAGTGCACGGTGTGGCTTACGTCCTTGTCTTGGGAAAGAGAATGTTCCTACTGCACTACCCACTACTTTATCCAGTGGTTCACGGTTAGCATTGACATCTACATTCCACCCTTGAGACTCATCGAAAATGAAAAGTTCTTGGTCGTTACTTCTACATGGGTAGTACCCATAAATGATAGTAGGTTCAAAAAGCTCTTTTTCTATAAACTCACGTTTGAGTCTCTCGTACGCAGGGTAAACTGTCTCATCAAGAAGTTTTTCGTACTCTTCATCCGTCATACCTTTAGACTTATAACCCCAGTGCATTTTGATGACCGTCTTTTGGTTCACCCAGTTGAAGATCATCTCAAGATCAAGGTCTTCTTTTTGAAGTACTCGTCTACCCCAAAATGGTGGTGTCGGTACTTCTACAATTTCCGGCATTTTTATCTGCTCAAATGGAGGTATGATAATCTCTTTTTTCTCTTTAACCACTTTTTCTTTCATGTCACCAGCAAGTCTTGTGTCAAGTCCAACTGAGTTGTCCTCATTGTACTTTTCTATACGAGACATGGCTATCACACCATCAAAGGCATCACGACAGTAAAAGATAGCGCCTTTGTAAATAGGACGACAAAAATCATCGACAAAAGCACGTGTCAACGCTGCACCACCTAGTAAAATAGGTATCTCTAAGCCCATCTTAGCCATCTCTTCAAGATTCTCTTTCATGACCGCTGTAGACTTTACCAATAACCCCGACATACCTATAGCTTGAATAGACTGATTGTCCATCACTTCTAAGTACTCTTCTAGTTGGGTTTTTATCCCTACGTTAATAACTTTAAATCCATTGTTAGAAAGTATGATATCTACAAGGTTTTTACCTACATCATGCACGTCACCCTTTACTGTACCTATGACGAGTGTCGTGTCTGTCTCTTTTTCTTGTTTCGTCAAATGAGGATTGAGGTAATCCACCGTTGTCTTCATGGTCTCTGCTGACTGAAGTACAAATGGCAACTGCATTTGTCCAGAACCAAAGAGCTCACCGACCACTTTCATAGCATCTATGAGATGAATATTCACTATGTCATCAGGGTGTATCTCATGACGTGCTTCTTCAACAAGAGGTATCATACGCTCTTTGTCACCATCCATAAGAAGTTTTTTTATCTTCTCATCATTTGGTAGAGCTTCATAGGCTTCATCTGCACCCTCATCTTCCACTACTGCATCAGCAAAATGGTCGATGAACTTAAAGAGTGAATGCTCATCAGGCGTAAAGAGTAACTCTTCACAGATAGCAATGTCCTCTTCTGTCATTTTTGCCAGTGGTATGATATGCTTCACGTTAATAATCACAGAGGTCATCCCCGCTTTTATACAGTGATGTAAAAATACAGAGTTTAGGTAGAACCTGGCATGCTTTTCAAGACCAAAAGAGATGTTAGAAAGACCAAGTGTAGAACCTACCTCAGGATAAATCTCATGTATCTCTTTTATGGCTTCATAAGCATTTTTTCCTGCAAGTCTGTCTTCTTCTTCACCCGTACCTACTGTAAAGGCAAGCATATCAAACATAATGTTTTGAGGTTCTAAGCCGTGTTTATTTACAGCCAAGTCATACATACGTTTAGCGATGCTTACTTTATGCTCTTTGGTTCTTGCCATCCCCTCTTCGTCTATCACTAGACATACAAGTACGGCACCATACTTTTTCGCAAGCTTACAGTATGTTGCAAAGTTCTCTTCACCATCTTCAAGGTTTGTTGAGTTGATGATAGGCTTTCCACCGATACACTTAAGCCCCTCTTCTATGGTGTTTGGGCGTGTGGCATCTGGCATAAGTGGAAGTGGTATCTTCTGATTGTACAGCTCCATGACTGCTCGCATATCTTTCGCACCATCACGTCCGGCAAACTCAACGTTGACATCAACCATATGGGCACCATCACGTACTTGTGCTTGCCCAACTGTGAGTGTACCCTCATAGTCACTGGCTAAAATAAGTTCTCTAAATGCTTTAGACCCTGTGGCATTAGAACGCTCACCTATAAGCAGTGGTGCAGGCTCTTGGAAAAGCTCTACTGTATTAAACAGTGAAGCCACACTTGGAGGTATGCTTCCCGTTGGTACTTTTGGCTTTATGGTCTCTACGGTTTTTTTAAGTGCTTGGATGTGTTGAGGCGTTGTGCCACAACACCCACCAACAAAACTCACACCATCAAATGCTGTAAACTCAAGCTGTTTTTCTGTAAATTCATCTGGCCCCATCGGGTAGTATGTGTATCCACCACGGTTTTGTGGAAGACCTGCATTTGCATGGATAGAGATAGGTCTATCCCAAAGCTCTGCAAGTGTTTTAAGATGTTTTTTGACTTGGTCTGGTCCAGTACCACAGTTGAATCCAAGTGAAAGGATATCAAATGGCTCTAAAATAGTCACAATCGTCTCAGCATTTGTCCCTATAAGCATGGTTCCACTTAACTCTATAGTCACAGACACCATGATAGGAAGTTTTATATCTCTTTCTTCATTAGCCGCCTGACAAGCATGAAGTGCTGCTTTTATCTGTAGTGGGTCTTGGCATGTTTCTAGAAGAAACACATCACATCCACCATCTATAAGACCAAGTGCAACTAGTTTATAGCCTTCATACATCTCATCATAATGTATATGTCCTAAACTTGGAAGCTTCGTCCCTGGCCCAATGGAACCAAGTACAAACTTTGGTGACTCTTGTGTACCGTACTCATCACATACTTCAGAGACAAGTTCTGCACCTTTACGTGAGAGTTCATAGGCACGTTCACCCATTTGGTATTCATCAAGTACCCATGGCATGGTTCCAAATGTATTGGTTTTAATGAGGTCAGCTCCTGCCATTGCATACCGTGTATGTATACGCTTTACAAGTTCTGGTGCTGTATCAATAAGCAGTTCATTACACCCCTCTTGATTGATACCTTTGTTACATACCCATGCTTCTGCTGGTACATCAAGGTCTTGTATCTGTGTACCCATGGCACCATCAATAACTAAGATACGCTCTTGCAAAAGTAATTTGATTGTTTCAGAAATAGACACTAGTTTTCCTATAAATTTTATTATTCGCATTGTACCAAAATATAAGAAAAAACATAGAATATATGTATTAAAGTTAAGATGATTCATATTAAGTTAATAGGTATAATATAGAATATAAAAAATATGCTCAAAATGGAGAAATTATGGGTCAAATTGTAAAAAATATTGTGACAGGAAAAGAGATACAAAAACCAGACCCTACCAATGAAGAAGTCACGTTTGATGGTGGTGTAATGATTACAGAGACTGATACAGCAGGTATCATTACTTATGCCAACCCTAAGTTTCGAGAAATGACTGGCTACACAAAAGAGGAACTCATTGGGACTCCACATAATCTCAATAGACATCCAGATATGCCTAAAGAAGTTTTCAAAATAATGTGGGAGACTCTTAAAGGTGGGAATTACTGGGAAGGTTTTGTAAAAAACTTACGTGCTGATGGAAAATACTACTTGGTCATTGTCTGGATAAAACCTAGATTGAATGATAACGGAGATATTATTGGTTACATTGCAGGTAGAAAGATACCTGATAAAGCACTCATCAATAGAGCACTTATAGAGTATAAAAAAATGAAAGCTAATGAGTCTTAAAGACTCTTCTTAGCTTCAGTAAGTGCATCAATCACTGCATCTATATTGGCTTTAGGAATATGTACTTTCCAATCTGGCTCATCTGCATTTGCTTGTAATGAAATTCCTATACTTGCTACAGATTCTGATTTAGGGCCATAAGGTTGCGCTACTGTTGTAATAGTAATCTTTCCATCTTTTGTACCACTTAATGTCATTTCATCTATATTCGTTACTGTTCCACTCATCATATTTTCCTTCAAATTTTGGGTAAGTGATTATATTCACAAAAGGTTAACAGATTATTTCTTTTTCCCTTTGACCAAACGCATAAGAGAAGCTTGCATTTTACGCCACACTTTTATCTCTACTGCTGGAAAACCTGCATACATCTTTTTACCTTCTAATGACTTAGTCACCCCACCTTTACCTGCTATAGTAGTAAATGCACCTATTTCTAAATGTCCTGCTGATGCACTCTGCCCTCCCATAGTCACATTACGTCCTAACGTTGTAGAACCTGCTAAACCCACTTGTGATGCAAGCAAAGTATGTTCCCCCAAGTCACAATTATGTGCTATTTGTATGAGGTTATCTAGTTTTGTACCTTTACGAATAATGGTTTGTCCAAAAACAGCTCTGTCAATAGCACAGTTTGCACCTATTTCTATATCATTTTCTAGTAAAGCTATACCATTTTGATAAATCTTTATATGTTCACCCTCTTTGGTATGTGCAAAACCGTAGCCATCACAGCCTATTACTGTACCTGAATGTATGATACAATTTTCTCCCACTTTGCTACCATGATACAAAGTAACATTAGGATGAAGTAAAGTATGATTGCCTACGGTGACATTATCGCCGACATAACAACCGGCCATTACTGTTACATTGTCTCCAAGTGTAACATTATTACCAAAACATACACTTTTGTCTATATCACACCCTTCACCTAATCTTGGATTTCCACCTTTAGTCACTACTTTATGCGCAAAAAACTTTGAGGCATGTGCTAGTTTTAAGTAAGATTCATCTGTGATAAGTGCTATGGTCGAGGCAGGCAATAAATCTGCATATTTTTTATCTATAAAGACTGCACCTGCATTAGTCTCTGAGAGTTGGGTAGCATATTTTGCATCGGTAAAAAAAGAGAGTTGTGTAGATGTGGCATCACTTAAAGTATGAATACCATCAATATCGATGTCATTACCGTTAAAATCTATACCGATGTCTTTTGTGATTTCAGAGAGTTTGTAGGTCATAGGAAAAATCCTTCAAGTATGGTGGCTGGCTTCGACAAGCTCAGCCAACATATATTTATCTGTTCCCTGAGCTTGTCGAAGGGAAAAATCTATCTTTCAATAGCCACAGTACCACCACGTACAATCTCGGTAGGATTATATCGCTTTGATGCTTCTATAAAATGTTTAATACGGCATGGCTCATCTGCAACCATAACAATAATCATCTCTTGTCCTACATTTACTATTCCGCCGTTATAAGCTGCTGCAAGTGCTGAAATATCTGAAAGGTTTTCAGCAATAGGAAACTTTGCTAAAACCATCTCTTTTTCTACCATCTCTTCATGTTCAATCACTTTATACACAGGAATAAGTTTATGAAGCTGCTTTGTAATCTGCTCCATAAGTTTAGTAGAACCTTGTGTAGCAATGGTAATATGTGACATATCACTATTTGGTATAGGTGCTACTGTGAGTGACTCAATATTGTATCCACGTGCTGCAAAAAGTGAAGCAATACGAGAAAGTACCGAACTCTCATTTAGAACAATCACAGAGATGACACGTCTTTCATTTAATTTTTCTGACATTTTATGCATCTCCTTGTGTTGTTTGTGGAAGCATCATATTAAAGAGTGCTCCTCCTGCTGGTACCATTGGAAGTACATCTTCAAACCTATTGACTGCAACGTTCATGAAACATACTTTATCTTGTTTGATTGCATCTTTAATCGCTGCATCAAACTCTTCTTTAGTCGTGACATCATACCCAATACCACCACACGCTTCAGCTAGTGCTTTCCAGTTTGGTTGAAAGGTTAAGTCTGTCTCAGAATAACGTTTCTCATAGAAGAATGTCTGCCACTGACGAACCATCCCAAGAAAGTGGTTATTTAAGATAAGGTTGATGACTGGTATCTTATACTCTGCAGCAGTCACTAACTCTTGCATGTTCATAAGAATAGACCCATCACCTGTTACATTAATAACTGTTTTCTCAGGGAATGCCTTTTTAGCGCCTAAAGCTGCGGGAAAACCAAAGCCCATCGTTCCAAGTCCACCAGAGTTTATCCACTGACGAGGTCTATCAAACGGATAGTGCTGTGCTGCCCACATTTGGTGTTGCCCAACATCTGAAGTAATAATCGCATCTTCTCCAACAAGCTCACCAATGCGTTCAATAGCCCACTGTGGTTTAATAACTTCATCAGAATCAACAAATGATTGTGGATGAAGTTCGTCATAACGCTTTAAAATATTTCTCCATGCTTCGTAACGGTCTGTATCTACACCATCAAGCAATGGCAACATGACTTTAATCACCTCTGTTATATCTCCAACAATAGGGTAATCAACATCAACAAGTTTACCAATGTTCGCCGCATCAATATCGACATGAATGATGTCAGCATATTTTGCAAATTCAGACAGCTTACCTGTAACCCTGTCATCAAACCTAGCTCCTAGTGATATAACAAGGTCTGTCTCAGACATTGCCATATTTGAAGCGTAGTTACCATGCATACCTAACATACCCAATCTCAATGGATGTTTTGCACCCATAGAACCTAAAGCCATTAGTGTTTCAACAACAGGTATTTGTGTTTTTTCTGCCATTTCTTTGACAAGTGTAGCAGCACCAGAAAGCACAACCCCTCCACCAAGGTAAAGTAGTGGTTTCTTAGCAGACTTGATTGCTTCAACAGCTTTTTCTATCTGTTTGTTGTTCCCTTTGTATGTTGGTTTATACGTTGGAAGGTTAACTGAATCAGGGTAAACAAATTCACCCATCGTCGAAGTGATATCTTTAGGAATATCAACAAGTACAGGTCCAGGACGCCCAGTACGTGCAATGTAGAATGCCTCTTTCATGACACGTGGAAGCTCTTCAACACTACGCACTAAAAAGTTATGTTTTGTACAAGGACGAGAAATACCTACAGCATCAATCTCTTGGAAACCATCTGTTCCAATCAGTGCTAACGGTACCTGCCCTGAGATAACGACGATAGGAATCGAATCCATATATGCTGTAGCTAAACCTGTCACAGCATTTGTAAAACCTGGGCCAGATGTTACCATCGCGACACCCACTTCACCTGTTGCTCTAGCATAACCATCTGCTGCATGTACAGACGCTTGCTCATGACGGTTCAAAATATGTTCAAACACATCTTGATTATATATTTCATCATAAACGTTCATGATTGCCCCGCCAGGGTAACCAAATACAGTTTTAACACCCTCGGCGATGATCGCTTCACACACCATTTGTGCACCAGACATTTGTCCCATTACAGACTCCATTTAAATTATTTTTTTGATTATAGCGAAATTAAATTAGTTTTTATGACACATCTCTAATGCCACACCCTCACGTAACCCATCATCTATGATAACACAGCTATGCGCTTCAAGTATAGTAAATAGTTGTTTATAAATCAATATACCCGCAGCAATAAGGTCTGAACGTCCCGTACCAACTGCCTTCTCACGCGCTTCAAAAGGCATAGCAAGTAGTTTATTTAAGTAAAAAGTTAACTCATTTTTTTCTAAGATAGAACCATTTATTTTTGTAGCATCATACATATCATAATTCATACCCATCTTCATAGCTGCTACAGTTGTCGGTGTACCTGCTGTTGCCACAAAAGCTTTTGGGTCTCCTTTTGTAGCAAAGATTTCAGTACAAAACATCTGTATATTGAACATCTCTTTAGCTAAACCTTGTTGTAGACTCTCTAAATCATCATAACGTTGTGCCATGGTTACAATACCCACAGGAAAGCTCTTACTCACTACTTCCTCAGCAAAGTGGAAAATAACTTCAGTTGAACCTCCACCAATATCTACGAGTACAAATGTCTCAGACACATACTTAAGTCTAGCCAAACGTTCTTTAACCGCTAACAGTGTTAACCGTGCCTCTTCCTTACCCGAAATGATCTCAAAAGAGATACCTGTCACCTCTTCTATCTCTTTAAGTACATCTGCAGCATTACTTGCACTTCGTATCGCTTCAGTTGTGACTGCTTTTATTTCATGTTCTGAAAAATCTATTTGACTTTGAGCAGTTTGTATGGCATTTACTACCCTACAAACTGCTTGAGGGTCAATCACACCATTGTTTGTCAACCCGTCTGCAGTTTTTACCACTTTTTCATAGACAAATATCTGTTGCTTACTTTTACAATCATATGCCAATACACGCAATGTATTTGAACCTAAGTCTATGGCTATCACATTATCTCCTATTTTTAGAGGTTTCTTCTAATGTTCTTCTTTAAAAGAAAAATCACCCTCTTTTAACTTTTGACGAATCAGTGCTTGGTGTTCTACACCTTTGGTCTCCAATGCAACAGAGACATGTGCATCTCCAAACTCTAAATCTGTAGACGTTCTGTCGTAACCAATTTGAACAATATTTGCACCAATATTTGTTAAAATATCTGTAAATGACTGAAGTGCACCTGGCTTATCGACTAACAGTACACGAAGCTTCATTTTTCGTGCAGATTTAGTAAGCCCTTTTTCTATAATAAGAGAGAGCATGGTGACATCTATATTACCACCACTAAGTGTTACACCTACTTTGGAACCTTGAGGAAGATCTATTTTTCCGTGTAACAATGCAGCTACACCTACTGCACCTGCACCTTCTACAAGTACTTTTTGACGTTCAAGTAAAAAAAGAATAGCAGCAGCAATCTCATCATCACATACAGTTTCAAAACTGTCTACATTCTCTAAAATATGATTTAATGTAATGAGAGAAGTATCACGTACAGCTATGCCATCTGCAATGGTACGTACAGAAAGCGTATCTATAGCTTTTTTAGCATCATACGACTGTTTCATCGCTGGTGCACCTTCTGCTGAGACACCAATAATTTTACAGTTTGGACGTAATGCTTTAGTAGCGACAGACATACCAGAAATAAGTCCTCCGCCCCCAACACATATGAGCATTGCATCAAGGCCAGATACCTCTTCAAGCATCTCTAAAGCTACTGTCCCTTGTCCTGCCATCACCTCATCATCTGTAAAAGGGTGTACAAAGGTAAAGTTATTCTCTTCACCGTATGTTACGGCATAAGCATAGGCCTCATCATAGTTTGCACCATGTAGTATGACCTTGGCACTAAACTCTTTAACCCCTTGTATTTTTGTTAAAGGTGTAGACTCTGGCATCACAATAGTAGCTTCAATGTCAAAATGTTTTGCTGCAAAAGCCACACCTTGTGCATGATTACCAGCACTTGCAGCAATCACACCATTTTTTTGACCCTTTTCTACCAGTGCCGCAATTTTATTAAAAGCACCTCTTAATTTAAACGCACCTGTACGTTGTAAATTCTCTTTTTTTAAGTAGACTTCATAGCCACTCAATTCAGATAAAATGGGGGCAAAGGTAAAAGGTGTACGATGTACCACACCTGATACTCTTTTGTATGCTTCTTCTATACTATTTAAGTCTAACATTATCTTTCCTAGGTAATAATTGAGGGAATTATCCCAAATCATGCATTAGAATTGCCTAAAATTCAGTAAAGGCTTAGTTTATGGGGGTTTGCAAAAAATTTGAGTTTAACCCAAAGGTTAATCGATGATTCTTTGTGAATACCCATGGGCTAATGCTTTGCAGAAGATAGGTGATTTCTAATACATATTTTGGGATTATAACATACTAAGGATATATACAATGGAATGTGAACTACCAAGAGTAAATTCTAACCAAGAAGAGATGAAAAAATATTTTGAAGAGGCAAAAACCATTGCTGTGCTAGGTGCATCACCCGATGACTCTAAAGCATCTAACCATGTTGCTGAGTACTTAAGAGATGTTGGATACAACATGATACCTGTCTACCCTAAACATGATGAAATTCTTGGACAAAAAGTCTACAGAAGCCTTGCAGAAATAGATGTACCTGTAGACATGGTAGTTGTCTTTAGAAAACCAGCTGCACTTGATGCTATCGCTGACGCTGTTATCGCACGTGGAGATGTTAAAACCTACTGGACACAGCTTGAACTCATCAACAATGATGCAGCCGAACGTGTCAAGGATGCAGGTATTAATGTCGTACAAAATTATTGTGCTATGGTAGAGCATAGAGCGCTATTTAACTAATACCTATAAACTCCATTTCTTCATGTATGTGGAGTTTTTATAGATCTATACTTCTATACTCCTCTTTGATTTTCTAAAAAGTATTGCACCACACGTTCCTCTAACCAATATTTTGGCTTAAACAGACTCCCAGATATAAAACCAACATGTCCACCATATGGACTCACTTCAAGCGTCACAGAGCTGGAGAGTTCTTCTTCTTTGGGAATGACACGTTCATCCATGAAAGGGTCATCTTCCGCATGAATAATATGTGTGGGAATATGTATATGCTTTAAAAACTGTTTAGAACTACAAAGGTTATAGTACTCTCTCGCTGAGCTAAAACCATGTATCGGTGCTGTATAGACTTCATCAAATGCTTCTATAGTTTGAATTTTATGAATATCTTCTTTTTTGTATTTAAGTCGTGTTTCCATGTCAAAAAGTGTATACTTTTTTAAAAGAGATGCTCTTAATGAAGAGAGTAAATGGCGCTCATAAAGTTTTGAAAAACCTTTACTAATGATCTGAGTACATACATCGAGTAACATCGGTGCAGAGACAGAGACTGCTGCACTTAAAAGTGTTTTTTCACGTTCTTCACCTAGAAGTTTCAGTAGGACATTCCCACCTATAGAGTAACCCACTGCATACAAGTCATTATTTGGGTATATGTGATGTAAATGGTCTATCCACGCTTTAACATCTGTAGTATCCCCACTATGATACCCTCTAGGAAGTCGGTTTTCTTTTCCAGAACAACCACGAAAGTGCATGAGGACAGAAGCGAAACCTTCTGCCTTTAAAGCGTGCATCATCCCTTGAATATATGGAGAGTTAAAAGAACCCGTTAACCCATGTAACAAAACAACAATGGGACGTTCATCTATAGGTTTAGTGTCATGCCAATAACACTCGACAAAATCTCCATCTTCAAGTTCAAATATTTCACTCTCTATCTGGGGTTTGTTTTGCTTGCGAAGTAAAGGAGCATAAAGTGTTTGAATATGTCTATTTCTTAAAAAAAAAGATGTGCTAAACACCTATGCCCTTTTCACCAAAAATACACCAGATTCTACATGTGGGGTATGTGGAAACTGATCATACATTGCAGCTTCTACTACCTTATGTGTTTTAGTGAGTGTGACTAAATCTCTAGCTAAAGTTTCTGGATTACATGAGATATAAATAATGTTATCAATAGTCATAATAAGCTCTCTACTAGCATCATCTAAGCCAGCTCGTGGTGGGTCAACCAAGACCGTAGAAAAGTTATAACTTTGTAAATCTATATGGCGTAGTCTGTTAAATACTCGTTCACCTTGTAACGCATCTGTCATCTCTTCTGCTGAGAGTCTAGCAAAAGTAATATTACTAATATGATTAAGCTCACAATTTTTCAGTGCAGCATTGATAGAGTTTTTACTAATCTCAGTAGCAAGTACTTTGTCAAAATAGTAAGAAAGAGGTAAGGTAAAATTACCCAAACCACAATATGCTTCTAAAAAATCACCTTCACCAGTGGTTTTAGCTTGCTTAATAGCCCACTCTATCATTTTTACATTGACTACAGGGTTGGGTTGAGTGAAGCCACTTTCATATTCTACATAACTAAAAGTTTTACCATCAATATCTAATTTTTCAGTGACAAACTCATCTGAGAGTATCACCTTTTGTTTACGGCTTCTACCCATCACTTTACAGTCTAAAAGTGTTTCTATCTCTTTAGCTTCTTCACTCCATGTATCATCGAGTTTTCTATGGTACAACATGGTAACAAGACACTCATCTGTAGTTGTAGCTAAAAACTCCACAGCAAAAAGTTTTCTCTTGAGTACTTCTGTGGAAGCATTAATCATCTCTAGTAATTTCCACATACGTTTTTCTATAGGCTTTATGACCTTAGGGCACTCATCTATGTTTATAGCACCATCTTTTGTGGCATTACCCATAGCATAGTCACACCTGTCACCATCATGCCATATACGAAACTCACTTCTTGCACGATAGTGTGAAGAAGGTGAGTCAAACACTTCAAGCTTCTCCTCATAAAAAGGTGCTAAAAGTGCCGATACACTCTGTTCTTTTTGTTGAAGTTGCTCATCATAACTTAACGCATATAACCCACAAGATCCACAAGACCCAAAATGTTTACAGTTCATAGATATCCATTTATTTTAAGCAAAACCAATAGGCGTTCTTGTAAATCCTTGGAATGCTGAATCAGGATCTCCTCCTTCTAAAAGTGAAAGACATTCACTTATGACATCACGATAATCTACTTTTTCTGCTAAAAACCTTTTACTAACAAGTTGTGTTTCTGGATTCAAACCAGGCCACCCACCATAAATACCACCATTTATCTGACCACCAATAACAAAAGAACAAAAAGCATGCCCATGATCAGTACCAGGGATAAGTTCACCCTCACTATTGCTACTTGCATTCTCATGTGCAGTTCTACCAAATTCACTAAGTACGAGTACTGTTGTATCCTCCATCGCTGTCCCCATATCCGTATAGAAGGCATAAAGTGAATTAGATAAGTCACCTAATAATGTTGGGTGTCGTACTGCCTGATTAGAGTGCGTATCCCACCCTCCTTTATTTATAAATATAATTTCAAGTTCAGGTGTATTTCTAAACATTGTTGCGGCTTGAGAAAGTTGTGTACCTAAACTCGAACTTGGATAAAGTGCACCATTTTGAGGTGTAGAAGAAAAATCATAATTTTCTATACTCCGAATTTGGCTGATAGTAAAAGATTGCAACTTTGACACTTGTGCTTCAACACTACTATCATCACTTCCCAGTGGCAATACTTTATCAATATACTGTGTTGCATGAGTTTTACTCATACCATAGTAAGCACTCGCTGGGTTCTTCATCCCTAATGTTTCCCAACCATTAAAGACATTAAAGTACCCAGCAGTAAAATCAAATGTTTGCATATTCTGTGGACCTAGTAAGTATTTATTATTCATATATCTACTAACCCACCCATACCCATCTGAAGTATGTGTATCCGTTGTATATTTACCCTCACCCAAAAAGGAAAATTGATAAAAATGAGACCTATTTGGATTTTTTCCACAATGTGTTGCCGGCATGAAGGCAATATTACCATCATCCCAAATATTTTTAAGTCCAGACATAGACGGATGTAAACCAAAATCTATACCATCATGTCGTCCATTTTCTCCTAAAGATATAGCATTTGAACCGCTACCATCAGGAGGTAAAATAGCTAAGTTTGGACGTATCACGTTATAATAAGGGTCACCATAAGGTACTAACATATTAATACCGTCATTACCTCCATGATTAAATAAAACAACAAGTTTTTTACGTTTTGATAATGCAGAACCAAAGAGCTTTGTACTAAAAACTCCTGTCATCATAGTACTGCCTAAAACACCTAGACTACCTTTTAAAAAATTTCTTCTTTCCATGTTGTTTTCCTTACTGTAAATGTGTTTTTGGCATGAGTCCTACTGTGTGAAACAGTGCTCTTAATTCATTTTCTGCATTTGCAGAATTTATATCAAAATCGGCATGGTTGACATAGAGTGTATCATATAACACTTTTAACTCACTGTCCTTATAATATCCATTCATATAGATAGAAATCACATACCTAATAATATCTGTACCTTCTGTCATATTTTTAGATTTAAAATAGTTTACTAAATGATTAGTTTCCAATTTATCAATAAGTTTGTTAGATTCTACAATTCTGTTAAAAAGATGGTCACTTTTAATCCAATGTTCACTTGTCTCATAATATCCTGTCGGTTCTGGTTTTTGAAAAAATGGTTGCTTAAGTCTGTCACTTTTCAGTGCCCATCCTATATTTTTTAATCTGCCATTACTTGATGAGTTACCATCATATCTTGTGGCATCAGCACCTAAACCTCTAGCAAACCCTATAAAGTACTCCTGGTCATCTTTTGCTTTAGTGTTATGTGTATTTATATCATTAAATTCATCTGAAGTAAACAGTGTTTCAAGTACTTCTTTTATTTGCTCCTGCATATTGGATGGATTTAAAAAAGTATTCTCACATGCAGTTAAAGTAGAATTTGTTGGCGTATCAGATACAAATTTATTGGCTAACTTTTTACAAATATACTCGGCTGTTTTTGGATGGGTAGCCAATATATGTATAGCTTCTTTTCCTTCTTCAACACCTAGTTCACCAGTTCTTGTGGGAATAGTATGCCCTAAAAAGTTTTTCGCTGCACCGACATCATGGTTAGATGCATCAAACTTAAATTCATAAATTCTTTCATAATACAATAATCGTCCTGATGTAGGATGATATTTTTTATACCTTGATGTTTTACCATTGTTATAAAATCCTCTTCCTGTAAATACTCTAGCCAATTCAGATATATCAGTATCTGTGTAATTATCCAATCCTAGAGTATGAAGTTCCATAACTTCTCTGGCATAGTTTTCATTAGGGCCTCCTTTGGTGTTTTGAAACCCATTAAGATAATAACTCATCGTATAAGACTCTGCACTTAAGGTAAGTAAGTTTTCAAATGACCCAAATGCATTTTCATAAAAAACATCGCTTTCATAAAGTTCTTTAGTATCTCTATCATTAAGATTAAGATTTGTATTAAAATGGTTATCCCAAAAATTGCCCATAACTGTTTGTAAATAACGTTTACTATGCAGTGGACGTATACTTGCAGGGACTTCTGTTGAACGATAATAATACATGTAATAGTTATCTAATTTATATTGTGCAGGATAGTCTGACGATTCAAAATTTCCTATTTCAGGCATTAGTTCAGTAATGAGTTGATTACTTAACCATAGCTCAAATCCTCCTTTACTCTCCACGTCTTCAAAAACTTCTGCACTTGCACCCCATGTGAGTCTGTTGAGTTTATGTAGTAAATTTTTATCTTCATCTGTAATGCCTATATCAGATCCACTCACAAGAGGATCTGAACCAAATCTTAATTCTAGAATATCAGAAAGGTTGTCTTCATCCACATCTGTTGAGCCATCACTCGCTGCAATATATATTGTTACATTCACCTCATTTGACACTAACCCATCCACATCTTTTATAGTATATGTAAAGCTATCCTCACCATATGTATTTGCATTTGGTACATAGCTTACTTGACCCAATGTATCTTTACTTAAACTACCTTTTATAGGTGTTTGTATAAATGTAATACTATCTTTATCTATATTTGCATCTTTTCTTATATCGTTATCTAGGATACCAATACTTAATATTTCATTTTCAAGTCCAATCTTCTCATCATCTACACCCAATGGGGCATCATTCACTGCGATGACATTGACTGTCACGGTAACGACAGCAGACTCTGCTGTACCATCATAGGCTCTATAGGTAAAGGTATCTTCACCATGAAAGTTTGCCTCTGGGGTATAGCGTACTTTATTCTCCACGATACTTGTACTGCCATGGCTTGCAGTACTCACTGTAGCAATGCTTAGGCTGTCACCCTCTGTATCTGTGTCATTTTTAAGTACATCAATCGTGATGGCTGTATCTTCTTGCGTACTGACATTGTCTTCTACACCCAATGGGGCATCATTCACTGCGATGACATTGACGTTGTTTTGTTCCTTTAATTTTACAGTTATATTTACTGTTGCTATTTTTGAAAATTCATTTTTATTGTCAAGCAGTTTGTATTGAAAAGAATCTTCTCCTTCATATCCATTATTAGAAATATATTCTAGGACATTACCTACACGTTTGAGTACTCCATATAGTGGTTTATTAACAATAATTAAATTATCAAGAGTCAATTGTGTTTCATCTTTATCATTTATGAGAATGTCCATCGTTAATACATTATCATCTTGGATGAGAAAAGTATCATTTTGAACTTGCGGAATTTTGTTATCAGGATTAGTACCCTGTGCAAGCTCATCAATTGTATTTACACCATCATTATCTAAATCACTATAAAGAAGTATACTAATATCTTTGGTTACATTTATATCATCAGAATTTTCTAGGATGTATTGATTAACAATCATAACATCATTGGTTTTTATATCAATATCAACATTAGTATAGTCTTTTTTAGTAGGTGGTATATTTGAAGATTTTTTTAGGAATGAAAGAATTTTCTCTTCAGATGAGTATACAGAACTTTCAGTATCTGAGTTTGATGTTTTTGAATCGCAACCTAATATAAAGTACATTAAAAAAATACTAAATACGAATAGGTATTTATTTTGCATATAATTCCTTCTGACTATAGTAATATGCTTCACGAAAAGAGAATAATACGATTAGTCTGTTGTTTTGATTGGTTTAAAAGAATTAGATTATACAAAAAAGTCTCTAAAGAGCCTCTTTAAATTGTAGTCCAGGTCAATATCTAAAACATTAAACAGACAGAAAAAGCATTATATAATAGGGGGATGAATAAAGACAAACAATGAGACTAAACATTGTTTGCACTTAGTGGTTTTTCAAAAGTCAACTATTTTGCTTCAAAATCCAATGAGATAGAGTTTACACAATGACGTGTACTCTTAGAGGTCATACCTTCGCCTTTAAACACATGTCCTAAGTGACCATCACAATTTGCACAAACAATTTCAATTCTTCTACCATCTGCATCGGGTATTTCTTTTACTGCACCTTCTACAGCGTCGTCAAAACTAGGCCAACCTGTACCTGAATCAAATTTTGTTTCTGATGGGAAAAGGGGTGCATTACATTGACGACATGTATACATTCCTGCTTCTTTATGATCCCAAAATTTTCCTGTAAAAGAACGTTCTGTTCCTTTATTTACTATCACTCTTGTCTCTTCTTCATTCAATGTGTTGTATGCCATAGTATTCCTTTTTCTATAAAATAAGTTAAATAAACGAGCCAAATCTTTCAGCATGGCAAGTGTAGCCATTGGGAGTTCTTACCAGATAGTCTTGATGATATGATTCAGCAGGCCAAAATGTTGCGAAGTCTTCAAGTGCTGTGACGATGGGTGCACCCCATTTGTTAGACTTGTTTACAATTTCAATCATCTCATTTGCTACAGTTCTCTCTTCCTCATTTTGTATGAAAATGGCTGAACGGTAACTAGACCCTCTATCATTACCTTGTTGGTCTATCGTTGTAGGGTTATGTACTCTAAAAAAGTAGTCTAAGATTTCTTTAAAAGATGTTATCTCCGAGTCATACGTTATCTCAAGACTTTCAGCATGACCCGGATGGTCTCTATAGCTTGGATTTTCATTGTCTCCACCTTGGTAACCCACTTCTGTATCTACCACACCATTGCGGTACCTAAATAGATCTTCCATACCCCAAAAACACCCACCAGCTATATAAGCTTTTTTTAATTCACTCATTATACATTCCTCTCATATTCTTTATTATCATACAATCCTACTTCTTTACATTTTCTCTAGGGACAAACTCTAGTACAGTCGCATTAATACAAAAACGTTGTTTGCCCCCTGGTCCATCATTAAAGACATGGCCTAAATGTGCACCAGATTTTTTAGCAACCACTTCGATGCGTCTCATGCCATATTTATTGTCTTCTTTTTCTACGGTCGAACCTTCAACGGCTTTAAAAAAGCTCAACCACCCAGTACCCGAATTAAACCTCTGTTTGGTGTCAAAAAGTATATCACCTGAAATTTTATCTATAAAGATACCGTCACCTGTATTTTTAAACGCGTCATATTGTTTACAAAACCTTCCATCCGTTGCTTGTCTAAAAGCGACATCATACCCTTCACTCTCTTCACCGAGTTTAAATGCTCCGACAGCTTTATAGAATGCTTTTTCATCCATGTACCCTGTATAGGCATAGACCTCTTTAGCATCTTCTATAAAGATAATAGTAGGCGTACCTTGTATTTTACTGGTAAGTTTGAAACCTTTGAGCACATCTTGAGAGGTAGTTCTTAGTGGAACACTACCGTTATAGTGGTCAGTCACCTTGGCTTTAAATTTCTCACAAAATTTACAATGAGGTGCATCAATAACAAGTATCTCTTTACCACCTAAAGGTGTAACATACACTACATCTACTTTTCCTTTGTCACCTGCGGGAAACTTAACACCAGTTGCATGGTTAGGACAATACCCTAACGGATTCTTTTCTAAGTAATTTTGATGATACACTTCAGCTGCATAAAATCTTTTAAGAGGCTTGATCTCTGTAGTAATAGCCCCATAGCCCGCTTTACTCAACAAAGGCTGATACATTTTTTGTGTCCTTAATGCCACTTGTCTTTGTATCTCTGTTGAGTAATATAAAGCACTTCTATAGTTGTTGCCTATGTCATTACCTTGTCTATTGCCTTGGGTAGGATTATGCAGTTCCCAAAATGATTTTATAAGCTTTTGCGTAGAGATTTTAGTATCATCATAAATCACTTTGACCACCTCTGTATGATTGACAATATCTTTTGTTGTATTTCTATACTTAAGCACTGTTTCATACGTAGGGTTTGCATAACTTCCCCCAGCATACCCAGATGTAGCACGTTTCACACCTTCAAGGTTTTCAAAATATTTCTCTACACCCCAAAAGCATCCTGCACCAAAAACAATCGTTTGTGTTTTTGCTAGTACTGCTGTACTCAAAGCTATACTAAGTCCTAGAAATAGAAAGATTTTTTTCATCATGTATCCTTATTACTATTTAATTTTAGAATTATAGTCAAGTAATGTGTAGTAGTGTGTACTAGGAAACAACCCTATTGTTCTAAGCGGCACTCCAACGCTTCTTGTAAAAGTCTGTCTGCAATGAGCTCTTTTCCATTTAGTACATGGTTGATACCAAGACTTTCTATCATCTCTTTTTCTTGCGTATTGACGACTTTGACTATACTATTGACTTGTCTATTAAAAGTCACAATATTTTCACAAATAAGTTGCATCTGTATAGCATTTTCTATGGTCACTATAATTGCAATAGACTCATCAACATTAAAGTGTTCCAACACCATTTTTTGAGCTGCATTGGCTAAAAATATAGCTTTTTCACCTTCTTCTATGGCTTTGTCTACTACTTTTACATTATGTTCTAAAATCACATAGAGTAACTGCTGTTCTCGAAACTTTTTGGCAAGTATCTTTCCAACTGGTCCATAGCCACATATCACTATGTGGTTTCTATAACGTTCACCAATTAAAGCATGTTCTTCCAAATCAACTGGCTCTTTAAAAAATATGTTTGCTAACTTAGAAATGTTACGTAATACAAAGGGTGTAATTATCATAGATACGACTATGGTAATAATCATAATCTGATTTAACTTTTCATCTATGAGTGATTGTGAATACGCCAAAGCAAACACTGCTAATGCAAACTCACCCACTTGAAAAAGTGCCAAGGCACTTTTAAGTGCTGTACGCTTAGGGATAAAAAACTGTAGCATTACAAAAATAAGTAAACCTTTTAAGAGTAAAACTCCTACTAAAAGCATAAGTATTATATCTCCATAGGTGATGAATGACTCTAGATTAATCTGCATACCAATAGTCACAAAAAAGACACCAAGTAAAATATCTCTAAATGGTACAAGGTCTGCTTCTATTCGGTAACGATATTTAGTCTCAGATAGTGCCATACCTGCTAAAAATGCTCCTAAAGAGTAAGAAAACCCAAAATACTCTGCCAATACAGATGCACTCACCACACCCAAAATTACTGCACCTAGAAATATCTCTTCTGAATCTGTAGAGGTAATCCAGTCAAAAAAGCGTTCTATAAAATATTTTCCTCCAACGAAAATAATAAAAAATACAACCAATGCAGAAACAAATGTTTCAAAGAGTAAAACCCCTAGTGAATCCGTTTGGGAACCAAAAAATGAAATCATAAGTAAAATAGGAATGACTGCCAAATCTTGAAACAATAAAATTCCTAAGGCAATACGCCCATAATTAGAACGTATCTCTTTATTTTCATTCAATATTTTAAGAACAATCGCAGTAGAGGATAAGGAAAGAGCAAATCCAACTATGATAGCTGTTTTCATTTCCAACTCTAAGATCCATGAGGAGAGTGCCGTAAAAAGGAGCCCTGAGAGTATGACTTCAAGTCCACCATACACAAACACCTCTTTTTTCATACTTTTAAGATGTGTCATAGAAAACTCTAATCCAATAGTAAACATGAGAAAAACAATACCAAACTCAGCCAAATGTGATAACATCTCTTTAGAGTCTTGTGCAAAATGGAACATCGTCGAGATAGCTAACCCTGAAAGAATATAACCAATCACTGTAGGAATATCTAATTTTTTTAAAAATACATTAAGTATTGTGGCTATGGCAATAGTGATTATAAAAATGACAAGTATATGTTCCATAAATCTTATCCTTTAAACAAATTGTAGAATCTCTCTTATTTCATTCATCATACTCTATCTAAAATTATATATTAAACTTAACAAATATTTAAAAAATAGATTAACTATAATATAAAACTATCTATATATTAATTTGTAATTATATATTTAAGTTTTTTTTAGTAAAATTCCTAAAAATTACAAAGGCATTATCATGAAAACACTCTATTTCTCAGTTATCATTTTTATTTTATTTTCATTTTTATCCGGATGTAGCACCCCACAACTTACACCAGTAGTCAAAAAAGATTTTGTTGAAAAAACGCCTGTTAAAAAACCCATTAAAAAGAAAAAAAAGAAGGTAAAAAAACATTTTACTTTAAAAGTAACAGCAACAGCCTATACCTCATCTGTCAATGAAACAGATGACACTCCTTTTCTTGCAGCATGGAATAACAAACTCACTCCTGGAGTGAAATCTATAGCCATCTCTAGAGATTTACTGGCGTTAGGGTTAAAAAATGGTGACAAAATACGTATAGATGGCTTACATGGTACATACAAAGTACTTGACAAGATGAACAAGCGCTGGAAAAAGAAAATAGATATCTATATGGGACTAAACCGTAAAAAAGCACTTCAATGGGGACGAAAAAAAGTCATAATTCGTTGGGCAAAAGTTGTACGAATAAGAGAAAAATCAAACGTATAAGTAAAATTTTACAAAATATTATACGCTAATCTATTAGCGTATAAATTTACATTTACCTATCTAACTCAACATCTATAGACAGTGCTTCAACACCCTCTACTTCCTCTTTTTTAATCTCAACAGCACGTACCCCTACATATTTCTTTACTACTTCTATTATTTCTGCTTTGAGTTCATTCATAAAAGGAAATTCTGAAGTAGCATCTCTATCTGACATAATAGCAATCGTTAGTCTATCTTTCGCAACTGTTGCACTGCGCTTCTTTTTCAAAAAACCAAACATTATCTAAACATCCCTGCTAACTTTTTAAAGACACCAGAATCTGGGTTTTCGATATCTTTCATCTCAATAGACTCATCACACAAACGCCCAGCTATACGTGTATAGGCCTGACCTGCAATTGACTTTTTATCTAGTACCACGGGCTTACCTTGATTTGAAGCATCAATCACCCCTTTATCTTCTGGTACTTTACCTAAAAGATTAATATTTAAAATATCTAAAATATCATCAGATCTTAACATCTCACCACTTTGAACCATCTCAGCAGAAATACGATTGACAATAAGATACTTAGAGACTTCTTGTCCCTCTCTAGCTTTGTCTGACTTTGCATCCAAAATACCTATAGCACGATCTGCATCCCTAATAGAAGAGACTTCAGGGTTTACCACTACAATCGCAGCATCTGCAAACTCAATAGTATGTTCAAACCCACTCTCTATACCCGCAGGCGCATCTAAAATGACAAAATCATACGATTCTTTTAAATTAGCGATAAGCGTTTTAACCTTTTCAGACTCAAGTACTGTTTTATCTTTGGTTTGAGATGCAGCTAAAAAATATAAGTTTTCACTGGCTTTACTTTTTATGACTGCTTGCTTTAATGTTGTTTCACCGTCCATGACTTGCACTAAATCATATACGACACGGTTTTCTAGACCTAAAATCATATCTAAGTTACGTTGACCAATATCAAAATCTACCAACACACATTTTTTACCTCTAAGGGCAATACCTAACCCTATATTTGCTGAAGCGGTTGTTTTACCAACACCACCTTTTCCACTGATTACTGCTATAACTATGCCCAATTTATTTCCTTTTTAATGACTGGCGTGATAAATATTTCACGGTTTTTTAACTCTATACGGTTCAGTTTGTCTTTTAATAACTCATTATCTACAGCAACCCCATTAAAAATAATGTTCGCCTTAGGTGATACTGTAATCATCATAAAACTGCCATCACAACGTAAAGCACCTTCAACCACTTGCGTAATAATAAGATTTCCGGTGGTGTTTATCGTTGCACCACTATTGACTCGGTTAAGTAACAGAAGATCTCCTTTTATGTTTAACTCTCTTCCACTTCTAATCATCGTATCCATGACAGTAAAATTCTCTTTGAGTTTTTTTGAGAGTTCTTCTATTTTATGTTTTTCTCTTTTTATCTCTGATTGTGCAATACTAAGATTGAGTGCACTCTCTTCTGCTTCTCTTTTTAAGTTGTCTTGTAGCTCTCTTTGAATTTCAAGGTGTGCCTCTACATCATGTGTTTTCACGTGCATGTCATACTCTTCTTCAAGTGCTTTACGTGACCTACCTATAGGTAAGTCAATGTTATGCAAAAACTTTAAAGCATTTTTCTCAAGATATGTTTTAATGGTGTCACTCATTTCACCTTTTATGAGTATAAGGTGATCTTTAAAGAGCATGTAGTTTGTATCAAAAAACTCTATAAACTTTGTTTCATCTTCAACTCTAGTTTCAAACACTTTAAGTGAGTATTGCCTATTTTTCAAATATTCTCCATTATTATAACTATAATTATAAAAACGAATTATGCACTACAGTAGCTGAAACTTGCGTTAGTAAAAAAATACTCCTAAACTTCACGCATTTCTACTCTTTATCTGTAGATCCTCTCATTTTATTAACAATCATCATGATTGGTAAGGCAATAGCACCAATGATTGCACCCACTAAAAGGTCACCAAATATAAATGGTATGCCCTCTACCAAGTGGTGCACAAACTCAGAGTTGTGTATAAAAATACCCCCTGCAACTAAAAGCATAGCGATAGTTCCTATGACTGTAAGTGTCTTAATCACCTTAGGTAAAGCCAAGACAAAGAATGTTCCAAGTTTACTCTCTCCACCATTCATAGCAATGAGTTTATATCCAAAATCATCCATACGGACAAGTAGTGCTACAATACCATAGACCCCTACAGTCGCTAAAATGGCTACAAAAGTCACTGCACCCACTTGCACGGCCATCGGTTCTGTTTTCACAGTACTGAGTGCTAGAATGATGATTTCTATAGAGAGAATAAAGTCAGTCAGTATTGCAGACTTTATTTTAGCTTCTTCCTCTGCCAATATCTCTTCTTTACTTTTTTCTTCAAGACTCTCTAGATGTTTTTTCTCATGACGGTGAAAGAAGTACTCATGAATCTTCTCCATCCCTTCATAGGCTAGGTATATTCCACCCAACATCAGTATAGGTACAATAATCCATGGGGCAAAAGCAGAAAGTAAAAATGCCAAAGGTAAAATGATAAGTTTGTTCTTAAATGAACCCTTAGTAATCTGCCAAAGTACAGGAAGTTCACGAGAAGAGGCAAAGCCTGACGCTTTTTCAGCGTTAACCGCAAGGTCATCACCCAAAATACCTGCTGTTTTTTGCGTCGCCACTTTTGACATAGTCGCCACATCATCCATAAGTACTGAAATATCATCTAAAAGTGCTAAGAGTCCTGTTGCCATGTAAAACCTTTTTATCTATATTTATTCAATTAATTTTATGTTATTTTAGCAGTAAGATTTTAAAGCTAAATTATTAGGTTGATATAACAATTAAGATAATAATTATAATATGTGTACTTAACTAGTGGCCATTATAACACTCTAACTAAAACTTAAAAAACTTCTTCTTCCAATAGTCCCCTATGATCTAAAAAAGTTCAAAATAAATGGTATTACGTCTGAAAAAATCAGACGATAATACAACGTTGTAAAAAAGTCTAATCATTCTCAATCTATCTGTGTAATGATTAACTCCAATTGACCATTGTTATTATTATAAACTCTTTTACCCAATATTGTAGGTTCATTGATACTCACAATTAATTCACCACTTACTGTTGGTGAAAATATTGTATGATTTTTAACTAACTGACCTAACCTTATTTTGTCATGACCAATTGACCCTATCAACTCTGTGTAACCTGCAATCGTGATTTCTTCAAATGGACTTATTAAAGCCATTCCAATATGGGACACTTTAGAACCATATCTTGTAAATCTACGACCATCTTCCGGAGTTGAACATATCTCGTGATCATTCCAGTTTTTAAGCAATTTAATCTTAAAAGTGTAGCTATTATCTTTACTTAATTTTACACCAGTCTTACGTTTACTGATATTTGCATCTATCTGAATCTTACAAGGAAAAACATTCTCTATTGTGCATAAAGGTACATCTCCCATTTCTTTAACTACTGGAGAAATATATCCCTCTTCATGAGTAACACTTATATCACAGTTACCTCTATTTTTATTATAATGAAAAGTATTATTAGCTTTATTAAATTCAAAACAGTCAGACAAACTTGATGTGAGACTTTCATCTTTCCATTGTATTTCATTACATTGTCTAGGGATAACAGCTAACCTATCAATAACTGATTGATGTACAGTAAAGTTATCTAACAAATACTTCTTTTTATATCTCGAAATTGACCTATGCATAAAACGATATCCAAATGCTAAATCAGCCTCAGGATCATGTGTTTTACCTAAAGGGTCTGCATACACTCTTGTATTCTCAGGAACGAGTCCACTTCCCCCACTCTTGTCAATTTTACTCAACATCCAATTTAATGAAACACCATCAATATCTGTATCAGCATATCCACCACCAACATCTGAATGAGCTCCAGAAAAAAATACCTGCTGAATATCTCTATCTTTGATAATTTCGGTTCCACATTGATGTATTGATGCATTATTATCTAATAAAATAGGTGTGAATATTCGTGCCCTATCATCATCCAAAGATAATACATGTGCTACTTCTTTAGCATTACACAATTGGTCTATCATTGGGGGTTCATCTATAATTGTAACATTCTCTTCATAATCAGGTATGGCAAGTGCTTCCACCGTATCCCAAATACCCACAAATTCAATTTGAACACGATGGTTAGAATAATATTTACCAAGTTGTGTAGCTATTCTTTTTCTTTGGTTTTTCATTATAGTGATCTTATTATCAGATGATTTCCCATCATAATCCATATAAATATCATAAACTTTTTCCACTAACTTTTCTCTATCTTCTTTTGTTAAAGTTGACAAATCTGGTATGCCTGCTACTTGTACCAAACCGGCAAGTCTTCTTACAGCAAATGACCCTCTACTAAAACCAAATAAATAAATTTTATTGTCTGATGTCTTATAATGAGTCGTTAAAAACTCATAGGCTTGTCTAATATCTTTTCCAAAACCAGTACCAAATATTTTGCCAAGTACAAGATAACCATTTCCCACTCCTTCTACATACGCTGACCTTATATCTGTTCTATTTTGCAATGTAATTAAATTTCTCAACTTAGATACATTTGTATAGCTACTTTCATCATTATCAGTTCCATCAATAAAAATAACTAGTTTTTGTGCTTCATTGGTCTTAGAGATTGGTAAATGTAAAATAGGTTTTTTTGCAGAACATCCTATCAAAGCTCCTAATACTAATATTAATGATAAATACTTAATTATTCTTTTCATTATTTAACCTCCAAATCTTTAACTCTAAATAAAGAACAGGCTTTATCATAGTTTATTATGTCTACAAGTAGTTCTTCATTTGTATAGTTTTGACCTTTTGATATATTATTTTCAATACTCTGTTTAACCTCTGCTCTATCCTTTAAATTTTTAGCCAAGTTCTCATTAAAAACCTCAAATTGACTATGACTTAATTTTAAAATACCCTTAAAATCAATTCCAAAACTAGCACCAAAAAGATTTAGACCTACAAACTGATTAGCCGTGTCATCAATCAAATTATTATAAAAGAACTTTTCTTGAAACTTTTTGCAATTATTATCTGCTATATAAAACAAATCATTTGCCATGGCACGTAATTCTGCTTTATTCTTCTTTGAAGTGATATGTATAGTTGATAGGTTTGAGACATCTGCTATTGTATAATCTTCACATTTTCCAATGTCATCAGACACAGTCATATTTTCATCCGATTTAATACAATACAACTTTAACAATAACCTACTATAAATTGATACATTACTCCCTCCCTCTGCATTAATATTTATATATGTAGTAGGCTTAGTCCTAAAATACTTATGGTTACAACCACCCAATAATACAGCACCTATTAAAAGTAAAAGTATCAGTTTAAAATCATTATTCTTCATCTTCTTCCCTCTCTATCATTTAGAATTATTCTTATGAACAAAAAACAACATTAACACAATTGAAACCTACAAAAAAGTTCAAAATTGATGATTTTATTTAATGTCCAAACCACATTTTGTAAACCATTACATTGATTTACTATTACAAATACAATTACGCAATTAACTTTACATAAACTGTATTATTAGTTAAGTATAATGGAAATATGTGACATTTTATGACAAATATATTCATTTCTTTTATTTAATCAACATAGGAAAACCTCATGAACATAATTAAGATTGAACTTGTGTAGTGTGTAGAGAGTTAATATAATCTATCCTATTTAATTTCAATACGATATAATCTCACTACTATTTATATCGTTACAAAGGTTCTAAAATGTCACTTTCTGTTGTAATACTCGCCGCTGGTAAAGGCACACGTATGAAGTCTACTACTCCTAAGGTACTACATGAAATTTCTGGAAAATCTATGCTTTTTCATGCTATAGACGCAGCCAAAGAAATATCTGACGACATCACCGTTGTACTCTACCACCAAGCAGAACGCATTCAAGAGCAGATAGAGGCTCACTATGAAAATGTATGTTTTCATATGCAAGATGTCGCTACCTACCCTGGTACTGGTGGAGCCATGAAAGGTGTGCAAACGAAGAATGAACGTACGCTCATTCTTAATGGTGACATGCCACTCATTACGAAAGACTCTTTACTAGCCCTTACCTCTGGAGAGGCAGATATCAATATGTCTGTCATAAAATTAGAAAATCCAACTGGCTATGGTCGCGTCATCATAAAAGATGAAAAAGTACTAGAGATAGTAGAACAAAAAGATTGTAATGAGGCACAACTGCTGACACATACAGTCAATGCTGGTATTTACGCAGTCAATACCAGCCTACTAGAACAGTACATCCCTGCTCTTTCCAATGACAATGCTCAAGCAGAGTATTACCTTACCGATATTGTAAAAATGGCAGTAGATGAGAACAAAATTGTTAACCCTATTTACGTCGAAGAAGAAGAGTTTAAAGGGGTAAACTCAAAACTTGATTTAGCAGCAGCTGAAGTGATTCACCAAAATCGTATAAAAAAGAACCTTATGATGGCTGGTGTGAGTATGCGTTTGCCAGACACCATTTACGTAGATTCGCGTGCAACCTTTGAAGGGGAATGTATGTTAGAAAATGGCGTAAGTATTTTAGGTACTTCACACATAGTTTCTTCTCACATCAAAGCACACTCAGTTGTAGAAGACGCAAACATCACCAACTCTGATGTAGGCCCCATGGGACGAGTGCGTCCAAACTCTGTACTTGTAGACACACACATAGGTAACTTTGTAGAAGTCAAAAAGTCTACACTCACCGGTGTGAAAGCTGGGCATCTCTCTTACATCGGAGATGCTACCATAGAAGAGGGCTCAAACATAGGTGCTGGTGTTATTACATGTAACTATGATGGTAAAAATAAATTTCAAACTCACATAGGTAAAAATGTTTTTGTAGGCTCAGACACACAACTTGTAGCCCCTGTTAACATAGCTGATGATGTCATGATAGCAGCAGGTACAACTGTTACAAAAGATGCAAACTCGGGAGAACTCGTACTCTCACGCACGGCACAAAAAAGTATTAAAAACTTCTTTTATAAGTTTTTTGCAAAGGGTTAGTATGCAAGTTGATTTAAAAGGTAAATCCATCCTACTTGGTGTCACAGGAAGTATCTCAGCCTATAAAGCGTGTGACATTGCAAGACTTTTTGTAAAAGCAGGTGCGCAAGTGCATGTAGTTATGACAGCCAGTAGCGAGCGTTTTGTCTCTGCACTTACCTTTGAAGCGCTTACACGTAATCCCGTACTTACAGACACTTCAGAGAGTTGGAGCAGTGACCTTAACCACATAGACATAGGTAAAAAATGTGACCTATTTCTTATTTCGCCTTGTTCTGCCAATACCATTAACAAACTCTCTCAAGGCATTGCAGACAATATACTCACTCAAACTGCCCTTGCTTTTACCAAAGAGATGCTCATCGCACCTGCAGCAAATACCTATATGCTTTCAGACCCTGCCACCTTAAAAAGTATTCAGACTTTACGTGACAACAATGTTACTATTATTGAAGCACAAGAAAAATTACTTGCTTGTGGTGATGTAGGGTCAGGTGCCTTGGCTGAACCAAGTGAAGTTTTTTATGCTGCAGCCAGAACACTTTTAAAAGAGTCTTTTTGGGAAAACAGACAAGTAGTTGTTACTGGTGGAGGGAGTAGAGAAAAGATAGATGAAGTGCGATACATCTCTAACTTCTCTTCGGGAAAAATGGCCAAATCACTTTGTCTCGCTTTATATCTCAAAGGTGCAGATGTCTCTTACATTACTTCCATGGGAGCAGAAGGGTTACCTTTAAACATTAAAGTCAAGCACTTTGAAGATGCCGAGGCACTTTTGGAACAGACACAAATGGCTCTAGATATGGCTAAAATAAACTCAAGTCAAGAACCCTACTTGTTCATGGTAGCAGCAGTCGCAGACTTTAAGCCCAAATCTCCTAAAAAAGGTAAACTCAAAAAGTCTGCATTAGGCGAGATTTGGAATGTAGAACTCACACAAAATCCAGATGTACTCTCCACTCTTAAAAGAGACGGCGTAACAACCATTGGGTTCAAAGCAGAAATGGACAACAAAGAGGGACTGAACAATGCAGTAAAACTCTTAACACAAAAGTCTGTCGATGCAGTATGCTATAACTTGCTCAAAGATGCAAAAAGTTTTGGTGGAGATGAAAATGAAATTACGTTTATCACAAAGGATACGCAAATACCTTTAGGACGTGCCGACAAACTATCACTCTCTTTTAACATACTTACTCAGTCAAAGGAACTCTCTAGTGAATAGTGCTCCTTTGAAAAACCTTGCCATTATTATGGATGGTAATGGACGTTGGGCAAAAGAACGTGGACTATCTCGTACAAAAGGTCATGAAGCTGGTGCAGAGACGATACGTGATATTACAACATACTGTGCTAAACACCCAGAGATAGAAACAGCTACTTTTTATGCCTTTAGTACAGAAAATTGGAAGCGTCCTAAACTTGAAGTTGATTTTCTTATGAAGTTGCTAAGTAAATATTTGAAAAATGAACTTAAAACCTACCAAGAAAATGGCATACGGTTTAAAGCTATTGGTGACATACATGCTTTTTCTCCCGCCTTACAAAAACGTATCAAAGAGACTGAGTCACTTACCAAAGACAATACAAATCTCACACAAATCCTTGCACTCAACTATGGAGGTCGCGCAGAGATAACCCACTCAGTGAACAGTCTCATAGAAGAAGGTAAAACGCACTTGACGGAAGAAGATATCTCCTCTGCACTACAAACACCCTACAGTGACATAGATCTTCTCATACGTACCTCAGGAGAAGAACGCATCTCCAACTTTTTACTGTGGCAACTAAGTTATGCTGAGTTATCATTCACCTCTACACTATGGCCTGACTTTTCTTCAAAAGAACTGAAAAGTATACTCTCTTCATTTAAAAACCGTTCAAGACGTTTTGGTGGACTTAAGTAATGGAACTTCTCATCATATTTTTTGTTTTTATCTTTGGTATTATGATAGGTTCATTTTTGAACGTAGTTATCTACCGTGTACCCAAAGACGAAAGCATCGTTTTTCCTGCATCAAAATGCCAATCGTGTCAAACAGCGCTTAAGTGGTATCATAATATACCTCTATTTTCTTGGCTATTTTTAGGTGGGAAATGTGCATTTTGTAAAGAAGAAATTTCAAAACAATATCCTGTGGTTGAATTACTTACAGGACTACTATTTGTTGCCTTGTTTATGAAGCTTGGTTTAGTCTGGTACTTACCATTTGTTGCCGCATCATTTGCAGCACTTTTGGCGTTAGTGATGATAGACTTTAAGTATATGGCCGTACCTGACAGTATCAATTTTGCCGCACTGCTCTTTGCGGTCATACAACCAAACTTTATAGACGCAGCTCTTTATGCACTCATAGCAGCTGGAGGACTCTATATGGTAGGGTTACTCTCGTCATTTTTAGCTAGAAGACAAGCCATGGGTGGCGCAGATGTGATTGTAGCTGGAACTATGGGTGCACTGCTAGGTTTTCCCAACTTCTTTGTAGCTATTTTTCTTTCTGCTATACTTGCAATGCTTCCTGCAATGATATGGAGAGAAAAGGGTGTACCGTTTGTACCTTTTTTAGCACTTGCAACATTTATAGTCTATCTCTATAGTACAGAAGCGACAGAACTTTTGGAGAAAATAATCTATGGTTAATGCAAAAGGCTTTATTTCATCAAATTTTACTAAAACATTTTTTACTATATTTATGCCTTTTTTTCTTATTATTTCACTGGTTTATTTGGTACGTATCTCTTCACTAACCTCACAAATACAAATTACATTTACTGAACTTTTTCAACTCTATAGTTATTCTGTTCCTGATATTATCTTTTATACCCTACCCATCTCATTTATTGCTGCACTTACCAATGTACTTTTAAAACTGTCACAAAGTAATGAACTCATTGCCCTCTACGCTTTAGGTTTAAAAGCAACAAAAGTACTACGATCTTTACTCTTACTAGGACTATTGTTTTCCATACTTTTAGCGGCTATATCTTTTTTGGCAATGCCTTTAAGTAAACAACTCTACAAAGAGTTTAAATCGTCTAAAAAAGCCGATGCAAAACTACATATTGTAGCTGGGAAGCTAGGACAAAAGTTTGGTGACTACTACATTTATGTCAAAGAAAATAAAGAAGATAAATTTGAAGATGTCGTCATTTATAATAGAACAAAACAAAATGAAGAGCAGTTTTTCTCTTCAAGAGAAGGCGTAGTAAACAAGGTAGATGGTATCACGTCTTTACAACTTGGAGATGGCTATGGATATACATTTAGTGATAAAAAACTACAACAATCAAAATATCAGAGCTTAGAAGTCTATGACAATAAAAAGAAAAAAATCTTTAAGTTTAATGACATTTTACAATACTGGGGGCAAGCTAAGACAAACAAGAAAAGACTACATCGCATGCTCTTTTTTGGCTTTGTAAGTCTTATCCCTCTACTTTCAGTCTATTTGATTGCAGCATTTAGTATGATAAACCCTCGCTATCAAGAAGGACACTCTTTTATGATTATACTTTTAACCAGTGTTGGACTCTACTTTGTAGCCTCATCACTAGAAAAGTGGGGTAAATTTTCATACCTTTTTATTGCCGTTATCTCTGTCTACTTACTCGGTAGATGGCTCTTTTATAAACGAGTCTCAAAGTATTTTTAATGTCTAGGGTTAAGGCTGTCATCTCCTATGATGGGAGTGCTTACTATGGCTTTCAAAAGCAAACATCCACCACACAAACCATTACCCATAAAATAGAAAATGGCCTTAAATCTTTGCATATACAAAGTGCTATTGTTGGTTCTGGCCGTACAGATGCAGGAGTGCATGCAACAGGACAGGTTATACACTTTGATATACCAGATTATTGGAATGATTTACAAAAATTAAAACTAAACCTAAACAGAAAACTCAATGATATACAATGTAAACATATCACCCTAGTAGAAGATGCCTTTCATGCACGTTTCTCTGCTAAGAAACGTCTTTACCGTTATGTATTTAAAACGTCTAAACCTTCAGTTTTTGAACAAAAATACATTTCATACTACAAACCTTTTAATGTGTTTGCATTACAAGATGCGTTATCATCCTTTATTGGCAAACATGATTTTGATTATTTTCGCAAATCTGGTACAGATACCCATACAAGTACAAGAGAAGTCTATAAGGCATTTTATAGACAAAGAGGACCATACCACTTCATCTATTTTGAAGCGAATGGATTTTTACGTTCACAAGTACGTATGATGGTTGAATCTGCTATGCTCGTTGCTAAAGGTGAACTCTCAAAAGAGCAACTTTTACAACAACTCGCATGCAAACAAAAGTCCACCACCACACTTGCACCCCCACAAGGGCTTTATTTGGCTAAAATTATCTATTAATTTCACTTTTTATTCACTTTAGTTCGATAAAATCTAATTATGAAACTATTAACCCTATTTACATTACTACTAACCACAACCCTCTATTCAAATTCATCAATGCAACAACTCTATTTGAAAAATGCTTGTAATGCTTGTCATGGTATGTATGGTGAAGGTATAGGTGCGAGTCCTAGACTACAAGGGGTTCGTAAAGAGATATTGTTACGACGTCTAGTAGATCTTCAAAAAGGAAAAACACGCTCTGCTTTTGGCTCTATTATGATTTCATTTGCCAAAGCTCTCGATGAAAACCAAACCATAGCTATGGCACAATATCTCTCAGAACTACAGCCACCTGAAAATGTAGAACGCTACGAGATAGAATATGAACCTTCAGGTGATGGTGGTTCATAATTGAACACGTTGATTTTATGCTACAATAAACAAAATAAAGAAAGGTATCTAAATGTTGTCTAAACCATTACAGAAAATTTTAGGATTACTCTTTTTACTATTCTCAACAGGGTTTGCTGTGTTTTATCCACTTACAAATTTAATGTAGGAGCATGTATGTCAAAAGCCAAACGCTATACACAAAGAAATAGACCTCAATTCTCTGACACTAAGGGCACACTACTGTACCTTTTTTTAGTACCACTATTTCTATCGGTAGTACTTGCTCTGTTTCAAACAAATATCAAAGCTTTTTTACTTAATGGTGTGAGTTTTTTTCTTTTTTTAGCGGTATTAACATTGGCTAAAAAAGGTTTTAAACAAGAAGTACACTACAACCAAAGTACTTTAGCCAAAGCACCTAAAATACCCTATAAAAAGATAGCAGGTATTCTATTGAGTCTTTCTACTTTTTTTACTGCCATCATTACAGGGAAACAAGATTTTTGGACTTCACTGTTTTTAGCTCTTATCTCACTTTTAGGTTACTACCTCTGGTATGGTTTTGATCCAAAAAAAGATAAGCTAGAAAATTTAGGTGATGTTTCTGCTGAGTATGTTTTAGAAGCTATCGTAGAAGCCAAAGAAAAAATAGCCCATGTAGAGCAAGATATGTTAACCATCGATGATCAAACCCTACATAACAAACTCACTATAGCGGTACAAAAAGCAAAAGCAATTGTGCAGACCATTCAAGAGGATCCTAAAGATATACGTGTTGCGAGAAAATTTCTTATTGTCTATATTGATGGGCTTGCAAAAGTAACTGACACCTATACACAAATGGAAGAGACAGATATTACACCAGAGACTAAAGAGAAACTCTATACGCTCATGCAAGATGTCGAAGTACGTTTTGACAAAGAACTACAAAGGCTCAAAAACAACAACCATATGGACTTAGATGTGCATATAGATGTATTAAAAGAACAAATCAAATAAAAGGAATAATGTATGGAAGCAAAAACAAAAGAGATGATTGAAGTAACAATAGAAGAACAAACAAGCCAAGTTCCAGAGATACAAGAAAATGAGGTCACTGCACTGCAAGATGCACTCAATGAACTAGATATTAATGATAGAAACTCCATTATTTACTTTGGTTCTTCTGCACAAGAAGAACTTGATGACATATCAAACCGTATGATTGATGGTGTACAAAATAAAGACATGGGTGCAGCAGGTGCAGCACTTAATGAAATGGTAGCCTCTATTCGAGGTTTTGACATGGATAAATTCAATCCAAATATAAAACTTGCATGGTATCAAAAACTTTTTGGTGCAACCAAACCCCTTGTAAAGTTTATACAAGAGTACGAAACAGTAAGAGATCAAATAGACCATATTTCAAACTCACTGGAAAAACATAAAACACAACTTATGACTGATGTCGTCTCTTTAGACAAACTCTATGAAGCCAACCTAGAGTATTTTAGAAAACTAGAACTTTACATTAAAGCAGGTGAAACAAAGCTTGAGGAACTTGAAGAGACAATACTCCCTGAGTATGCGGCAAAAGCCCAAGACAAAGAGATGATGGCAATTCAAGAACTTAAAGAGGTACGTGGTTTTAGAGATGAGCTAGAGCGTAGAGTCCATGACTTGCGTCTCTCTCGTCAAGTGACGATGCAATCATTACCTTCTATTAGACTTATACAGGAAAATGATAAATCTCTTATTTCAAAAATTACTTCTACTTTGGTCAATACTGTGCCACTTTGGAGAAATCAACTTGCACAAACGGTGACTATATTTAGAAGCCATGACACGGCAAAAGCTGTCAAAGATGCTGCAGACCTTACCAATGAACTTTTAGAAAAGAATGCAGAAGGTCTCAGAGAGGCAAATGCTGAAGTAAGACGTCAAATGGAACGTGGTATCTTTGACATAGAAAGTATCAAAAAAGCCAATGAAACATTTATTGCCACACTTGATGACTCATTACGTATAGCACAAGAAGGTAAAGAAGCTAGAAAAGAGGCTTTAGTAGAACTGCAACATACAGAAAAAGAGTTAAAAGATGCGCTACTTTCTGTAAAAGCAAGGGCAGAAGAAGTACCTGAAATCGTTGAGATAAAAGAGGCAGAAAAAGGAGCATAATATGGGCTTATTTGATTGGCTATTTGGACAATTCATAGACGTTATTGAGTGGACAGATGACTCTTCTGATACTATGGTATACCGCTTTAACCGCCACGGTAATGAGATAAAATATGGTGCAAAACTTACAGTACGTGAGTCTCAAGTTGCAGTTTTTGTTAATGAAGGTGCAATAGCAGATATCTTAACACCAGGTATCTATGAACTTGAAACAAACAATATCCCTATACTCACGTCACTACAACACTGGGATCATGGATTTAATTCACCTTTTAAAGCAGAAGTTTATTTTGTCAATACTAAGCGTTTTACAGATTTAAAATGGGGGACAAAAAACCCAATTATGTTACGTGACCCAGAGTTTTCTATGGTAAGACTTCGTGCCTTTGGTACCTACGAAATACGTGTCTCTGATGTAAAAGTCTTTTTAAATGAAATAGTAGGCACAGATGGTCATTTCACCACTGATGAAATTGAGTCACAACTTACGAACCATATACTCTCTAAATTTGCAACGATTCTTGGTGAAAATAAAGTACCTGTACTTGATCTTGCTGCAAACTACAAAACATTTGGGGACTACATTACGCAAAATATTGCACCATCTATCAAAGAGTATGGACTTGAACTTACACATATGTTAGTAGAAAACATCTCTTTACCAGATGAAGTAGAAAAAGCGCTTGATACAAGAACAAGCCGTGAGATGACAGGTGATCTTCAAAAACATGTACAATACCAAAGTGGACAAGCCCTTGGTAACAGTGAGGGTGGAGCTATGTCAGACATGGTAGGTATGGGTGCAGGTATTGCAATGGGACAACAAATGGCCGAAAGTATGAAACAAGACAACACACCTACAACACCCCCACCACTTCCAAATACACAAACATACTACATTGCTTTAAATGGTGAAAGTAAAGGTCCTTTTGACATAAGTGCTATTAAAACGTACATTCAAAATAATACTCTTCTTAAAGAAACACTCGTATGGTCAGAAGGTATGGATGGATGGGAAGAGGCTGGATTGGTACTCAAAGAGCACTTTGAAAATACACCACCACCTCTACACTAAGAGACCAAGACTCTACGATACTAGGACACTATGAAATTTACAGCTATAAACTTTACTTGCCCCTCTTGTGGGGCACCTCAAAAATTCTCTCCACTCACAGGAAAACTTAAATGTGAATTTTGTAGTAAAGAAGTAGCTATAGAGCTCTCTAAAGAGATTATTCATGAATATGATTTCTCTTCTGCCATTTCTACACTTCACGACCATAAAAACCGAACCATTGATAAGCAGGTGCATTGTAAAAAGTGTGGAGGAGACTTTACCTTAACCCCTTTTTCTTTCTCTTCTAATTGTCCTTATTGTCAAACACCTGCCATTGTAGACTTTGTTCGAGAAATTACGCCTAAGTCCATATTGCCATTTAGATATACACATAAAGAGGCACAACATCTATTTACAAAATGGGTTGGTTCAAGATGGTTTGCTCCCAATGCTTTCAAAAAATATACACAAGGTCATGACAAACTTGTAGGTTACTACCTACCCCACTGGACATATGACAGTGACACTAACTCTCAATATTCAGGTCTTAGAGGCGATATTTACTACGTGACAGTCACAAAAACTGTTATGGAAAACGGCAGACAGAGACGTATACAAGTACAAGAGCCACGCATTAATTGGACGCCTGTCTCTGGTGTTGTACATGTAAGTTTTGATGATGTGACAGTGGGAGCCAGTCAAACCATCTCTAGAACCATTCTAGACTCCATAGAGCCATGGGACACCACCAAACTTGTGCCTTTTGATGAAAAATATCTTCTAGGTTTTGAAGCTGAGGAGTATACCATAGGTTTAGACAATGGTTTTGAATATGCCAAAGCAAAAATGGCCTATAAGATAGAAAAAAATATACGCTATGACATCGGTGGAAACCAACAGCAAATACACCATATTGACACCAAGCACAACAATGTAACCTATAAAAATGTACTATTCCCTGTCTGGACAGCCTCGTTTATATTTAAAGAAAAAGAGTATCACTATGCTATTAATGCACAAACAGGCAAAGTTGTAGGACAAAGACCCTACTCCTATACCAAAATCTTTTTTGCTTTACTTACTGTAGCTTCTATTGTCGGTGGACTTATGTATGTAGAAGAAAAAGGGTATTTAGATAAATATTTTCAGACATCGTCCCATTACTACATTCCTCATTAAAATTAAATAGTACTAACGTCTACGATGAGTCATTTACTCTAAAATATACGCTTGTAAAAGTCGTTGCATTCCTAGTTCGAGATGTTCTTTACCGAGACCAATATTAAGACGCATAAACCCTCTTCCAGCTTCACCAAAACTCAAACCATCATTAAGTCCTAGTTTCGCTTGGTAGCAAAAAAATGCTATAAGTTCGTCTTGAGTTAAACCCATTTTACTACAATCAAGCCATATGAGAAACGTTGCTTCCGTAGGTACAATACCTATGGGAAGAGCATGTTTATGTATAAAGTCTGATACATAGGAAATGTTACTTTGAAGATGTACTTTCAAATTATCCAACCATACATCCCCCTCTTCGTAAGCAGAGATGAGTGCTTCTATCCCAAATGGATTACCGTTACTGATACCTGAACTATTTTGCTCTTGAATGAACTTTTGACGTAACTCAACACTAGGTATAATGGCATAAGAGGTGTTAAGCCCTGCAATGTTAAATGTTTTAGAAGGTGCATTGAATACGACACATTTATGCATCATACTTTCAAAGGAACCCACCGAATGATGAATCTTTTCATACATGATATCTGCATGTATCTCATCAGAGATAATAAGCACATCATACTTCAAACAAAGTGCAATCAGTTTTTCTAGCTCCTCTTCATTCCATGCACGTGAGGTAGGGTTATGGGGAGAGCAGAGCAAAAAGAGTCTTGCCTCTTTGGCTTTAGCTTCAAAGTCTTCAAAGTCTATAGAGTACTTTCCATCTTTATAGAGTAATGTATTGTCAAGTACTTTTCTTTGCTTTGTTTCTATAGAACTTACAAAAGGAGGATACAAAGGGGTTTGTACGATAATACTCTCTCCCACTTCGCTGTAGGCACTAATAGCAAAATTCAGAGAAGGCACCACACCATAACAAGGGACTATCCACTCTTGTTCAATACGCCAACTAAAACGTTTTTGCATCCAAGTTTGTATCGCTTCATAATATCTTGGTGGATACACTGTATACCCATAGATCGGGTGTGCTGCTCTTTTAGCTAAACTCTCTTGCACACACAAGGGTGAGGGTAAATCCATATCTGCCACCCATAAAGGCATCAAATCATCGGTACCAAATTTCTGTTTGGCATCATCGTACTTCGTAGTATAGGTTCCTTCACGATGGATAGAGGTGAACATTTTATCTCTTTTCCCAAATACTCATTTGCGCTATGGTATATTGATGCTTACGTGCTGTTTCTTGTATGACAAAGGGTACATCTTTTGTCTCCAATAGCCTAAAGTCATCTCCTAATATCTCTTCTAAACCTTGCAGCGTTGAGACATTTTCACCGTCTCTTTTATAGCCACCTATCCACTTCTCTTTGGGTGTAGATTCCTCTTGCCAGGTATATGGCGATGTCAAAATGAATATACCCCCATCATTGAGACGTTCTGCTACAGTGTCTAAAAACTTTCTGGGGTCATAGAGTCTATCTATTAAATTACCTCCAAAGATAAGGTCAAAATCTTTATAGATAGGTTTTAGATTACACGCATCTGCTTGCCAAAAAGAAACCTTACTACGTTCATCTTCAAGATCAAAGTTAGATACATTTACTTCATGAAAAGTCTCTAAGTCACCCTCACTTTGCATACTGTAACGTAACACACCATTTTGTTTGAGCGTCTCTGCTTCTTGAATAAACCTTGCTGAAAAGTCAACACCAATAACCTCATCAAACCCACGTGCAAGTTCAAAACTACTACGCCCAATGGCACAACCAATATCAAGTGCCTTAGCTCTTGGCTTATCTTGCATGATTTCCAATGCAATATTCGCACATGCTTTAGGGTAATTTTCTACTCCTAATCTATTGTCTCCCCATCCAAAATGGCAATATTGTGCGATAATACTATCTGTTGTATAATAATCTGTCACTACTTTCTCCTCATAATTACTTTCTATATATCTAAATCCTGCATGTTGATAAAAATGTCTTCTAAATCCATAACGGCTTTTTTGTGTGGCTAAGTTTCCACAACTAATCCATGATCCACCATTGATTAAATTATGTTTTCCATCATACGTAGGCACGGTAAAGTCATCATACATAGGATGAACCTTAAACCCATCAAACGGGTAGATAGGTGTACGTGACCACTGCCAAACATTACCTATAATATCATAAAATTCTCCATGCTTATAGTGAGTTACTGGTACAGGGGAGGCAGAACCTTCCAAATTTATATTGGCAATATTTAACTCTAGTTCCGTCCACTCTAAATACTTAGGAACTTTACTGACATCATGCAGACGAGTATATTCATCTTCTGTAGGTAAAGTAATTGTACTACCTAACTGCTTACTCTTCCATTGACAAAAAGCTGCTGCTTCTAGATGATTTACCTCAACAGGCCAAGAGAGAGGTAATGGTATCTCACGACTCACCGTACGTAACAAATAACTGCCCTTATTTTCTATCCAAAATAGAGGATGTTTTGCATGGTTATACTCTCTCCACGCTTTTCCTTCACTACACCAATAGCTGTCATTATTATAACCTCCATCTAGTGTAAACTCTAGATACTCAGCATTTGAAGTCAAATATTTTGATGCCTTAAATGCAGGGATATTGGCATGATGTTCTCCATACTCATTGTCCCACCCAAAGAGTTTTGCATCCTTATTTTTACCTAACTGTACGACACCTTCAGGTACAGGTAAAAGTACATTCTTTGGTGCGTCATTATCACTACTATTCTCTTGCCAAAATGCATTCTCTTGTACTGCACTAAAAGGTAATTGTCTTATAAGTACTGACGAGGTTTCAAGATGGATATTTTCATGTTCTATCCCCATCATGATAACCCACCATGGTGACTCTTGGCTAATAGGTAGTGTAAGGGGTAATGTATCTATGACCTCATTCACCACATCATACACCTTGTCACGATACTCTTGTGTCTCTTCCAAAGTAGGCCAATCATAATGCTTGTCATTAAGGTCATCCCAAGACATCTCATCTACCCCTACTGCAAAAATAGACTCTAAATGTCCATCCACGCGATGATCTATTATTTTTGCAAGTTTAAATTTATTGATAAAAAATGTAGCCGTATGTCCATAATAAAAGATGATTGGATGACGAAGAGGATCTGACTTTTGAAAGTATGCTTCTTCTTTACTCACCAGAGTAAAGAGCGATTCATAACGCTTATAACACATTTGAAAATACGATTTAATTTCTTGACGTTTTTGTTCTGGGGTACTGCCATCTAAAGTAGGTATAGTTATCACATCATTTCCTTGAAAAATAATAGATAAAATACCATAACTTTGTGCGTTGTGTGTGTATTTACTAAATTTTAAAAGATATTCTTCATAAAAAGTAACCTATTCCTAAATAAATCAACGTTACCCAAAATTACAGAAAACACAAAAAAACCATTTAACTTTCTATTTTACACATATAAAAAATGCAACAACAATGCAACAATTTCTAGATATCATTTAAATAGAGATGTTACATATTAGTCTATGTATCATTCAATTATATAGGTGTTTCAACTTTAATACAACAAGTATGAGTTTATGAAATTATTCACAATAAAGAAATAGGAGCTGATGATGGCTGGATATACTAAAGATAAAGCAGATAAATTGATTGAGAAACATGAGAAAGAGGCTGAGAAATTGGAAAAAGAGGCTAAAGAGGCTGAAAAGTCTGAGACATTTAATAAAAGTCACTCTAAAGATTTAAAAAATCAAGCACAAAAAGAGCGAGATAAAGCCGAAAACCAGCGTGCATTAAAAAAACATCATGGTGATAATTAAATTGGCTAATTTTGATGAATGCCCATACTGTAAGGGCACAGGAATGAAAAATAGGTCTGAGAAATGTCCTAAGTGTGGGGGCAGTGGCACATATAATAATGAACTTGAAGATTTCTACTGTTCAATATGTCACGCAAACCTATCAAAAAAAGAGCCTCATGCCCCACGTTGCCCAAAGGATCCTCATAATTTCCCTTCAATAGAAAAGTGACTTACTGAACTTGACTAATATTCTTAGTCCTATATTTAATGGAAAAGAGATCTTTGGCTTTGACCTCTGAAGAGATTTTTTTAATCTCTCCATGTATATCTATGCTCATTTTTGTCGTCTCTTCTATTTTGTATCTTCTGTTGTCATACTCCATGATAAAATTCTTTTTAGTCGTAAAATTTGCTATGCCTTGTATTGCACTCTTTTCTAATTTACTCTGCATTTTAATTTGGCTATCATTGTCACACGCCAAAAGAATCACATCCGTTTTATAGCCTATCTCTTTTTGAGAAACCTCATCAATGTTTCCTTCTCTTAGAGGCTTACATACCACTGTTTGTTTTTCACCATTTCTATCTATCTTTTCAGTAAAGCGTAGTAACCTATGTTTGTCATCATACAATGAAAATCGCTCAGTTTTCATTGTCATTTTATTTGTTTTAATTGCTGAAAACTTTATCTGAAACATAGAAGTACGTAAGTAGCCCTCATCTGTTTGTTTCATTGCATCTATTTTAGCATCTATGTCTATAGGTAGATTAAAAGTTATTTTCCCATTGTTACGTATTTTCATTTTTGCTTTCGTACTATAGGCTATTTCATCATTATAGATACCAGATAAATCAAACAGACTATTAGACAGAAGCCATGAACTTAACACAAGTAATAAAAAAACTTTTCTCAAAATGGCATCCTCTCTTTTAAAATGGTTTTACCACAACCATTATCACTATAAATATCATGAGTAAAGTTGGTACTTCATTGTAAAACCTTAACCATTTAGAGCTTTTATAGTGTGGATTATCTATAAGTATTTTACGAATATTTCCTAGAGAAACATGGTACGCAATAAGAAATGCCAAGACAAATAATTTTGCATACATCCAACCACCACTTGAAAATATAGCTGTATTTAAATATAACATCACTGCACCAGTGATAATAGTTGCCCACATGGCTGGTACACCAATGTATTTGAAGAGTTTATACTCTTGTACCTCAACAATGTCTGTAAATGCTTTTGTATCAGCATTTTCACGATGGTAAATAAAAAGTCGCGGTAAGTAAAACAACATTGCCATCCAACTCACAAAACTCATTACATGAAATGCCAAAATCCAAGTATAATATTCCATTATTTCTCCATTATTTCAAAATCTTTTTTGTTGTGTATTACCAACTGTAATCCCTTATAATACCCAAGATATGCATAGTGTAACTTTATTTTAGTATTATCTTTTGGCGTGTGTTTCTTCGTTCGAAAGTGTAGCGGTATTTTTTTATTGTTAACATAAATCGCCTTATGCTTATAGATACCTACTACATCTCTTACTACTTCATTTTGTCTTAACTTGTGCTCATCTAGAGCAATACTGTCTAGATAATATTGCTCCAACTTTACATCACCTTTTGATCTCAATTTATAGGCACTTGTAATCTCTTTAAGTCCATAGTACGACTTTATGCTCTCAACAAGTAAGTCATACTTCTCTCCCTCTTTTAAGTCTCTAGCACATCCATACATAAAAATACCACGCCCATTTTTTTCCTGCTTAATAATTGCACTGTTGCCTCTTTTAAACACAACAACGACATTATTAAGCTTTATGTGATTATCTAATTTTTCTAGGCTATAAAGGTACTCAATAGATTTAGTGTCTATCTTTTTCTTCTTTGTGTAGACTTCTTTTTCATAAGGTTTTGTATCAAAATACGCAAAAACTGGTAAATGATCAGAGTAGCCTTTTGCCCTATGTTTACCTTTTTTATATTGCCATCTGTTAATGTATCCTCTTTTGGTAAAAAGATAATCTGCCTTAAAAACATTAAAAGAGTTGTTCACATAATCAATGCCTTTACCATCAAACATTTTTTGAGGTAGTACTATCTGGTCTAAACTAGACTTTTTACCATAAAACTTATGAGACCATCTATCTTCTACTGCTAACTCTTTCCACAAGGTATAGTGTTTTCCTCTTTGGGCATGCACTATTTCATACTCTTCAACTTTTGTATGAAGCACATCTGAAAATGCTGTTTGACCTTGGGTATCATTGTTTTTATCTTCTAGGGTTAAGTAGGCATTGTGGTCAGAGTTGAAGTCACCTATAATGACATACTCTTTACTAGGAGCCAGTCTTGCTATACGTGCTTGCAATGCCTTCGCATAGGCAATACGCTTACTCTCATACCCTTTATATGCCTTAGATTTCCAGTGATTTACAAAAACTGTAAGGCTCTCTCCTTCAACAGCTACATCTGCTTCGAGTATGTTTCTTACGCGTGGTGCACCTGAGACAACTATATCTGAACTTTTTAACACTTTATATCTAGAGAGTAGTGCTACTTGTATCGCAGCACCTTTTTTGGAAGTGATTGCACTATATTTATAGGGACACCCTACCTTTTTAAGTCTCTGCATAAGCTTTTTTAAAATTGCTTTATTTTCTACTTCTTGAAGCCCCAAGATATCTGCATCTACATCACATATGACTTCTGCCACATGATTGAGTTTTATCTCAACCATGCGACTATTCCAGTTGTGTTTCCCAGGTATGTACTCTTCGTATTCTGTCCCTTGAAAAGAAGCATCAAAAAGATTCTCTACATTATAAGTAGCTATTTTGATAGGTGATGAACATAAAAAATAAGGTATAAAAAAAAAGAGTAGATATCGCAAAAAGTGTCCTATAAAAGTATGTTTTGTAAAAATGTATGCTGTAAATTAGTATAGGTGTATTTTAACGAAGTAATAAAAAATAAGAGAAAAGTATGTCATATTGAGCACTTATGCACCTATGACAAAAGGAGCAGAATAATACAATATCATCCTCTCCTTTTAATAGTGCTATGTTAAAACTATCTAAACATCTTTCCTAACATATCCATAGCACCACCTGCTCCACCTACTTGTGCCAACATTTCATCTATGCTATTACCCTCACCTTGTGTTGCTTGGTCTACCACTTGTGGTAGAGCATCTGCTAGTGCACCTGTTGCAGACTCAGTAGAAAGTCCTAGAGATGAAGCAAATTCAGAAATTTTGTCTGATCCTAGTAAATCAGTAATTTGACCCGGAGAGATAGAAGCATTTTCACCATTACCTAACCATGAACCTACAATTTCACCTAAGCCATTTTGGGAAAGTCCACCGACTAAAGCACCTAAGTCAAGACCTCCATCACTGTTACCTATAAGTCCACCCAATGCACCTGCTAAATCACCAGTATCTAAACCTGTTGTAGCGTCATCACTGTTATTTTGTATAAGTGATGCACCCATTTTTAATAAATCCATTAATTCCATATTTTATTCCTTTTAATTTTATACGCGTTAAGTATAGCAAAAAACGTTTACAAAAGTTTAATGGACTTTTCCAATAATTCTATCTGTTTTGTCTCTATCAGTTTTGTCAGTGTACGCTTAAAATTTTTCTTAGACATATTAAACACTTTCTTTATCTCTTCTGTATCACTCTTATAGGTAAACGGCAGCGTGCCTTCCGCCTCTTTTAGCAACTGTAGTACTGTACCCTCAGCCTCATCGATCTTTGCTCGTTTTCCTATGGGTTGCAAAGAGAGGTCAAGTTTGAAGTCTTTTCTTACTGTTTTAATGTAAACTTTTTTGGTATCTCCTATACGTAGATCTTCATAAATCTCATTAGTAAATAACATACCTTCATATTGGTTATCTGCAACCACTTTGTAGCCAAGTGGTGTTTTTGCCAATACAATGGCATCTAAGACTTTATTTTGATGTAAGCCTTTCATATCTTTGTTAAAGTACTTACCAATCTTTTGTGTCGCAAACAGTCTGTTGGTTTGTTCATCTAAACAGACACGCAAGAGATACTTTTTGCCTATAGTAAAATGCTCTTTTTGTTGAGAAAGAGGTACAAATAAATCTTTAGGAAGCCCCCAATTGACAAAAGCCCCATAAGGCTTATAGTCTACCACTGTAAAAAACCCATACTCACCTAACTTTGCGTAAGGCAGTTTTGTTGTAGCCACAGGTCTGTCTTCTGAGTCTGTGTAGACAAACACATCTAGAAGTGAATCCATTGGCATTTCATCTTCCATAATATAGACATTGGGTAAGAGTATTTCATTGCCATCTTTAGACTCTAAAAAATAACCATAATCTGTATCTCTCATGATTTGCAATGTATTGATTTCACCAATATTAATGGTTAAGTTTTGTATTTTATCTTGAGGTATCGTTTGTTCTTTTGACATTTGTAATTCCGTTAGTAGTAGTTTTGTGAGGTTTTCACATGTGTTTCATATTATAGCTAAATCTTTGGTATAATCTCAAAAAAATTACTGAAATAAGGATATACATGATTCCAAATATTTTAACAAGTAAGTCTACAACAAAAAGTGGTAAACAAGTCACAAACCTCGCATGGTGGGTCACACTTTTACTTTCTCTAGCGCTTTCTGTAGGGACGTGGAACCCTACAGAACATGATTTTGTACACTACATAAGCAACGTAGATGACATTTTCTCAGGGTTTAGACCTTTTGTCATCCTTGTGATCATAGCACTTTGGATGCTAGCGATAAAGTCTATTTTCCAGAGTTTAGGTCTCTTTGGGTTTGTCATGACACTGGTCACACTAGGTGCCTTTGTTTGGGGTTTACAGCAATATGAGCTTATAGATGTAACCAACTTTGATGATGCTGGTTGGGCTGCAACTGTTGCCGTTGGTCTCATTATATGGTTTGGACTGAATGCTTCTATTATTTGGAAAAGACTCACTGGTGTGTATACCACAGAACACCCTGATGAAGACTAACTGCTTACTAACGAAACAAAGAAGATGAAGTTACTTTCACCTTCCTTTTTTCTTATCATTCTACTCTCTATTAGCGGGTATGCTAAAGGGCTAAACCCTTACCAAAATACATCACGCACACAAGTCATCATGGGTACATTTGCTACGATTAGTCTACCTCTAGAGTATGCGCATAAAATTTCCTCAGGATTTACTTACTTAAGAGAGCTAGAGTCTTACCTCTCATCTTACTCAGACAAAGCACTACTTTATAAGCTCAATAAAAACAGAAAAATACCTCAACATCCTATGCTTCACGAGATACTTCAAAAAAGTCTTTTATATCATAAAAACACGGATGGATATTTTGATATCACCATAGGTTCCATGAGCAAAAAACTCTATCGTTTTGGAGAAGATGAACGTCTACCTACGCTTCATGCATTAGATGTGGCACCTTTAGGTATGCAACACATAGTATTTAACAAAAGCAGTATTGAACTGCAAAATAATATTACCCTAGATTTAGGTGGCATTGGCAAAGGATATGCCATAGACAAACTGAGTCAGCTTTATGCTTCACAAGGCTTAACAAAAGGGAAGATAGCACTCTCTGGTGATATTCGCTGTTTTGACAGATGTGAGGTGAGCATTCAAGACCCCTTTAGGCAAGACAGTATCATGACAACACTTCAAACGAACACACCTCATGTCTCTATTTCAACATCAGGGACGTACCGACGTTACGTTCAAAACAAAACACACCACCATCTCATGAATCCTAAAACAAAAAGACAGGGTAAGGACTTTGTCTCCGTGACTATTATATCTCAAGCCAATAATACCCTCTGTGACGCGATAGCAACTGCAGTTTCAACCATGCCAAAAGAGATTGCCATACCGTTTGTAAAGTCACAACAGAAGCTTGGCTATATTTTAGTAACGCATGAGGGTGAAAAGATTTTAGGTAACCTTGAGAAGTTTGTACATCGCAAAAAATGAAAGGCCCACAAAAAGAAATGTACTACTAAGCTTTAACAAAACAAAAAATAGACTCCCCTCTTCAATGAAAAAAACACTGCTATTTGCAACTAACATACATAAAAAAAAGAGTAAAGAAAAAAGTTTAAATCTCTGTTGCTCTACACCTGAGATGATGGCAAAAAAGTGGGTAAGAACAAAGACCAGTATAGCCATACCAAATAGATGAGGGCTCACGGTTTCTAGTAAACCAAAAATTGACTTACCTTCATAGTAAGATAACGTCCCTGCTATACTCAAAGATGTATGTCGTACAAACATCCAAACACCTGTCAGCAATAGCATACTTATCATGACAAAAAAATATTTTAAAGGAAGTATATAATTCATGAACGTGCTAATTTCATAATAATTAATAGCGAAAAGTATAGTGCCACAGCATGCCACAAAAGAAAAAACCCTATCCAAAACATCACAAATAGCTCACCCAAAAAGTATGAAAGTACCAAACTCACTATTGATAAGATTGCTGCTATAAACCCTATGTGTATCATTGTATTGGATTGAGGCTCATAAATACGTATATATATCATCACAAGAAGTGTCAATGTTATCATAGAAGTAAACAAATCTATATGTATCTTTTCTAAGAGTGTATCTAACAGCATTCGCTCAACAAATGCCTCTTCATTCCCTAAGATGGACTCTGATGCACTCTCAAAAGTTAAGCCTATTTGGTAATGATGTAACACTACATTTGAGAATAAAAAAAGTACAAGTATTGCCACAAACATGAGCACCAACATCTTTAACAGTGGATTGTGTGCTAACTCTTTAGTGACCAAAAACTTCATAGTAACTGCCTAATTTTTCTCTCTAGAAACAATAGCCAATGCGATACGAGCCGCATCCGATAATGCTCTAGCAGACATTGTCGCTCCAGATATCATAGGAATATCTTTATTCACAAAAAGGTTCTTATCGTTGACTTTTCCATGAAAGACTTCTAGCCAAGTGCTATTAGGTTTGTATTCTGAAGGCTCTTTAAAACTAAGTATCTCTATACTTTGTATACTCTCATCTTTTGCTATAACATAAAGTATGGTAGCTTTTTTTGTTCGTATCCTTTGGGTAAGTAATACCCCATAGCCTTTTACATTTTGACCCTCTTTGGCAACATAAAAACGCATTTTAGAGGAGTCTATTTTTGCTTTAGCCATCTTTTGAAGTCTAGTTTTTTCACTGTTTGTAAGTAGAATGTTTTTTTGTAAAACGGTTGCACTCTTACCAAAAGCATCTGCAAAAATCTCCTTAAGAGATATGCCCTCTTTTGTATGGGCCAACGTTATAAAAAGAAATAGTCCCATCATTATTTTATTCATATTACTCTTTTTCATACTAAATTTTTTGAAGTATACTTTTTTTCTCTTAATTTAAAGTAAATGATAATTGATTTCATTATTTTACTTTAAGTTACACATGTTACTATGCGAACGAAACCAATTAAGACAAAAAATGTCTTAATTAAAATGATAACGATTATTATACTTATCATTATTTAAGTTTACATTATATACAATGCAAAAAATATTCTAAGATAAAAGGAAAGACATGAAAACAATTACAAATACACTACTAAGTTTAGCTGCACTCACTGCTATTATACAAGCAGAAGGAAATATTGATACCCTAACACCACTTACAGAGGTTATACCTGAAGTACAAGGGTCTGCCTTAGATAAAATCTCTTTTGGTGGGTATGGTAAGATGGACTATACTAACTACCTCGATAAAGATGGCTCAGATAAACTAGATATCTATAGATTTATTATGTATGTAGGGTATCAGTTTACCGATAACATTAAATTGGTCTCTGAACTCGAATGGGAACATGGAGGACGAGAATCAACAGGCGGATATGGTATTGTAGAACAAGCCTACATAGACTTTAAAGTCAATGAAGCACTCTCTGTAAAAGTGGGACACTTCATCGTACCTGTAGGTATGGTAAACCTTTATCACGAGCCAACAGCATTTTATTCTGTAGCACGTCCTGAGACTGAAAAATACATCATCCCATCTACATGGCACGAAAATGGTCTTATGGCACATGGTAAACTCGCAGATGGTTTCTCTTACCAAGCTGGTATTGTAGCAGGACTTAATGCAGTAGATGATGATAGTGCTGCCATAAACAATATTAGAAGTATGCGTCAAAGTGGTCAAAAGTCAAAAGCAGAAGACTTTGCAGTCGTTGCACGACTAGACTATAATGGTGCAGGTTTTAACCTTGGTGGTTCATACTTTACAGGTGATGCAGGACAAGGAGCAGAAGGAGTAGATGTCTCTACTACCGTAGCAGAGATACATGCAGGGTTCAACTATGAAGGCTTGAATGTCAAAGGTCTATATGCTATCAATGAAATAGATGGCAATCAAGATACTAACACTAAAGGTGCAGGTTACTACGTAATGGCAGGTTATACACTAGGTGAATTCACACCGTTTGCACAATATGAAGCATACACAAAAGATGACAACGCAGATGACATTAAAATTACAACTGTCGGTCTAAACTACAACCCAACACCAAATGTTGTACTTAAAGCTGACTACGTCATGTACGACAAACGTGGCACAGATGACAACAGATTTGAACTGGGTATGGGTTATAACTTCTAAAACTCTCTCAAATCTACAGTATTTTATACGGTGGGCAACTAGCCCACCAAAACGCTACACAGGGCAATGAATATATTTATAATCGATGTATCAACATGGTATTACCTTGTATGATAATATGGAAATCTTTACCTAACACCTATAGTGTATTCTTGATATATACGCATATCTATCAATGTATTTAATGATGAGTTTACATCTATATAGAACTGTTGTTCTATCTTACTTTCGACCTCATAAGAATATATCATCTCTGTTTTCCCAGCTACTGAAGAAGCATACTTTAAAACTTCTTCTAATTCATCAAGCGTAAAATTTTGATAATACACCCCAAAAATAATTGGTGTATATTCTTTTAATAGTATTTTCAATTCTTCTAAGTCTATTTTTTTATCTTCATCTAAGGAATCTTCTACTGAATGCAAAAGATTTTTTGCATATTCAAATTCTAAGTTAGCTACATTAAAGGAATTAATAATAGCTCTAATTAGTTGTAGTTTATCTTCGGTTAAAATGCCACTATTTACCAGTTGTTTATACCTTTTTCTAATCTCATCTTCACTTAAAATATGTGATATATTAATTTCTTTTGCATACTTTTGGCCCACCTTAGTTTTATAAAATGACATCATGTCATTATAAAGGTTTGGTGCTAAACTTGAGAATATATCAAAATAAATCTTTATATATTTGGGATTAGCTACAAATTCTTGAAAGGTTTTAGTAATCAATGGGTTAACCATATTTTTTTCAAGATGTAAAGATAAGACAAGTCTATTGTATTTAACTTTTGTCTGTTGAAAATATATGTCTAACTCTTTAGAAATATCCAAATATGACATAACTTCTCGTTCTTTTATAGTACTGTGGGCGGCAGAGCTAAAAAAGATGATACTGACAACTATATATATTATTTTCATCATAATTATTTACTTACAACTATCTGGTAATAGGTCAAAGAATGTAAACATTGTATCAAGAGTTGCTCTTTCCCATGTCACTGAGTGGGTGATGGTTGCTAAGACTTGATTGGCGTTGTCCATAGTTTGAGAAGACATCAATGCTGATAATGAGACTCTTGTGTTTACTGACATAGGTTATTTTAGCGTAGCTTGGCTGAGGTATGGGCTACCACGTGCAACGTGGGAGCCAGTGAAGCCACAAGTGCTGAACTATCACCAATAATCATTTTAAAATATGCTTTACTCTAGTAACTTCATCTACTATGTCATAATCGTGAATTACAGGTATATGGTGCTTACTAACAAGACTCATAAATTCATAAATATCTACAGAAAGCATTTTTGCACCTTGGGCTAAAGAAATTTGATGAGATGTATACAGTTCCAATGCAAGTTTCTCTTTTAGAAGCTTACTAAGGCTTTGTTCTGTCTCATTAATACCGAAAAATATATTGTCTGGTATATTGATTGCTAAATTCATAATTGCTTCTCCTTGCTTTAGAGTAAATTATATCATAATCTTTTTGCTTAGTTTGAACTGATTGGTTAGATTTGAGATTTAATTTTTGCATTATACGTAGTGATAATGATAACTCATTTCCTACTCCTCTTTACCACTCCATGTACAGCAGGTTGTGATATACACAATACTTTAGCAATCATATGCTGAGAATACCCTTTCTCTATGGCTTGCAGTATCATCTTGTTTCTCTCTTGCATATTACGTATATTTTCAAAGAGTTTTTGACACTCTTTTTGTTGTGGTCTATTATCTACATTGGGAGCTTCTACTAGAGATGATGCTTTTTTAAGCTCTTGGAGTTTATTGTAGTCAACAGGGTTGGTTAAAAATGCTTCTATCGCTTCTATGTCATCTTTATAATTTTTTACTATCCATGACTGCTGTAAACACTCTGGTATCTCTTGGTAGTTTAAAAAGTAATGGTAAGAGCTGTAAGGGTACTCTGCTATATCTTTTACCATATTTGCTTTTAGTGGGTTTTGTTCTATGTAGCACATAAGTGTATAGAAGTAAGCCTCATCTGTCACATACCACGATTTAAAACGTCCTTGCCATAGGTGACCTGCTCTTTTATATTTTTTATTGAAATATATAGAATAATTCATGTTTAGCTGTCGCATGAACTTAGAGAGGTTTTCATTTTGTATTTCTAGTAGTAGATGGTAATGGTTACCCATAAGGCAATAGTTATGAATAGTCATACCAAAGTCTGTTACATAAAAGCACATCAACTCTTCAAAGTACTCATAATCAGCCAACTCTTTAAAGATAGTCATCTGTGCCACACCTCTGTTGATGATGTGGTACTTTCCTGCTAGTTCTATACGAGGTTTTCTAGGCATACCTTACTCCTTGTTAAAAGTATAACAGATATGAGATTAAGTTATCATTATCACCTGACCCCCTAGACTCCTGACCCTTAGACTTCTTGTCATCTGACACTTAGACTTATGCCTTCTATACTTTAATTGCATATACCTTTCAATACCTTTTGAATAGTTTCTTTATTGCCAGAAGATAAGGATATTTTTATATCATCAAAATATAATGTAGCAGTTTTCATATTTTCCTCATGATAATAATACACAGAACAACTGTTAATTTTATCTTTTGTAAGGATAAAAGAAGTATTTAATACAGCTATATATTCCTTGTATGTACTGTGTGGAATTTTCCACGCATCAACACTTAAAGAATTATACGCATCACCTGATGTTGGATTAAAAAAAAAGATATATAACTTTTCATTATTTTTTTCTAATCTATATCTTGAGAATTTTGATAGTTTTATTGGAGAAAAAACATCTTGCTTTGTTTCATTATTTAGTTCAACCTGATACAAATATGAATTTATAGGAGCATTAATTTTTATCCCATTTAATACAAAATATTTTGGATGAAAAAAACCATTTTTATAGACAGTAACAAATAGAGAAATTCCTAAAACGAGTAATAAATATTTTGCTATTTTAAAAATATAATGTTTCATGGTACCAACATATCCAATAAATCTTTTTGTCCACGTTCGACAAATAATTTTTTACACTTCTTCCTAAGTTGTTCAATCTCAATTGCACACTCTAATGCAGAATAGCAGCCACAATCATAATTTTTTATAAGTTTTTTACATTCTTTACCTAAAAAATAATAGTAAAAATACTTTGTATATGGGTCAATAGTATCTCTAGATTCATTTACAATATCCCCAAACATTCCACCCCGCTTTAAGCCTAATGGATCCTTGAAATTTATAGGACTATTATGAATATATCGATAAAAGTTAAAATCTGTAGAATTAAATTCTATCGGATCCTCCCCTAAAAACCTCTGAATACTAGCATCATAATACCGAGCCCTATAATAATAAAGCTCATCCGTATCCAATTCCCTACCCGTATAAGCATAAGGGTTATTGGTCTGTGTTGTTTTGCTATGGTCTGTTATGGTTCCATAATGGTTATCATAAGTAAAACTCTCTACAACTTGACCACTACTGTCTGTTAGTGCAATGATTGAGCCTTGATGGTCTCTATGGTAATAAAACGTTCCATTGTCATTAGTAATACTTAATGGCGTATCTATACTCTCATCATGCGTGATGGTTGCTATGACTTGATTGGCGTTGTCCATAGTTTCAGAAGACATCAATGCTGATAATGAGACTCTTGTATTTACTGACATAGGTTATTTTAGCGTGTTTTCACTTTGAGGTGTTGTGTATGCTACCTCTGAAGCGTGGCAGATAGACAGAGTTAAGGATTTAGTTGTCGTTCTTACCAGACCACCTACACTCTACACTTTGAGGAAAGCTCAAATGGGAGAAACTCTAATGATAATGAAATTTTTTTATTTTCTCACATAGGTTTTTTAGTGTGTCTTGGCTTTGGAGAATAATTTAAACTAACTAACTACCAAATATCAATATGTACTCCCACGCAGAAGCGATAGCAAGGAGAGGAATATCGCCGATGATAAGGTAAGGAAAATTAGAAATTAGAGGTCAGTTACCACATCACCCTTTGCGTTAAAAAAATATGTGGTGTAGAATATTTGAATTGATTTGTAAAATTAAATTTACTACTATAATAAATAATCCAATTACTTGATAATTACTATAGGATATTGTAAGACCATCTTCCTGAAATTTTTCATATGCTTTATTTGACCAAAGTACAAGGTGAAGTATAATAATAAATAAGGCTGAAAATATTGATTTTATTAGAATATAATCTTTTTCATTGGGATTTATATATGTACCAATAAAAAAAGATATTCCCAGTATAAAAATCATAATTATTTTCAACTTTATCAATTTTGATATTCCTCTATTCATTTTTACAATCACAATCTATAGGAGTATAGACTGTATAATTTATATACTGTACAAAAAACTCACCTAATAATCCTTCAATTGCACCCAATACAGTACCTCTTGCTCCCCCAATTCCCAAAAGAAAGCCTCCTACTCCACCGTAAAGACCATTTGCGAGTACATTAAAAAAAGTTAGATCTTGTCTATCTAGTTTTCCCGTACATGGATTGTAATATGAGGTATGTGTTTACTGACATAGGTTATTTTAGCGTAGCTTGGCTGATGTATGGGCTACCATCGGGGACGATGGTAGCTAAAAAAACATCATCTACTTCAACCTAATAACTAACCTCAAACTCTGTTGTAAACATATACTTTTCTTTTCCATCTAGTGTTATGGTAAACTCCCGTACAAAAGCACTTTCCTTCTTGACTGAACACTTGTCAGTACATGAAGTTTTCACTGTGATGTGGTTACCGTAAGTGGGTATCTTCTCTTTTATTTTAAGTACCAGTGGTTCTGTACCTTGGTTACGTATACTATACTTAGTTTCTACATTTCTATAGTCTTTTCTAGCGACATATTTACTTATGGACTTTTTGCCCACAGCATCAAAAAGTGTACCTACTCTCAATGTTACATTTTCATCTTCAGGTATGTTATGTACACGTTCTTCTCCTATAAAGTGTGTCTCACCACTGCTATCTTTTTGGTACATTCTCACTATCCCGCTAGGCAGTGCTAAGCCCAAATTATTAACTTTTGTATTGTCGAACTCTACTGTATTTGTAAATACTAATTTTTGTTCATAATACTGCTCAAAATAGTTGTTAGTATGTGTACCATAGTGTCTATAGGCTATCTCTTTTTTATCTATAAAACTTATCTGTTTTTGTTGTTTATTAACAATGGTTTCTCTAAATGGTATTTTATAAATATGATACCCAGAAAAAGACTCTGTGGCTACTTCAGGCATAGCCATAACCATGTCTGCTTTATACATGCGGTTTTTACGATGTATGGGTTCTTTGACTCTATTGACGTCTCCTGCTAGACACGTTATCTGTGCATTTTCATAGGCTACACCAGAGTTGTTCTTAACCGTTATCCAACCTGTTAAATCTAGCACATCTTTTTTTAGATTTAACACATAATCACTCTTCCATGAAATACCTGTTGCCAAATACTTTAAGTCTACTCCTAAAGTTCCTGCACGTTCTGTCTCCATGTCCCATACAAGACTGGGTTTGGTTATCATCGTCTCAGGGATTTTACTAAAAATCACTTGCGTAGGACTCTCAAGGGTATAAATATGCTTTGTGTCATTCTCTTGTATCATCACAGGAGAAGCTGAAAGTAATAGTCCTTTAGATAGATGAGATTTCTCTCCATTCATAGTAAACATTACTTCTTTGTCAATACTATTTTTCAGCATAGAATCAAGGGAAATAAGATCATACATATAGTTTTGTGAATACAAGTTTGTCTTCATCCCCACAAAACTAGGCACAACACTTTGGCTTACCACTGAAGTAGGCACACCTTCATAAATAAGTTTTTGTTTACCCTTATCTACTGTGACTTCACGTATATCATTGATAAACGCTCTATTATCATTATAAATCGTCATTTTTAAATCTGAACCCGTAGAAGGGACAATGGTATCTGCCCACATGTACCCACTAAATAACAGTATTGAAAATAATATTTTATACATCATCATATCCTTTTAGATATGATACTTTAAGTTGGTAAATAATTGACTCGTTTGCGTGCAACATACAAACAAGGAAAACTTCTCTACCTCACACGCCAAATCTTAGAAAAGTCAAAGTCAATATTACATTTAGGGGTTATAAATGTATAGTTTTCATCTGAAAAGTCACCTACTTTAATGTATCTTCCCTCTTTTAGTGCATAGACTTTTGCTACATTATTTTCAGGGTACACTATGATATAGTATGCAACACCCTCTTGTTGATAAAGTTCAAACTTAAGCGTTTCATCACGTCTTACCGTAGAGGGAGAAGCTATCTCAAAAATAATCTCAGGCTTTTTAGTGAGTTTTTCATCTGGTTCGTAGCAGATGACCAAGGTATCTGGTTTTACAACAGTATCACTAGAGATTTCCCAGTCTATCTCAAAGAGTGCTTGACAGCTTGGACAATCATCTAGCTTTTCACTTAACTGTCTTGCTATTTTCATATTGATACTTTGGTGTGTGACCATCGGTGAGGGAGACATAGCATAAGGTACACCATAGATGAGCTCCCACTCATCATGCCAATGTTTATAATCTTCAACAGTATAGTATTCTGTATATGTTTTAGATAGCATGAGAGTATCCTTTTAACCTTATTATACCATAGTGTCTATTTTACAATACCCTTTAAATGCTCTGCAAAATCTTCAGGAGGGATAAAACCTGTAAGGGATTGTTCTGGCATGAAGTTATTGTTTTTGTCAAAGAAAATGATGTTTGGTGTACCAAAGAGTCCGTACTCTTTTAGTAAGGCTTTGTCATCCTCATTGTTTGCAGTGAGGTCAATTTTTATAAAGGTGAAGTGTTGCATCTGTTCTTGTACCCTGTTGTCTGGGAAAGTAATCTCTTCTAGTTCTACACAAGCTGTACAAGAGTCTTTTCCAAAGTCTACAATGACGGGTTTATCTGAAGCTTCTACTTCTTTCATGAGACGTGCTACAGAGTATCCTAGGTGTCCCTCAGCATTGGTTATAGGTGTAGTTGTTGTACTTGTGACTACTGTACCAGAGGTAAACTTCTTTAAAGGGCTAAACATAGAGTTTGCACCAGAGACTGCTCCCACAAAAAGTATGATACCGTAGACCAAAAAGACCATGGCAAGCAGTTTAAAGAGCTTCATAGCACCCTCGCCTACTTTACTTTCAAACACGCCCATGTAAAGTGCTGTCCCCATAAACAGTAACGACCAAAGTATCATCGTGAGTCCACCAGGGAGTATGCGTGATAACATAAAGATAGCAAGACCAAGCATCATCACACCAAAGACTTGTGAGACAGCAGTCATCCAGCCACCAGGTCTTGGCATAAACTTACCAGCGCCTATACCTACAAGAAGTAGTGGCATACCCATACCCATACTCATGACAAACAACGCAGCTCCACCAAGTAAAGCATCTCCCGTTTGTGATATAAAGATAACAGCACCACTGATAGGTGCAGCAGTACAAGGACCTACAATAAGTGCAGACAATGCACCCATAATTGCCGTACCCATAATACCTTTACCTTGCGCACCATCACTTGCTTGACTTATTTTTGATTGCCATGATGCAGGTAGACCTATCTCGTAATAGCCAAAGAGAGACAATGCTAAAGCAATAAATACCCCTGCAAATATGGTTAATACCCAAGGGTTTTGCATAGCAGTTTGTAAGTCTGCACCCAATAGCCCTGCTACTAAACCTACTATAGTGTAAGTAAGTGCCATAGCTAAAACATAAACCAATGAAGTAAAGAATGCTTTACCCATACTAGGCTTCTGGTTATCACCTTGCTGAGAGACTATAATAGAAGAGAGTATAGGTATCATAGGGAAAATACATGGAGTTAAAGAGAGTAGTAATCCAAAGATAAAAAAGAGGAACAAGACAAAAAAGGAACTTTCATTAATAAGCACATCTACAATTTTAGAGGCATTTCCCTCTTTAGCAAGTTTAGATATTTTCTCAAAAGTACCTAGTTCTGCACCTTTTAAATCAAATGTTTTTTTAATGGGCTGGTAACAGATACCTGCATCGGAACAACCTTGAAATTCAATTTCAAGTGTGTAATCACCTGCTACCTTACTCTCGATGTACGCTTTAGGAATATTAACAATAAGCTCTTTATCATACACCATATCGCCATCAAAATCATGTGCTTTTGGTTTCTCTACTTCTAGTTCTACCATTTCAGGAGCGATAACTCTATAATGTACAGAGTTTTCATAGATATGAATTTTCTCTGCCATGATAATTTTTGTTTCTATATTTCCATCTTTTACGACAGCTGAAGTGCTAAAAGCTTCATCTGGAGAAAGAAATTTTTGTTTCTTCAATGCATCACCAAAACCACCCAAAACAAAACTGGTAAAAAGTAGGCTAAGCAGTAGTAACTTTTTCATTAAATTGTACATATTTTCTCTTTTTTGTTGAAATTTTATAGTATTCTATTGTACTATTTGTGTATAACCTGTGTAATATTATCTAAAACCAATTAATACTTTATCAATAGCAAAGGCAAAAAATGCAAAACCACCTTAAAAATGAAGACTCACCTTACCTACAGCAACACGTAGACAATCCTGTAGATTGGTACCCTTGGGGAGAAGAAGCATTTAAGAAAGCCCATAAAGAGGACAAAGCGATATTCTTATCTATAGGGTATAGCTCTTGTCATTGGTGTCATGTGATGGAACGTGAATCTTTTAAAGATGAAGTCGCGGCTAAACTTATGAATGAACATTTTGTTGCTATTAAAGTTGACCGTGAAGAGCGACCTGACATTGACAAACATTTTCAAGAAGTCTACCAACTTATGAACCAACGCCCAGGTGGATGGCCAACATCTATTTTTTTGACTTCTGATTTAAAACCATTTTACTCTGCAACCTACATACCAGATGAGCCACGTTATGGCATGATGTCCTTTACTTCACTGCTTGAAGTCATAGCAGACAAATACAAAAATGAAAAACCTCTACTTATTGAAAAAGCCAATGAGATACTACGTTTTTTAAATCCACAAAAAGACAAAATTGAAGCAACCAAACTAGACTTAAGCATTGTAGAGCGTACCTCTAGTCAAGCGAAGCAACTTTTTGACAACGAAGATGGTGGATTTAACAAAGCACCAAAGTTTCCACAAAGTTCGCTACTCAACTTACTGTTAGATCTTTACAAAATTACTGCAGATGAAGAGACACTCCATATGGCTTTATTTTCACTGACATCTATGGCTAAAGGTGGTTTACGTGATTTGGTTGAGGGAGGGTTTTGCCGTTACGCAACAGACAACCAGTGGCTCATACCCCATTTTGAAAAAATGACCTATGACAATGCCCTCCTCTCAGAAGTTTATCTTAAAGCATACCAAGTATCTGACAATGTATTTTTCAAAGATGTTGCTTTTGAAACACTAGACTTCATGCTTTCCAACATGTATGAAGATGGACTGTTTTACTCTGCTTCAGATGCAGACACACATGAAGTTGAAGGAAAATACTTTGTCTACTCCTATGAAAAAGCTTTACAAGCTTTTGAAAAAGCAAACATCCCCAAAAAAGAACATGTCGCATTGGCAAAAGCCTTAAACATTACTAAAGAGGGCAATTTTGAAGGCAAAAATATTGTTCGTCTAAATGACCCTATGCATACAGTTGCCTACTATGACGAAGCAATGATGGCTTTAGCAAAACGACGTAAAAAGCGTACCTATCCATTTATAGATAAAAAAATACTTGTCTCATGGAATGCCATGATGATTAAAGCACTCTTTAAAGCAAGTAGAGTTGATAAGAAGTATCTACCTATTGCTATACAATCTTTAGATGCTTTACTCCAAAGTATGTATATCAACTCTGAACTCTTCCACTCAGCACTCATTGGTAAAACACCAAAAATCAAAGCTTTTTTAGAAGATTATGCTTACTTGTCAGAAACATTGATTGAGGCCTATGAGAGTACTCTCAATGAAGTTTACCTAGTAACTGCGACAAAATTAGCCAACAATGCCATAGAGAAATATTTCGATAAAGGCAAGTGGAAATTCTCTCGTGGTGAGTTTGAAACCAACGCCGATATTTATGACAACTCCTACCCTTCCTCTGTTGCTACTATGATTGGTGTACTTCATAGTATCTCTTCATTGGTTGATACTGTCTACAAAAAGTTTGTATTTAAAACACTTGAAATCTACTCGTATGATGTGATGCGTCAACCCATTTCCACACCAAGTATGAGCCGTATGGTGATACGTTATTTAAAAGATGATGTCATCATCAAGGCAAAAGAAGAAAGTCTCAAAAGCCATTTAGATACCTTAGATACCTTAGCACACCCTTTCTCACTCTTCAAATCAGATACAAATGATGGATTTATGCTTTGTAACTCCAGTGCATGTTTTGGACATGAAAGAAACTTTTCGGGTGTCATTGAGCTACTTGAAAAACGATAAGATAAAACAACAATATTTTATTGATAATAACTTTCATTTTAAGGTTCATTAAGAAAACTTTCACTATACTGCGCTAAATTAAAAGATTGATAACTATTATCAATACATTTTGTTATTTTAAAGTATAAGGAAAAGTTTTGGAAAAAATTGTTATTGCTCTAGCAGGTCAACCTAATGTGGGGAAATCATCTCTCATTAATGCCATCTCAGATTCTAAGCTTAAGGTAGGTAATTTCTCAGGCGTCACTGTAGACAAAACAGAAGTAGAGTTTACCATCTGCGATGACGTTACATGTAAAGAGTACGAAGCGCACATTATAGACCTGCCTGGTGCCTACTCGCTAACAGAGTACACCATAGAAGAGAAAGTAACTAAAAGCTTTTTACAATCTGATGAATATGATGTCATCGTCAATGTAGTAGACTCTACAAACTTACAACGAAACCTACTCTTTACCACCCAGCTCATTGAAACTGGTAAAAAAGTAGTTGTGGCGCTCAACATGTCAGATGAGGCCGAAAAAGAAGGTATTGAGATAGATGAAAAACAACTCTCTCTCATACTTGGTGTACCTTGTATCAAAACCTCATCTGTAACCAAAGAGGGTGTAGATGCATTGCAACATGCTATTGTAGAAGTTTTTGAAAAAACAGAAACCTCATCTAAGGTTGTCTACTCAGATCCTATAGAAGAAGAGATAGATAACATCACAACATTTTTAAAAGAAAAAAAATATAAATCTGACTTACCATACCGTCATCTTGCAGTAAGACTTTTACAAGAAGACGAAGAGATATATAAAAAGATACATGATGAACCTATCTGGATAGAGATGCTTCCTATTATCAGAGATGGACTCAAACATCTCTACTTACATAATAATACTAAAGACTTAAATGAGATATTTGCCGATGAACACTTTGCTTTTGCAAAGGGTGCAAAAATGGAAGTGATGAGTACAAAGTCAATGAAGGCTAAAAGTCTCACTCAAAAAATAGACAATCTGCTTATTAACAAATTTTTAGGTATTCCTCTATTTCTTTTCTTTATGTGGGGTTTATTTCAACTTACTTTCGAGTTAGGGAGTATCCCTATGGATTACATAGATGCTGCCTTCGCATGGTTAGGTGAGCAAGCTAAGGTAGTGCTAGGTGACGGAGAGCTAGGGTCACTCGTTGCAGACGGTATCATTGCAGGTGTAGGTGCAGTGATTATGTTTTTACCAAATATTATCATCTTATTTATAGGTATTGCGTTACTTGAGACTACTGGGTACATGAGCCGTGTGGCTTTTTTACTCGATGGCTTTTTTCATAAATTTGGGTTACATGGTAAAAGCTTTATCCCTCTTGTCACTGGCTTTGGATGTTCTGTACCAGCCTATATGGCGGCAAGAACACTGAAAAATGAAAAAGACAGACTCATCACACTTTTTATTATAGGGTTTATGTCATGTGGAGCAAGGCTACCTATTTATGTGCTATTTGCAGGTGCTTTCTTTGCACAAGAAAATGCAGGTAATATTTTATTTATTATCTACATTTCAGGTGCTATTTTAGGGCTGCTTGCAGCGAAAGTACTTAAAACATTTGTATTTAAAGGTGATGATGAACCTTTTGTTATGGAGATGCCAAAATACCGTATGCCTTCACTCAAACTCATTTGGCACACAGTCTATGGACAAGCCAAGTCATACCTGAAAAAAGCAGGTACATTTATTTTAGCAGCGTCTATACTCATTTGGTTTGCTTCTAACTACCCTAAAGTAGATGCTCCAAGTACACTAGATGCCAATCAAGTAAAACTTTATGAGTTGGAGCATAGCTACCTAGGTATTATTGGTCATGCTTCTGAGCCATTCTTTGCACCACTGGGTATGGACTGGCGTATGGCTGTAGCCCTTGAAACAGGCTTGGCAGCAAAAGAAGTGGTTGTTTCTACACTAGGTATACTCTATGCTCTAGGAGATGAAGTAGATGAAGGAAGCGAAGGACTCATAGCACAGATAAAAGCCAATATACCTTTTGCTTCTGCCATTGCTTTCATTGTCTTTGTCATGATTTACTTACCATGTTTGGCAGCCTCCATGGTTTTTGCCAAAGAAGCTGGAGGCTGGAAGTATTTAGTCTACCTCTTTGTCATGACTACAGCAAGTGCATGGATACTTAGTTTTGTGGCATATAGAGTCACGTTAATGATTACATAAATGATGATAACAATAATTAATTAGGAGAGATAATGAACTTAATAGATTTAGAAAAAGGCAACACAGCTACGATTGTGAAAATACATGCAGAAAAAGCACTAAAAGATCGTTTAAACTCTTTTGGTGTCATGCGTGGAGAAGAACTCACTGTCAAAGGATGTTCCTTAGCAAAGCAAACTATGGAGATACAAGTAGGTTCTACACTTATCGCTGTTCGCGCAGATGAAGCCAAAATGATTGAAGTAGAAAAAAAATAAGGGTACGTTTATTGACGTACCACTAAAAGAAGATAATAAAACATAATGAAAGAAACAAAATGAATAGATATATATTAAGTGCCATACTTTTAATGATAATGAGTATTAGTACACAAGCAGAGAATCTCGATACAAACATGACAAAAGCCGTACATGACCCTATCAAAATAAAAAGTGTGAGGGGAATATTGGGTGAGTATGTTCTTATGGAACACGTGAAAGGTCAACTCAGAGGAGGATACATTACATTCTCAGAAGATGACGCTTCACGTACAAATGCCTACGCACTTGGTGGACACTATCACTTCAACACGAAAAGATGGAATGGACTCATGATAGGTTCAGAAGCCTATGCGGTCCTTGATCTTGGTATCAATCAGAACCCTCTCGATCAAAATGGCGATTTTTTAAATAAAAACAATGAAAGTTTCATTCTACTGTCTCAAATCTATCTCAATGGAACATGGGGAAACACAGAAATGACACTAGGAAGACAAACCCTAGATACACCTCATGCTGACAGTGATGACATTAGGATGCTACCAAACTACTTTGAAGCCTATACACTTACAAATACTGACATTGAAGCCTTAACACTTAACGTAGGTTTGATAGATAAAATGGCTGGTTGGGAAAATGGCGTAGATAGTGCAAAGTTTGTTGATGTAGGACAAACACTAGGTCTCAATGCTGATATGGACGGTATTTACTACGCTTCTGCGATGTACGAAGGTATTAAAGATCTTTCATTGAGTCTTTGGTACTATCACTATAGTGATATTGCTAATATCTTCTACGCAGAAGCTGGATATACCCATGCTTTCTCTAACGATACAACATTGACATTAGGTTTACAGTATGACAGTAGCCATGAAACAGGTGCAGCACTTCTAGGTCTTCAAGATGCTAACACCTATGGCGTCAGTATAGAGGTAGATTTTTCAAGTCTGGGTCTCACAGTTTTAGCCGCCTACAATAAAGACAATGGCTCAACAGGTGCAACAGGATTAAGTTTAGGAGGTGGTACATTCTTTACCTCAATGGAAGACCAAACATTAGATGCCATAGGTAGTGAAGGTAAAGCGTGGATGATAGGAGCTGGCTATGATTTAGAAAACATAGGCATCCAAGGTCTCAATGTTGGTCTTGCCTATGGAGACTTCCAATCAAACGACGCTTCAGGCTATGCATCACATGAACTAGATGCAGTACTAGAGTATACTCACAATGAAAAATTTTCATTCACTGCAGCTGCAGCCTTTGTAGAGTTTAACACACCGTATATACAAGACTATACACAGTTTAGATTGGTTGGTAACTATAACTTTTAGGTGCTAAGATAGTGGCTCTTTCAACCCTTGCTTCTTCATCACTTGCTTCTTCATCTCTTGATTCTTGGTAAACTTCAAATAGAGTATAGGTAAGATAATTAGCGTCAGTAATGTTGAGGAGATGAGCCCGTTAATTACAACAATAGCCAGTGGTCTTTGTATTTCAGAACCGGGACCAGTAGCAAAGAGTAAGGGCAATAGACCAAAGGCTGCAATGGTTGCAGTCATAAGTACAGGTCTTAGTCTTTTAATAGAACCTTCAATCACTGCATCTCTCACCTCAGAACCCCGTTTTATAAGGTAATTAAAGTAGTTCACCATCACAACCCCATTTAGCACAGCAATACCTAGTAAGGCTATGAAACCTACGGAGGCTGGAACGGACATATATTCACCACTGAAATAAAGCCCTATAAACCCACCAATGAGTGCTAAAGGTACATTGATGAGTACCATACTCGCCTGTGTGAATGAACCAAATGAAACAAAGAGAAGAATAAACACTAAAAAGAGTGCCAAAGGTACAATAATAGCCAATCTTGATGCTGCTCTTTGTTGGTTTTCAAACTCTCCCCCATATGCAAGGTAATACCCTGCAGGTAGTTTTACTTCATTGTCTATTTTATGCTTTGCTTCTTCTACAAAACTTACAAGATCACGCCCCTCAACATTGGTTTGAACAATCGTTTTTCTATAGCCATGTTCATGTTCTATTTGTACAGGTCCCGCATTAGAAGTAAATTTTACAAAGTTACTGATAGCTACTGCCTTACCATCTTCTAAAGGATAGTAGAGTTTTTTGATTTTATCTAGCGAATTTTCTATCTTCTCGTCGCCTTTTACCATAAGGTTAATACGACGCATACCCTCTTGAATAATACCTACTTGTACCCCTGTGACCATCACTTTCAAAAAGTCATTAAGTTCTTGTTGGCTAATGTCATAATATGCCATAGCTTTTTTATCAAATGCTAATTCAAAATATTCTACACCTTCGTTGGCTTTTTTGTAGACATCACTACTGCCATTAATAGATTCAAGTATACTTTTTATCTGTACTGCTATATGTTCAAGCTGTTCATTGTCTGAGCCAAAAATGTCTATGGCTAAGTCTCCTCTTACACCCGTAAGCATTTCAGAGACACGCATCTCTATGGGTTGGGTAAATCCATACTCTATACCTACAAACTCATCTAGCACTTTTCGTATCTCATTTTTGACAAACTCTTTTGAAGACTCTCGCCACAACTCTTTCTCTTTTAAGACTAAAAAAGTATCGGTATCATTAAGGCTCATAGGGTCTAGTCCGAGTTCATCACTTCCTGTTCTAGCAATAATGTCTTTTATCTCTGGTACTGCAGATAAAAGCTTTTTTTGCACTTTTAAATTAAGCACTAAACTCTCTTCAAGTGAAATAGACGGTAACATCTCTACCCCAATAATAATACTCCCCTCATCCATCGTAGGCATAAAAGATTTACCTGTTTTCTCTGCTAGGTACAAAGAGCCTGCAAAGAGTAGAAATACAACAAATACCGTGCTCTTTATATGTCTCAATGTAAAAAGAAGAATAGGTCTATACACCTTTGTAAGTATACGCATAAGCCATGACTCTTTGTCAGGTCTCTTGGTCAAAATAAACGAAGAGAGCACAGGAATAAGTGTTAATGCCAATACAAGTGAAGAGAAAAGTGCAAAAATAATACTAAGTGCCACCGGCCTAAAAAGTTTACCCTCAAGCCCTTCTAGTGTTAACAAAGGCATAAATACAATGATGATAATAAGCACACCTGTCATGATAGAAGGTGCCATCTCAATGGTAGCTTTGTAGATGATTTGTACCTTACTCTCTTTTTGCTGTTTAGGGTTACCCAGCTCTGCTGTGATATGTTCTACAACAACGACTGCGGAGTCTACGAGTATCCCTATAGCGATCGCAAGTCCACCAAGACTCATCAAGTTTGCAGTCAAACCAAAATACTGCATCGCCATAAAACTCATAAGTAACGCAAAAGGAAGAATAAGTGCCACACTCATGGCAGATGCAAAATTGCCCAACATTACAAGTAAAATAATCAAAATAAGTGCTACAGCTTCATAGAGTGCACTCTTCACGGTATCTGTAGCAAGATTTACCAAGTCTGAACGATCATAAAAAATATCTATACTCGTACCATCAGGAAGCATTTTTTCAAGTTTTCTAAGTTCCTCTTTAACCTCATCAAGGACTATGGCAGTGTTTGTACCTTTTAGCCCAAGTACCAAGCCCTGCACTGCTTCGCCTTCTCCATTTTTACTCACAAACCCTGCACGTGTGAGATATCCAAACTTTACATCAGCGACTTCACCTAATGTGATGACCTTATCATCTCTTTTTCCAACCGGTAAAGTTTTAATATCTTGTAAGTTTTTAAGTTGACCTACACTACGCACCAAAATACTCTCTACCCCTTGAGATACACGCCCTGCACCATCATTTTGGTTATTTTCTTCAAGCGCTGTAAATATCTGTTCAAGGGTAATACCAAAAGTTCGCATTTGATGAAGTTTTGGTACCACTTCATAGGTTTTCACTTTTCCCCCAAGTGCATTGACTTCAGCCACGCCAGACACGGAACGAATCTTAGGAGAGATGATCCAGTCTAATAGACTTCGCTTCTCTACTAATGACAATGTATCTGACTCAATTGTAAACATCAAAATATCACTTAACGGTGTAGAGATGGGTGCTAATCCACCTTCCATATTTGTAGGAAGTTCCTCTTTTATGTCTGCTAACCGTTCACTCACTTGTTGTCTAGCCCAGTATATATCTGTACCATCTTCAAAATCGATAGTAATATCACACAAACCATACTTTGCCATAGAACGTAACATGGTCTCATGTGGTATGCCAACCATCGTCATCTCAATAGGTACAACAATACGCGACTCTATCTCCGCAGGTGTCATACCACTAGACTTGATAATTATTTTCACCTGTGTAGGCGAAATATCTGGAAAAGCATCGACAGGCAACTCTTTATAGGACTTGATGCCAAAACCTAAAATGACTAAGGCAAGTAAAGTAAAAAAAAGTCTCTGGGAAAGTGCAAAACCTATGAGTTTATTCATCATCTCCACCTAGCATATTTTTAAGTATTGCCAATGAAGTAGTCGCAATTTTATGTTGAAGTGCTACAGAAGGTTTTACATAATAATAACTATCATCTTCTGTGAGAATATGTATAGGTACAGATTTGTATCCTGTTTTTGTTTTTACAAATACAATCTGCTTATCGTCATACTTGATAACAGAGTTTTTCTTGATTTTATAGCTATGGTGTGCTACTGTGATGTTCGCTGTTGTACGAAGTCCTGAAAACAAAGCTATCTCAATAGGGACAAGAAAACGTACATGTCTCGTTTGATTATGTGGGTTGATAACGGGAGAAAGTTGCAGTATAGTTGTACTAAAAGTATGTGTCCCTAATGTTATCTCCACTTCTTGACCTTCTTTAAGCGCTTGAGTTCTTCCAACTGAAATATCACTTTCAAGCCAAAGTGCACCTTTTTCTTGGATGACAAAAAGTGCATCTTGAGGACTCGTACTTTTTCCTGGTGTAGCATCTAATGCAACTATTCTTCCCGAAACATCGGAGCTAATTTGTATAGTTTGCGATAATTTCAACTCTTTAAAGAGTGTCATAATCACCTCATCACTAGCACCATAACTTCTAAGTAAAGCTTTTGAAGCTGCTACTTTTGTCTTATCTGATTCAAGTTCTACATTGGCAGCTATACACTCTTTTTGAGGAATAATCTCTTCTTTACACAACATGTTTTTTCTCTGTGCTAAATTTTCATGGTGTTTAAATGCTATAGCATCTGAGATAGCTTGTTGTTGTGTGGCTATCCACTCTGTTCCTGTCACTTTTGCTAATACTTGACCTTTTGCTATCTGTTGAAAGTTTGCAACATTGAGTTTTTTAACATTGGCTTCAAATGGCAAGGAAATCGTATGTAACAGTGTAGGGGGCGTTACAACTTCAGCAATAAACTCACCTAAAGGTAGCTTCTCTGATTTTTCAGGTAAATGTACTTTTATTTGCCAGTTGGCTTCTTGTTCTTCTGTGAGTACCATATCTTCTGCTTGTAACAAACTTGAAAATGTCAGTAGTGTAAGTAATAATAACTTGTTTCGCATTAGTAATCCTTCGTTTCGCTAAGTGTATAAAGTTTAAAAAGTGTGTGATAGTAGGACTTCTTAGTTCTATATATTTCTTCTCTTAACTGGTATGACTTTTGTCTGCTAAGTAAGTATTCTATTACAGAAGTTTCACCTAGATTGTAACTCTTTTTTATGAGCGGTAAAAAGTTTTTCTTGTAGTTTTTATGGTTATGTTGTAATGTTTTTAACATGACTACATTCATTTTAAGTTCAGATTTTAGTTGACTCAAAAGACGCTCACTCGCACGCATCTTCTCTTCATGTTTATATGAAATGGCAGAACTTTTATGCATTGCAGCAACACGTTGATGTTCATGTTTTTTAGAAGTAAAATGCAGTGGTAATGAGAAGCCAACACTATACTTATCCATATCTAACTCTTTACCATACTGTACAGACAAATCAATAGAATCAAGTTTATTGGCATATCTATCTAATGTCTCTTGAGTGCTTTGTAAACGTTTTTTATAGGCCTCTTTTGAGAGATTAAATGCTTTTTGAAGTCTAACTTTACTTCGAATAGGACGCATGTCTTTACATGAAAATTTAGATGATTGTTTATAGGAAAGACCACTTAACATCAATAGATTTTGCTTTGAAGTATCGTTTTGCATCTTCATCTCTTCTAGTTGTGCATAGAGTCTATTCTTTTCTATTTCAAATTGCATAAGTTCTGTTTTAGATATCTCTTGATACTTATAGGCTTTTTGTTTTTTCTTATAAAGTTTTACAAATTCACGATAACTTTGTTTAAATGACCCATAATTCATTCGATCTAAACAATAGTGATGATACATATTTTTTAACCCATTTTTAAAGTTTAAAATATTTTTTTCTTCCTCTAAAAGATATGCCTGATTAGAAAGATGCGTTATTCTTTGCTCTTGCTCTTGTATGTCATTTAACATCAATGTTTTTGACATACCAATGGTATACTCATACCCATGACTACCTAACTCCGGATATGCCTTTGTACCTTCCCCAAAGAGTTCTATTGGTGATGAAGATGTATCGGCATAATTTTTAGATGCCAATGCCAAGCCCTCTTGTTCTAATGCTTTTGTTAATGTGCTGTGCTGCGTTGCAGACTTAAGTACGTTATTTAGTGTGTAGGTTGATGCATAGGTAAATTCTAAAACCAACACCCATAAGATAATATGTTTCATAAAATTATTTCTCTTTCAATTTTGTGTATATGATGTGTTATGCTGATGTAATGATTCAATACATAAAAATATTACATCAATTGTATTTGTTGAGTAAGTAAGGTAAAAGTTATGCTATTGGGGGCTTATAAGAGGTTTTTTTTATAGGTGGAGTATAGGCAATGTTTACATGTGCAATAGTCTCTTTTTTAGCAAAACGTACTTCAACAGCTCCCACAAATGAGACAATAGCCATAAAATGAAATATATTATGTAGTTCATGTAACTCAGTAGGTTCTGAAGATTCTACATTATCACTCATATAATGTGTGCTACTAGATGACAATTCATCATCCATTAACGAGATAAAAGAGTCATGAAATACACTAAAAGAAAGTACAAATAACAAAACGAATGTGATTTTTGATTGCATAGTGTACTCCCTCATTTATTTTTACTCTATTTTACCATGCTTGTATTAACTCAATGTGAATCTATATAAAAATCAAGGGTATCTTTTTTCTAACCCAAACTTTATATTAACTTGTTATAGTAGAAACATTAGCGAATAAGAGGCAATGCAATGGAAATTACACACTTTTTAGAAGCCTTATGGCAACTTAGTATTGCCATGGCTCCATATATACTTTTTGGACTTATTTTTGCAGGTATCTTACATGAACTTGTACCTGATAGTATAGTCACCAAACATTTAGGTTCTTCAGATGTAAAGTCTGTACTAAAATCGACAATCTTTGGTATTCCACTGCCTGTGTGTTCTTGTGGTGTTATTCCTTTAGCAAGTTCCATTAAAAAGTCTGGTGCATCCAAAGGGGCTACACTCTCTTTTCTCATTTCTACACCTATTACTGGGGTTGATTCTATCATGGCTACATACGGCATCTTTGGGTGGATATTTACAGTCTACCGTGCCATAACCTCAATGATTATCGCTATGGTAGCAGGGGTATTGACCAATATGTTTGATAAAGACACTTCGATAAACTCAGTAAACAATACATTAAGCGTAGATATGAAATCTACTCCTACGGCAGGATTTTCAACAGTGAAACCTATAGGGGCAGATTCTATATCTACCCTACATGCAAATAATGATACCTGTTGCAGCGCAGGCACAAATGAAAAGAAAAATTTTTCTTTTCTCGCGGCCATGCAATATGCTTTTACTACCCTACTTGGAGATATAGCTAAACCATTGTTCTGGGGTCTCATCATTGGTGCGCTCATCACTGTGTCTATACCAGAGAACCTTGCAGCGCTACTCTCTGACAATTCATGGCTCTCTTACTTACTTGTCATCCTCATTGCCATACCTATGTATGTGTGTGCCACCGCTTCCTTACCCATAGCTGCTGGGCTTATGCTCTCGGGGGTTAGTGCCGGAGCTGCCTTTGTTTTTCTCTCTGCTGGACCTGCTACGAACACCGTGACCATTGGTGTGGTTAAAAAGATGTTAGGGACAAAGTCTTTGGTCATCTACTTAGGAAGCATCATTATAGGAAGTGTACTTTTTGGACTAGGACTAGACTACATCTTCGATGCTTCAGCCATTGACCCTACCTCTCTCATACACATGGAAGAAGATGGAAGCATCATCGCCACACTCTCTTCTATTATACTTTGGGGTCTGGTACTCTACTACATCCTAAAGCCTTACTTTAAGAAAAAAGAGAGTTGTAGTGGTGGAACGTGTTGTTCCTAATACATCCAATTTGGCATTTTGATTATGAAAAATATAAATCGGACAAATTTTAGCCTATTTTTAGGTTAGCTTGATATTGTAGTCTTAATTACGTCACCAATGAAGGATATAATAATGGATAACACCATAAAAGAGAAAGAAGATTATGGCATCAAAGTTGCGATGTTCATTGAAGAACCTAAATATATGGGTGAAATTACAGAAGAAGAAGCAAAAGAGCTTAATGCGACAGTATATAGCTACACCTATGGAGATGACTCTGTAGGGTATAAGCTTACACTTCACTGGGCTGTAAATACCCATGAAGATACTATTGTACTTGCAAAATATACTTATGAGGGTGTACTCTCGGGTATTGCTGTAAACCACATGCTTTCACTCATTTCTACGAACAAAACCATGCCAGACATTAATGCCATCACCTACCAAGGAATAGAACGTTTTTTACGTGACAATCCAAATATAGAGGCACTTCCATCAAATGAAAGCTACGCAATAACATTTGCACTTGATGCAGCAAAACTTGCAGTGAAACAATACATCAATGCTTCACTAGAGCACAATGAAAAAACACAGGCTTCCACTGACAGTCCTATGAGTATCGCTTCTATTAAAGAGACTATTTCTACACACAATATTGAGACACTTGAAACACTTGGGAACTACACAAAAGCTGGCTTGACTGATACCAAGAGCCATGAAACGCTACTTGAGTTCATAGAAGAAAATAAACAATCTGTAACTGCGCAACAAGAAGCAGACAATGCCCTAACAGAAGTACCTTTTAAAGATCTAAGCCCAGAACATAGAGTCGTTGCCGTAGATATGGCAATTGACAATACAGTAAGAGAATTCCTTGTGATGGATGGGGGAGATATTGATATTATTAGTGTAAAAGAAAATGGTGAGATGTATGAAGTTTACATCTCTTATCTTGGTGCTTGTAGTAGTTGCTCAAGTTCTGGGACAGGTACACTTTACGCCATAGAAAATGCATTAAAAGATAAACTAGATCCACATATTCGTGTTATACCAATATAAGATTAGTCAAACTGTAACATTTTTCATAAATTACATCTAAAAAGGTGCACTAGTTTCATAAATATATTTTATAAAAGATATAATTTATGCTATGCAAGAAAGTTTAAAAATATTTGCAGGTGATCTAAGAAACTCTTTTATGGACCTGCTTCCCATTATTGTTGTTGTAGCATTATTTCAAGGCATTATTATCCAAGCCATGCCAGATAATGTAAGCTCTATTGTCATTGGACTTGCTATTGTGGCTGTAGGGCTTGCACTGTTTATTCGTGGTCTTGAGTTAGGTATTTTTCCTATTGGAGAAGGACTTGCAATTGACTTTGCAAAAAAAGGTTCCGTCTTTTGGCTCCTTACATTTGCTTTCACTATAGGTTTTTCTACAACTGTAGCAGAACCTGCACTTATCGCCATTGCAGATAAAGCAGCTGTTATATCAAATGGTCTTATTGATGCGTTTTGGCTTCGTATGACTGTTGCACTCTCTGTTGGTTTTGCTATAGCCTTAGGTACTCTGCGTATTTTACTTGGTCACCCCATCGCATACTATATTATCTCCGGGTACATTTTAGTGGTTGTTGTAACCTTTTTTGCTCCACGAGAAATTATTGGACTTGCGTATGATTCTGGTGGGGTAACGACATCAACTGTTACTGTACCCCTTGTAGCAGCACTAGGCATTGGTTTATCATCAAGTATTAAAGGAAGAAACCCTGCTATTGATGGCTTTGGACTCATAGCCTTTGCATCTCTTACTCCCATGATATTTGTGCAAATCTACGGTATTATTGTCTACAATTTTATAGACGCTCCTGTAGTATCAGAAACACTAACAAATACTATGGAAACAGGTAAGTCAGTAGCATCTACATATAGCTTTGATGCCTATAAAACATTTATGGCGCTGGTAGATACTATTAAGGATGTAACACCTATACTTGTAGTTATTTTCTTTTTTCAATACCTAATCATCAAAAAACCTGTAGCCCATCTACATAAAATTGCTACTGGTATTATTATGGTTATATTAGGTCTGTATGCATTTATTATAGGTTTAGAAATGGGTCTTTTCCCTATTGGTGAATCTATAGCCTTTCAACTGACCAATATGGATAACTTTTTACTTATTTATCTTTTTGCTTTTCTCATAGGTTTTTCTACTACCATGGCGGAGCCTGCACTACTAGCCATTGCTATTAAAGCAGAAGAAATAAGTCATGGAAATATAAAACAAAATGTCCTCAGGATGGTAGTTGCACTTGGTGTTGCTGTAGGTATTGCACTAGGTTCATTTAGACTTGTCTCTGGTGACCCTATTCACTACTATATCATTGGTGGGTATATTATGGTTATTATATTTACCTACTTCGCACCTAAATATATTGTACCTATTGCCTATGACTCTGGAGGCGTAACAACCTCTACTGTTACCGTGCCTCTAGTTGCTGCACTAGGCCTAGGTTTAGCAGAAAACCTTGAGTGGTGTGACCCACTGATAGATGGCTTTGGACTCATTGCCTTTGCATCACTCTTTCCTATGCTCACTGTGATGGGGTACGGGATATATGCAGAATATAGTAAAATTAAACAACAAAACCAAACTAAAGGAGAAAAATCATGAAATTTACCGCACTCTTTGTAGTCATACCCGATAAAGATGAAGAAGCAGCTATTGAAGTAGCAAAAAAATATGGTGCAGGTTCTGTCACTATATTACATGGTAAAAGCATTGGGCTAGAAGAGAAAAAAGTATTTTTTGGCCTAACTTTAGAAGAAAATGTCTCTGCACTACTTTTTGTTTTACCTCGTAGACTTTCTATGAAAGTGATGAAGTCATTAAGAGAAGAATTTGATATAGATAACCCAGAAAATAGAGGATTTGCCTTTACCGTGCCACTAAGTCATGTAGCAGGTTTAGACACAAAAGAACTACACAAGTTCGAAAACGATATTAAATCAATGTTATAGGAGATAAAATGTTAGTACAAGAAGTAATGACCTCAAAAGATAAACTTGTTTCGGTTGAACCTACAGCGACTGTAAGAGAAGCATTAAAACTTATGCGTAAGCATTCGGTACGTTCTGTTATTGTAAACAAAACGCAAGACAGTGGTGCATATGGTTTAGTTACATTTAAAAATATCTTACAAAGTATTGTAGCAGAAGATGGTGATATTGATTTACTCAATGTCTATGATATAGCTGCAACACCTGCTATGAGTGTTTCATCAAAACTAGATGTGAAATATGCTGCAAGAATGATGGTTAATTCAAGTATAAAACGTCTACTGATCATTGACAATAATGAGCTTCAAGGTATTTTAACCATGACAGACATTATTGAAATTCTTATGGATTCTGTAGAGTAATTATATTTTTTATGAACTTGATTGAAGGCTTCATTTAAAAGGAAAAGTGAGTTTAAAAATACTCCCCTCTCCTTTTTTTGAATTCAATCCCAATTTTATTTTATACTGTTTACAGATAGAAAGTACAATACTTAACCCTATACCAAACCCTCCACGCTCATCATTGGCACGATAATATCTTCTAAAGATATCTTCTTGTACTGCTTCATCAATACCTATACCCTTATCTTCAACTTCTAGAGTATTATCTTTTAACCCTATACGAATCTTTCCATCAACGTTAGAGTATTTAATCGCATTTGAAACAAGATTATCTATAAGTCTATACACTGAACGCTTGGGCATCATTATTTTAGTCGGTTCAATATCTAAATTGAGACTTAAACGTTTTGAGTCCATTAGTTCTTTCATAAACTCTATTCTCTCCTCAATAATTTTTGCCAAACATAACTCTTCTGATGGTTCTACCCCTCCTTCAAGCCTATAAGTCAAAGATCCGTACATTGTACTTAGTCTTTTTGCTGAAGCTTCAAGACGCATCATTTTTTTAGGTTCTACATTTTTCAAAGATTGTATGGTCATCAATATAGCAGAGATAGGTGTGTTAAGTTCATGTGTCGTATCTGAAATAAATTGATCAAGTGATTCTATTTGTTCTCGTACAGGTCGTAAAAAAAGTTTACCTAAAAAAAATCCCACTATACCCATGAGTATAAATGAAAAAATCAAATAACCAATAATTTTTACCCGTAAATCTACAAATGATTGCGCCAAATCATTCTCTTTTAACACCACATAACGTATACCTAAGTGTTCACTTGTATCTTCAGAAACCGTATAGCATTTCTTGTTTTTCTCAAAAAAATCTATATCAAATGTTGATACATTATCAATTTGCGTGTAGAGTGGTCGCTTATTTGTATCATAATACCCTACTTCAAATCTACAATGATTTAAATTCTTTAAAAAGGCTACAGCATTAAAATGTTCATAATCAGCTTTCTTCATCTTCATCGCTTTCATTACGATTTCAGATGATATCATACGTGACTGATACATCATCTCATACTTCATAGCAGATTTCATAGCAGCACGATTGTTCTCAAAAAAAAGATACCCAATGATACTCAGTAAAATAAAGACTGAAACCAAATAGACTGTTAAAAATCTAAAAAGAGATTTACGTTCGTACGATGTTAAAACGATAACCTTCTCCTTTAATATTGTCAAAATAATCTTTATCAAACATTTTTCTTAGATTTTTAATATAAGTACGTATGGTAGCATGTGTTGGCACATTATCATCCTCCCAAATATTTTCAATAATCTCATCACAAGATATTATTTTTCCACTATTTCTAACAAAATACTCTAAAACTTGTGCCTCTTTTTGTCTCATCTCTATCAGGGTATTACCACTAAGTAGTTGATGTGCTTTAGGTATAAATTTTATACCATCAAACTCTATTTCATCTTGTAAACGATGTACTTTAACAATACGCTGTATCCGAGCATCTAGTTCTTCAAGTTCAAATGGTTTTTTTAAATAATCATCAGCACCTATAGCAAAACCTTTTTTAAGGTCACTAATACCTGAAAGTGATGTAATATATATAGCAGGCGTCGTATTACCTATTTCACGTAAGTAGCTAAGAATTTCAAAGCCGTTAATGTTGGGAACATTCACATCTAAAAGTAGCATGTCAAAAGTACGAGAAGCTATGGCGTCAAGTGCTTTTTCACCATCAAAATATGCCTCAACATCATACCCTTCTTCTTGCAGGAACTCAGACATTATTTCTTGTAAAATAATATCATCTTCTAATAGCAATATTTTCATATACAACCCTTTGAGATACGTTTGATTATATAGATTTTAGCATAAGTTATGTGTAGTAAACTACACATATTAAAGTATATTATACTAAGGCGGTCATGGAACAACTCAAATAACTTGTCATTTTAAAGGTCCTTTGCATTCCTAAACTCTGCTATTTCACTCTCTACCATCCCATCTATCATACGGACATAAAGGTCATTTATAAGATTTGGAGAGAGATCCAATTCTATGGCTTGTGCACGTACTGCTGAGATAACATCAGATACCCTGTTTTCTGCTTTTACTTCCTCAATACTTGTCTTAAAATGAGCAATTTGCTTGATATAATCATTTCGCATTGCAATAAGTTTGACTATCTCTTCATCAACTTTATCTATCTCTGATCTTGCTTCATCTAGTGTGTTACATTGTTTCATTTGCATAGCTATTCCTTAATATATATCTTGAAATATTATAGCTTAATATCTATTAATGAGCATGGGGAGGTGGGTAAAAAGATTGTTGATAAGAGTGAACAAACCTGTTCACTCTCAATTTAAAAATGACTATTCTATGTAGCTAATAGGTAAATACGACTAGTCGTATTATTCTACTTCCGCATCAATAACGTCGTCATCATCGGCTTTTTTTGCTTTTGGATTTTCACCACCTTGTTCTTTGGCATACATAGCCTCTGCTAATTTATGTGACTTTTCAGTCAACGCTTTTACTTTTTCTTCAATCTGCTCTTTTGTAGCAGAATCATCTTTCAATGTTGTCTCCAAATCAGTAATCGCTGCTTCAATAGCTTCTTTTTCAGCTGCATCAAAATTTTCACCTACATCACTAAGTGACTTACGTGTTTGATGTACCAATGCATCTGCTTGATTTCTAGCTTCAACAACTTCTTTTCTTTTTTCGTCTTCAGCTTTATTTGCTTCAGCATCTTGAACCATTTTTTCTATCTCATCATCAGAAAGTCCGCTCGAACCAGTAATTTTAATCTCTTGAGACTTTCCTGTACCTTTATCTGATGCCGTAACTGTCAAGATACCATTGGCATCAATGTCAAATGTTACTTCAATCTGTGGTACACCTCTTGGTGCTGCTGGTACATCTCTAAGTTCAAACATCCCTAAAGACTTGTTGTCTTTTGAAAACTCTCTTTCACCTTGAAGTACATGAATACTTACAGCTGGTTGGTTATCTTCTGCTGTAGAGAATACTTGTGACTTCTTAGCTGGAATTGTTGTACCTTTTTCTATTACTTTAGTTGTTACTCCACCCAAAGTTTCAATACCAAGACTCAATGGTGTTACATCAAGTAGTAGTACATCTTTAACATCACCTGCTAAAACACCACCTTGAATGGCAGCACCAAGTGCAACAACTTCATCTGGATTCACAGATTTATTGAGTTCTTTTCCAAAGAATTTTTTCATCTCTTCTTGAACCAATGGTACTCTTGTTGAACCACCAACCATCACAACTTCATTTATCTCAGATGTACTTAGTCCTGCATCTTTAAGAACACCCTGAACTGTTTTAATGGTTGAATCTACAAGGTCAGCAACCAAAGATTCAAACTTTGCTCTTGTAATCTTTACAATCAAGTGCTTAGGACCCGATGCATCTGCTGTGATAAATGGAAGATTTATCTCTGTTTCTGTTGAACTAGAAAGCTCTTTTTTAGCTGTTTCTGCTGCATCTTTAACACGCTGAAGTGCCATGACATCTGCTTTTACATCAATACCCGTGTCAGATTTAAATTGATCGGCTACAAAATCGATAATTTTGTTATCAAAATCATCTCCACCTAAGAATGCATCTCCACCAGTTGCTAGAACTTCAACAACACCATCACCTGTTTCAAGTGCAGTAACATCAAATGTACCACCTCCAAGGTCATACACAACTATCTGCTCTGCATCTTTCTTATCTAAACCATATGCAAGTGCAGCTGATGTTGGCTCATTAATAATACGAAGTACATTTAATCCTGCAATTGTTCCTGCTTCTTTTGTTGCTTTTCTTTGTGCATCATTGAAGTATGCTGGTACTGTAATAACTGCATCAGTTACAGTCTCTCCAAGATACGCTTCTGCATCTTCTTTCATTTTCATGAGTACTTTTGCAGAAATCTCTTGTGGTGTATACGTTTTACCCGCTACTTCAATAGCACACGCACCACTACGGTCGATAATGTGATAAGGAAGCTTTGACTGTGCTTCTTTTGCCTTATCTTCACTCATCATAAGACCCATAATTCTCTTAATAGAGTAAATTGTATTCTCTGGGTTCGTAATCGCTTGTCTTTTTGCAGACTCACCAACTAACACTTCACCTTTATCTGTAAATGCAACAATAGAAGGTGTTGTATTTTTACCCTCTTTATTTGCAATAATCTTTGCTTCACCGTTGTCAAAAACTGCCATTGCAGAGTTTGTTGTTCCTAAATCTATTCCTAATACTTTTGCCATATTTATTTCCTTTATATATTATCTATTTTTTCGTAGGGGCGATTGCCATCGCACCAAAACTACAATATTATAACGGTGCGATAGCAATCGCCCCCTACAACATTTATTTACAAGTACTTACCATTGCTGGTCTTAGGACTCTATCTTTAATAGTGTATCCCTTTTGCATCACTTGTACTACATCTCCTACTTCATGCTCATCGCTTTCAACTTGCATAATAGCCTGATGTACTTCAGGATCAAACTCACCTGAACAATCTACTTCTTTGATACTATTTTTTTCTAGTATCTTTTTGAGCTGTTCAAAAGTAAGATTTACACCCTCTTTCATATTTACTAACACTTCAGAATTATTCTCATCATCTGCATTTTCAATGGATGACAAAGCATTCTCAAAAGAGTCCATTACTGCCAAGATATCTTTTGCAAAACTCTCATTTGCATAAGAGACAGCATTGTTTTTATCTTTTTCTAAACGTCTTTTAGTATTTTCAAAATCAGCATGTGCTCTTAAATATTTATCTTTATAGTCAGCAGCTTCGGCTAGTGCCTCTTCTAACGGATCAACTTCAGTTGACCCTTCATCAGTTGCTTTAGCTTGTTCTTCTATCGTATCTTCAGTTTGCACTTCTTCTGTTTGAGACTCTTCAGTTGTTTTATTCTCATCACTCATAAAAAATCTCCTTTATTCAATAAAATTTGCATTACATTTTGTAAGCTTAAATGTATTATACAAAATTGAGTCTATCTTTGTCAAGTAGTAGTTAAGTCAACTTGACTAAACTATATAAATTACAATGTATTGGATTAGATAGTTTAACTTTATAATTAAAATTCAGAAATTAAAAATGTAAATAAAGAGAAAAAAGAGAGTAAGTGCTAGCTTCTATACAAAATATATAGAAGCTAACGCATTCAAAAGAGTTGGGCTACTTCGTGTTCCCATGTACGTTATCTTCTTGACGTCTTACGAAGAACAGACCCACTGTTCCTGTAAGAAATACTAGAAGAAGCATTGTCAAATTATTGAGTGTATCTCCGCTGTCTGATGTTTGTGTACTTTCACATGTTTTATCAAAGTCAACACTAATGGTTGCAGGGTTACTTACATTTCCACAAGTATCTCTTACAACATACTGTATTTCTGCTTTACCTGAACATACTTCATCTGGATCAAAGAGAATATTTCCTGTTACTTCATCTACTAACCATGTACCTTTACCTTTAGTATAAAGTGTGTTCACCTCATTACCTTCAGAATCAATCAATTTTACACTTGTTTTATTAAGTGACATTTCTGATTGTTCATCATTATCCAAGACGTTAATAGTTTTTACTTCTCCAACGGTAGCTGATGTTATATCATTTTGTGCTACAGGTGATGTACTTACATCTTCACATGTCTTTTCTTCAACTATTGGCGTTGCTGTAGCAGTTGCAGTTGGTTTCGCTGTTGCCGTGGCTGTTGCTGTCGCTGTTGCCGTTGGTTTCGCTGTTGCCGTTGGCGTAGCTGTAGCAGTTGGTTTTGCTGTCACTGTTGGCGTTGGTGTAGCTGTAACAGTTGGTGTTGGCGTAGCTGTCGGCGTTGCCGTGACCAATATTTCAACAGGGTCAAAGTCATCACCACCATCTTTTTGCGTAAAGACATTATCTAATGGATCGGCATCTGGGTTATCAGGTTCACTATTTGGTATTGAATCAATATCAACCCCACCTTTTGCACCTTCAATTTCAGCATTATTCACAATGCTTGTGCCATTGAAATCTTCTGAAATGATAAAGCTAATGTCTACAGTGACATTAGAGTCAACTGGAATTAATGCTATAGCTTCTATTAGTTTAGCTCTATCTTCACCATCTAACTCCCAATTCGGGTCATTTAAGATAAGTCCTTCAGGAATATAGTCTGTAATATTCACGTCTGTTGCATTGGCTGTACCTTGGTTCACAACTGTGATAGTAAACGTTACATCATCTCCAGGGCTAAATGGTCCAGGAGTTGCCGTTTCATTTAACTCAATGATCAGTGCAAGGTCAAACAAGGAGAATCCGAAGTCAACCGTCATATTACCATTATTATCATCTGCACTATCTGCATCATCTGTTCCCTCTAGTCCATTGTTTTCTGTTGCTTCGCCATTATGCGTTAGAGTCACAAGTGGTGATATATGTGTACTTCCATTACTCTCTGCAATATTTGAATCATTGTTTGTATCATCATTATAAGTATCATTTTGTATTTCAGTTGGTCTATATCCATCTGGTACAGTAACTTCTACTTTATAATCACCTTCTGGTAATCCAGCAAAGTAGTATTCTCCATCTATACCAGTTGTCTGTGTTGTTACATCTGGTACAGCTGTGCCATTTGCTTCAAGTAATCTAACAATAGCTCCTGCAATACCTGGTTCACCTGTATCTTGTAGACCGTTATTGTCAGTATCATTCCATACAACAGAACCAATACTTACTCTTGGTACAACATAATGTGATGGATCATCATCAGTGACTGGATCACCTGTAATATTACCATCAGCATTTACAACGGCCACATTTTCATAGTCACCTAATGTAGCTGTACCCATGAGTGTACATATCATTAATTCACCTCGTTGAAGTATTGTTTTAGGACATGTAATATCACCTTCAACGTTATCATTAAGACCTACATTAATGAGTGTTTCATTTCCTGTATTTGCTACAACATACTCCCACGTCACTACATCACCTACATGCAATATTGGTGCTTCAGCATAGGAGTCAGCATCTACACCGTTAGTCGACTTCTCTACATCAATCTTTGGTTGTGGTATAAAGAATCCAAAGTCTACTGTAGCATTTGAATTATCGTCATCTTCACAACAACCTGTGTCACTTCCAACAATTGGTGAATTTTCACCTGTTGGTTCTTCATTATTAATTAAACTAAATAGACCTGAGGTGAAGACACGTGCATTCAAGTCTTGCATTGCAATATTTGAATCATTATCTGTATCATCATTATCAGTTGTTGTTTGCACATCTGTTGGTGAGTACCCTTCTGGCATAGTTACTTGTACTTTGTAGTCACCTTCAGGTAGACCACAGAAACAATATTTACCATCTTCACCAGTCGTTTGTGTTGGTACTCCTGGTACAGCAGTGCCATTTTCATCTAACAATGTTACTACCGCTCCTTCAATACCTGGTTCATCGCTATCTTGTTTCCCATCCACATTGATGTCATTCCATACTACAGAACCTATACTTACTCTAGGTACAATGTAATGTGAAGGATCTTCATCTTCAACTGGATCTCCTGTAACTTTACCAGTCGCATCTACTTTAGCAATGTTTTCATAATCACCAAGTACCGCTACACCAGTCATTGTACATGTCATTGACTCACCTACAGCAAGTTCTGTTTTAGGACATGTAACATTTCCTTCTTTATTATCAGCAACACCTACGTTGATAAGTGTCTCTGTACCTGTATTTGTTACAACATATTCCCATGTTACGCTATCACCTACATGTAATACTGGCACATCTGCATCAGTTAAATTGTCAGCTTGTGCACCATTCGTTGTTTTTTCTATATCTACAATTGGTACTGGTTCAAAGAACGCGAAGTCAACGGTCATATTTCCATTGTTATCATCTGTATTATCAGCATCATCTGATCCAGAAATACTTGAGTTCACATTACTTGGCTCGCCATTATTTGTGAGTGTAAATGTACCTGATGTATGCGTATTACTAGTTAATACATCTGTACTATTTGCAATATTTGAATCATTTTCGCTGTCATCATCGTCTGTACCATTTTGTGTATTACTTGGTGCGTACCTTGCCGGTGGAACAACACTTACTTTGTAATCTCCTTCTTCAAGGTTACCAAAGAAGTAAAGTCCATCTGCTCCAGTTGTCTGCGTAGGTACTCCCGCTACTGGTGTATCTGTGCTGTCTAACAATGTGACTAGTGCTCCTTCAAGACCTGTTTCATTTACATCTTGCACACCATTATCATTGATATCATTCCATACAATTGATCCAATACTCACTACAGGTACAAAACCAAAGTCAATGGTCATATTACCATTGTTATCATCACCATTATCCGCATCATCTGATCCAGGAATGTTTGAGTCTACCATTGGCTCTGTATTATTCGTAAGTGTAAAGAGTCCCGATGTATGCACTGTACCCACAGACATTGCAATATTTGAATCATTTTCACTGTCATCATTATCTACTGCTGTTTGTATCGCACTTGGCACAAAACCTGGAGCTGATGTAACTCTTACCTTATAGTCACCTTCATCAAGGTTATCAAAGTAATAAAGTCCATCTGTACCTGTCGTTTGGGAAGGAACTCCCACTACTAATGTACCATCAGCATGTAACAACTCTACCACTGCACCAGGGATACCAACTTCAGTATCCTCTTGTACACCGTTGTTATTTTCATCATTCCATATTATAGAACCAATACTAACAATTGGAGAGAATCCAAAGTCAACAGTCATATTTCCATTGTTTTCTGCTATATCATCTGCATCATCAGAGTTTGCAATATTCGATGATTCTCCATCTGGCTCTGTATTTAATGCAAGAGTAAATAAACCTGATGTGTGTATATTTCCAATACTTTCAGCAATGTTCGAATCATTCTCTTCATCATCATTGTCTGTAGTTGTTTGATTAATAGTTGGTACATACCCTATTGGCATAGTCACTTGTACTTTGTAGTCACCTTCAGGTAATGCATTAAAGTAGTAAAGTCCATCTGCAACTGTGGTTTGTGCTGGGACTCCTACAACTGGTGTTCCAGTTCCATCTAACAATACTACCTCTGCACCTGCAATCCCTGGCTCACCTGCATCTTGTAGTCCATTGTCATTCGTATCATTCCATACAATAGAACCAATACTCATTTGAGGTACAAAACCAAAGTCTACTGTCATGTTTCCATTGTTATCATCCGTATCTTGCATATCACCATTTTGAGGTAAAGCTGCATTTTCATTAACATCTTCAGGTTCACCATCTTTTGTAAGTGTAAATGTTCCTGATGTATGTACCAGACCATTACTCTGTGCAATATTCGAGTCATTATCTGTATCATCATTATCTGTTGTGGTTTGCATAGTGCTTGGCTTATACCCTACTGGCATAGTCACCTGTACTTTATAATCACCCTCAGGTAATCCATCAAAGAAGTAAAGTCCATCTGCAACTGTGGTTTGTGTAGGTACAACCGTACCATTCACTTCTGCAGGATTATCTGTACTGTCTAAGAGTTGTACGGTTACACCACTAATACCAAACTCGTCAGCATCTTGTAAACCATTATCGTTCACGTCAGTCCATACCACAGAACCAATACTTACTCTTGGTACTTCATAATGAGATGGATCATCATCAACTGTTGGTTCACCCGTTACTTTACCATCTGCTGTTACTGTAGAGTTATTCTCATAATCTATCAGTTCTGCTGTACCCGTAAGCGTACATGTAAAGCTTGCGCCTATAGCTAACTCATAGGTTGTCAAGTCTGCAATAGCTTGGCTATTT
>CACVAS010000021.1 GCA_902727855.1 uncultured Sulfurovum sp.
TCCACGAACAGTATTTGCAAAAAATGGGCATTGTTTGCCATAGGGTTTGGTCGAAGGAATGGTGGAAAAACACCGCTCAAGCGCAACAAAAATTATGGGCTCAAATACGTGCTGTACTGGGCTAATTTTTTAGGGGCTATTTTTTTATATTACTCTCTATTCTGACTTCGTATAGGAAACCTAGCACAGGGGAACAAAAAATTTAACAATGGCGAGCAAAATGGAACAAGTAGCTACCCTGTTAGGTGAAATGAAGATAATGGCAAAAAATAGCCCAACAGGAACAAAATTATTGGCTATAAAGGTAAAATAATTTGAAGAAATGGTCACTATCAAAAGCTCCTGTTGCAAAAATGTTTAAGTCATATTTAATTAAGTGGCTTAACAAATCAGGGCATTTTATCAATATTTATTGTCCTTTTCAACAAAGGGGAATGGAGTATATTCTTGACTATAATAATCCTAAAAAAACAATTATAGAAGAACCTCATGGAGGTCTTCAAGGTTTTGTAGCAGATATTATGCAAACAGATTATGAAGATACTGCCGTCACAAATGCTTTAATATATTTAGGTTTATTGAAATATAAAAATGCTCCTATTACAAAAGCTGAATTAAATGCATTTGGCTTGAAGTTACCTATAGAATATCCAATCTTGTTAGAATATAGAGAACAATAAAAAATGTATAAACTAATTTTATTTATAATTATTTTTATGATAACTATTGGTTGTAGTAAAACTGCAACCAATAGTTATCCTCCTATTTATTTACCAATAAATAGCCTTATTTCATTAAAAACAGAAGGGCTTGTTTTTATGAAACGAAGTATGGTTCTTTGTATAGGAAAAAAAATAGGCATGTATGCTGTAGTTACACACAAGAAGGAATGGGAGTTGCAATATGAAAACAATATAACACATTTAATGCTCTTAGATGATCACCTTCTTACGGTAACGCAAGATAAAGAAAAATCATTCATCAGAATACTTAATAACCTAGGACAAATAGAAAAAGAAGATTCTCTTAATTTTTCTATTGAAAAAATTTACCGCACACCTGATGATGATAAATTATTAATTCAAACCATTACTTATTCAGAAGATACGGTTCGTCCTTTGCTATTTTTATACGACTATAAAAAACAAGTAATTGACTGGAGCAATAAGACTACACTTATAGTATCTGAGCCTTATTTTAAGGATGAAAGTATATTTTATATATCCCAAGATAGAGTGAAGTCTTGCCATTTTTTGACAGGAAACCCAATCGATAGTTTTTTTTACAATCAACATCAATTATTAGAAAAGCAAAACAGTTCTCCTTTATGGAAAGTTTGCAATTTAGCTACAGGAGAAGTTGATTTAAGGAGTTGGAATTTTAATATAAAAATAGCTAACAAGGTTTTAGTTGCTCAAGATAGAGACTCTATTATTTACGAGTTAGATTTTAAATCTAAAAAAATAGAACCATTTTTAAGCTTGAACTCAAGAATAAAGTACTTAACTAGTGATTCTTTAGAAAATAAAATAGTAGCTTATACTGAAAATAAGGATCTCATTTTAATAGATATACCTACTAAAAATAAAAAAATATTACAATTAAAACAGGTTCCCGTTGACTTTGTACACACTAAAGTATTTCAGATATACCTTGGTAAGATATGGTATACCTATCATCATGATGGAAAATTTTATTTAACAAGTGAAACTATTTGATAAATAGCAAGCAAACCACTCAAGCGTTAAATTTGACCAACCTTTATT
>CACVAS010000022.1 GCA_902727855.1 uncultured Sulfurovum sp.
ACTGCCGAGGCCGTTGCTCCCATTGCAAATTTTTTCCAAATTGGTGATGCGTTTACGCTCACTTGTCTATTTTTGTTCATATATGTATTAATTAAAGAATATGAAGGTATATTTATTTCTGTGAGTTTTATGACTTCGAGAACGAGTTGGTCATTTTTTGTTTGTATAAAAACCTGATGAGTCGTGAAGACATATCAAGTTTTTTTATTCGTAATGTATTATTGGTTTTTCATTTGTAGTGCAGTATATTTTTGTATATTTTATTTTCTTCTATGAAATAATTATTTCTATAGAACTAATGTAATCTTAACATAAAAATAAATTATTTACAAATCTAAAATACTGCTGAGCCCCATTTTTCAAGTCTCAAAAGAGAGTTAAAGCAGTTTCTTCCTGTGTATTGAGAGTTTTATCGCGTAAGAAAAACGATAAGGTTTTGGGTATCTGAGTGCGTAAGAATTCCATAAAAGAATAAAAGTTGTATTCTTTAGATTTTTTTCTGAGAAATTCTTTTATATCTTGCCAGAGTAATAAAGCTGATTCTTCAGCTTTGTTTTTAATTGCTTGTACTTTATTCTCAATTTGAGTACTCAAAAAATGCATAAATACAACTAATGCTAAAAGATTTTTTCTTCGGTTCCAATTTCGTACCTGAATTTTTTCTAGCTGATATATCTGTTTTACTTTTCTGAACTGCGTCTCTACTCCCCATCGTTTTAAGTACTTTTCTATGAGCTTTGCATCAGAATAAGAACTGATATTTATACTACAAAGAAGGAGTATTGGGGTTTTATCTTCTAGGTGTTTGCTTTTTATAAGCAAGTATTCATTCTCTGTATCAAATTCACTTTTCCCTGAAGTTCGAATAAAAACTCTATGCCTTCCTTCTGGAAGATCTTTTGTATCGAATACTTCTCCTGTTTTAAGCAAGAGTACTTGGCGTTTGTTTTTGAGCCGAACAATATACTGAATACTCCTTTCATTTAAGAAAGAAAAAAGTTTTTCATCATCATTCCCTCTGTCAAAAGCCCATATTCCTTTCCCCTGAAGGGCTGGTAGCATTTCTTTGAGTATCTGTTTTCTTTTTTGTGGAAGGAATTCGGATCCTGCTTTATGAGTTTCTAAACGAAGTAAATGCTCACTTGTTCCTATTCCGTGAAGAGAATACCCTGTTTCTTTTCTTCGTCTGCTTCCATCAAAGACTTTAGATATATTTTCCATTCCTTTTCCCTCTTGTTCTCTATTCCCTTTTTCTATATCTGCATACGGATGTATTTCATCTGTAAGGTCGTATCCTATAACGGTGTCTTGTTTTAGTGTTTTACAAAATTCCTTGAGAATCTTACCTTGAACATAGTTTTCTATATCTACTGACTGCAGAGTATTCCCAAAGGTTTTTCCTTGTTCTTTGGCTGTTTTTATTCCTGACTCCGGGGTGAGTTTTCTCAAGACAAGAATCCCTTTTTCTAACATTTCTTTTCCTAATAATTTTAGGTTCTTTGACTGTATTCCAGTCAATCCACATTTCTTACTCAAAGCATTGAAATTATTATTGAGGACATTTGCGATGTGTTTTGGTAACATAGGAAAGGGGTAAAAAGGCTTAAAACGTACATTTTAATTGTAAAGCGATTGCTCGCTTGTCAACCTTTTTTACCCCCTTTTCTTACTTTTTTTACACTAAAAAAAGCCCTACACGTAGAGCTTTTCTTTTAGTTTGAGGACGATGTTTTTGGGGCTCATCAG
>CACVAS010000023.1 GCA_902727855.1 uncultured Sulfurovum sp.
GTATCTCCCATATAAAACACTATCCCTAAAATATCTTTTTCAGAGTGCTTTTGAAAATCAAAAATATGTCTAAAATCACCCTTACCTACTGAGTGAGAAGCTTTTACCTCAATCGCTAACATTTGTTCACCTCTACTTAAAATAAAGTCTATCTCTTTTTTATCATTCGTATGATAATGAAACATATCCGTATTGTCCACAGCAAAACTAATATGCTTTTTAAGTTCAGCAAAAATAAATGTCTCAAAAATCTGACCTTTATAATGTGATTCTTCTAATGCTTTTGAATTTTTTATGCGTAGTAAATGACAAACTATTCCTGTGTCCATCATGTGCAATTTAGGTGACTTTACAAACTGTTTACCTATGTTTTCAGAATAAGGTCGAAGCAATTCTACTTGATAAAGTTGTGCCAATATCGTTAAAAAGTTATCTACCATCGAGTCTTTTAACATGGTGGCTTTAGCTATTTTAGATTTATTTAATAAGGTTCCTGTTCTTGGAGCAATCACATTAAAAAATTTAAAGAAGTTATTTATCTCTCGTATTTCTCCAAGTTCTCGTGCATCTCTTTCGATGTAAGTCGAGATGTAAGAGCTAAACCAAAGTCTTCGTTTTAATTCCGTATCAAGTCGTAAAAGTTCAGGATAACCACCCGATATAATCGTCTCTTCAATCACACTGGCATCTATTTTAGAACAAGAAAAGTCTCTGTTAAAAAGCATGTCTACTACATTTTCACTGGCTTTGTTATTTCGCTCTTTAGCACTTAAAGGGTAAAGTGAAAGTTCAATAATTCTACCTGCCAAAGTATCTTTGGTCTTCTTCATGTCTAAAAGATTGGCTGAACCTGTCAGTAAATAACTTCCATTCACCCTATCTTTGTCCACATCCATTTTAATGGCTTCAAGTAGATTAGGAGCTTTTTGAATTTCATCAATACAAACAGGTTTTTCAAGTCGATGCACAAAACCTTTTGGGTTTTCTATGGCTGTCAAACGTAAATCAACATCATCAAGAATGGCATAGTTTTTAAAAAGTTTTGATGAAAGCGTGGACTTACCCACTTGTCTAGCCCCACTTAAAAGAACAATGGGTGAAATCTCTAAGGCTGTTTCGAGAATGGGAGCGATGCTTCTTTTTATCATGATAGGCTCTTTTTTATAAATTATACCTTTATAAGGTTAATATTTATTACTTTATAGAGATATTAAATATTATTTTCTAGGTTGCTATTAAACCAACCTATTCTACTACATTCACTAACACTTCTTTAAGACAAAAGATACGCCTTCAATTCATCCTCTAACTTATTTTTCAAACTTAGAGGCTCAATAACTTTAACATAAGGTAGCCACTTTTTAACCAGCTCTTCTATTTCTATCTCTTGGGTGACTTCATAGGAAACTGTCAAACTTCCATTCTCTTTTTCTTCTAAAATCGTTTGTGAATTCAAAAATTTTTTTGACTTAAAAAAATAAGCTTTATCTCCATGTACTTCTAAAACTATTTTAATTAAATGCGTTCTAAAACCTTTTTGATAGTGTGCAAATGGTGTTTGCATAAATTTTATAAAGTCTTCTATTTCAAGGTTTTTACAAAACGTTTTATTGCTATCTTTTATCTCTTTGATTTTAGAAATTCTATAGAGGGTAAAGGTAAAATCCTTATTGTCTATTTCACATGCTAAATAGAAATTTTCTTTCATAAAAACTATTTTATAAGGCTTTACTTCATACTCTTCAATTTGATTATCAACGATATACTTAATAGAAATATATTTTTGATGATAAATAACACGCTCTAGTTCTTTCATAATGGCATAGTCATTTTTCTGTGACTCAAAGGGTTTTGTTTTAAACTCATACAGCTTTTTAGTCTCTTTGAGTTTACTCTCTATAATGGATTTATCAGCTTTGTCAATATCTAAACTTTGAAATAGGTCACTTCGCTGTGCGATGCTAAATGTTTGAATTAGTAGTGATAAGTTTCGTTCATCTAAAAACTGGTCAAACATTTTTTTGGTAATGGCTTTATAACATCCTTTATCACCACGAATCAACTCAAATGATTCAGGAAACACAAGTTTTATCACATCTAAATCTCGTCGTATGGTTTTTTCACTCTTCCCTTCCCATAACATCTCATTTTTTAAAGATTCTATACAAACTTTTTGTCCGTTATTGAAGCGTTTTAAGAGTTCTAAGACTCTAAGAGTTTGATTTGTCATTTTTCTATCTTTTCTAGGATAGTTTGGAGCATTTTGAACCACTCTATAATACTATCTTTTTGAATAATCTCTATTTTCCCATGTTTTGGGTGAATGGTATTGTTTCTAATTTTTATAATATTTTCTATGCCTTCATAAACTTTTTGATTATTTAGGTGCAGTCTTTTATTTAAAATTAATTGTATTTTATTTTTTGTACTGTTATCTAAAATCTCTTCATTCGTATCTTTCCATGTGGCTTTTTTATATCCATCTTCAAAATACTTATCATTAATAATTTCAATCACTTTAAAAATAGCAAACATCGCATAAATAAATCTATTTTTCATATCACTATTAAGTATTTCAAAAACTGAATCTACTTCTATTTTAATGTCAGGACTAAAAGGCTTTATACTCTGTTGTATCTCCCAAACCTCTTTCAAATACTTTTTATCTAAGCCCTTATCAACTAAAGTTTTCAATTTATCAAAACTCTCTTTGGTACTCATACCAATATCAGCAGGATGTTCTTTTTTAATATAACCTAAAATACCATGCTGATAAAGATTTTCTAAAATAGTACTTTTTCCAGTAGCTGTAAGCATAATAATCTGTATAGCAGGGTTTATCTCTTTTATTATCTCTGTAATTTTAATACCTGTAAGATTGTTAACATCTATGCTCTCATGGTCACTTTGTGTTAGCCGTAAATCCAAAATTACGACATCAGGGTTATACGCTAGGCATCTATTTTTTATAGAAGAAATCATTGTAAACTTATTATTCTCTTTAAAGTCATACTCAAAAGTTTCAAACTCAATGTTTTTATTCTTAGAAAAGTATTGTTCAAAAACATCACTCCACCCTTTAGCCCATTCATCATCAATGTAAAGTATCTTTCCACTATTTTCAGGAGGTCTTGGAACAAATTGAATACCGTTTTTCTTTTTTATCTCAATAGGATTTTTTGCTAACAGATATTTAAAATACAACATCGAAGCTATTTTTTCTCTATTTTTAATAATAGCTTCACTTTCTACTTTTAAATACTTTGACCATCTATAAATTGCCCATTCGTTAGCAATGCTATGACTAGATGAATTTTCAGGAGCTTCTACACTGATTAAATCTAAAAATTTAGACTTATAATTCTCTTCATTAAATGACTTCATCTTTTTAACATCAAAATCATCAAAAGCTTTTTTACTGTTCTCTATGATAAATATATTTTGAGTAAAAAGTATCTTTGCACTAGATTCAAGCCTATTGAGTGTAAAACCATCTAAATCGCTTAAAATAACAATAGGTACAAACTTTAATTTCTCTTCAAAGCGAACATGATACGCCAATCTGAAACCATAAAGCTCTAAATAATTAGAAGATAGATTGTCTTTGATGAAAATAATATCAGGGGTTTTAGCTTTGATTTTAGGGATTATGTCTGTAGAAATATAGTTATCTATATCACTTGAAGCAGAGAATTGAATGGAAGATTTAAAGCTTTTTATAAAGGGTGTGTTGTCATTATGGATTAATAAATTATGCATTTGCTAAGTTCTTTATGTAAGTCAGAATATCATCTCTTTGTTTTACAATCTCTTTTTTATCATCAATCCACCCATCATCTATCACCATATCATAAAAATCATAGTCTATATTCTTCAATTTATCAACTTCTGTAAAATTTTTAAATTCATCATATAAAATATCTTCATCATCATTTGTATTTAAAAATAAATTGACTTTTTCTAATATATTAAGCACAGCATTTACTATCCATTTCTCACCATAAGAAAGCATTAAAATATTTGCATTATCTTCTTTATGTGCGTCTAAAAAAAGCTTCAAATTATCACTATAAAAATATTTTGTTTCAAGTTCAAGGTAATCATTGTAGGTATTGTCATAATAATTTTGTGTTCCTCCACTAAAAAGAACCAAGGCTTTATTCTCTTTTTTACAATACGCTTTAAGCCTATCAATTATCACTCCTACATCATTTTCAAAAGCACTTTTATGAGCCATTATTATAGAGTATTTATCAAAATTAAAACTATTGTCTTTAAGAGCCAAAGCGATTTCTTGATATTTTTTGCCTATAGCATTTTCTAAAATATCCTCATACGCGTTTAGCGTAAAATCTCTCTCATTCATAAAGCTGTTTTGACGGGTTATTACATCTTCAATTAATAATATTTTTTTCATTTATAAAATCTCATAATATGCGTAAATCCTTTTGGTTTCTCAATGTTTTTAATCTCTTCATTAAAACAATCTATTGTAAAATGATTGTTTTTATGACTTGCCTTTATCTCCCAATCACAAAGGTTCTCAAAGTACCCTCTTAAGACAGAGTCCCCTTTTTCTTGTTTAATACGGTCTAATAGCTCTATGGCTTCACGTGTAGAGGTTGAACCAACATGTATAATATGTAACTCTCTAAAATTATTTTCAGGTTTAAAAAGTTCAACTTCAATTTCATATTCATTTTGCTCTTTGGCATACTTTTCAATCTCTCTAAAAATCTCATCTACAGCATTCTTAAATGTTTCAACATCGGTATAAAACTTCTCACCTTTTAGATTATCAGAGATAGTTATTTTAAAGGCTCGTCCCAATCTCTTTTTATGTTCCAAAAATATCTCTTGCAACATATTTCCTCTAATCTCTATCTCATTTTTAAAACTTTCAATAATCATTTTAAAGAGTATATTCTCATTAGCAATAGGAAAATCAAAAGGTTCTTTTTTACTCTCCACCCAAGGCTTTAAATCTTTCATAGATTTCCAACTATTTGAATTTTCAGTTGAGACAATAAACGCTTCTACTTTATGGTACAAATTAGGAGATAATACTTTTAGCTCACTTCCCAATGTCTTAAATTGCTCACTTATATCTTCTAAGAATAAATCAAAATTATCAAAATATTTAGCATCAATTCTATTTCGCCATTCATGGGTAGTGTATTTTATTGGGGTGTCTATGGTAAAATTGGTAAGAATACTAACAAGTTTTTCTGGATTACTCTTTTTAATAACATAATTAGCTAAAAATAATCTAAGCTCTTTATTTGTTGTAAAGTCTTTAGCTCTTTCTCCCATATTATTTTTTGTGGTTTTATCAGCACCTTTAGCTAGTAAAAGTTCAACTAAATTAAAATCATCTAAACCACATGCATACATTAGAGGGGTCATTCCCTCTTCTGTAAGAATATTTACATTTTCTGTTTGCCTAACCACTTCCATAATAAATTCACTAGGAAAATTTTCAATAAATAAATCATTGATATTGATATCGGTCAATATAAAATCTAAATCAAGAAGTTCTTGTAAATTTTCTTTCGATTTTGTATCAATAGCTTTTTCTATAATTTCATTAAATTCTTGATTCTTTGTTCTATCTAAATTAGATTTTTTTAAATTTTCAAGTTCTATTTTTGATTCTTTATTTATTTCTAAAAGCTCTATCATATCTTTTGAATATTTTCCATTTTCACATTTGTATGTTTCTATTTCTTGATTAATATCTTCGATACTTTTGATACTGCTGTTAGGTTTTTTTTCTTTTCTATTAAAAAAAATTGTTGGTTTTACTATAATATCCATAGTATCCATTAAGTGCGTATCAGATGATAATAAATTTGTCTCAATTCCCTTAGTTTCAAGATAATCTGCCAATATTTGATCATCATGCTCATTTGCAAGTGCATATACTGAAATAAAATCATCTTCAGATTCTAAATGAATATCACATTGAAAATTTATATCAGCACCATTCTCTATCAATAACTTAGCAATCTCTATTCTATTTAAATAGACTGCAAGCAGTAAAGGAGAAACTTTAGCAAGAAGATCGTTCAATAAATTAACATCTGCCTTCTCTTTAATTAATAATTGCACTAATTTTAAATCATCATTTTCAATAGCATAGAATAAAGGGGTATTACCATAAGCTTCTTTTGTATTAATATCCATTCCTCTTTGAAGAAGTAGCTCTATTATTTCATAATTTCCTTTTTCTAATGCCTTAAAGAAGAATGGAAAAGTCTTAGTTTTATCTAAATACAAGTTAATATTATTCATGTGATTTACCAATAGTTTTACTAATGCTAAGTCATCATGCCTAATTGCATTATATAATGGATGATGAATACTTTCATTTATCTTATTTATGTTAGCACCATTTTCAAGTAAAAACGCAATGGTACTTAATTTAATATCAACAAGGGTATTATTAATAAATAATATAGATTTCACTTTTTCACTAAAACTTAACTCAGAATTATTGATATATTCTCTCTTTTCTTCTATTTTATATTTCATAGAATACATAGCAATAGCTGATAAAAGAATATCATTTACATCCGTACCATCATTAATCAATAGCTTAACTATTTCTAATCTGTTTTTATCAAAGTCTCCAAAAAACACTTGAAATTGAAGATTATCTTTATTTAGTAAGTTAAATAATTGTTTATTTAAGAGTAAGACACTACTTATATTTTCCTCTGATAATGCCTTAACATCATTTTTTAATAATAGTTCTACTATTTCTAAGTCTCCGAATAAAGAAGCTATCAATAAACTTGGCACTCCATTGATAAGAACATTAACATCAGCACCATTTTTAATTAAAAGTTCTATGATTTCAATGTTAGACAACATACAAGCAAAACATAATATTGATAGATTTTTAAGTTTGATATTTGTATTAGCACCATTTTTGATAAGAAGTTCTATAATATTTTTTTGGTTTTTTTCAATATTTTTTTGATATTTTTTTTCATCACGTATAAATACTTTCATATTAGATTGCTGAAATATAAAATGTGACATAATAACCCCAGTTAATGGAGAAATACCATCGCTATCAATAACATTTACATTAGTACCCTTTTTTATCAATAGCTTTACAAGTTTAATCTCACAAAACGTGCAAAGGAGTATTAAAAGTGAATCGTCATGTATAGGATTAACATTTGCTCCACTCTTAATTAAAAATGAAATAATATTAAAATCTTGTTCATTAATAGGTAGTTCTCTAATATAGTTTAAAGATTGGATTAATGGCGTATTTCCCTCTTCATCTAAAACCTCTATATCAGCTCCATTTTCTACAGCTTTTTTAATATCTTCTAGGTTGCCATCTTTGATAGCTAATATTAAATTTTTATTTTCGACTGTTTGAGTATTTTGTTCTTCCATTAGATTAGCACCTTCATTTTTATAACGATTATAATAAATACTATACCCATATTATGTCTAAATTTAAATTAATATAAATATTTTTATAGACAAAATATGTCTATAAGTTCAAATATAATTCCCTTAATACAAAACTAAGGAACAAAAAATGAACTTACAAGAAACATTAAACCATTACGGTATAACTTCAATTTGGCATTTTACGGATGCTAGTAACTTAGCATCTATTGAAAAATATGGATTACTTTCTTTAGATTTATTAACGCAACAAAAAGTTCATGTTCCTTGTTATGGAGGGGATGAATTAAGTCATAGATTAGACAGAGGAAAAGGTCTTGATAAATTTGTACATTTAGCTATCATTCGTGACCACCCAATGCAATATATGAAAGTAAAAAATGGGATTATAAAAAATCCTATTTGGTTAGAAATAGACACTTCCGTTCTTTTTGAAAATGAAAGTGGCTGTTGTAATCAACTTGCTAATGCTTCATCTGCTAAATGTTATAAGATTGAGCAGTTAGCAGAAGTCGTTGATTTAAAGACACTTCTAAATAAACCTCATTGGAGTGAATCCGTTAGGAAATCACAACTCATTGTAGCCAATAAAATTGACTACAGTAAAATATTAGGAGTACACCATGGCTAATAGACCCATTTTTTTATCGACCCATAATCCCAAAAAACTTTTTAAAGAGAAAAATATAGAGTTTACATTCTTTAATGGCTTTTCTCTTTCACAAAAATCAAAATCCATTAATTCACTTCATCAGAGTGCGAATGAAGCAGGATTCAATAAAGTTTTAGAAGTTTCTACAAAATCAGACTCTAAAATAGGTTGGGCATTAAGTGCATTTAATTTGATGGTAGATTTTGATGGAGACAAAGAGATAAGTTTAGAATGTGCCTTTCAAGGAAGCAAAGTTTTTGAAGACAATATCCAATACAAAGATATCTATTTAAAGACAAGTATTGAAGCTAAAAAAGATACACGACTGAGAACATCAGGTAATATTATTGGGTTTGAGTTTGAAGGAAACTTTTGGAAAAATGAACCAAAAACAGCTTTTTACGACTGGATGTATATTAATGCTTTATATAAAAATCATAGAGATATAGTTGATGAACTTTTGGAATATGAAGCTTTCTCTGACATAGAATTTAACCCTAAAAAGTCTATCAACTGCCAAGCTCGAACTTGTGCTGTTTTGGTTTCATTAGTAAGATTGGATTTGATAGATGAAGCTTTAAAGTCACCAGAAAAATTTATAGAGGTGGTTTACGGAGTGCCATTGGTTCAGGGAAGTTTGTTTTAAATTCTATTAAATAGAGATACTTCTTTTTTAACTGAGGTTTTGTTGTTAATTTAAAATAAAACTACTTACCTCACCCTAAAAAACGCCAAAAACTCATTAGGAGTTAATACAGATACTTTTGACTCCTTAAAACCCTTTTTATCTCTTGTCACAATGATATCAATCTCAGACTAATTAGAAGCCGTATAAATAACACTGTCTTCATAATCAAGACCATTGTTTTTTGAGGCTTCTATGAGTACCTCTTTGGTTACAGCTGACACTTCAAAAAGTGTTAATAACTTTTCAATAATTTCAT
>CACVAS010000024.1 GCA_902727855.1 uncultured Sulfurovum sp.
ATTAAAATTTATAAAGAGAAAATATGAGCGAAAATACAAATCAGCCTACAGCCATCCATTTAAAAGATTATCAAGCACCAAATTTTAAAATAAACTCCGTAGAACTAACCTTTGAACTCTTTGAAGAATATACTACTGTTAAAAGTGTTATGAATATTTCTAAAATCAACAGTGATGCCACTGTTTTAGCACTAAACAGCATTGACCTAGAGTTGGAAAATATTTCTATTGACGATGTAGAAGTCAATAGTAGAAACTATGTATATGAAAACGAACTACTTAGCATTAGTAATGTACCTGAAGAATTTACCCTAAAGATTCAAAATAAAATCTACCCTCACTTAAATACAGAGCTAGAAGGACTTTACCTTTCATCCGGTATTTTCTGTACACAAAATGAGCCTGAAGGGTTTAGACGCATCACTCCTTATTTAGACAAGCCTGATAGCCTTTCGGTTTTTACTACCACTATTATTGCTGATGCTAGTAAATACCCTATTTTATTAGGAAATGGAAATAAAAATAAGGAAAATAAAAGGTCAGGTGATAGCAATAGTACCTTTTATCCTCTTTATAATCCCATTAACAGTAGGTTGAGCCAATCCTAAGACTTTAGCAATCATATGTTGAGAATAGCCATCCTCATACGCTTTAACGATTCTACTATTTCTCTCTTTAATCTTTGTTATATTTTCAAAGAGTAAACTTAACTCCTCTTCATTTGGCTTTTTGTCTATATTTGGTGCTTCTACTAAACTAGCTCCTTTTTTTAACTCTTGCAATATCGAACTATCTATCTGAGAAGATAAAAATGCTCTTATAGACTCTTTATCATTTTGGTGATTTTCTGCAATATATGAGTGCTTTAAACAAACTGGTAATATTTCTTCACCTAAAAAATAGTGTGCTGTGGAATAAGGATACTCATCTACACTTTTAACCATATTTACTTTGAGTGGATTTTGTTCTATATACAATATCAATGTATATAAGTAAGCCTCATCTGTCACATACCAAGACTTAAATCTTCCTTGCCAAAGGTGTCCTGAACGTTTATACTTTTTATTAAAATAAATAGCATAGTTCATGTTGATTTGTCTCATATATTTGGAGAGTGTTTCCTCTTTTATCTCTATCAGTAAATGGTAATGATTACTCATCAAACAATAGTTATGAATAGTGACTCCATAACTTGGGGCATAGGTACAAAGTAACTCTTCAAACTTTTCATAATCTTCTTCCTCTTTAAAGATGACTCTTTGTTCTACTCCTCTATTTATCACATGATAATATCCTGCTATCTTTATGCGTGGTTTTCGGGGCATTTTATTGCCCTCCTCTCTTTCTTTAAACTATAACATTATTTTACTTTTTATGTGATTACTATCACCTGACCCCTTTAACTTAGTTTTGAGTATCCATTTTATTTTTATCTATATTGTTAAGTTCTAACTCATTACCATAATCTGTATAACCTACAAATAAACCTATATTATCGTTGTAATGATAATTAACCTCTAATCCATAGGTAAACTCTGTTGATGAATCTGAAACTTCTGAACTCAACCCAGAAAGAGTATAAGAACCATCCACTTTAGTTAAACCTGCTTTTGGTGTAACAGAAAATGAAGAAGTCAAAGGAAGCGTATACGTTGCGAAAACACCATATCGACTAACATCTTCTTTTGAAAACTCTGGATGCTCATCTACATTTTTAG
>CACVAS010000025.1 GCA_902727855.1 uncultured Sulfurovum sp.
AAATCTCCTTCTAAAATTCATTAGAAAAAGACTCTAACAGATTTACTCTGTTTCTTTGGCTTCTTGGTTGTAAAAACTACTCTTTTAGCAGTCTTTTCTACTGCCTATTTTAGCACCGCGGGTGACATCCAATGAAATACAGCAGATTAATAGTGACAATATATTAAATTATGCCATTAATGGTGGAGTGGTTTTTATAGCATTCTTCTTTCTATCAAGATGGTTTAGAGCCTATATCATAAGGCTTGGGTTTTTTCTATTTGGTGCATGGGTACTTTGGAATGTATCAGCTAGAAGTTCTATTTTAGATAGCTTTGATTTTTATGGTGGATTAGGAATGATACTTCCACAACTTGAAATAGTAGAGATAACTTATCTGCTACTCAAAGAGAGAACTCTTTTTATCTATTACAAGATAGAAGCACTTGTTTTAACTCTCTTAACTCCTTTTATTTGGAGTTATCAAAAACTTGTAGAATTGATTGATTATTTCAAAACAAAACAAGAAGAGAGAACTAATAAAACAGCTTATGACAGATACTATAGTGATGAGTTTAGAGAGCAACAAAAATCTGAGTATGAAAAAGAGCAAGCTAGACAAGATGAGGCTTATAGGAAACAGAGACAACAAGAAGAACAAAAAAGAAGAGAAAAAAATAAAAAACAACAACAAGAAACCTATCAAAAAAAACAAGAAGAAAAAAGCCATTCAAGATGGGATTCTCATAACCCTTATATCATCTTAAGACTTGAAGAGACAGCTACTAAAGATGAGATTAAAAAAGCATATAGAAAATTAGCAAAAATCTATCATCCTGATTTAGCATTACTCAATAAAGAAGAAGCTCAAATTATTTTTCAAAAAATTAATAATGCTTATGAGAGTTTACAGTAGAGCTAATAAAGTGTTACTAAATGTAGTTTGAAGATAAATGATCAAGTTTTTAGTAACTATACAAATAAAACATTTTTGAGTTTATAAAAAGGTTACACATAGGTTACACTTTTTTGATTTTGAAAAAAATTATTTTCTTCTAAAAGCTCTGAAAGTAAGTAAATAAGGGGGTTAGAGTGGTACACCCATCAGGATTCGAACCTGAGACCTTCGGTACCGCAAACCGATGCTCTATCCAGCTGAGCTATGAGTGCACATTTAATGTGTAGTTGCGATATTTAGAGCGAAAGTATACCTAAAAAAACTTTACTTTTTAAATTACACTCTCTTTTACTTTTTTTATTTTGTCAAATTTCATAATTAATTCTACTTTTTTTACTGGTATAGCAAACTTTTTTGCCACATCTTCTTTTGACTCACCAGCATAAATACAATCTAAGATATCAAAATGTACTCCTGTAGTTTCGACCTTATCATTCTCATGTTTTACAAGGTTACTTTGCACATGTAACGTCTCTTGTAAAGTCTTTATATCAGCCTTTAACTGTTTAACTTCTAACTCATGCAGTAGGGTCGTCTCAACATTTTCGTGTTTATAGCTATTTAATTGACTATTTAAAGAGAGCATTTTCACTTTTATCTGTTGATACATCTTTTCTTTGTCGATTAAATCTTTTTTGAGAGACACCATACGTTGCTGATATGCCTTTACTTCTTCGTCTTGTTTAGTTCTCCACTTGGAAAGCTTATCTTTGTTTTCATGTTCTTTAAGAAGAAAGGCTTGCTGCTGTTTGTTATAGCTATCTTTTACATCATTGTATTTAACATCTAAAATAGTATATGTCTCTTTTTGCTTTTCTAAACTTTTTCTAATCTGTACGATTTCTTCATCTTTATTTTTAAAAACTGCATCATATGATTGTAATTGTTTTCTACTTTGTTCTAGCGCTTTTTTAAGTCCTTGTACATTGCCTTCAACTTTTTCTTTTTCTTCTAATTTTTGCTTTAACTCACGGATACTTTTTTCCAAGTTTTCTTTATTTATCTTTTCGTGTTTTACCATACTTTTATATCTTGTCTCAAGTGCAGTATGGTTTGACTTTTCTAAAGTTAATGCATTCTCTAGCCTCTGCATATTATTTTCTACCTCTATTACCAACATTTTTTTATTTTCAACGAACAGGCTAAGTTCTTTTTCACGGGTCAATAAGGTGGTCTCTAAATTTTGATAATCTAAAATATATTTTTTTAATATCTTTTCATTGTTTTGCACTGTCTTCTCAAGTGCTTCAGTTTTCTCTTTGGATGATTTTTTTTCTTTTTCATACGCTCTATTTAAATTCAATAGAGCCCTGGTTTTTTCCAATATCTCTTCTTCTAATAGAGCACGTTTTTCTTCTTCTTTACTACTTTGTTCTAACGACTTCTCTTCAAGTCTTAATAATCTTTTTTTATCAACTTGCATGGTTTTCTCAAACATAAATACTTTTTCTTCATACTCAGCTTGTTGAAGGTCTCTCTCTCTCTTTTGTTCTTCTAACTTTTTTCTATATACGTCAACCTGTTCATGTAAAGCTTCCTTGTTATCTTTTGCTTTATCAAGTGTTTTTTTATGTAACTCTTTTAATGTTAAAAATGCCTCTTTTTCATTAACAAGGTTTTTTTGTAAATCAACACTTCTACTCTCATACTCTTTTTTTTCTGCAGTATGCAATGTTTCCATTTGAGTAAATTCTTGTTTAAGGATTTTTAATTTTCCTGCTTGTACTATATGATCTTCTCTAATATGTGCAACATTTTTTTTCTCTTTTTCAATATGTGATAATAAACGCTGTTGCTCTTGTTTTTGATTGTTTATTTCTTGTGTATACTGTGTAAACATCTCTTCTATTTGTAACTTACTTTTGGCTAACTCTTCTTCAAATTTAGCTACCTTGATGGTATATGTTTTTTTCTTTTCCTCAGATTTTTCATTCAATGCCTGAATCTCTAATTTTAAAGTGTCTTGTGTCACATTTGATTGATTTCTATGTTTTTTATATTTCTCTTGTTCTTCTTTAATTAATTTGTCTTTTAAATCAATCTTTTGTATTAAAGCACTATTAAGTGCTTCCAATTTCTCTTTTTCTTCTTCCTTGGATGCAATGCTCTTTTCCAAGCTATTTCGCATCTCTTGTGTTTTTTTCTTATTTTCTTCATGATTACGTTGAAGTGTTTCAATCTTCTCTTCACGCTTACCTATTGTAACTTCTAACGCATGATTCTTTTTTTCAAAATTTTGTTTTTCTACTACATACACAGCAGTTTTAGCTTTTTTATCTTCTATTTCAGTTTCTAAATCTTGCTTTAGTAAATCTATATTTTTATGTGCTATCTCAGCTTTATTTTCATATTCTAAAGTAAGTTGCTTCATTTTCATATGTTGTTTAGAGATCTCTTTTTCAAAAGAAGATTTTTCTTTTTGAGCTTCTTTAATGAGAGCTACCTGTTGACGCTCTAAATCCTCTATATGATTCTGTTTGTCTACAATTGTTTTTTGTAAAGAGAGCCTATTGTCTTCTAAATTTTCTACCTGTCTCTTATAGTTGGCTTTCATCGTTTTAGTACGCTTATCGTTTTCTATAATCTCATGTTCAAAACTAGTAATACGCTCTGAAGCTTCATGTATAAGTTCTTTATGTTTATCTTCTGTTTCTTTAAATAACTTGTCTTTATCCTGCAGGTTTTGTTCATACTCTTTTGTAGTAGCCTGCATATCTATTTGCATCTTCTGATTATTTGTTTCAAGGACTTCAATGTGCGTACTTTTTTCTCTAACCAACTCTTCTAATCTACTAGTATTTTCTTTAAATTCATCAATTTCTTTTGCTTGTGTTTTTTTTAGTGATGCTACTTCATACTCTTTTTCAATAAAATTATTTTCAAGCGTAACAATTTTCTGTGACACTTCCTCAATCACAAGTTGATGTGCATCTTTAAGTGCTTTCTTCTCTTCATCTTTTTTGTTAAGATTCTCTTTATTTTCACTATTTAATTGACTAATACTTCTATTTCGATCTCTTATAGTTTGTTCTAGAGATGCTTTTCTATTTTGTAGCGTTTTAATATCAGTTTTTTTATCTTCTATTTCTTTTTTCTGTGCCTCATCTCTTTTAAGGGCTTTAACAGAAGCTGCATACGTCTCTTTCATACTCGTTAATGAGTCTGACTTCATCTCAACCGCTTGCTCTAGTACAGAAATTTTGTCAGCAAACTTTTTATTGCTCCTGTGTAGCATGATGAGTATCAGCACCAATACAAAGAGCAACACAAAAATAATAATAGGAAGTTCCACCTTAGTAGACCTCTATGAAAATGAAGAAGATAAACATAAAGCCTAAGTAACCATTAACTGTAAAGAATGCTTTGTCAATTTTTGTAAAATCTTTGTTGACAATATAGTGTTCATAGACTAACATTATCAATGATAAAAATACTGAGAGTTGTGCCCAAAACCCTAAACCTGCATTCACTACAAAAAGGCTCCAAAACAAAATTGTCAAGATATGAAATACTCTTGCAATCCACATGGTTTTTTTTGCACCAAATTTAGAGGGTATAGAGTGTAAACCATTTTGCTTGTCAAACTCCATATCTTGTAAAGAGTAAAGTAAGTCAAAGCCAGCAACCCAAAACATAACACCCAATGCAAGGTAGAGTGACCACAGTGTAATGTCACCTGTCACTGCAATAACACCAGCTATAGGTGCAAGACCTAGACTGATACCGAGTATAATATGTGCAAGCGCAGAAAAACGCTTAAACACAGTATATAAACCCAATACAGCCAATATAGGTATTGACAACTGTAATGCTAAGCTATTGACATAGTACGCTATAACGATAAACAAAAGAGCATTAACAACAATAAATATCAACATCTGTGTATGAGAGATTCGACCATCTACAGAAGGCCTTTTCTTAGTACGAGGATTGAGCATGTCTATGTCTCTATCTAGATACCGATTAATCCCCATAGCAAAATTCCTTGCCGTTACTGCAGCTAATGTACCTAAAAATAGTAGTTTCCAACCAAACCAACTGCTGTCATAGGTTAACTTTGAAGCAACAAGCATTGCAATAAAAATAAAAGGTAAAGAGAATACAGAATGTTTAAACATTACCAATTCTGAAAAGTCATGTATGAGTTTTTTTAGATTCAAGTTTACCTCTACTCTTAAACGTTATGGGTGAGGTATTTTTAATTTTGAGTTTAGAGACCAAGCAATCACAGCTACAAAGACAAGAACAATATAGCCACTTTGTAGCATGCCATAAGCGACTAAAAGATACAGTACCCACAGAAGAATTGCACCTAATGGTGTTGGTACACCTTCAAAATACTTCTCAACTTCACCTACATCAACTTTTAAGTTAAATTCTACCAATCTACGTAATCCACTTATAATATAAACAATAAGTGTAATACCTAACAGTATCTCTTCTACACTTCCTAACATTAAATAATGTTTCACCGCATAAAAGAGTAAAAAAGCTGGCATCACAACAAAAGATAGAAAGTCTGCAAATGAGTCCAACTGTATACCAAATTCTGTAGAGAGTTTATATTTTCTAGCCAATTTCCCATCCAAAATATCACATGCACCTGCAATCCATGCTAACACAATAGCCGTAAAGAAATCTCCTTTAACAATAAAGTAAATAGCCATAACACCAGCTGCTACATTCACATAGGTGACTAAATTAGCAATATTAAAACGATTGTCTTTGTCAAATAAATTCATTGGGTACCTTATAAATAATATATTATTTTACCTTATTTGCTGTTATGGTATGATTATGTTATGAACTACAATGCAACATCTATAAAATTCATTCTTGTTATCATATGAAAATATAAAAGGAAAAAATATGAAACGTTCACTACATATTGGAATTAATAATTACCCTGGTACAAACAGTGATTTATCTGGTTGTATCAATGATGCAACTGATTGGAAAGATGCACTTGAAGAGCGTGATTTTGAAACAGTCATACTTCTTGATAATGAAGCTACAAAAGTCAATATGCTTGCAGCTATTACTAGGATTGTGAAAGATACGACCAAAGATGACATTGCAGTTATCACCTACTCTGGTCATGGGACATGGGTTCCTGATGAAGATGATGATGAGGCAGATGGACGGGATGAAGCATTATGTCCTCATGACATCATGGAGGGAAATATACTCACTGATGATGAACTCTATGAGATATTTGGTCAACGTACTTGGGGTGCAAGGATCATTTTTATCAGTGATTCCTGTCATTCAGGGTCAGTGAGTAGAGCCAGTAACAAAATGATGGGAACAGAAGAAGACACATGGAAGTTTCCAAAGACAAGGTTTTTAGCACCCGAAATATACCTCAAGAGTGAAAAATTTAAAGACAATACAAAACTTTTACAAACGGCAAGAAGAGTAGAAAATACCCAAGGCAGATGGAACATCAGAGCAGCCACGGTGTTATTTTCAGGATGTAAAGATACAGAGTACAGTTATGATGCATGGTTCAATGAAAGAGCCAATGGAGCTTTTACCTATGCCGCATTGCAAACACTTGACACCTTAGATAATAAAGCGACATACAAAGAGTGGTTTAAAGAGATACGTAAGCTTTTACCACATGTACAATACCCACAAACACCTCAACTGTTAGCCTCACGCTATCAAAAAAATACATGGAAAGTGTTTCAGGCATAACTTACCCCAATTCTAAAATCTTCTGTGTATGTCCCTCTCGCCATTCTTTAGCCTTTAATTCTATAGAGTTCATTTTGCACTCTTTATATTTTTGAATTACTGAAGTAATTTTTGTCTAATTATTTGGGGCATTACAGGGAGAGCATAGATTTCATCACATCTGTATATTTTTGATAAATTCTTTTTGTGCGGTTTTCTTTAAATTATCATTAATAAATATCATACGAGATGTACCAAATGGGTTAAGTCCTTGTGGTAAACATATCACTCCATATTCTTTCCATATTTTTTCAATTTTATTATATAAAATTCCATTACTGACTATTTCAAATGGTATATTTAACCCTGTATTTAGATCAATTTGTTTGATACAAAAATCATTACCAAATTTTTGCTTTAATTTATTTCGCATCTTAAGAACATGTGAAATAGGTCCTGAAGCAGTAAGCCTAGGATTAACTTCTATCACTTTATCATCAATAAAATCAATACATAAAAGTCCTGTAAAATTCAATGATACACTATTAAGTATCTTGCTATAAATTTTTTTTACAAACTCTATTTTTTCTGACATAATAGTATCTGTCCACCGTCCACCTATAAATTTACCCTTTTTGTTGATTATCTGCTCATGAATCTCCAATATTTCAAATTCACCATTTCCCTTGCAATATGCTGAAGCTCCATAAGGAATGCCCCTTACATACTCCTGTATTTGGAAACGGTTTGGCAATTCACCTTTATTTTTTAATTTCATCACATGATAATGCCCTGAAAAATCCAAACAAATACAGTCCCATTTTTATTTTCTAAAAGAGTGATGTGCTAACACTTATTCAGACAGGGGACGTTAAAGATTCCCAGTTAAAATAAAAGAATAAGTGAGGAAGAAATGAAACACACAAAAGAGTTTAAAGAATCAGCCATACAACTGGTTCTAAATAGTAATGAAGAGATAAAAACCATAGCCCAAGATCTAGGAATGAATCACAAGACACTCTATAACTGGGTTTATAACTACAGACGTGATAATAATCTCCAAACATACAATAGAACAAGTAGTAAAGCTAGTATCAAAGAATCTTCAGAAGAAGAGCTGCGTAGGTTACGCAAAGAGAACCGACTCCTCAAACAAGAGCGTGACATCTTAAAAAAGGCAACCGCATACTTCGCCAAAGAAACTCTATAAAGTATGCGTGGATAAAAGAACATCAAAAGAGTTTTAATACAACAGCTATGTGCAAAGTTTTAAAAGTAAATCGTAGTGCGTACTACCATTGGATAAACAATGGTTGCATAGTCAATCGAGTAGATGAAAAGCTCAATCATCTTATCAAAGAAATTTTCTATCAATACAGAGAAGTCTATGGTGCAAGGCGTATTAAAAAGGCATTAGTGCAAGAGCATGGAATGATAGTTTCTACTAGGAAGATAGCTAAAAGTATGAAAGAAGTGGGGCTTATTGTAAAAATGAAGCGTAAGTTTAGAGTCGCTACCACAGATTCAAACCATACCCATAGTATCTCCCCAAATAGATTACAACGTGATTTTAAGACCAATATTCCTAATGAAGTTTATGTGGGTGACATCACTTATATACGTACACAACAAGGTTGGTTATATTTAGCCGTAGTTATAGATTTATTCTCACGTAAAGTGGTGGGTTGGTCAATGGATGATAATATGGAGACTTCACTGGTTAATAATGCTCTACAAATGGCATTGCATAACCGAACACCTCCACCTAAACTCATATGGCATACAGATAGAGGAAGTCAATATGCTTCAGATTCTCATCGAGAACTACTAGCCGAGTATGATATACTTCAAAGTATGAGCAAAAAAGGTGATTGTTGGGACAATGCAGTAAGTGAGAGTTTCTTTCATTCATTAAAAACTGAACTGGTACACCATGAACGCTTCAAAACAAGAGCTGAAGCCAATCAAGCTATCTTTGAGTACATAGAGGTGTTTTACAACAGACAGAGGCTACATTCAACGAATGATTATATGTCTGGTCACTAAACCAACATGGTACCCACCCTTAATAAACTGATTGAACTTTTTGTCGAGAATACAAGATGGGAAGTCCATGATTTCTTTAGGAAGTGTAGCATAGTTTTTGTTATGCTCATTTCTAA
>CACVAS010000026.1 GCA_902727855.1 uncultured Sulfurovum sp.
CCAATTCATTATAAAGACCAGCCAGTGCAGTATATGTACTTACCAAGGATAGAGGATTATTTTTTATCAATGTTAACGAGTGTTTATAATATTTCAGTGCTTCTTCATAATCTCCTAATCCTCGATAGGCAAAACCTAAGTAATGATAAGATGCTTGTAGAAGGAATGGAGGAGGACGATTAATAGTTTTATAAAGTTGAATTGTTTTTTTAGTATATTTAATACCTTTAGGATACTCAGCATCTAAAATATAGATAGAACCAAGGTCAGAATAGAGTTTAAATAAAACTCTTTTATTATCTTTCATTTTTGTTTGAGCAATCTTCAAAGCATTCTCAAGTAACTCTACAGCAAAAAAAGTCTCATTAACCATAGCCAACTTCATCGCTTGTTGAGCTTGATTCTTCAGAATATCATCCCACTCTCTTTTTGATTTTCGCAAGTGTAAAAGTTTAGAAGTGATATGATTCATTCTTTTAACTATCTTTTCCCTCTCTTTTAAACCAAACTCTTTTTTCTCTCTAAAACGTTCCAATTCTTCAGAAGTTAAACTTGGTGTTGTAATATAAACGCTGTTGGTAACTTTAGTTAAATTAGGATAATTGAGTTGTAAATATTCTGTTATTTTTTTGTAATGATAACAGTCTGCTATTTCAACGATATTGGTATCATATCGACTTAAAGCATGAATATCTGCTCCCTGTTCTAAAAGAAACTGAAGCATCTCTAAATGTCCAGAACCAACTGCCCAAATCAGAGCTGTCTCTCCATCTATTTTATCTTTATAGTTTATATCTATCCCCATTTCAAGTGATTTTTTGACGCTATAAATATCATTTGAACCTGCTGCCCAACAGATACAATCACTATTTTTTTCTATATCTAATTCCTGTTTTAAAAGATAGTGTATAATGTCTGAGAAATCACCAACTAAAGATTGTGCATAATTTAAAGGAGTATTCAAATACTGTTCATCTTCATAATCTAAATCTGCTCCATACTGAACAAAAAGTTTTACTAATTCTAAATTGTTTTTTTCTATCGCTAAATATATACCCGTTCGATTAAAGTCTGTTACGACCTTATTAATATCAAGTCCATTATCTAATATTTTTTTGATTTCATTCACTTTTTCATTTTGAATGAGATGCTTCATTTTTTGATTTTTAGGATTATTTAAAGAAGAGCTATACATTAACGAAAAAATAAAAGTAAATATAAAACTAATTTTCATACTTTTTCCTTTAATTAAAATAACTTTATATTATAAATATTTCAGTTACACATCAATAACAAGCTCTTTAATCAAAAACTTACACTGTATCCCATACCTATCGTAGCACTTTGATAATGATATGATGAAGAAAGGCTCAAATATTTTTCATTCAATGCATTATAATAGTCCATAGATACATGGTCATCTGCAAAACTTTTATGACTCAATGACAACTTTATATTAGAATCGTTAGTTAATTTATAGTTGCCTTCTAAAACAACGTCATAACCAAAACTGCTAACATTTTGAACAGTATAAAATCCTCGTAAAATATGCTTATCTGTTAACTCTGCTATTGTGTAAAGTAGTGATGGCTTGAACTCAAATGTAAAACCTTTTAGAAAAGTGACTTGATAGTTCATACCCAGT
>CACVAS010000027.1 GCA_902727855.1 uncultured Sulfurovum sp.
GGCTATCTAGATATGTTATTGCAAAGACAGCAGCCATAATTAAGACAAGGATAATCGCTTTTTTCATGCTTATTTTTTTTGCTGTAATGCTACAGGTAAATTAGAATTGGTAAGATATACATCTTATCTTAGTTTTGAGGCTTATTACCTATCATTTAGAATAAAATGTATTTCTCAAAGATGAAACACTTTTATCATTGTCCCGTATTAAGTCGTCTAGCAAACTAAAAAATTCTATTATTAGGAATATACATTAGCAAGATTTTTGCTTCTTTCTATTATAATACTTATATCAAAAAAGCTAAAAATCAATGAACATACTCTTTTGGAATATAAATAAGAAGGATTTATTGGTAGAGATTGATCTTTTGGCAAAAAGTAAGGATGCCGATATTATTGTCTTAGCAGAGTGTGAAATTTCTTATTATGATTTGTTACAATATTTAAACAGAGATGAAAGTATCTATTTTTCTTCCGCTGGAATTGGTTGTGAAAGAATAAAAGTACTAACAAAATTTAAACACACTTTTTCCCTGCCTATTAGTGAGCATAACCGTTGGAGTATTCGGGAAATACAAACCCCATTACATCAAAGCTTTTTGTTAGGCTTGGTACACTTTCCCAGTAAAGTAAACTGGACCTCACAAAGTCAAGCAATAGAATGTGGGGAATTAGTTAGACAGATTCAGTCCTTAGAAGAGAATCGAGAACATAAAAGAACTATTTTATTAGGCGATTTTAACATGAATCCCTTTGAAGATGGAATGATTAGTAGCGGTTACTTTCATGCTACAATGGATTTAGAAATTGCTAAAAGCAAGAAAAGAGTTGTTCAAGGAAGAGAATATGACTATTTTTATAACCCAATGTGGGGCTTTTATGGCGACTTAGGAAAAGGACAAGTTTCTGGAACGCATTATTATAATTCTAGTGAACATCTTAATTATAAATGGAATATTTATGACCAAGTTTTGGTTAGACCTGAGTTGCTAGATGAATTTGTATTGGATGAATTAGAAATTATTACAGAAAGCAAAGAATCCGTATATTTGACCAACAAAAAGCAATTAAACAAAAAATTCTCCGATCATTTACCTATTAAATTAACACTTAACTTAAATCTAAAATAACATGGCAAACGAAAATAAAAGTCTTTGGCCTGATTTTGAAGCAAATTCAATTGTTACTCCTAAGGCTATTCTGTTAGAACAAGGGAAGTTTCTTAGTGAAAAGACTAAAAATATACTTGAAGTGGAGGTTGTAACTTCAGCTCAAGCTAATGAAGGTGTTATACTTAGCTTCTATATAGTAGCACCTAATATGAATAACTATAAATACTTACTACTTTATATTAAACATGATATAACTCTATATCCTTTGGATGTTCATATGTATTCCACTGAATTAGCTTATAAATGTAAAGACCAAGAAGCTTTACTAGTAGTTTTAAAAGATACTTTTAACCACGAATCAACTATCAAAATCATACAATCTCTATTAGCACAAAGCAAATAGAACAAACCCCATCCATGAATTACATACATCTCCTACTCTTTCTCTTAAGCCTCAATGCGGTCAGTTGCGCCCAAAAGCATCCCGAAAAAACAAACAACACGTTCTCGCCTACTTCGAAAGAACACGCACA
>CACVAS010000028.1 GCA_902727855.1 uncultured Sulfurovum sp.
AAAATAGTCTATTATGTGTAATATTTAAATAAAACCTCAACAGGCTTAATAGTTTCCTATTAAAATAATGCCTATTACCTAAATTTATTTTATAATGAGCAAAGATAAAAAAATTCAAAAACTCAAAGAAATAATAGCTGAGTATGAAAAAGAAATAAAAAATTATGAAGAACTATTTCTAGCAGATGGGAAAATAGATGAAAAAGAACAGAAGAAGTTAGATAAAATTAATGCTGCTTTTGAGAAAATTAAGCAAAAAATAGACAAATTAGAAAAGCGACAAGCACTGGAGGAGCAAAAAAAGTTAGAGAAACAAGAAGAAGCAGAGGAACAAAAAATAGAAAATTTTGATGATATTCTCCTAAAATACAAAGACATCTACAAAGAGATAGTGAAGAGTATTAACGACATGGATAAGGAGGACTTCAAACTCAGTAAAGAGGAAGAAAAAGAAGCAAAAAAAGTTATTACCAAATTAGACCAATTGCTCCACAAGTTTCTAAATAAGTATGTAAAGCTTGATCCTGAAATACAAAAGAAAATAAGCGAGCAGAAAGAAGAAATTACTGCACTTAATGACAATGTTTTATTATTTAAGGAAAAAGCAATTACCCCTATTAAGGATTTATCTCATCAAATAGCGAATCCTGAAATTACTGCTTTAACAAAAAAGACAACACCTACACTAAGTAAGACTCAAACAAATATTATCGTAGATTTATTTAAAACAGGAAGCCTAGGAGATATAGACCAAGCTGCTGATGTACATCACAATGATGTAGAACAAGGTTTCTTAGGAAATTGTTACTTTTTATCAGCTTTAGGCGCAGCTGCAAATGCAGACCCTTCAGCAATCAAAGAATTAATTAAACCTAGTGATAAAGCAGATGGAACTTATGATGTTAAGCTCTATGTTAAAGATAAGAAATTCTTTGCGTGGAATGGTCTACATCCTGTCATTATAAATGTGTCTCCAGATATCCCCACTGAAATTAATCGAAATACAGGCAAAGAAGAATTTGTTTATGCTTCTTCTGGAGATAAAGAACTTTGGGTAGCTTTAGTAGAAAAAGCCTATGCCAAACTAAATGGTAAAAAATATAAAAGTAAATACAAAAGCATAGAAGGAGGTTATGGCACTTGGGGGATTGAAGCTGTAACAGGACATGAGGCTAAAAAGTTTAATCCTAATCGAAAATCTAAAGAAGAACTGGTTGATATTATACAAAATGCTTTGAATGAAAAAAGAGCTATTACGGCAGCAACTAAATTCAAATTAAAAAAACCTAACGACAGATGGGTATTAAGTAATAAGGCCGAAATATATGGTTTGCATGAATATTATATTCTAGAGATAAGTATGGGCGATATTAAGTTACATAACCCCCATAAAGCTAGAGAAATATACCTTGGAGTTGATACCTTTACTATTCCTCTGGACGACTTTTTAGAATATTATAACGCAATATCTTTAGAAGTTTAATTGTAAAGAAAATGAATATATATAAGTTGTTACTATTGTTCTTATGCCTAATTGGGGTCAGCTGTCATTCCAGTAAAATACAGCGGAATCAATTTATTAATCAATACCATCATTGTGCTGATAGTATGATTTATTATGGCTTAAAAGGAGATTGGAG
>CACVAS010000029.1 GCA_902727855.1 uncultured Sulfurovum sp.
GTGTATCGTGTGGTACTGCCCACAAGAACTTTAGCACGATTAACTGCTTGACCATTACGGTCAAGCACCTTTAGTTTTAAACGCTTTTTAGTAGAGATGAAAGGAAGAGGTGTCTCTTTTTTTCTTTGCAGTACTTTGTCAACATACTTTTGAAAATACTCTAAGTTAAGGTTGTCATCAATCTCTCCAGCTGTAAGCATACCAGACTGTACTTCTCTTTTAGGAGGTAGAGGTTTTGGTGGCAATTCTTCTTTAGGTACACTTGTACTTTCGGTTGCTACAGGAGCAGGGGGTGGTATTGCCATGTCTGCTTCTCGTGACATTGATGGCATTGACATTTCTGATACTGTGCCAGCCATAGGGCTATGCCCTTTGTTTAGACAACCTGTAAAAAGAAGTAAGAGTGTTAGGATGAGAAAGTTTTTATAGTGCATGTATATCCTTTATAAAGCAGAGATAGTAAAACTATATCCTAGTATAGAAGGGTGAACAAAGTCAAGTTTCTTTGGTTATAATCGAAAAAATCTTAACGAAACTGAGTCTCCATTGAAATTTCCAGCCATAGACAGCGCTAAACACAAAAAAATTCTAAAAATATCACTTCCTGCAGCTTTTAACTCTTTGCTCGATATGTTACAGGTCATTACTGACCTTATTATGGTAGGAACTATTTCAGCCGTTGCTGTTGCCTCTGTAGGTCTTGGATTACAAGCATTAATGTCTATTTTTGCTATTCTTACGTTATTACAGGTTGGAACCAATGCTTTAATCTCTCGTTTTTATGGTGCTAAGAGAATGAATCAAGGTTCACTTGCGTTAGCAACACTTTTACGGTTTGCCTTATATTTTTCAGTTCTTATGGTACCTATTTGGTATTTTGGAGCAAATGCTTTTTATGGTTGGATGGGTGTGAGTAGTGAGGTTGTGCTGTTAGGGACTTCCTATGTTTCTATTTTAACCATTATGATACCGTTTATAATGCTGAAGTATGTGTTTGTAACAGCACTGAATGCTACAGGAGACACAACTACCCCAATGTATGTCAAAATAGTTTCTATTGTTTTAAATGTCTTCTTAAACTATGTGCTAATCTTTGGAAATTTTGGTTTTGAAGCCATGGGCGTAGCAGGTGCTGCTTGGGCTACAGTTACGGTAAACATCTTAGAACTTTTGGTCTATATGTGGCTTTATGCTAAAGGTAAAACTCCTTTTAAACCCCTATGGTACTTTTCAAAAAACTTGTTGGACAGAGCTTTAAAGGTTGGCTTGCCAGCAACGTATGAACGTGTTTTAACAGTCTCTTCTTTTATGTTGTTTACAGCGATTATTGCTGACTATAGTACCGAGACTTTGGCTGGTTATCAGATAGGGCTTCGTATTGAAGGTTTGGCTTTTATGCCTGGTATTGGTTTTACCATCGCAGCCATGGCATTGATGGGGCAGGGGCTAGGAGCTAAAAGACCTGAACAATCTTATGAAGATGTTTTGTTGGTGTTAAAGTATGCAGTAGGATTAATGTTTTTTCTTTCATTCTTTATGATATTTACCCCAGAATGGATAGTCTCATTTTTCACCAATGATACTAAAACCATAGAAG
>CACVAS010000030.1 GCA_902727855.1 uncultured Sulfurovum sp.
TTTAGTAATTTAGCTCCCACACAGGCTCACTATTTTATAATGGCTTCAACGAGAAAATCAATCTACATCAACCGACTCTACAGTATTATAACTGCTTTCTTGAGTGGTGATTTTATTATACAAACGAGGAAAAAAATATAAATATAAAATTGAGTTATGTTTGTATTTCTTATGTGAAATTAAATCTCTATTTGACTATAATCTTGTAAAACAATATTGAAGGAAAATAGCATGTCAAATACAACATTTGAAACACTAGAAACAATCATCTATCAGAATAATTTAGATGCCCTAAAAAAAGAGATAGCCAATGGTATGGATGTAAACCTACAAAACAAATACGGATGGACACCTCTACACATGGCTATACGTCGTGATCGTCGTGATATGGTTAGTTATTTGCTAGATCAAGGTGCAGATATAGACAAAGTTGATGGTGTAGGCTGGACACCCCTCATGGAAGCAGTGATGGATGATATGCCTGAACTTTGTAAACTTCTCATAGACAAAGGTGCAGATGTCACCATTAAAAATGAACGAGGTGGTTCGGCTCCTATGCTTGTACAGAAGTTTGGACGTACCTCCATGACCCAGTACTTTTCATAAAACACTAGAAACCTTTTAAGGTTTCTACTACCTAGCCTTCTTTCTCTTCACCCCCCCCATTTCTACTTTAAGTACTTTATCAGTTTGAAAGTATCATAATTAAATAAGGTAGGAAGGAAACATCTTGCCAAAAATAACATTGAAAGAGTACAGATGAAAAAAGATGTACAACTAAAAAGGGTCATATCTTTACCCTTTCTCATATTTTATGGTGTAGGTACCATTGTTGGTGGGGGATTTTATGCACTTTTAGGAGAAGTCGTTGGTGCAGCCGGATTTTTTACACCCATTGCTCTTATGTTAGCGACACTTATTGCTCTATTTTCTGCACTTTCTTATGCTGAACTCTCTTCTAGGTACCCAGTTAGTGCTGGTGAGGCGTACTATGTGAAACAAGCTTTTTCTAGCTCTTCACTATCATTTATGGTTGGGTGGTTAGTCATCTTTACCGGTGTAGTCTCAACAGCAACACTCACCGTTGCTATGGCAGGTTTTTTAAGTGAACTTTTACATCTCTCACACACAATCTACGTCATAGGTGTAGTTCTACTTATGACGCTTGTCGCAATATGGGGGATAAAAGAATCTGTTTGGTTTGCTACCATTGTCACAGTCATTGAAGTAGGAGGACTCTTTTTTATCATCTATATAGCCAGTGATGGTTTTTTAAGCCTACAAGAGAATTATGAAGCCCTTGTACCTCCCATGACTTTAGAAGTGTGGCAAGGCATACTTATTGGGATATTTCTTATCTTTTATGCATTTATAGGTTTTGAAGATATGGTCAATATAGCCCAAGAGGTTAAAGATGTAAAAAGAACTTTGCCCATAGCTATTATCAGTAGTATATCTATCACTTTTGTACTGTATCTTTTGGTCTCTGTCATAGCAATATTTAGTATGGATTTAGAAATATTTGCAAATAGTAAAGCCCCTTTAGCTGAAATTGCCAAGCAAAATGGGCATCTGTCTTACCTTATCGTCTGGTCCATTGGTATTTTAGCTGGACTCAATGGCGCTTTAGTACAAATAGTCATGGCATCAAGAGTCCTCTATGGCATTTCCCAAAAGAGAGAAAAAATGGAAATCTTTACAAGGGTCAACGCCAAAACACAAACACCTATCTATGCAACGATAGTCATAGCCCTTATTGTGTTACTTTTGGCACTTCAATTTGACTTGGTTTTTTTAGCAAAAACCACAAGTACTATTATATTGGTACTTTTTATATTGATTAACCTGGCACTTATCAAAATTAAAACACGAGATGGCAACCATGATGGGTACACTATTTCAATATGGTTACCTATATTAGGACTATTGAGTTCTCTTACGATTTTAGTCTTTCATATGATGCATCTTTTTTAACAAAAAGTATGACAATTTGACATACTTTTACATCTTTAGCTAAAATAAATACTATGATTTGACTATAACAACAAGGAGCTAAGGATGGACGGGATGATTAAAGTTGCTTACACAGTCATGTGTAAAAACGATGTAAGTAAAGAAGTGAGTATAACTGAAATATTGGCCAATGAAAAAATAATGAAAGCCATCAAGAGTGAGTTTGCCTCAGGACTGCGTAACTTAGTACTTTCACAAAAAGAAGAGACACTCATTTTTATTAAAACACAAAAAGAGGTGTTTGAGTTTACTGCGAGTAAAAATGACTTTGCAGACCTACTTGAACTCTGTGAAGAAGATGCACGAAAACATAAAAGATTTAAAAAAGAGTGTGATGGTGTAGAGTTAGTAGATATTGTTACCATAGATTAAGTAAGCTTTACTCCTATTTACAGATTTGGGGTATACTTCTCTTATGGCAAAGAAAAAGAAAAAATATCTTATCAAACTAAACAACAAAATACGCAATTATTTTAATGGTCTTCCTTTTGATGAGGGTGTAGAGACCCTCGGTGATGACAAACTCATAGAGCTTATTATGCTTCTTGAACTTAAGTTACCCTCGCATGAGCATGATGATATGGTACGCGCACTTAGACGTGTATGGTCAGAAGAAGGTGCACAAACCCGTGAGATGATCGTCTCATACCTTACTAAAGGTCATAAAGCTGTACACCAAGACCATCGAGAAAAACACACCGTAGATAAGAAGGTAGATAAGGTAGGCAAGATTTTAAATATTCTTTCTGCTATGGAATACACCCCCCAAGAAGAAAACTTTATTTTAGAGTCTTTTATAGACGTAAAGCACGCTAAAATCACTCCAGAAAAAGTACGTAATAAACTCATCTATTCACGTATTAAAAATGAATTACTTTTTCTTGAGAAATCACTAGATGTCACTTTCACTACAAATAATGAAATGGAGTTTTACCATAGCTTTACTTTTACATTAAAAAATATAGATTTCAATAAACTTCTTTTATGTAGGTCAGAGTCTATTAATTTAGATCAAATTTCAGTCTTAGAGAAAGAAGAAAAACTTACGATATTAAACCAAATAAAAGAGGAAACTTTACATCAAAAACGTATGGAATTAGAAACATTTTTAACAATGCTTTTTAAGAGTAAACACCCTTACTTATCTGATGATGAGATTGAGCACTCTCTTAAGTCTATGCCCCCTGAAAGCGTCTTTTCACATGCCCCTATTACGCTAGAAACCATTGAAAATATATTAATTAATATTAGTCAAAAGTATGATATATTTGAGTCTACTGACCACATCATAGTAGAAAAAGAAAAAAGCTATGAACTGTATGGTTCTACACTCTACTATACAACTTCTGTGTCCTATGAAAAGTCTTACTTCTATCACATACTTTGGCAAGGTAAACCTCTTCCTATCAAAGATGACATCAACAGAGTCAATGATGACTTGTTAGCGCACTTTAAAACGGCTATTGATGTTGTGTTAACAGATATGCAAATGGTTTCTGAAAAACTAGACTTGTCTATTGAAGTTTTACATGACTTCATTGTGCGTTTTGTAGAGCCTCAAATACGCTCTTCTAGCACATTAAAATTTAAAGAAAAAACCAAAAGACGTATACTTTTTCATTTTCAAGACTACATTAAACCCCTACTTGAAAAACAAAAACGTGAAGAGTTACTTGCCAAAACCATTAGAGACTTTAAAAACCTTTTCCCTCTTGCACGAACACTTAAACGTAAAATTGTCTTTCATGTAGGACCTACTAACTCTGGTAAAACCTACCACGCATTAAAACAACTCAAAGATGCTAGCACTGGGTACTACCTAGCACCTCTACGTTTGTTAGCACTTGAAGGTTATGAAAATCTCAAAAAAGATGGTGTACCTACCTCTCTTATTACAGGGGAAGAAGAGATTATAGATGAGGAGTCTACACACATCTCCTCTACCATAGAAATGATGAACAGTGCTGTAGATGTTGACGTTTGTGTCATAGATGAAATACAAATGATAAGTGACCGTGACCGAGGCTGGGCATGGGCAAATGCACTCATGGGTATACCTGCAAAGAAGGTGATTCTCACTGGTTCCCAAAATGCACTGCTTGCGGTAGAAGAGCTCTGTGAATATTTGGGTGAAGCACTAGAAGTCATCTACTTTGAACGTAAAAATGAGCTAGTGATGAAGGAAAAGTCCACATCTATAAAGAAGATAGAACCGCAAACTGCCATAGTAGCCTTCTCACGTCGTGATGTACTCTCTTTAAAACAGCAACTTTCAGAGCGTTACTCCGTCTCAGTTGTATACGGTAACCTCTCACCAGAAGTCAGACGTGAAGAAGCAAGACGTTTTAGAGAAGCGGAGAGTCAGATACTTGTCTCTACTGATGCCATAGCCATGGGACTAAACCTTCCTATAAAGACCCTACTCTTTGCAAAAGACAACAAATTTGATGGATTACGTAGACGAGAGCTTTTACCTACTGAAGTCTCACAAATAGCAGGACGTGCAGGACGTTATGGTTTTGAGGAAAAAGGTTATGTTGGCGCCTTAGATGATAATACGCTTAGCACCATTAACGCTGTATTTCATGCCCCTCTTCCAAACATTGAGCTGCCAGTTTCAGTCATGGCATCACTAGAGCATGTCATGCTCATAGGAGAGATACTAGAAACAGAAGATGTCACTACCATACTAGGATTTTTTGCTGATAACATGGAGTTTGAAGGGCCATTTAGGGCTGCCAATATAGACTCAATGCTTGAGATTGCTTCTATTGTAGATGAATATCATCTAGACCTAAAGACACGTTACTTTTTAAGCTGTGCACCTGCGAGTATCTCTTCACCTTACATAGAATCTGTCTTCCATCGTTACATCAAGCAGATAGAAGCCGGGGGAACAGTACTCTACATACCTCCTCGTGATCTTCCAGCATTTGCACAAACCAATGACATGCTTCTCAATGCAGAAGATAGAGTACGTGAAATATCACTTTACTTATGGCTAAGTTTCAAGTTTCCAGATATTTTTCAAGATGTAGACAAAGCACTACAAGCTAGAGTAAGACTCAACAGTTATATAGAGAACTCTTTACGTCAAGGACACTTTACCAAAAAGTGCCGTCGCTGTTCAAAAGTTTTAGACTTCTCCTATAGATTTAGTATATGTGACGCGTGTCATACACGTAACAAATATGGTAATGATAGAAGTAACGATGGTAACGGTGCACCACGAGGAAAGTACCGTAAACGAAGAAGACGATAAGCTACTGTATCTAGTCTACTTTCACATGCACTATTTTATTATTTGACAAAATATCAAAGTCATTTGTATTTTTGTTGATACTTACTCTGAGTGTATTATTGTCTAAAAACGTCACATCAAGATCTGCAGGAAATTGTACATTGGTCAAGATATCTTTATGATGTAAAGGTTTAAAATAGAGTATATGCGATGTCTTAGAAGTAAGTGATAATGTCTCTTCATTTTTTGTAATGGTATGTAGTTTTTCGTGAAGCACTGTTGTATCAAAATGCCATGAGAGTTTTGTACTTTGTCCTTTGGCGCTATATTCAACCTCTACACGATATCGACTATTATAATTTAACCTTTCAAGAGGAAAAAGAACAAACTGTTTATCACTCAAACGTTGATTTGGGTCATTTTGGCTATCCATCAGACGAACATTGGTTATTTCACTGCCATTGCTATTATATAGTGTAAAAGAATCTAGTTCAACATCATCAAAAAAGTAGTCATTGAATTCAACAGAAATTGGGAAACCACTCACAGCATAGTCAGGTAAAGGATCTGGTGATTCCTCATAAAAGACTGTTGGCACATCTTTTTCATTGCTAAATGGATAAGTAATAATTTTAGGATTATATTGTTTATGTATGTTATTTGCTCTTGCATAACTTCCAGTATCCACGCGATGTTCGTCTTTCTTACAAACGTTATAGATGTACTTTCCAAAGCCGTTAAAGCTTTTCTTTTGACATAGGTCTACTAAGTTACTATTTCCCATGACATAGACAAAGGCACTTTGCTGTGTCTCTTCTTTGTTTTGTGCTACACCTACACCAATCTCATCTATGCTAGGGTTTAAAAAACCAAACCTATGGTAAATAGCAGAAAAAAGCCCTTCTATCGAACGCTTAGCAGAGTGACTCCTAGTAGACAAGTTTTCACTCACCATGGTTGACTCATAGTTAGCATATATGGTACGATCTTTAGGTTTAACCCCTGTAAAGTATTTTTTGCCACTTGTCTGATAGTGTGAATGGTTTTGGTTTTCTACCAAGTAGTTCGCGTGTGCTTGAGCAGCTAGAGCGAGTTTATCATTAATGATAAGTGGATTCATCTTCATGGACTTACGTATCGTATTTAACCGAAAGTGTGCTTCTGACTTTTCAGAAGAGACATCCATGGGAGGAAGTTCACGTAGTATAATTCCTTTTTGAACCAAAGGTGCATTGGCTCCAGACATCTGCCACAATAACGCTATAAATAACGCAGATATCACCATAAAACTTAGTCGCATGTACTTCCTTCTCTCTAAATAGCAATTAATCATACAAAAACTAAACTAAAGATATAATTTAAACATGAAAAAAATGATTTTAATCTCTGTATTATTAATGGCCATAATATGGCTACTTTCCCCTATAATAACGTATAAATACGATGAATACTTTAATCCAAGTAATATATCTCAAGTCTACACTAAGTCTAATGATATTCATGATAATAAAACTGTCCAGAAATATTCAGATATAGATATGGATTCATATGATCATTTATTATATAAACATGATACAACAAAAACTAAAGTACATAGGGAACCAAGTACAAAAATTATAAAAAGTACTACTGTACTACCGTATAAAATAAAAAGTACAGGAAAAAAGTCAAATAGTTTTAAATGTGACCATAGAGAATATTGTAGTCAAATGACTTCTTATGCTGAAGCAAAATTTTTCAACAAATACTGTAAAAATAGTAAAATGGATGGTGACTATGATGGTATACCCTGTGAACGACAATTTAATAAATAAAGGCTAACATACATGGCACAACAATACAAAGTAACCCAAAGAGGTAAACTTCTTCCTTTTTTATTTGAGACGCTTACGACGCATGAAGGTTGGTCTAAAAAAACAGTTAAACAGCGTTTGCAAGGCTCTTCCGTCTATGTCAATGAACAAGTGCAAACCAAACATGACTATATTGTAAATGTGGGAGATAGTGTGACTATAGGTGTAGCCCAACGTACAGGGTACCACACCAATAAACAAGCTTTAAAACTAGAAATACTCTATCAAGATAAAGATTTGATTGCTATCAATAAACCTTCAGGTCTACTCTCTGTAGGTACAAATAAAGAAAATAAAAATCATGCCCTTGCCCTACTTCGTACACAACTTACACGAGGAAAACAAAGTGTCAAACTCTGGCCAGTACATAGACTTGACCGTGATACCTCAGGTATTTTACTTTTTGCTACCTCTAAAGAAGTGCGTGAAGCAGTGATGGACAGATGGTCAAGCACACAAAAAATCTATTTGGCAGTTGTAGAGGGTAATCTTTCAAAAGACGCTGACACCATCACACAACCACTAAGACTAGATGAAAAAGAGTACCGCATTCATGTAGGAGCACACAAGGAAGCAAAACCTGCCATCACTCACTACAAAACACTAGAGTCTAAAACATCACACTCACTACTAGAAGTAAGCATAGAGACAGGAAGACAACACCAAATACGTGCGCATATGGCATGGATGGGACATAGTATTGTAGGAGATGAACGCTATGGTACGAAAGGAGGACGTATGGGACTGCACGCACATACGCTTTCTTTTTCACATCCCATCAGCAAACAAAAATTACATTTAACTGTAGATGCTCCAAAAACATTTTACGACTTACTTCAGTAAGTGTAAAAAACCTTCTCTATTATTGTACCCTGTAAATTGATGCTTAATGGTCTCATCATTTGAGTCTAGCACATACAGTATAGGTGTATAGCGTGTTTTTGCAAGTTGTTCTGGAAACTTGTCGCTATTTAAGTTAAGCATTACAGGCGTATATTTTTCTTGAATCTTTGCATTAATATCTGCTTTTGAAAGTATACGATTTTCCAGTTTTCTACACCATGGGCAAAAGTTTGTCGTCATAAATACCATAAGAGGTTTACCCATTTTTTTCGCTTTTGCAAGTGCTGTAGTGTAATTGGTCTCATACTTCATGTGTGTAGCAAAGTCCTCATGCTCAACCACATTTTTAGAGTTAGATATCTTTTTATTGTCTTCTTTGTGTTGTAGAAGAAACCTTTGTAACATCTCTTCACTCGCATCAACCAGTTGCTCTTCTAAATCTTCTACATCTTTAGCAGGGATAATACGTTTTGCATCCACATAGGTCATTGCAAACACTTTACCCTTAGAGCCTTCTCTTTTTACATATTCACCCAAACCCAGTTCTACTCTTACCGCTTTTGTATCTCCTAAAGAGAAGTCTGTAAGCATCAGTCCTAGTACCCGAGATGGGTTCCCTTTTACATTAATGCCAAGTTCGGCAGAGGTGGTTAAAAGGGTCTCTTTTAACACCTTGTCATGTCTTTTGTCTATCTGCATGGACATATTTGCCACAATTGGGTCATATGAGTCTACACCCGTGAGTACATAAAAGCTTTGCGCATAGATTATGCTTGTTGAGAGTATCGTAAAAAGTAGAGATTTTATCATTAAATTGCCTTCATTGGAGTGTGTGTATTATAGCATAAAGATGTCTACTTCAACTCCTAGAGTCTGAAGTATTTGTATACGTCTAAACGGAACTTTATAGCTTATGCCACGAATGAATTTAGAACAGGAAGAACAGTGAAAAATGCTTCTTCTGTGAGGAACGATTTTTATGAAAAACGGTTTGAGAGTGGCATATTATCTAAGATCTAAATTTAATATAGCAAACTTTTAAGATTTAATTAAATTTTTACGAGATAATATCACTTATCATCTGAGACAATTCAGGACTATTAAGTTTAGTTCTATACTCTACATTAACACCCTCTTCTTTCAGCTTCTGGAAAAAGGCTTCTGCACTTTTTATTTGAAGTTTTTCTTTAATAGAAATATCATCAAAGTTATCATAACCTTTTGTTTCTACTATAAAATACAACTCTTTTTTATCATCTTTTTCGATTACATATCCAAAATCAGGATTGTAGTTTCGTCCATGAGCTGTAGGTATATTAACCTTTGGCAGCTTGGCAAATACGGTTATTTTTTTATCATCAGACTCATCTATGGTTAGCTTTTCTATATTACTATCCACTTCCATGAAATTTTCAGCATAAATAGATTTCTCTCTAATACTCGATTTTGTGATTTTATACGTTTCTACACCTAAACTTCCAACATTAATAAAGTCTTTGACCTTACCATCTTTATCTGTAAGAGATGTATTGCAAGTTTTTATCTCTTTAATATCATACGAAATTTTATTAATGATAGTATCATATATAGCACTTACAAGTTGCTCTTCAATCTTTTTCAGTGCTAAGTTCTCATTCTTAGCTATAAGTTCAAATTTCTCTTTTTTTATACCATAAAGAACACTTGCTATTGTCTGTAAACTTAGTTTTGTATTATTTGATAAGGTCTTAATAAATTCATATATTGTAAATATAGAGTGAGTATCTACTTTTACGCTCTCTTTTTCACTATCATGTTTGTTGTCATCTTCTACATGACTATCTCTTCTTATGATAATATCTTGCCCGCTTATAATAAAATCGGCATTTATTTTCTTAATGGACTTTTCAATTAACTCTTTGGTATTTATATCATATTTAACGACTGCATCATAATTTAAAGTCTCCCATAAATTTTTAAATTTTAGAAATTTATTTTTATCAATTTTAATTTTACCCTTATCTTTACTAGCACTTCTATCTTTTGATTTAATTCTACTGGTACTTTTAAAATAACTGTCAAAATACTCTTTAAGCTTTTGATTATCACACCCTTTTATCTCTAAGACTTCAAGCTCTTTTGATTTTTTACTGTACTGTTCTTTTGAAATAATTATTTCACTCATATCTTCATCATCAATAGAAATAAAGTCCAACTCTTCTAACCTATTTAAAAGATTCACAGCAGACCTAGATGTTGCTGAAATACCATTTTCAACCATAATATCTTCATTAAAAAGCTTTGATACTTGTTTAACACTATGCTCACTTATCTCATTCTGAATGGAACTTACAAAATCACTTTCTGTGGATGGAACCACTACAAAAAGTTCATTAATAAAATCAAAATCATTATCTTCTTTAGTGATTCGTTTTCCATCTTGATTGACTGCAAGTCTTAAACCACGACCAATCTGTTGAAGCTTAGAGATCTCAGAATTGCTTGGAGCTAATTTACAAAGTGTCATTACATTAGGGTTATCCCAACCCTCTTGTAAAGCCCATTGAGAAAAGATAAACCGTAAATCACTATCAAAAGAGAGTAACTCCTCTTTTTTATTTAAGATCAGTTCAATAGCTGCTTCTTCATCTTTAAGAGTTTTAGATTTTGAAAAATATCCACTATGCAACTCTTTTACATTATCTTGAGTTTTTAACAGATACTTTTTATACTCTTCATCTAAGTTATCTCTATTCAGTACATCTTTTAAGTTTTTTACATAAAGTTTTTCAAACAATAAAGCTAATTTACCACTATTACCATCATCAAGTAAATATTTATCAACTCTATCTATAAAGAACAGACATAGAGCTTTTATATCCATCTTAAAAAGCTCTTCCTCTCTTTCAAAATGGTTTTTAATAGCCGTATCAACTATTTGAGTTTGCATCGCATCTAAAAGAACACCATAACTCTCACTTTCTCCCAGAGTTAAAGAGATACCATTAGCAAATAATACTTCACTTTTTGTAATCTTTTCAATGATATAACTTTTTAAATATTCTATATCTGCTTCTACTCCTAAGTTATCACCTTTTTCTAATTTTAATTTTTTAATTTTTGAATTAATATCCTTATACTCAAGAGTAGCTACATAATCTTTTTGCGTTCTACCCGATACACTTGTATATTCAATGGTATGATTATCAACATTTTCATTTCCAACAGTATCAACAGTAATAGCCTTTACAAGTCCTTGTGAAAAAGCATCAATACTATCCAATGTATAAACAAGATTTTTATATATTTTATCTTTAAATGTCGCACCAAACCTAAGTGTAAATAATGGATTAAACTCTTTTAAGTATTTTGCTGTCTGCTTCCCTTCAAATCTGTGAGGTTCATCAATGATAATTACAGGCTTCAAGTAGGCGATAGCTTCCATATAACTCTTAGCACGTCCTATTAAGCTCTGCTCTACACCTTTTTTATTTATCTTATTACTGGCACTATTAAATGATTGATAAGTAGATACCAGTACCGATATATTTTGATCACTCGCATTAATATAATTTGCAACAGTTTTTTCACTATAATTAAATGTAGATATATTTTTACCATACTCTTTAACAAAAAACTCTTTGGTGATTTTTATATTTTTTAAAGTACCTTGACGTATAGGATTGGATGGTACAAGTATGATAAATTTTGATAAGCCATAATCACGATTTAATCTATAAATAGACTCTAAAAATGTAAAAGTTTTACCTGTACCTGTTTCCATGAGAGTGTCTATAACCAACTCATCTTTTATAGATACATCACCTATCTCTATTTTGTTAGATTCTCTCACCTCTGTTATATTTTCTACTAAAATACTTTTAGAATTTTGCAAGTTAAAATCTGGGTTGCTTTTTCTATTATTATTTGGTTTAAACGATATGTTTTTAAAAACATTGCTTATACTATCAACAGATTTTTCTTGGTAATCAAGCCTATCAAATTTTATTTTTAAACTCATTTAGGCTTAACCTCTAAATCTAAGTTTGTCAGATTTGATACCTATGCTACTTACGGCACTTTCAAGTTCTAGTGTAAATTTGTCATCTTTTATATTTGGAGAATATACAGTTATATATTCAAGTTCTTTTTTACCCTTGATCTCATCAATTAATGTATCAATTTCCATATCACCCAGAACAAAAACAACATTTGAAACAATATATAATTTTTCTTCTATAAGTGTTTGTATTTTGGAACTAAGGGGTAAGCTTTCAGCGACAAGGAGGTTATAAAGTATATCTTCTATTGAGTCAATAGAAGGAAGTTCAAATATCTCTTTCATATCAGTTTGTGTCATTTCTTCTAGTGATTTTTGATATATTTTTTGTTTTAAGTCTTCTACTATCTCAAAGGTTCTAAAGCCTATATCACCTTTAGCTATTTTATCTCCAGCTCTTTTTATTCTTTCTAGGGTAATATCAAAAATTGTATTATATTTAAGTTTTCTAGCTTCACTTTGTTCAGCAGTTCTTTCTGCCCATTGAACAGTTATAAACTTTCGGTTTGTAGTATATTGAGAATTTAGTTCCATAGTAGCATGAGCAGTTGTTCCACTTCCTGCAAAAAAGTCCAATACTACATCATTTTTATCCGTAGAAATTGTAATCAAATCCTTTATCAATTGAACAGATTTTGGGTTATTAAAGGTATTTAGTTCCATAATTTCATGAAACTCACTCGTTGCAGTATCCGAAGTATAATCACTGTCTAGTAAAAATGATTTCATTTTTACTGACTTCATATCACCATCGTTTTCTAAATAAACTTTTTCAAATATATCAAACTCATTTCTTCTCTCAACTTTTTTAACTTCTAATAAAAACGTTTTTTGTAAAAATGTTTTTTTGCCCCATCTCCATCGTCCGTCTGTACCATTTGATAACTTTGGTGTAATAATTACAGGATTGTCAAATTCATTTTTTTCCAGTGATACTTTATTTAATTTAATATCATAATAAACAGGATAGTACATATTCGGTCTATCTTCTCGTTTAGCACCAGATCCCCTTTTTCTTAACCCTTGTTCTCTATATAATTTATTATTTTCTTTATCTAAATGCTTATAGTCTTTTAATTGCTCTTCCGTTAAGGCTAGGCCTTTCGCAAGAAAATTATCAGATTTTTGATAAATTAAAATATACTCATGAGCTGTAGCTATATTCTTTTTATCACTTCTTCCAGCAATATTATTAACTATTGACAATTCCCCTACAAAATTATCATTTCCAAAAACTTCATCACATAAAAGCTTTAATTGTGCCACTTCATTATCATCTATTGATAGAAAAATAGATCCATCATCTTTTAATAAATCACGAGCGATCAATAACCTCGGATACATAAAAGAAAGCCATCCACTATGAGTTTTTGCACCTTGTATATTTTCAATATAATCTATATATTCTTTATCATATCCTAACTCTTCAAGAGTCTCTTCTGTATTCGACGTAAAATCATCATTATAAACAAATCCATCATTCTTAGTATTGTAAGGAGGGTCAATATATATCATTTTAATAGATTCAAAATAGTTTTGGCGAAGTATCTTTAACGCATCAAGGTTATCCCCTTTGATAAGTATATTCTCCGTAGTATCCCAGTTTTTACTATTGTCATCATTTAAAGGTTTTAAAACTTTATAGTTTTTAGAAAATGCTGTATGATAAGCCTCTTTTTTACCAACCCAATTTAACCCATAACCATCTTCCTTTATATCTGCTTTTGAAGGGTCTAAACTCATTTGTAGCTTTTTAGGGTCAATAATATATTTACCATCCTCATCTATACTAATGGCATGAGGAAATTGATTTTTTAGAAGTTCATAGTTTATATCGTTTATACTCTGCTCGTTTATCACATTTTCTTTTTGTTTCATCAATGTTTCACCCTTGTTTATATGACAGATATTATATTAAAATATTGTTATGGACTTGTTAAGGAATATCTTTTACAATAAATCCTATATTTTCTAATTCGGTTTTATCGCTTACAGTTACATACTCTTTATCCATCGCTAAACATAATAAATGTGTAGGTCTCGACATAGCTACAAATAACAATTTTATTTTATTTTTCAGTGCCGATGAAGGATAAATAACTCAAAGCACCATAGAAGTTACTACAACCTTTTAAACACCACTTTACCCTCTACCACTACACCCACCTTACCTTGGCAAGCAAGTGAAGGTAAAGAGATGTATTTACCCAACATTTTAGACTGGTGGAAATGTCCTTCTATAACTAAGTCAACATCTTCATAGTGTTTTAAAATGGACTCAACCCTATTTTCAAAACCAGTAAAAGTATGACATATATGTTTTTTAGAGAGTTTTTTCATTCTATCATCAATGATAGCTTTGTCAAAAAGTTTTAAAAACTGAAGTGTTTTTTTATGACGTAATAGTTTACAATATAGGTTGTATCCAAACCCTGTTTCATATTTATCCCCATGAGAGAGTGCTACTTTTTTATTGTCAAGTAAAAAGACTTTAGGCTGTGCATCCCTGCTATAGACATTCATATTTGTAAATATGTTTTTCAAACAAAAGTCATGGTTTCCTTCAAAATAGTGTATTTCTATGGTTTCAGATAGCTTTTGTAAAAGGTCAATAACCTCATGTGAAAAAGTTTGTATATAGTCATTATATCCAAAGAGCAAATCAAAATTATCACCCATCAAAAAAACTTGATCGGTTTTTATCTCTTTTTTTTCTATAGCTAAAAGTAGTTTTAAGAAAGCATCACCATGATGAGGGTAATGTGAATCTGCTATAAATATAGCGCCCTCTTTTATCTTCATCATTTCATCATTTTTTGAACTTATTATACTCATACTATTTGCAATACCCTTTTGTCAGAAACTTTGCATATTGTATCATTTCACTCTTACCTAAACCGTATTTTCAAAATGTTTCTAAGATAAATGTTTCTAAGATATTAGCTACGACATAAGTCATCATCTAAATTACAATGATTTAATAATATATCATTAATAATAATATGCCCATGATTCAATGCTGAAGCAATAGACCCACCAAGGTGTCCAGCCATATCTCCAGCTATATAAACACCAGGTGCATTTAAATTGGTATGATCAACTAGTGGATTTCCCTTTTCATCCAATACAATGTTCGTATTTTTAAGAAACTCTTTGGGTGTGGAACCGCCTAGTCCATAAATGACTCTGTCATAGGTATGTACACTTCCATCATCATACGTGACTTTGACTTTACCCTCAGCATCTTCAACAGATGTGATATCAACACCAAGTTTTAACGTTATTTTTCCCTCATCAACCTTTTGCATCATATTGTTTATATTTTTAGGGTTAGGACGTGTAAGTGTTTCTTTTCTATAGTTGAGTGTGACACTATTGTCATTATAGATATAATACGCAAACTCTACAGCACTGTCACCTCCACCTACAACGAGTACCTTTTCATTACCCTTACATTCTAAAATATTAAAATTTATCACCTTACTTAAAGACTTTGGTAGCTTATAATCAGGTTTATTGGGTTTTCCCATCTTACCAATAGCCACTATCATATTTTTAGCACTAAAGGTTTCATTGGTATTGGTGACTATCTCAAACAGTTCGTTGGTTTTACTAATACTCGACACTTCAGTATGAAACTTCGCATCAATAAGGTACTTCTCAAGCGCATCATCAAATAAATTTAATGTACTCTCTTTTGTACCTCCATCAAAGTCTATATTACCTTGAAGCGTTACCTCTATGCCTTTCCAGTCTTTATCAACAGGTTTATTATCTTTAAAGTATTTCCTGATGGTATCAGAGTGATTGGCACTTTTTTCAAAAAGAACAACCTCTTCTACACCCAAAATAACTGCCTCACAAGCTGTAGCTATGCCTGCAGGTCCTGCTCCAATAATTGCTATGTCATAAATTTTACTCATACTACACCTCATATAGTTTTTTTGTTCTCATTAACCACTATAAACCATAATATTATAAAAAATATTAATAGTCAATAATAATTCTGATATTTTATTGGTATATAAATTGCACTTAATAAGGTTTTTAGAATATCTCGCAATAATTACATATTAAATAAAAAGGGACATAATGAATACATTTCAACTTACCCAACCCGTATTAGAAGGTTATAAAAATGAGAAGCTCACTGAAGAGAGAGTGAATCTTTTAACAACACAAGCCAATGAACAGATTAACGAAATATCTCAAAATGAAGCACTATATAATCGTTTCGTAGGTGAAGTTAATGCACCTAAAAATGTAGATAATCTTATTCTATGGCTATTTTTTATGTCAGATGAAGACAGATGCTGTGACTATATACGTGCATTTGGTAAAGACTTTAGAGACATGATACCCATAAGTGATTTAGGTGACTTGTTACTTTACATTGTATACTTAAAAAAAGTTGAAGACATTGAACTCGATGGATTTGATTATTTAGTGACACATAAAGATGAAGGCATAGAAGAAGTTGACCAATTTAGTTTTACCAACATCTTTCTTTATATTCAAAAATCAAAAGAAGTAGCGATAGAATTTTAACGTCTACTTCATCACCACTACGGCATATAAGGAATAACGGGTAACCCCATGCCTTCGTTATATCCACACATGAGATTGGCCGCGGCCAATGCCTGTGAAGATGCACCACGTAAAATATTGTCAATCGCAGATGAGACAAACAATGCATTGCCTTTTTTAATGGCATAAATGTCACAAAAGTGTGTACCTGCTGTACTTTTTATATCTACAGGGTTTTCACGTATACGTATAAACGGATCATCTTTATAATGCTCTTTAAGTATAGCCAGTGGATTTACATCTTCTTTTAAGGTGCCATAGACCGAGACCAACTCACCACGTGTTACAGGTATAAGGTGTGGTACAAAATTTACATTGAGCTTCACACCATGTACCTTTTCTATCTTCTCTGCTATCTCTGGTTCATGACGGTGACTTAAAGCTTTATAGGCAAATATATTTTCATTCATATTGACATAATGTGCATTTTCACTAAGATTTTTACCTGCACCTGAGAGTCCCGACTTAGCATCAACAAAAAGTGGTGCATTTGCATCTAAGTATGGTACCAAAGGTAATATACCTAACAGTGTAGCGGTTGGGTAACACCCTGGGCCTGCTGCAAGGTTTGTCGTTTTCAACGCTTCACGGTAGTACTCTATTAGTGCATAAACAGACTCATTGATGTGTTCTTTGTCTTCATGTGGACAATAGTTCTCTTCATAAGTATCAATCTCTAAACGGTAGTCTGCTGAAAGGTCTACTACTTTAACACCTTTGTCCAGTAACGCTTTGGCAAAGCCCATAGATGCTTTATGAGGGAGTGCTAAAAAAACAAGCTCACAACGCTCAGCCACAACAGTCGCATCTGCTTTTTCTACAGGCAATGAGATGATATCTTGCATTGAAGGATGTAACGCTTCTACGTCAATACCTCCTTGTGTTGTTGCTAGATAGCTTAGGGTAAAACCATTATGTGTGATTAACATTTTTATGAGTTCTAAACCAGTGTACCCACTAGCACCTACTATGCCGACTTTAATCATAGTTCTTTCCTTAATCTCTAAATAGTAATTTCAACATATGATACCTCTTCAATATCATACGTTTTTTTACCAGATGGTAATGCCATGACTATCTCATCACCCTCTTCTTTTCCTAACAGTGCTTTCGCCATAGGCGATGCTATAGAGATAAGTCCTTTACTAGGGTTTGACTCTGTACCACCAACAATTGTGTATGTTACTTCTTCGTCTGTATTTTGGTCTGTAAGTTGCACTGTTGAGCCAAAGCTTATACGTGCATGTTGAAGTTTAGAAGGGTCTACAACTTGTGCACGACCTACTAAGTCAGTTAGCTCAGCAATGCGTGCTTCCATTAAACCTTGCTCATCTTTTGCTGCATGATACTCTGCATTTTCTTTTAAATCACCCTGCGCTCTAGCTTCATCTATCACTTTTGCAATTCTGTTACGTTCATGCGTTTTTAATACTTCTAATTCTTCACTCAACTTTTTATAGGTTACTTCTAACATCGGCTCTTTTTGCACGATACATCCTTACATACGTTTATTGATTAAGATATTATAGCAAATAAGTTATAATAGGGCTAAAAAAGTAAATAAATGATAAGAAATAAATTTCAATACATCAGAGGTACGTAATGACACATCGTAAACATATTTTAGTCACCAATGATGATGGCTTTGAGGCAGAGGGTATTCTTGCACTAGTCGAAGCCTTAAAACCACTTGCTAAAGTCACAGTGGTTGCACCCAGTACAGAAAAATCTGCATGTGGTCACTCTCTGACTTTAACACGTCCTCTCAATTTTATAGAAGTAGAAGAGGACTATTATAAACTTGATGATGGTACACCCACAGATTGTGTCTTCCTTTCACTAACCAAACTTTTTGATGACAATAATAAACCTGATCTTGTAATCTCAGGTATCAACATTGGCTCAAACATGGGTGAAGATATTACCTACTCTGGTACTGCTTCTGCGGCTATGGAGTCTGTGTTACAAGGCATTCCTGCTATTGCCATTTCACAAGTCTATGCCAATGGGAGAGAAAGTATAAAAACACATGGCTATACACTTGCTATGCAAACCATACAAACATTGGTGAAGAAAATATTTGAAGGTACCTACCCTCTTCCTGAACGTAAGTTTATCAATGTCAATATCCCACCCATAGCTCCAGAGACATGCAAAGGATTTAAAGCCACAAGAGCGGGAAACAAACTCTATAGTTTTCATTCTGAAGTACACCATAATCCTAGAGGTGTAGAATACTACTGGATAGGATTACCAAAATTAGGTTGGATGGAGACCAAAGGACATACGACAGACTTTGAAGCCATCAATGATGGGTACATTTCCATTACCCCTATACATCTCGATATGACTTCACATGATGATATTGAAGCCTTAAATAAATGGATATAAATGATGAGATTTGAACGTTGTAAAATGCTCTTTGGAGATGAGAACTTTTCTAAACTACAAGCTTCAAAGATACTCATACTAGGCGTTGGTGGTGTAGGTTCCTATGCTTTAGACTGCCTATACCGCTCTGGCGTATCTGACATTACCATACTCGATTTTGATGTGTTTGATGAGACCAATCAAAACAGACAAATAGGTTCAGATGCTGTTGGCATGGTAAAAGTTGAGAGACTCCAAGAACTCTACCCCACAGTAAAAACCATCAATCAACGGATGGATATGGCTTGGGTCGAAAATTTTGACTTTGAACCTTACGATTTAGTGATAGATGCTGCAGACACCACCAAAGTAAAAATAGAAGTGGCTAAAAAATGTTATAAAAAACTCATCATGGCACTAGGTTCTGCAAAACGTTACGATACCAATAAAATAGAAGTGGCCTCCATTTGGAAAACGCATGGTGATGCACTCGCACGTAAAATACGAAATGAGTTAAAAAAAGCCAAGTTCAATAAAAACTTTACAGTCGTATTTTCTCCAGAAGAAGACAAATGTAAGGAAAAAGGTTCTTGTGTGGCTGTCACAGGTGCGGTAGGGTTAACTGTGTGTTCTGAAGTGATAAAGAAGATATTGAAGTAATGTCAAGTAAATTTACTATAGAAAAAAGTATTCAGTGTCCTCAATGTGGAGACAGTTTACCACTGTATTTTAAACATACTAAACTTGTGCAATGTAACTCATGTACCTCTACTATTTTTTTAGAAAATGAATCAACAAGGTTAGCTGGTGAAAGCTCTGTACTGACACCTGAACTCTCTATACTTTCACTCAATGCACCTTTTATATATGACCATAAAAGCTATTTACCACTTGGAAAAATACGTTACTCTTATGGCAGAGGATTTTGGGAAGAATGGTGGATTAAAGATTTACAAAATAATGAATATTGGATTAGCATTGATGAAGGAGACTTAGTACTCCAACAAAAAACACAAATGCACTACGATAACGATATTGTCGAACACCTAGCTATAGGTGATGTACTCCATGATGAATGGATAGTGAGTGAAATAGGTACAGCTACCTATGAAGGCTTTGAAGGTGCCCTACCAAAGCTTATAAATATTGGCAGTAGCTACACGTATGTACATCTTTCTGGAAAAGATGCAAAACTTTTAACTTTAGAGTATTCCCAAAACATTATTGAAGGTTATGAAGGAAGATGGATAAGTCCATTTGATATAGGACGTATACACTAATGTCAAAAAACATCTATGCTATTAAATGTACCAACTGTGCTGCTCCACTAGATATTTTAGGTGGTGGACGAGTACAAACTATTACGTGTGCATACTGTCACTCTGTACTTGACTTAAATGACCACTATAAAGTACTTTCAAATTTTGAAAAAGTACCACGCTCATTGGCACCTTTTAGCCTAGGGATGAAAGGGAAAATTAAAGGTACTCAGTGGACTATCATTGGATGGATACATTACAAAACTGCTGAATTCCCTGCTGAAGAGTGGGATGAGTTTTTTCTCTATTCCCCCACTCACGGATATGCATGGCTAGTATACGAAGAAGGGAAAGTTTCTTTTTCTAAACGTATACGTGATTTTAACTTACCCTCATGGCAAATCCAAAAGCCTAGAACACTTTTTTATCGTAAGGGTCATTATGTAAGAAAAGAATCATCTTATCAAACTTATATTGAATATGTAGAAGGGGAACTTACATGGATAGCAAAGTTTGGAGATCAATTTACAACTTGGGATTACCATGGTGTACGCCATCAATCATTAAGTATAGAAAAGGCCAATAGTGAGTTAGAAGTGTACCATACTGAGAAAATACATACAAAAGATATCTATCATGCCTTTAATTTAGAATCTCCTAAAGAGCATGAAATCAATAAAAATATATATTTAGATCCAGATATTACCATAGAAGAGGAAGTAGATTCGATAATATCAAACTATCTATATAAAATTCTTGTTCTCATCTTGGCTATTTTGTCTATTGCCTCTCTATTTTACAGTAAAACTATTTATAATAAAACATACTCTAGTAACTTTGAAGCACCTATTACTATTGATTCAAATGCATTTTTAACTTCCATAAAACTCTCTGTAAATAATTCAGGAGAAAAAGATAATAAACTATGGCTTTATAAAAATGGTAAAAAAATATTTTATATTGATAAAAGTAAAGTGGAATTTATTAAGAAAGATATCCAATCTAGTTGGAGCCCTCGTGCAGTATCTGCAACTATTTATTTAAAATTAGACAAAGGAAACTATAAGCTTGTTGGTCATAAAAATAATAACAAAACATACACCACAATTACCATAGAACAAGAAGTCATAAGGGTAAAATATCTCATACCATTAGTTCTTATATTTATATTTATGTTTCTTTTTCATTACAGGCATCTATTTAGTACAAAGTTTACTATGATAATATTTATCATCATAGGTATAATTGTTGCCTACCAAATGTTTGGATCTAGTGCATTTCTAGGATTTGGCTTATTTATCTACTACATTTTTAGTAGCTATACTCAATACTATGAGGATGAAGAATGACAAAAGTACTACTCATCTTATTCACAATATTGTCAATCATCTCAATCTATGCTACTTATAATGGCATAGGCTTACAAGAAGTCGTTTCAGAAGATAAAAAAAGTGTTCGTAGTTACCGCTCAGGATATAGCGGTGGCTGGAGCTCAGGAAAATAAAACTAAGGATAATACTATGGAACAAATAGGTTCAACATTAATTTACGCACTACTAGGATTGCTTGTTTTCATGCTAGCACTTTTGGTTATTGAGGTCATCACAAAATTTTCTATTAATAAAAAGATTACACAAGAAGGTAATATAGCACTGGCTATTGTTTTGGGAGCTATTATCCTCTCACTTGGTATGATAATTTCAGCAGCGATTCAATAACTTGAATAAACAAATGCATAGTAAGGAAGTGGCCTTACTCTTTGGTACCTTTGTCATTGCTATTTGTGGATTGGTCTATGAGTTGTTGGCAGGGACTCTTTCTAGTTATTTACTAGGAGACTCCATTTACCACTTCTCTTTAGTCATAGGGCTATTTATGTCTTCAATGGGTGTAGGTGCATGGCTTTCACGCTTTATTGAAGAAAATTTAAAACATGCCTTTGTAGTGATACAATTTTGTATTTCATTATTAGGTGGTTTTTCTGCATTTATACTCTTTTATGCATTTGCTTACTTAGAAAACTATGATGCATTTTTGTATCTTATCACTATACTTTTAGGAAGTATGCTAGGGGTAGAAATACCACTCATTATTCGTATACTAAAAGAAAGTTTTTCTCTTAAAACTAATATTTCCAATGTCTTTACAGTAGATTATATTGGTGCATTATTTGCTTCATTGCTCTTTCCGCTTATTTTGGTTCCACACCTAGGACTTATGCAAACTTCCTTTCTTTTTGGTGGTCTTAATCTCATGGTTGGAACCATGGCATGGTATATCTTTCGTGATACTTTGAGTAAAAAACATCTTATAATCATTGGGTTTATCGCAATAACTCTGATACTTGGCTTTCTAAAATCATCTACTTTAACATCACTTATAGAAAATAAACTCTATCAACATAACATCATATACTCCAAACAAACCCCTTATCAAAAACTCATTGTAACAGGAGATAAAGGTCGTATACAATTTTACATTAATGGTGCGATACAGTTTGATACTATTGATGAATACCGTTATCATGAATCACTTGTACATCCAGTCATGAACATGAGTAAATCACATGAAAATATACTTATTCTAGGTGGAGGAGATGGTATGGCACTTCGAGAAGTACTTAAGTATGAAGATGTCAATCATGTGACACTAATTGATCTTGACCCTACTATTACTACACTTTTTAAAGACCATCCAACACTAAGTAAACTCAACAAACATGCCTACCAAAACCCTAAAGTTACAGTCATAAACCAAGATGCATGGAAGTTTATAGAAACATCCAATAGGCTCTATGATGTTATTATTATAGATTTACCAGACCCAAATAGTATTTCTTTAAGTAGACTATATAGTCAAACATTTTACCGTCTACTCTCTTCTCATCTCTCTCGTGCAGGAGCAATGGTTACGCAGGCAACTTCCCCTATGTTTTCAAGAGACGCATTTTGGTGTATTGATGAAACCTTGAAAGCGGCAGACTTAAAAACATTGCCTTATCATACCTACATACCAAGTTTTGGTGAATGGGGTTTTGTTTTGGCTTCTAAACTTTCTCTACCTTTAAAAACACTCAAGCCCATTAAAGATTTACGTTACCTTGACGAAATAACAATGAACAACATGCTATATTTTGACAAAAATATAGCCAAAACAGATGTAGAAAGTAATAAACTAAGTACACATAAACTCATTTATTATTACGATGAAGGATGGGAGAAATGGTATGCAAAGTAGATACCCTTCACCCTGCTTCGTAATGGAAAAAAAGAAACTAGATAAAAATCTAAAAATCTTCTCTATACTAAAAGAGAAAACAAATATTACATGGCTCTACACACTTAAATGCTTTCATGAAAGTGAGGGACTAGCTCACATTTCTCATGTAAGTTCTGGGTTTAGTATAGGAAATCTCAATGAACTTTCTCTAGCAAAAAAGCATCAATACACACACATCCACAGTTACGCACCAGCATTTTATGAAGAAGAAGTCACTCTCTTAGCTGATGCAAGTGATACTATGAGTTTTAACTCTCTTAGACAATGGATTAAATATAGTAAACAGTGCCAAGCAAAAACATCATTAGGAATAAGGATAAACCCACAGCTTTCACTTTCTCAACCTAGCTATTGTGATACCAGTCATAAAAAGAGTCGGCTAGGTATGAGTTATATGCACTTTATATCAGAATATAACAAAGACTCACAAACTTTTGAATATTTAGAAGGATTACATTTTCATGCATTTTGCCATCAAGAAGTCTCCGCACTCACAATACTTTTAACACATATCATGAAATACTATACCCACATCTTACCAAAATTAAAATGGATTAATCTAGGTGGAGGACAAAACTTTACGCATACCTCTTATGATATAGAAGTATTCATAGCCTGCATCAATCATTTTCATCATCAATATCCACATATCAGACTCTACTTTGAACCAGGAAGTAGCATAGTCCACAATACAGGATATTTTACATGTACCATTTTAGATATTATAGAAGACAATCCATCTAAAGTTATTTTAGATACTTCTATAGAATCACACCTATTAGATGTTGCCATCACAAAACAATCACTAAATGTAAAAGGTATTTCAAAAACTAAAACACCCTATGTTTATGAACTTACAGGTATGAGTTGTATTGCAGGTGATATCATAGGTATCTACTACTTTGATAAACCATTAGACATAGGCGAAAATATTATTTTTGAAAATATGATGGGATATACTTTAGTCAAGCAAAACACATTTAATGGCATAAACAAAGCAAACTTTGTATTAATCTAAAGAAAAGAATACGCTAAAGTTCTAAGTAAAACTATATACGCGCATTAGTACAAGGTTATCTACCTTGTACCATAAGTGGTTATACCGCCTCTCCACAGTGACCACATTTTTTCGCTGCTATTGGGATGGTCTCAGCACATGTACCACACACTTTTGTAGTAGGTTCTGCTTCTGGTTCATCTTTCATTTTATTGTATGCCTTAATAAACATGAAAATAACGAAACCTAAAATCACAAATGAAATCACATCGTTAATAAACATACCATACTTGATGGCAGGTGCTCCTGCTTTATCTAGTGCTTCCATCGTTGCATACTCTTTTCCATCTAATGCAATGAAAAGTTTTGAAAAGTCAACTTGTCCTAAAAGTAATCCTACTGGAGGCATAATAACATTTGCCACCATCGATTTTATCACTGTTGCAAATGCTCCACCAAAGATGAAACCTACAGCCATATCTACCATATTTCCTTTAACAAGAAACTTTTTAAATTCTTCTAACATTTTAAATCCTAATATAATATTTACCAAAAGGCATAGTTATATTATAGTTAAGATATAAAGAGAAAAGCTTAGCTACTAAAAATGGAAATATAAGAGAAAAATAAAGAAGAGAAGCGCGACCTAACATTGTATGTTAGGTCAAAAGAAATATTATTTTAAGTGACGGTTTCTTGCTGCAAGAAGGGAGAGTACAAAGAGCCCTGCTACACCATAGTAAACCCACATAGGAATTGGCACAGGATCTCCAGCTGCGTATGAGTGAAGACCTGAGAGGTAGTAGTTCACACCAAAATATGTCATGAGTACGGTAAAGTATGACCATGTTGAAGCTACATTGTATACAAAATTGGACTTTAATGCTGGAACAAAACGTAAATGAAGTACAACTGCATAGACCAATATAGTCACCGCTGCCCAAGTCTCTTTAGCATCCCAACCCCAGTAACGTCCCCATGACTCATTGGCCCAAATACCACCAAGGAAGTTACCTATAGTAAGTAAGAATATCCCAATAATAAGCCCCATTTCTGAAAGGTTGGTAAGTTCTTTGATAGAACGGTCAATATTCTCATTATTTTCTTTAGGTCTTAGAATATATAAAATCAGTACTAGTAAAGAGAGTATGGAACCCAGTCCCAAGAAACCATCACCCGCAAGAATCGTGGCCACGTGTATCATAAGCCAGTATGACTTAAGTACAGGAACCAGTGTCGTAATCTCTGGATTAATAAAACTCATATGTGCCACACCCATGGTAATACCTGCTAATAATGCAGCCCCTGCTAAAGCAAATGGAGAATTTCGCGCCACAACTATTCCTGCTATCACAGTTGCTGCTGCTATCGCTACAATGGACTCATAAGCATTTGACCATGGTGCATGTCCTGAGATATACCAACGAATACCAAGCCCTATCAGATGTATGATAAATCCAACTATGAAAATACTCCATCCAATACGCATAATCCATTTCATAGAGAATGTTGGTTTCAATACATTGATAAATGCAAAAAGGAGTAACACAAGTCCTAATAACAAATAAAGTGGCACAAGTTTACCAAAAAGACCAAATTTATTGTACTTTATTTCCAGATCAATATGTGTTGGAGATGGTATGACTGCCTCACCATGTTTATTTTGAAACTTTTTAATGCCTCTTAATGCTAAGTTGGCATTATCCCAATTACCAGTTTCCGTAGCCTGAGCAACCATCTGGAAATACGCAGAGATACTCAACTTTACATGATCTGCATCTTCAGGTAAAAATGATTTTATGGCATCCATAGGGGCCATCCATTTATTGTTTTCATCATTGGGTTTTGGATAAATACGTAAAAGTGAACCTTGATATGCCATAAATGCGACATTGACCCTCTCATCTATTTTAAGAAGTTCTTTGTCATATTGAGATTTTTCAAGTGGTTTTTTCTTACTAGATGCTGTGACTTGGTCAAAAATTTTGTATGAGCCGTCTGTAGTGCTAAAGAAATCAGAAAATTTTGCAAATTTAGTATTTTCATCTATGCCAATGTCAAGAGCAATTTTTTTATGTCCTACTTTAATCATAGGTACACCTTGATAAAAATTCGGATTCATAGTCATACCAAGCATCATTTGTGTAGGTTCTACAGCATACAATGCTGAACGTCCTGTAATTTTAGCTACCACTTCATGCGCAACAGTATCCATAGGTTTCATACGTCCTTGGTGATCTTGAACAACCAGTGTTCCAAAGTTTTTTGTATGTTCCAAATCATAGGACTGTAAGATTTTTAGTGTCTCATCACTAACCTCAGGTGAAGCTGCTTCAATGTGTTGTGGTGTCAGTGCCAAAAGAACTATCACGGCGAAACCTGTGGCTACAGATTGAAGTTTACGTGTATTTTTAAGAAGTTTCATAAATCGACCATTTTTTGTAAAAAGTGCCCAGATCATTCCTATAATCATAATAAAGTATCCTATATATGTAGGCCATGTACCAGGGTCATGGTTCACTGAAAGTACCGTACCTTTTTCATCTGGGTCATATGAAGATTGGAAAAAACGATAATTTCTATGGTCTAAAATATGGTTCATATAGATTTTATATGGCATCGTAATATTCTGTTCTTTGTCTATGAGTACTACATCTGAAGAATAAGATGATGGTGTATTAGAACCAGGGTATCGTTGAAGTTTAAAGTCTTCAAGTTTAATACTAAATGGTACATCAATAAGCTTTGCCCCTACTCTCATATTGATATTGACACCATCAAGGCTAAAGCGTTTAAGCTCACCTACATTACCACCTCTAGGTCTCGTAGTGACTACTTTACTTTCCTCTCCGACTGAGACTCTCCACTGTACATATTCTGCCTGTCCTGATTGTGTTTTTATATCATCAGAATCTATTTGAATAATAGCTTTTTCATGTACATCCTTTAAGACTATTGCATTAGAACCAAACTGATATAATATTCTTTTTGTAAAAGGGCTATGTCCGCTTGATAATTCACCTGATGTTTTATCATTCATGTTAAGTGTTTTAAGTATAAAAGGGAAATCAACTGTATACCCCTCTTTACTCTCTTTAATTAGAAAAGTAGGCTTATCTGTAGTAGGCTCTACCTCATACCCTACAAAGAAAGAGCCAAAATCTTTTGTTTCACCTTTAGCAAAATAATATAGTTCTCCTCTTTGACCTGTAGAGATTTTTAGTTCTAAAAGTTTTTTACCATCTGGGGAAGAGACCACTTCTTCATGAGCAGTTGGTAGGTACTTGAGTAACTCTATATTTACTTTTTTACCATCTACACTAAGACTTTCACTGAAAGAGTTTCCAGTCATCGTTGAAAAGAAAAGTTCTTTTTCAAGTGAATCATGCTCACCATTTTTTGTAGCATCTACCAAGATGTTTTTCACATCAGAAACCATGATGTTACTAGATTCCCCTTCACGTATAGACATAATACCTTCGTAACCCACATAACGTGTCATCATTGCACCAATAGCAACAACAATAAAAGAGAAGTGAAAGAGAAAGATAGGAAACTTATTGACGTAAGATTTATATTTTATAATATTGTATACCAAAATGGCTACAAAATATCCTAAAAATACTTCAAACCATTGGGCTTTATAGACCAATGCGCGTGCGGTTTGTGTACCATAGTCATTTTCTATAAACGTCGCTGCTCCGGCGATTACTGCAAATAAAAACAACATTAAAACTGCCATTTTCATAGAAAAAATATACTTCATTACTAAAATCCTTCTCGTTGACATATCTGTCGTAGTTACAGAGATTATAGCCGATGTTTGCTAACCTAATGTTAATTGAAATATATTAGTAAAAATTATAGCTTTAATGTTACATTAAAGCTCTATGACAAGTCTAAATCCTATAAAGTAATTCTTACCACCGCTTCCTAAATTGATACGCGAACTACAAGAACACTTACTAGCATCTGCATTAAAAGAACCTCCACGAAGCACCCTACCTTTGTCACTTGGCACAGCGTACGCAGAACCATCTGTAGGTGTTTGTGTATAATCTTCAGCGTATCTGTCTAAACACCATTCCCAAATGTTTCCATGCATGTCATACAGTCCCCAAGCATTTGGTTTTTTTGTTCCTACATTATGGGTATGCCCTTTTGCGTTGGGTGCATACCAAGCATACGCTTCTAACTCATCTTCATCATCACCAAAACAGAATGTACCTTTACTCCCAGCACGACAAGCATACTCCCACTCAGCTTCTGTAGGTAACCTATATTTCTTACCCTCACGTTCACTTTTCCAGTTTGCATATGCGATGGCATCTGTCCAACGTACCCGACGTACAGGTACATCAAACCCTAAGTGCTCATACTTCTCTTCAGGTACCAGTGCACCCGTAGCTTGAGCAAATAACATATAGTCCTCTACTGTCACCAAGTACTTAGACATCGCAATGTCATAGTCTATACTCACCACGTGGCGAGGTTTTTCTTTTGCAGGTGCATTCTCATCATCTGTTCCCATGTAGAAGGTTCCACGTGGGAGTTTTATAAAATTATTTTCACTCATCTATTTCCCATCTTTATTTTTATCTTCTAGTTGTTTCTTGGTAAATTCAATATTGGTTTCAAATACTTCAAACAATTTAAACTTAGCTTTAAACGTATCTAAGAATGCACTTTTACTAATATTCTTATTATCCAAGTTTATTTCTTTTAAACTTTCTAAAAGTACTAGGTTATTTTTGGTTATTATTTCTGGATTCACTCCAGCTTCTACTAGTATTCGTTTAGTTTCACTTATAATTTTATCTTGAACTATTAATTGCTGTTGATTTACATTTAACGTAGCTGACTTTAATACTAATTGACTTTCCATATGACTACATTCAGCATGTAATTTTTGTAAAGCTACTTGCATTTGTAATTTTTGCTCTAAACTCACACCACTAGCTACTATAGGTGCAGATATGTACATTTTCAATGCATTAGCAATTTTTTCTAATGCTTCATCTTTATTCTTAGGTTCAACAGAAAGTATTGTATCTGCACCCTTTTTTCGTATATTTACATCCGTTTCTATACATAAATCATGTAAAAATTCTTCAAAATAAAGCATATATGGTTTTAAAATACTTTGATACTCTTCTGGCAAATTAAATATTGCTTCAAATCTATTACTATCTACTGTTTTAAAAAAAACATCTTCTACTTTATCCCTTAAATTAGCGATAATCTCTTTAGCAATTACTTTTAAATCTTTATCATTGTTACTATTAATACTATAAGTGAATTCTAAAAATAGCCAATTACCATCAGCATCATTGGATGTAACTTCACATTGAATAGAATTTTCTAAAAATAGATGAAAGTTATTAAACAGTTTTATAGGATTTATATCATCTTTATAGTCTAATACATTAATCTTAAACCAAAAGTCCATTTTTAACATATCTTCTCTTCTTGAAATATGTGCAAAAGTTATATTGTCAGTTATTCTAGCTTCTTCATCATTAAAATCTACTGGATCAATAAAATCAAATTTAATACTAGTAGGTAAATCTTTAATTTTTAAATGAAAGATTTCAGAGAAATTACAATAAACTCCAATTTCTTTTTCTGACTTATCCATATTATATTCCTGAGAACAATTTAAATGTGATCCTAATTTCTTATTATTCAAGAACATAAAATTATTAACTATTCTAAACATAGGTGGTAAAAATGGGTTATTCATAAATGCATTCTTACTATTTAGCCAGTTTAAAATTATTTTATCTTCAATTATCCATTCACTTGTTTCCATTATCTCTATATACTCTTTTGCAAAACTTTCATAATACTCTAAAACTACTTTTTCATTTGTCAATATTCTTGCTAATATAGCTAATGCTAACTGCTTTGGTCCACTCCCATTATACCCCCACTCAAATCCCATAGGAGAATGTACTTTTAAATCAAGCCTTAAATCTAACGGTATATCAGCATATGTGACAAATGCACCATTTTTAGTTCTCATACCTTTAAAAGTTCCCATATTATTTCTCCATTATTAATACTTCAAGAGTTACTTCAACTCCCCCCAGCTATCGCCAACACTCACAGAACATTCCAGTGGCACTTCAAGTTCAAATATATTTTCCATGCTGTATACAAAACGTTTGGTTAGCTCTTCTACTTTTTCTTCTTTTATTTCAAAGATAAGTTCATCGTGGATTTGTAGGAGCATAAAGGCATCCATTTTTTCCTCACGTATCATGGAGTCTATTTCATTCATAGAAAGTTTCATGAGGTCAGCGGCACTTCCTTGAAAAACAGTATTGACTGACTCACGTTGGTAAGCTGCTTTTTGCATGCCATTGGCTGACTCGTAGTCAAATATACGTCTTCTTTTGAGTATGGTCTCTACATAGCCGTCTATTTTCATGCGTTCTTGTATACCTTCTAAAAAGTGTTTTACAGTTGGAAATGATGCAAAGTAGTTTGTAATAATCTCTTTTGCTTCACTTGAAGCAATGCCCAGTTCATCTGAGAGTTTTTTAGGTCCCATACCATAGAGTAGACCAAAGTTTACAGATTTTGCAAAGCTTCTTTTCTCCTTTGCTTCTTCTTCGCCAAATAGTATGGTTGAAGTTGCTAAGTGAATATCTACCCCATCATTAAATGCTTTAAGAAGTGCCGCATCTTGAGAAAAGTGTGCAAGTAAACGCAACTCTATTTGAGAGTAGTCAATACTTACTAACTTATAGCCCTCTTTGGCGACAAATGCTTCACGTACAGAACGACCCAACTTGGAACGTACAGGTATGTTTTGTAAGTTAGGGTCACGAGAGCTTAAACGACCTGTTGCAGTCCCCGTTTGACCAAAAGAGGTATAGATACGAGAATCTTCATCTGCTTGAGAAAGTTTTAACAATGGTTCAACATACGTAGAGAGTATCTTTTGGTACTCACGGTACTGAAGTATTTTAGCAATGACCTCATGCTCATCTATGAGAGAATTTAAGACCGACTCATTGGTACTATAACCAGTTTTTGTTTTCTTACCACCTTTAAGCCCTATGTGTTGAAAGAGTACATCGCCTAATTGTTTAGGTGACTTAATGTTAAACTCAGAACCTGCCAAAGTATGTATCTCTTTGGTTAATACCACTAAGTCTTCACTCAACGTTTTTTGCAGTGTGGTAAGTTTTTCGGGGTTTATCTTTATACCCAAACGCTCCATACGCAAGAGTACGTTCATAAAAGGATACTCTACATTTTTAGCCTCTTTGAGTAGATGCGTCAGTGAAGAGAGCTCCATTTTTTTCTTTATAGCCCCGTAAAGCATAAATGTCATCCATGCATCTTCTGCAGCGTAAAAAGTGGCATCTGGTATGGCAACGCCAGAGAAGTCTTCACCTTTTTTAACTACCTCTTTAAAAGGTTTCATCTCATACTTAAAATATTGTTTGGCTAAAGTATCTAACCCTACTTTTGAGCCAGGGTTAGTAAGCCATGCCATAATCATCGTATCGGCATAAGGGATGGTTGCTTCCATGTCGTGCTGGTTGGACAAGAGTGAAAAGTCAAACTTTAAGTTTTGCCCCACGATGTTATGTGTCATAAGCTTTTTGAGTGCACTTAATGCATCTTCTAAACTCACTTGTTCCTCTACACCTAAGTAGTTGTGCCCTACTGGCACATAGTATGCTTTGTCTCTTTGAAAACAAAACGAGAAACCAACCATTTTAGCTACTTTGGTGTCTAAGCCTGTCGTTTCTGTGTCAAAAGCAACTGTGGCATCTTTGTCTATGGTATCTAAGACTGCATCTAACTTCTCTTTAGTCTCTAGGGTAATTGCCTCAAAAGTAAAGGCAGGCTTTGTTGGCTCAACATACTTAGGTGTACAGTCTACCTCTTCCATGCCTACCATCGCTTTACGTATGGCTTGTTTCATTTCGTACTGTTCAAACTCTTCAAGTAAACAAGAGAGATAGTTTTTGTCTTCAAAGACAAAACTCTCTACGTCCATGTCTTTAAACACATCTGTTCTCATACTCACCAAGTCACGTGACAAAAACGCACTCTCTTTGCTCTCTAGCAGTAACTTTTGTATACGTGCTGTACCACAGTTCTCTAAGTCATCATAAATGGCTTCAAGTGTATGGTACTGGTTTATGAGTTTAGAGGCTCCTACCTTACCTATGCCTTTGACACCGGGGACATTGTCAGAACTGTCTCCTAAAATGGCTTGAAAATTTATGAAATCTTTTGGGTGTACACCAAATTTGTCTATACAGGTTTGCTCATTGACGACCTCTTTTTTTACAGAGTCGTACATTTCTACTTTACCATCTTCTATCATTTGGTACAAATCTTTATCGTGAGAGACGATGCGTACTTTCATGCCTTTTTCTTTGGCAAACTTTGTCACTGTTGTAATGACATCATCTGCTTCAAAACCTTCACGCATCAAGTTTGCAAACCCCATTTGTGCTATCCAGTCTATGGCGACGGGTAGTTGTCTTATTAAGTCATCTGGTGCTGCGTCACGGTTGGCTTTGTACTCTGGGTAGATGTCATTTCTAAATGTTTTTCCTTTTGCATCTAATGCAAATACTAAGTAGTCTGTACTATGGTCACGGTGCAAAGAGTCTACAAGATTTACAAAACCTGTCAAAAGCCCTGTAGGAAACCCATCTGTATTACGTAAAGGAGGAAGTGCAAAATAAGAGCGAAAGAAGAAGCCAAAAGTGTCTATGATTGTGATAGTTTTCAAAGTAAGGAACCTGATTTTTTATTTATTTTAACCAAATGTTTGTTAGAGGTGAATGCTAGTGAGTGAAAGAAGTATATTAACTTTAACCCGTAACACATTTCATCAGTTTCTTGTCAAAACTCTTTACTTCGTATTTGTGAGCCAAAGCACAAAGATAGCAATCAACAAAATCAAGGTTTTTACTCTCATATATTTGAAGAGCTTTAAGTAAAGTATCTTTAGGCTCATACATAGATAGATTTTGCATGTTTATAAAACTAGTAAGAGATTTAACTATAACTTCCTTTGGCACACTATAGACACCACGAAGTACATATATCACTTCTGACACTACTTCATTTAAAACCAAACAAGCATTTGTATCTATAATCTTTTTTGCTTCTAGGTACATTTCATGATTATCATCTAGTAAGTACCTCAATATATAGTTTGTGTCAAGAACTATCATTTACGGTATTTCTCCAACACATGTCTTTGCCATGCATCTTCTTCTTTTTCTATAAGGTCAAGATTGGCATAACTATGAAGTGAACCAGCAGGATCTTCTTTAGCTTCTTCCTCTTCTAGCATTTTTGCAAACTTTTCCTCCACAAAAGCGGCATATTTGCCATCTATGAAATACCCCTTAATCTTATTTCTCTTCTTATCTATCACTTCTATAATATCAAAATCATTTAACTTATGTAGATTTCTTTGAATCTCAGATACGGAAACTTGTTGCATAGTTTTCCTTTCATATATGTTTTCATATATTATAATGAGATATCTTAGGAAAGTCAATAAATTGTATTACTCCCCAAACAAATAAATCAAATTAGGAAACATAACAATAATCCCCAAAGCCATCAACTGTAGCAAGATAAAGGGTACTACACCTTTATAGATTGCTCCTGTACTCACCTTGTCTCCAGCTGCACCTTTTAAATAAAAGAGAGCAAAGCCAAACGGTGGGGTGAGGAAGCTTGCTTGTAGGTTCATGGCTATGAGAATGGCAAACCAAATGGGGTCAATACCTAGTAGTGCTACGATGGGTACAAGTATGGGTACTACGACAAAGGCTATCTCTATAAAGTCTATGAAGAAACCTAGTATAAATATCACTACCATAGCTATGAGTATAAATGTCCATTTGTCTTGCATGTCTCCTGTAAAGAAGTCTATAGCCATGTCACCACCACCTAGCTCTCCAAATACCAGCGAAAAAGCCGTGGCACCTATGAGTATCATAAATATCATGGCGGTAAGTTTCACTGTTTCTATAGCAGCGTAACGTAGCATGGAAAAAGAGAATGTCTTTTTAGTCAAAGCCAATACCACTGCACCAAGCACACCAATAGCAGCCGACTCAGAAGGTGAGGCAATACCTGCAAAGATGCTCCCAAGCACCACCGCAATAAGAAGTAGCGGTGGGATGATTTCCTTGATAGCATCTTTGACTATGTCACCATAGGGCTCATCTGAGACTATAGCAGGTGCTAGATCTTTATTGAGATACGAAACCACTAAAATGTAGAGGATGTAAAGACCTATAAGTAAAAGTCCAGGCACAACTGCGGCTCGAAACAAGTCACCCACACTTAAATGCATCTGGTCACCAAGTATGATGAGCACGATAGACGGAGGTATAAGCTGTCCAAGCGTACCAGAAGCTGAGATGCTTCCACTGGCTAACGCTGGGCTATAGTTGTGCTTTAACATGAGCGGTAAGGCTATGAGGCTCATCATCACCACCGATGCCCCTACTATACCTGTACTTGCAGCAAGTATGGCTCCTACAAGTACCACTGAAATCGCTAAACCCCCACGCACTGCACCAAAAAGTTTACCCATAGAAAGCAGTAACCCCTCTGCCATTTTAGACTTTTCAAGTATGAGCCCCATAAAGATAAAAAGTGGCACAGCCATCAGTGTAACATTGCCCATAATGCCATATGTTCTGTAAGGAAGCATCTCTAACACATGTAACCCTACTTCATCGGTGATGAGTGCAAAAAAGAGCGCTACGCCTGCAAAAACAAATGCCACTTGAAAGCCAAGCATCAGTAAAAACAACGCCAAAGCAAACATAAGAAAGACTGGGTCAATCCAAAATGCCATACGGTTAAACCATGCAAGATACACGAGTGTAGCTACAAGAGCGACACCTACGAGTACTTTAAACAATAACGTTTTATTATTTAGTCTATCATAGGCTTTTAGTATCTCAGAAATGGCTTGAAGTACGAGTAGTACAAAACCAACAACCAGCATACCTTTTATCACCCAACGGTGACTAAGTCCTCCAGGGTCAGATGAAACTTCATTTTGTACAAATGACTGTAGTGTCATAGCTAGTGCATCGGTTAAAAACAGTAGTGAAAAAGGAATGACGAGTAACAACATAGAGCATATCTGCACTACAGCACGTGTGTCAGGGTTATAGCGTTCAAAAAATATGTCAACCCTTACATGTTTGTCGTGCTTAAGTGCATAGGTCAATCCAAGTAAAAATACCATATCAAACAAATGCCACTCTATCTCTTGTAAAGCTATGGAACCAGATGAAAATAGGTACCGCATACCTGCATCATAAGCAACTAAAAGAGAGAGTATCACTACAAACACAGATGCTAGGTAGCCTGAGTATTTACTTATGTTGTCTAGGTGGTAGGAGAGTTTTAAAAACATTTATTATTACTAATAATAATCATAAATTTCAGTGTACATATCATGACTGGAATAATCCTTCGCCTTTTTCAACAAATTTCATTATTTTATTCAAATCATATCTAGATTTTGAAGACTTAAAATATCCATTGTGTGAGTATGTTAAATTTTTTGTTCCTAAGAAAACTTGTTCCTCTTGTACAATTTTACTTATAGCAGCACATACTTTAGGGTATGTACTTTCAAAATCTTCACCTAATGGATCTAATTTATATAGTCCATATGATAAAAGTTCATCTGCATAATTTATAAAGTCACTTCCTATATTTTGATTACGTTTTCCTATAACAAATTTATAAATTTTATATGATTTAAATAACTGTTCATATATTGCTGAGTCTTTATCACCATTAAATAATGGATGTAATTTATGTTTATCATCACTACTAGCTTCAAAAATTTCTTCTAATATTTTTGATTTAGAGTTTTTTGAAACCTCTGGCAGTTCCTGAAAGGTTGCATACCAAAACTTATAGACTGTATCACTTTGGATTGATTCATTTAATTGTTTACTTAGAACATTTTCAAATGTCTCTCCTCTTTTAACTAAATAACCTATATTTTGGGATTCAAAAAGTGCTTTAGTATATTTATTAAAATCCCTATTACTTACCTTATCTCTATAATTAATTGGTGATTGCGTATTAGTAGCATCAGTAATTTTATCTACAATATCAGGATCACTTGTTTCATACAGTCTTATTAAAACATATACTCCATCTAACTTACTACTATCTTCTTTATAAATATCATATATTACACTTGTAGTTTGTAATCCATTTACAATTACAGGATTTTTTGTTTCAATAGGATAGTATCCCGCTTGCATATCATTTGGTATTTTTACTTTTTCAGAAATGATTGTAATACCATTATTTAGAAATGGGAAATATTCTGAATAATCACTATCTAATGTTTTTTTAATATTTTTATTAGTTTTATTATATTTTAAAAATCCTCTAATATTATCACTAAATACAGTATCAATTCTTTTATTTAATTCTTTTTCTTTATCTAAAAGTTTACATAAATCGAGTGCACTTAATCTAAAATTTATTGCTTTTATATTTTGAATTTGAAAAGATATTAGAGCTTGAGGGTCACGTTTCAATGATATATTCGATTTCTCTGCCATGAAGCTAAATTCAACATCTTTACGCTTTTTATTTTCTGAAATAAGATTATCAATTCGATCATACAAATCATTAATATCATAAATAGTTAAATCATCATTTTCTTCTTCATGTCTTTGAATAATACTTTGATCATTCTTTTCTTTTTCACCTGAAAAAATAAAATATAATTTTACATCTATAATTTTACCCGAAGATACAATATTAGTATATCGTTCTAAGAATGATGTTACTTTTGCATTTAATCGAATATTTGTACTGTTCCCATAGACAAAAATATTTCTATAATCATTAACAAATTTTGAAAGTACATTATCTCCAAAACCTTTACTATTTTTAATCTGGAAAACATGCATAGTACATTCATTATCATCTTCATCAATATATATTCCATCTATTCCAGCATCATATTCACCATTTGCATTAACAATCGTACTAACATTTTGATATACTTCATCAAAACTTAAGTCTAAAAGTGCTGTAATTGAAAATATTTCAAAAGCAAAATCTTTTGTAAGAGTAAATTTTTCCTGTATTCGGTCAAGATAACTGTTTATAAATAATTCTTTATTCATCATGATACTCCATTTTTAAGATTTTGATTATAACTAATATGCACTTTGAAATTAATCTTGTGTATTTACATCAAAAAAATATTCTGCTAAAATAACGTTTGAAGAGAGAGTTTTCACTCTCTCAGTGTTTAATTACTATAGTATCTTAAAATAGCTACAATAATCGTGAGGATTAAAATTAGTAATTCCATTAAACACTCACACTCTTCCACAGTCGAGATTTGACTTAGAAGATGCCTAATGGAAATGCCCTTGGGGTACAAACAGCAGCTCTCGGAAGCTGTTGTTTACAACAACTTTATGCCCTGACCAACGGGAAGAAATGCCCTTGGGGTCCAGACTGCAAAATAATTTTACCCTAACTTTTAAATATTACTCAAAAAAATGTCATATTTTTCTTTCTTAATTAAAATCGAAACTTTGATTCCTCATATATGCTATAATCAAATAGTTATGACATACTGCTCTATAAACTTTTTCTAACCCATCAGGAAACAAAATGAAAGAGATAGAAAAAAAATACCTGCTTAAAGACTCCATAGTCTCACTCATCAAAGCACATAAGCTCTATGGACATAAAATCACCCAATTCTATACCACCATCACAGAGAGTAAAGGGGTACGTTACAGGCAGATAGATGATCGCTACTTTAAAACTGTCAAATATGGGACAGGTGCTTCTAGGGATGAAGAAGAAATAGAGATAAGTCAAAAGAAGTTCCAAAAGAAATATGAAAAACGTATCAAATCCCCTGTACGAAAAAACCGCTATTTGTTTGACTATGAGGGAGCAGAGTACTCCATAGATGTGTTTAAAAAAGACCTTAAAGGACTCTATATTCTTGAGATTGAATTTCCCACCCTAGAAGCATTTCACACCTTTGAACTCCCCACCCTTTTTCTAGAACATGTCAGTAAAGATGTGACATTGGATGAAGCCTATAAAAACAAAAATATGACACTTCATGGAAAGCCCTCTTCTACTTATGATCTAGTATCCATCTTTACTAAACTTGATGCTATGAACATCGCTGAACTTAATGACTACTTTATCCCTAATCTTACCCCTATAGATGCACTGCGGGTCATTTTGTACAAATTTTCTTTGTGCATACTCTATTATAAAGAGTGTGTTCTTTTGTATGATACAGAAGAGTACCTACACCAGTTTAGAGTCAATATTAGGAAATCCAGAGCATTTTTAAAAGAGTTTGCATTTTTATTTTCTGAAGATACCCATAGCTACTTCACTGAAAAGCTCTCAGGGTTTGCAAGCCTTACTAACCAAAAACGCGACCTAGATGTCATTAAGGAACGTTTGATAGAACTTGAAGAAACGCATGAGCTCATTCAAAAAGACATTGGCAGACAACAAGAGAGTGAACATCAGAAAATTACCCAGATGTTAGAGGGTGAGAACTTTGAGAGATTTTTTCAGAGTTATCAACATACATTAAAAGAAAACACCCTTGTAGATGCTAAAAATAATTTTGATAGCATCGAAGAGACGGCAAAAAAAGTTTTAGAAAACCTACATAGCAAAATTGTTAAAAAGATAAACGCTTTAGAAAAAAAGTTTAGCATCGAAAAACTACATAAGATACGTATAGCCTTTAAGAAGTTCCGTTATCTGCTTGAAGAGTTTCAACACATATTTGGTGAAGAAAAAATAGAAAAGATGATAGAAGAAGGTAAAAATTTACAAACTTTACTTGGCGATTTCAATGATGCTGTAAACCAGAAAAATCTTCTACACACCTACTTTAAAAGCAATAAGAAAAAGATAACTGACAGAAAAAAACTTGAAGCTAAGCTACTAAAGAAAACAGTCAAAAGCCAAGAAAAACTTTTAAAAGAAGTCATAAAAAAACTACACAATTTTAAAAAGAAAGCGTTAGACCTTTAACTACTAAACTGTAACAAATATGTCATATTGTCATATTTATTTATGTTGCTACTTTTCTTTCATAAAAAAGCGTTTTAAAATGATTTCACGCTACCCATGCAAAATACATACTATATTTAGTGTACAATCAATACCAATTTAACATAGGAAATCAAACATGAATAATCTACCTTTAAAACACATATATATTCCCTCAAAAGTACCTTCAAACAAACTCATGGTGGTTTTACATGGTCGTGGTGACTCTTCTCAAGGGTTTACTTGGTTACCACCCTATTTGGATTTAGATGATATGAACTATGTTTTACTTGATGGACCTTATGACTATTTTGGTGGGTGTTCATGGTATGACTTACCACCTAACCAACTTCATGGTATTGCACAGTCATCTTCACTGCTTGCTGAGACACTCGACATACTTTTTGAGTCTGCGTACGATGTAGAAGAGAGTTTTCTTTTTGGTTTTTCACAAGGCTCACTACTCACATTTGAGTTTGGCTCACGTTACTACAAAAGGTTTGCAGGTTACATTGCAGTCAGTGGCTACATTTATGACCCTAAAAACCTACTCGAAGAGATGAACCCAGAAGTTAAAAAATCACTATGGCTTTGTACCCATGGTACAGAAGATGATGTGTTGCCTTTTAAAACTTCAAGCGAGCAAGTAGCCACACTTCAAGATGCAGGGTTTGACATAGAGTTTAAAGCCTATGACAAAGTGCATACCATTGTAGAAGATGAGTTAAAAATGATAAAAGAGCATATTGTTAACATAAACAATAAGAAGTAAAGTTAACCTCTAAAGCAATGGCACTGACCACTTTCTATAGTACGCAAGTACACGTAACACCACACCAAAGACAAAGACAAGTGCCATAGGGTAAAAACTCATCATATCAAACATACTTAAAATGTAAACGAGCATCCCAACAAGCAGTGAAACCGTACCATAAAAACCTGTCTTAAAAACAAATGGCACTTCGTTGATAATAATATCTCGCGTAATTCCACCACCCACAGCAGTAATGAATGACAATGCCAAAACACCTGTAATATTTAAGTCATTTTCTATGGCAATAAGTGCCCCTGTAATACTAAATGAGACTAAACCAATAGAATCACTCACAATAAATATAGATTTATTTTCAATATTTTCTTTTTTATGAAACTTAAAAACAATCAGTAGTAATAACAATGTAAAAATAATAATAGCCGGTTCATTATGTGAAAAAGTATAGGGTGTTCTATCTACAATGATGTCTCTCACTATACCCCCACCCAATGCCGTTAAAAACACGGAGACGAGTACACCCAAAAAGTCAAGTTTAACGCGCACTGCCACAAAGAAACCACTCATTGCAAATGCAATAATACCTATATATTCTGATACCTCAAACATATTATCTTCCTAGTATATCATTGTGCTTTTGGTGGCGTTTTCAAATGTAAATGTTGAGTAGCCTTTCTCATGTCAGACATAAACTTAGCACCAGGGTCTGACTTCACTGTTCTGTAGCCTTGGTCTTTTTCTAGCCATAATGAAGTCTTTTCCATTTGTCTGTATTCATGATGTCCTATAAGGTACTCAATACTAGGGTGTTTTGCTTTTAGGTACTTAATGAGTGCAATGTTAGATGCACGTTGTGCAGGGGTTAAGTCGTCTACTTGATTCCCTTTACCTCCAACATTCTCCACACCAATACTAGAGTAATTTAATCCTATCACATGACGTGCCATCCAGTTTTCCGGCATGAGTCTGTAAATCGTTCCATCACGTGCCACTAAAAACTGAGAAGAGACATTGAGTAGTGATGCTTTGGCAATATCTTTTCTGTCGGTAAAGAGTTTTTGAGGTTTTAAACGTGCAAAAGATTTTTCAAAACTCATTTCAGCTGTCCAGTGCAATACAATTATTTTTGGTGTTATCTCTATGTTTTTTACACGTTTTCCATAATGAGATTGAATATACTCTTTGGTCATCGCTATACGTTCTTTCCCAAAGTCTATAGGTTTGTCTATAATCCTAAGGGGCTGTATGGGTTTTGTTTGACACTTTAGCTCTTCTTTAACTGGCGCTTTTTGGGCTGGTACTTCTTTAGCACATGCGGTTAGAGTCAGTAATGTTAAGGAAAGTAAAAAAGTTTTATACATAGTAAGTCCTAATAATATTTTTAATGTATTGAATCTCAGTTTGAATTTACGTTTTATAGAGTTCTTTCTTACTTGAAACCAACACGTAAATGACTACAAGCATAGGTATAGACAGTGCTATAATGTAAGCACCTATGTGCAGTAAATCTTGACGGTTTAAATACAAAAATCCCAATATCAAAATGGCGTATGCACCCAAACGGTAAATTGAAAGTGCTGCTTTTGTATCTTTAAGTGTTTGGGCTACAGAGCGTTTATTTTCTTTGTTTTTCTGACGTTCATCTTTCACAACTTCTTTCAATGTCTTATCACTATCTTCCTCTTCACCATAAAGGTCGTATGGGTCTTCTGCAAGATCTATTACGTCTCTTGAGTCATCTACGGTAATAATGTTGTGTTCTACTCTAGCATCTACCATGCGAGCATAACTCTTCATAGAAGCAAGCATCACCAGTGAAGCAGAGATAAATCCAAATTGTGTGTTAATAAATATTTTCATATCAAAAAATATTATAGCAAATAGAGCAATAACTGCATCTACTATCAAAAGTGCTATAATAATTTTACGTATTCTATTCATCATCATCTTCGCTGTCATATTTTTTTTGTAACGCTTGGTTGTTTTTGTAGCTATACCTAGGGTCATTGGCTAACTCATCTAATGACTTTTTCTGTCTCTTGTATGCGATGTAGACATTATTGACTGCTGCACCTAAGCCTATAAATACACCTATCCAAAGTGTCCACTGTGCTCCCGTGAGACTCTGTAGCCCCAACCCAATACCCACACCAATAAGCACTGCAACGACCATAGATATGCCTAGACTAAGCCCATCGGCTGCATTGACCAGTTTTTTAAATTTTGGTTCTTCTTGTTTCATTATATTTTCCTAATAAGGTGACTAACCTTTTATCTCTGACATGGTTTCATACGCTGCTTTGATAGCTGTTGTAATCATCTCATCGGTCATAGATGTACAGATGAAACCTGCTTCAAATGATGAACAAGCCAAATAGACACCACGATCTAACATACCTTTATGAAACTTGGCAAACATTTTAGTGTCATTACCTTGTGCCTCTTCAAAGTTTTTGATAGGTGTGTCTGAAAAATAAAACCCAAACATAGAACCTCTCACATCAGTAATCATAGGTACATTCACTGCAGCTGCTGCTTTTTGAAAACCATCTACAAGTTTGTTTGCTTTTGCTGCAAAATCTACATAGACTGATGGGTTAGCTTTTAATTTACGAAGGCTTGTGAGTCCAGCAGCCATGGCTACAGGGTTACCACTAAGTGTTCCCGCTTGGTAGACTGGACCTTCCGGTGAAAGATGAGCCATAATTTCTGCATTTGCACCAAAGGCACCTACAGGCATACCAGCCCCTATAACCTTACCAAGTGTAACCATGTCTGGTTTTACACTAGAAATACCTTGTGCACCAGTGAGAGAAGCCCTAAACCCTGACATCACTTCATCAAAGATGAGTAATGCACCATGTGCATCACATAAAGCTCTTATGCCTTTTAAAAATGCTTCATCCGCAGGTACAAGTCCCATGTTACCAGCAATAGGTTCTATAATCACACAAGCAATGTCACCTTTAGCATCATCAAAACATTTCTCAACTGAGGCAATGTCATTGTACGTTGCTAAAAGTGTATGTTTTGTCAGGTCTGCAGGGACACCTGGGCTTGAAGGTGAACCAAAAGTAGCTAGTCCTGAACCAGCTTGTACTAAAAGTGAGTCTGAGTGCCCATGGTAACAACCTGTAAACTTTAAAATATTATCTCGCCCAGTGACACCTCTTGCTAGTCGTATCGCTGACATGACAGCTTCTGTACCAGAACTCACAAAACGCACTTTATCTATGGTGTCAAACATCTCAACTATTTCAGAAGCCAACTCAGTCTCTACGGTTGTAGGGGCACCAAAACTAAGCCCTCTTTTGACAGCATCTATCACAGACGCTTCAATATCTGCATCACAATGTCCATGAATCAATGGACCCCAGCTCTGTACAAAGTCAATATACTTATTACCATCAATGTCGTAAAGGTACGCTCCTTCACCTCTGTCTATAAATGGTGGCGTGCCTTCTACACCTGAAAATGCTCTAACAGGTGAGTCAACACCACCTGGTATTACTTTATATGCTTCATCAAATGCTGCGATGCTTTTATCGTATGCCATGTTGTTTAATCCTTATCAATGTATAATTACGTAAATTATACATCATAGGTACTAAGGAGAGGATTATCAGAACATACGTTGCTTTTATTCTCTCTTTGTTGTTACATATACTGGTTTTTTATTTGGCCTATCTTTTATTACAAGATGTCATCATAAAGTCATCTAGTAGCTCACAACACACTATGTCTTTAAACCTGCAAGACTTCCAGAACCCACCCTCTAACCCAGAAATGCAAGAGTCTACCCTACCTCCAAGTGATACCTTGCCAGAAGAAGATGAAGCTGTCCAAAAAGCCTCACAAAAAACCTCAGTAGAAACCTCACTTCCCAAAGAGTCTCTCAGTAGAGAAGAAGAAACCAAACGTCTGTTTGAAAAAATCTCACAATCAAGTCAAGAAATCTCCCATCAAGAAGAGACAAAACGACTCTTAGAAAAAATAGCCAATGCTCCAAAGGAAAAAGCAGCCAAAGAAAAACGACTAAACGAAGAAAAAGAAAAGAAAAAAGAAAACGAAGCACGTCTTGCCAAAATAGCACAAGAAAAATTAGAACTAGAAAAGAAAAAACAAGAAGTACTCGCAAAGAAAAAAGCGGAAGATGAAGAGAAGGCACGACTACTAAAAGTAGAAAAAGAACGTCTTGAGGCTGTCAAAAAAGCTGAAAAAGAAAAAGAAGAAAAAGCTCAACTTGCATTACTAGAAGAAAAAAAACTTGAAGAGGTAAAACGTGCACAAGAAGCCCTAGCCTTAGAAAAGAGAAAAAAGGCTGAAGCTATCAAAAAAGCGCAAGAAAAAGAAAAGCTTGCTGCTCTAGAAGCCAAAAGACTTGAAGAAAAGAAACTTGAAGCCAAACGAATTAAAGAAAAAAAACGTAAAACACGTCTCAAAAAAGAAAGACTGGCTAAGCAAAAAGCCAAACAACGTGCCAAGAGAAAAGCAGAGGCACAAAAACAAGCAAAACAGAAACAAGCAAAAAGAAAAAAAGAAAAACAAAGAAAACGTAAACTTGCAAAACAGAAAGAAAAACAGAAATCTCAAAAATCTCTTGCCAACTCTCTTATGAAAAGTACCACAAGCTACAAAGCTAAAAAGCGTAACTCATCTTCTATGAAAATGATTAAAAAGTTTTATGGTGCAGAGTTCAATGGCTTTACAGGTACACAAAAAGAGTTTATAAAACGTAATCTAGGAGATATTTACCGTATTACACAACGTACACTTTCTCGTAACGGATACCCAGATGTCGCACGTCGAACCAAACAACATGGTACACAAATGGTGACTTTTTACTTACACCCAAATGGGAACATAACAGGTCTCAGGTTTAAAAAACGCTTAGGGTATGCCTCTTTGGACAACAACACTATGCGTGTCATACGCATAGCCTACAAAGACTACCCAAGACCCAAAACAAAAACAAAAATTACATTTTATGTACAGTATAATTTGTATTAACCCAAAAAAGCAACTACAATGCAGCCTTTAAAAGTTTAAGCTCATACGCTTCCAACCCAAGCACAAAACTCTCTTCTATCATTTGACATAAAAGTACTTCATCTACCTCATCTAGGGTTTTAAAATACAAATGACGCACAATTTTACCTTCACCTTTTAACATGGGAAATTGTGCTTGTAGTTTATGCCCTTTCCCAAATGCTACCACAAATTGACTGCCTTTCGTTCTCATCATGACTATGACACCGTATTCATCAGAGTATGATGTCTGTTTAGCATTTTTAAGCTCTTTTATTTGTGTGTAAGAGAGGAGTATCTTACGTATAGTTTTAAAAATAGAAGCAAACTCGCCCTTACTGTCTATATCATATTGTTTCAATTGTTTAACCCTCTAAACGCTTTAATGTTTGACCATCCCATACCCATAGATTGTCATGGGTAAGATGCACACCACCAATCCATTTATCTATCTCTTCTAGCATTAGCCAATGTTTAGTACCATCCAACACTTCTCTACCCATCTGTGTTATTTCTATAGACTGTTTTGGATTTATGGGCAACAGTGGCATGTTTATTTTAAGTAGAGGTGTTTTGGCTTCTAGCATCTCTTTGAGTATGTTCCAAAAGCTACTGTCACCTAAAAACCTTCTCTCTTCTGTTTTTATATACTCTCCAAACACACGTCCAGGTTTAGATTCTCCCTTTGCTATGACTTCTAGTGCTATATTTGCCGTACGAGAAAGTCCATTTTTCTCACTAGGGTACTCTTCTAAAAGCCTTAACACCGCACATTCTAAAAATGGAAGTAATGAGGTATCTTTCTTTAAAAAATCTTGCCATACTAAAGGGTTAGGCGAAGTAAATGCTTTCCAACATTCAGCCCCTAAACTAAGATGCTCTTTACTAATGGCTGTTTCATACTTTTGTAACTCCAACATCTCACTAGGTGCACACATACCTAAATAGTTATCTGTACAGATAATGGACAATGTACACGAGACAGGATGGGTATGCAAAAAATCCAATATCTGTAAAAGTTGTAACTGATCATAAAGATCATGTTCAAACCACAAAAGTATTTTTTCATACCTCTCTAACGAACGCATCATACTATCTCGTGATTCAAAACTGTGTTTTACATCTTCAAACGTACCGTAATCTTGACTTATATACGCAATACGTGTTTTTGACAAAACTTCTAAACTCAACCCTGCTGGCACTACACCCTCATGTAATATATCTCTCCAAGGAAGAAAGTCTCCCTCTACTCCAGCCTCTTTCATGATGTCTACTGCGACATCACCATTGGTAATATGTAGTGTTTTATTCATAGGTAATCCTTAAAATACATTATAGCAAATGATAAATCACACCAAAGCCTTTTTTAAAGCCTCCACATAGACATCAATATACTTCTGTTTCTCTTTACGTCTATACTGCATCACCCATCTTGGATGAGGCACCACATCTATGCTCTCAAAACAGTGATGCTTTTTGTTAAATGCTTCCAAGTACTTAAGGTTTTTACCAGTTCCCACACAGATAATGTTAGGTCTTGCTTGAGGCATAGCCATCTGCTCTAAGAGTGTCTGAGTGATGTAAGGCTCTAACTTCTCTTGCGTTATTTTGTCATCATAGTAGTTATAGTTCTTCCCCTCTTTAATGAGTCCTAGTGGCATGGTAGTCGTAAAGAAAAAGTCACTATAAAACTTCTCTACCCCACCATACGCTTCTATGACTTCAAACATAAAACTAGCAGATATCTCTACACGTTTGTCAAAGCTATTGGGTATATCACAGTAGGTTTCCAAATGATACGCATCTGCAAACCCAACACCCGTCACACCTGAACCAAGTCTCCCAGGGTTGATTCCCACAAGATAGATTCTTGGATTTGTGTCATGATAGTATTTGTTAAAAAAGGTTTGCATCACTCTTTTAGTCTCAAGGTTGTCAAAAGGGTAGATGGTTCCCACCCCTTTAGGTAAAGGTGGGTTGGCTTCAAGACTAAAATAAAAGTCTAAAATGTGTTGTGAAAAAGAAATTGTATTATACATAGTTCATTATATCAAAAGCCATCTGTTTGCATCTTTTACTCTTTTACTCTTTTATGGAGTGCCATATATTTGTGAACCTATGCAAGACTGCAAAAACATTTTGTATCATTCATCAATAAAACTCATTACAAGTATATAAATTTTATATATTAAAAATATAATTTTATTAATAATAATTGATGTATACTACTCTACATCAACTTTAAAGGCAAATTATGAAAAAAATACTTATTCCCTCAATCACTGCTATCTTAGCTACGCAGTTAATTGCACAAACACATACAGCACATGTTGCAACAGAACATCATGCAGCAGTGGCAGACACAGTCATATCAGAACAACGCGCTAAACTTGCTAGTAACACCAAAGATAAAGGTTTTGGTCCACAGTCACCAAGAGACATAGACACCATAGAAGGAGACAATACACTTGACTTTAACGCGGCACCTCCATACAGTGAAATGAACCTTTGTAACATACACTTTCATGAAAATGCAGAACATAAGGGAGGAGAGTTTACCAAGTATGCAGGTAATGGCGATGGACATGGCTACAACAGTGGTTTCGAGTACTCCGGTACACTCAGCCAAACAGAGCTTGCACCCATAGAAGAAAAAATATGCCCTAACGAGCATGGTGATTTAGAACCTGGAGACACCATAGAAGTTCACTATGTACACTCTACGGCAAAAGTAAAACCTGGTCCAACACTTGCTTCTTGTTTAAGTGAGGCAGTGCAAAACCCTCAGCTTCGTGTAGAAACACAAGTTTATGTTGTTACCAATGACAAAGATGCCTTAGACTTTAAAACACTCACTGCACATGGTCTAAAAAACGGCTTTCATCAAGCGTTAAACATACCAGACAATACAGGTACACCCGTACGTTACGACGGCTCAACCACGGGACCAGGCTACAACGAGATAGGCTCACCTCTACAAGTTTCATGGAGTGTACGCCCTAAAGTACTTAAAGTCAACATCGCTACTGTTGGAGAGTGGTGTAAAGGCAATGTCTTTAAAGAAGACCATGGTCATGGGGTAAGAAACCTTGTGACAAACCCTGCCCTTCTTTCAGACTAACCTTTACAGGTTGGCAAAGGTGGTTTGGCTGTTTATAAGGTTTTTTGAATAAGATAATTTTATATACTAAAAAGGAGTCAATCTTGGCTTACTACATACTAAAGCTTATCATTACAACACTCTTAATCGTCTTGATCTCTGAGATCTCAAAGCGTAGTAGTCTTGCAGGTGCCCTGCTTGCAGCTATTCCTTTGGTATCTATACTCGCTATGACATGGATGTATATAGATACAGACAGTAGTGAAAAAGCTGTAGAATTCTCCCAAAACATCGTTTGGCTCATTGCACCCTCTATAACTCTCTTCATCGCCTTTCCTATACTCATAAGTAAGGGGTTAAACTTTTATGTAAGTATGTTTATCTCTATAGCCTTAACTGTCTTAGCCTATTACTCTGTCATATTTATTTTAGAAAAGTCAGGCATAAGATAAATTGAAAATAGATGATAGCTCTAACTCTTATAGTGCTATCATACACTCATGACAAACAACACCCCTAAAAACATACAAATATCCCTCCTTCTTGTAGCCACACTTGGCGTGATGTCGGGTATCACTATCGTCTCCTCACTGCCACTCATAAGCCACACATTTACAGAAGTGCCTAACATTGAGTTTCTTTCTAAACTCATGCTTACCATCCCCTCCATCATCATCGCACTTTTTTCACCTTTTGCTGGGCACATTGTAGATAAATTCGGACGGCTTAAACCACTCTATGTGGGTATCTTTCTTTTCATCATTGGTGGGAGTTCGGGGTTTTATCTACATGACTTTTATGCCATTCTTGTAGGACGTGCCATACTCGGACTTGGTGTCTCACTCATCATGACTTCAAGTACCGCACTCATAGGAGACTACTTTTCTGAAGAGCTACGTCATAAGTTTATGGCTAAGCAAGGCTTAACCGTTGCGATGGGAGGCATACTCTTCATCACTGCTGGTGGACTGCTGGCACAGATGCACTGGTCGTACCCTTTTGCTATCTACCTTATACCCATACTTTTTGTGCCTTTTTTGCTCAAGTCACTCTATGAACCTGCAAAACACAAACCCGCACAAGACCTAGAAGTAGAAGCCAAGCTGTTACCAGTCTATCTCACTGCATTTTTTGTGATGGTACTCTTCTACATGCTACCCACACAGTTTCCCTACCTCATAGTCAATGAACTAGGAGGGAAGCCTCAAACCATAGGTTTTGTCATAGCCACCGCCATGACCTTCAACGCCATTACCGCTATGCAGTACGCCAAGCTCAAAGCAAGGCTGAGTTACCAACAGATATTTTCCCTCACCTTCGCACTCTTTGGGACGGGACTCTTGCTTATCTCTCAGGCAGACAGCATCGCATTTCTTTTCTTTGCCACAGCACCCATAGGCATGGGGTTTGGACTCTTACTAGTCAACACCAACTCATGGTTTCTCTCTCTAGTACCAGCACACAAACGCGGTAAAGCCTCAGGTGTACTCACCTCTAGCCTCTTTCTAGGACAGTTCTCTTCTCCCATACTCTTCGAGCCTATTGTGAGTGCGTATGGCATACAGGGGTTGTTTTTGGGAGTGGCGGTGTTTTCGATTTTGCTTTCGGGGGTTTTGGGGTTTAGGAGTAAAGGCTAAAGTGTGATCTGTATTACTACAATTCTCCAAAAGCCTTGAAAAATAACTCTACAAATTTTGCTTTTCTTTTATGGGTGTTAATAAGCCTTTCCATATAAAACATATTCTCTTCTATCTCCCATGAAGTAGTATCATCATTTGCTTTTTCTATCTTCAAACACTCTTTTAAAACTCTTATAACGGAAGGATAGTTTTTGCTTTGCGAAGTTTCCAAAGCTTTTTCACAACTGTCTCTATAAATTAAAATAGCCTCTTGGGGATACTCTTTTTTTAACCAATTTACGATCTTTCTCAGTTCATTAGCATAGATATATTGTGTCTCCAATGAACCTTGATGCTCCCAAATATATTTCGCTGCAAGTTCTGGTTCATCTAAGCTATGAAAAAAATGTATCTCTTCTGAAAATGAGAGATTTTCTACATCTTTCAATGCCTCTTCTTTCACCTGTTGTTGCATCACACCCTCAAATCTAGAAAGATACTTTTTAAGAACTTCCGGAGACTTTGTCTTATCATACCAGTTTTTATATGCCAATGTCACATTCATAGGCTGATTAAGTTTTTCATATGCCCACACTTGAAGCTCATAAAAATCTTGTGCTTTATATCTGTCTACCATCTTTATACTATTAAGCATATCTACAACAGATGCCGCATCATTGGCATACTTATATTCTTTGGCAAAATTCAATAGATCCCTTTCCTCAATCTCTCTACCGTGAAACTGGAACGACTTAATGTAAAGTGCCGGCTTTTTAAGGTAATGTGCACACAACTCTAACACGTGAATATCATCAAAGCTATCGTCATTTTTATCTTGTCTCTTTTCACATTTGAGATAAAACTCATCATAAATTCTTTGTAGCACTGCGTGAGGTACTTTTTCTGAAAACAAAGACCGTACGCCAAACCCATCACACACAAGCATCTCCATGATGTCAGCATAAACCTCATCATCACTCAATACACCCAAACAGCTATTCCAACCCTCTTCAGCACTGGCATAACTCACTTGTATGCTCCCTGCACTGTCGTCTGAACGTAGATACACTTTGGAGTCTGTGAAGATAAGCTCTTTAAAAAGCCGTGAAGCCATTTTCTCATCCTCTACCATCAACTCTATATCTTCTACTATACTAGCGATTTTTTCAGCAAATTCAAACGACTCATAATAATTGATAAACTTTCGCCCGCGTCTTATGGAAGCGATATCTTTTTTGATACTCTTCAACAGTGCTTCAGGGTCATTTTTAAGGAGTATCTTTTCTACTTTTTCATAAAGTATATTATTACTGTCTATCTGTGTATAGACTAAGTCTGCCAACACATCATGCGAGATTGATTTTATGTTTTCTAATGTCACTTTTTCACCTTTTATAATGGCTATCAGGTTCAGCAACCATAAGCATTTCACTATAATCACTGTTCGCCACTCTATCTTCATACAAGTACTTCTGAAACCCTATAAAGCTCTCACGTATACTTTTTACATCTCCAAGTACCGCTTTTGCTTCGTATGTTCCACCATATTTGATCTCAAGCAATGTACTCAAACGTGTATCATCCAGTTCATTCACACCTTTTTCCACATACTGTGCCAGTACAAAGTTCAAGAACTCTTGTTTGGCTTTGTCATAGCCTATGAGTCTTAGCTCTGCTTTGGTTGCACGTGTAAGTCTTGGGACTATCTCACTGTGGTAAGCGATGTAAGCTAACACATCATAAAGGTCAGCGTTTTGGGCTTTGACAAGTTTTTTAAGTTCTTCCAGCTGTGCCATACTGTAGCCCGCTTCACTCAGTTCTTCTAGTAGCCTTTTACGTGTGTCAGGCAGTGACCAGATACGTCTTAACTCCTCTTCATTCTCAAAAAACTGAGGTAACTCGGCAAAGAGTTTGCGTATGAACTCATCAGCACTCATCGGCTTGCCATCAGGTGCGTAAAATGAAGTCTTTACCATAGAGTCAAGGTCTAAAAACTTACTTTTAGAGAGCTTGATGCGTATCATCCCTTTAGGGTCTTTCTCACAGACACAAGGGCTGTTACCACAGATGTCACACACCTTTGGTTCTTTTTCACAAACACAAGGTTGCTCCCCACACTTCTTACAAGGCTCTTTAGGCTCTGTGGGTTCGGGGTCAAGTAACTCACCATCCCACTCAGGGTCTTGAAAATGCTTATGTGCTTCCACAAAATCATAAATGGTAAAGTAATCCTTAGCATCAAAAAGCCGTGTACCACGCCCTACTATCTGCTTAAACTCCACCATAGACTTGATGGAACGTAACAGTACGATGTGCCGTATCTCAGGGGCATCTACGCCTGTGCTTAGTTTTTTAGAGGTGGTGAGTACAGTTGGGATGGTCTTTTCATTGTCTTGAAAGTACTTGAGTTGCTGTTCTCCACGTTTACCGTCATTGGCGGTAACTCTTTGGCAGTAGTTGGGGTTTTTACTTGTAGCATACTGGTTTATGAGGTCACGTATCGCTGCTGCATGCATCTGAGTTTCACAAAATACCAAAGTCTTTTCATTTTGGTTCATCATGTCCATAAAGCGCTCTACCTTGTAACGCTCTATATCCATGATCTCTATGATCTTGTTTTGTTCTTCTTTGGTGTACTCTCTACCCTCTTCTACCTCTCCCTCTAGCACTTCATCATCAGAAGTGTAGACGTACTTGTCTCCTGTGGTGGCTATCTCTTTGACTTTAAACGGGGTGAGGAACCCATCGTTGATGCCCTCTTTGAGACTGTACTCATACACTGGCTTACCAAAGTACTCGTAAGTGTCTACGTTTTCATCACGTTTTGGTGTTGCAGTGAGTCCTAGCTGTACGGCTGGAGCGAAGTACTCAAGTATGGCTCTCCATGAGCTTTCATCACTCGCTCCGCCTCTATGACACTCATCTATGATGATGAAGTCAAAGAAGTCGTCAGGGTACTCACCAAAGTATGCTTCGACAGGCTCAGCAACCTCGTTCTCTGAATCTGCCAAAGGGATAGAATTGGCTGAGCCTGTCGAAGCCCCAGACATAAAGGTCTGAAAGATGGTAAAAAAGATATTTCCGTTTTTAGGCACTCTGCCTTTTTTACGTATGTCCGCAGGGTCTATGCGTACCAATGCATCTTCTTCAAATGCACCAAAAGCGTTAAAGGCTTGGTCTGCAAGTATGTTTCTATCTGCTAAAAAGAGTATGCGTGGGCTGCGGCTAAAATCACCTTTTAAATTCCACTTGGCATGAAAGAGTTTCCATGCTATCTGAAAAGCTATGGCAGTTTTACCTGTACCTGTTGCAAGCGTAAGCAAGATGCGCTTTTCATCCTCAGCTATGGCTTCAAGGGTTTTGGTGATGGCGTTGTCTTGGTAGTAACGCGGCTGCCACGTACCCCCTCTGTTCTCAAACGGCACAGCAAAGAGTCTGTCACGTACCGTATCCTCGTTAGGGAAGGTCATCTCCCAGAGTTCATCAGGACTTGGATAAGTGCTTACATCTCCCTCTTGGGCTTCTTGCATATCTACACTGTAAATGCGCAAACCGTTGGTAGCATAGGTGTAACGTATGTTTAGACGTTCCGCATAGTCTTTAGCTTGCGTGAGTCCTTCGGTGTAGTAGAGTTCAGACTTTTTAGCTTCGATGACTGCGAGGTTTCTGTTTTTGTACACCAGTACATAGTCAGCACTAAGTGTAGATGACCTCTGATTGGCATAGCCCATGAGTCGCCCTTTGGTGATGGGAAACTCTCTTCGTATACGTGAACCTTCTACCACACCCCAACCTGCTTTGAGTAAGGCTGGGTCTATGAGTTCTGCTCTGGTTTCTGATTCATTCATACTGTATCATACCTTATTCATAGCTCGACATTTATTTTATCTTATTTAGCTTATCGATAATCGGCTTTAATATCTCAATATCTATATTTTCTTTTTGTGTCTTAGCATAAATGCTTAAAAGATAAATAGAGTTGCTTGGTAGTTTTGTGTAGTATATCACTCTATACCCACCGCTTTTACCACCAATATCACTATTTTTTACTCTTATTTTATAGAGATTATTTCCTAAATGAATACCGATCTTGTAATCAAGTTCCAGTTTTTCTACAAGTTCTAAAATATCACTTTTAATAGACTTATATTTTTTAAATAACTTTTTAGTATCTCTTTTAAACGTATCAACAACCTTTACCTCATAACGCATCTAAAAAATCTCTAGCTTTTGTTGCCTTATTCTCTTTATTTTCTATTTGTGCGACTTCTTCTAACGCTCTGTAAAGCTTTTGTGTCAAATCATTGGTCTCGTTATTAGGTATCTTTACCTCAAAAGGTAAGCCTTTATGCTTGACGATCATCTTGGTAAAGATATTCACAGCTTCTGAGAAATTCATCCCTACTTCACTCAATATTTCTTTGGCATCTGACAATGAGTCTTTATCAATTCTTAATGAGGTTTGTACTTTTATTTCTTTTGTATGCATGGGGTATCCTTTTGGGCTTGCTATATAGTGTATTTTACCTAATTTTCATTGTATATGCAATGAAGTGTAAAAGAAATACATATAGGCGTGCATACCAACCTATAACCCATACTCCAACTCCCCAGCAAACGCCTTCTGCAAGATGGACTTTTTGAGTTCTTCTAGGTTGTTTAGTTTGTGTTGGTAGTGGGTTTGGAGTTTTTCTATTTCATCTAAAAGTGATTTAAACTCAATAATTAACTTCTCTTGCTCTTCGATAGATTTAGGATATGAAAATATTACTTCCTTCAATGCTTTTCCATTAAAATGAGGTTGAGCAGAACCTGATGATAAAGTATTTGCTTGACTCCAATAAAATTGAGATTTACTAAAGTACCAATATAATTCATTAGAAATATTTTCAGTAAAATGTATCCTAATCAAATATGATGCAAATACAGAGGGTTCATAATCTTTATAGAGAAGTACTTTCCCAAATGTTGCACCAGTTCTTGCCATTAAAATATCATTCTCTTTTAATTGAAACTTACTTGCCTCTTCAGTAGCTTCAATATATTTCTTGTCATCTAAAATCAAATTACCTTTTGTGTCAATATCTGTAATTCGTACATATCTAAAAGTACCTTCTGCTGTAGATTTCGCTGTAAATCCATATTCTACAGATGCAATCTCCCCCAACTTCTTCTCCACCCAACCCTCACCCCTCTGAGAAAAAACCTCATTGAGTTTAGACTGAAAAAGTTCTTGGGCATTGTGTAAGTTCTTCTCTAAGTTTGCTTTGGCTTGGTCTATCTGTGCGAAGGCTTTGTCTAGGGTGTTTACGATTTCGGTTTGTTCGGGTAGTGTAGCAGGCATAAGAATTTTCAAATCTCCAATTTGCTTCTTATTAATAGAATTAAACACAGCTCCTGTATTACCAATAATTTCATTTTCATTGTGCATCAAAAAATAAAAAAGATACTCTTTATTGATTTTTTCTTCTGCCCTAATTGCTGCCAATCCCCTACCTATACAAATTCTTTCTGTAGCAAAATTAATTGGTCCAACTGGTGCTCTAACAGACATCAATATATCATCTTTTAATGCTTCTTTTGTAATTTTAGTTGTCCAAGTATTTGGAGAAGAGATAAATTTATTACCAAATAACTTTTTACCTTGATAAAATGGTAAGCCATCGCCATCATTATTATAAAAAGAACTTTTAGGTGATTGCCCTGCGATAACAGTACAAACATCTCCTATACTCTTTACTTCCCACCCCTCTCTCATACCAATCCTCTAACCAAACCCAATATCTCTTGCGTCTGCTTGTCTAAGGTTTCCATCTCTTCAAGTATCTCAGAAGGACTACGAAGCGGTGTCTCTTCAGGTGTGTTGGGGTTTTTTGGACTGAAATCATAAGTGTCTTCGGCAAGCTCAGACACCGAAACATTCCAAGATCTTTCTGTCTCTGGCCCACCGGTCACTGAGCTTGTCGAAGTGATTGAAGCCTGAAGCTCGACAAACTCTTCCAAATCTTTGTCATTTAGAGAGTTGGTTTTACCCATATTACGCCCAGGGTTTAGCTGATAAAACCATGTCTTTTTAGTAGGCTCACCTTTATTAAAAAACAGCACCACCGTCTTAACCCCAGCCCCAAGAAACGTACCAGAAGGCATGTCAAGTACCGTGTGCAGGTTACAGCTCTCCAGCAGGTACTTACGCAGAGTCACCGAAGCGTTGTCCGTGTTAGACAAAAACGTGTTTTTGATGACCACCGCCCCTCGTCCACCCGCTTTCAGTGACTTGATGAAATGCTGCATAAACAAAAACGCCGTCTCACCTGTTTTGATGTCGAAGTTTTGTTGTACCTCTTTGCGTTCTTTACCACCAAAAGGCGGGTTGGCAAGTATGACATCGTAACGGTCTTTCTCTTGTATGTCACGTATGTTTTCACCCAGTGTGTTGGTGTGTATGATGTTGGGTGCTTCGATGCCGTGGAGTATCATGTTCATGATGCCTATAACGTAAGCGAGGTTCTTCTTCTCTTTACCGTAAAAGGTACTTTGTTGAAGCGTACGTAAGTTGTCTACATTTTGTGCCATGTTAGCTTTGATGTAGTCATAAGACTCACACAAAAACCCAGCCGACCCCACAGCCCCATCGTAAACTTTTTCGCCTATGACAGGGTTGGTCACGGCTATCATGGCACGGATGAGCGGTCGTGGTGTGTAGTACTGCCCACCATTTCGCCCTGCGTTACCCATGTTCTTGATCTTGCTTTCATAGAGGTGACTTAGCTCATGTTTGTCTGTGTGTGAACGAAACGGCAAAGCGTCAGCGAGTTCGAGTATCTCACGTAAGCCGTACCCACTTTGTATCTTGTTTTTAAGTTCGCTAAATATCTCACCTATCTTGTACTCTATAGTCTGAGCGTTATCCGTACGCTCTTTAAACGACGCCATGTAAGGAAAAAGCTTCGTGTCCACAAACTCCACCAAGTCTTTACCCGTAAGTGCTACATGGTGGTCAAGCTTTCCAGCATCATCTTTAGGCATCGCCCAAGCCGACCAGCGAAACTCAGGGTCAAGTATGTAAGCGTACTCCCTGCCCTCAAGCTCCGCCTCATCTGCCTTGTCAAGCTCCAACTCATCCAAATAACGCAAAAACATAATCCACGAAGTCTGCCCTATATAGTCCAACTCAGAGTCAGCCCCAGAGTCTTTAAAAAGTATGTCGTCTATGTTTTTGAAGGTTTGTTCGAACATGTAGTGCCTTGTGGTTAAATAGAAGATATTTTAACGTAATGATGCTTCAAACATATTTCCCCATTTTCCCTTCGACAAGCTCAGGGAACGGCTGGATCTCGGTCACTGAGCTTGTCGAAGTGGTTAAAGTGTGCCATTTCCCTTCGGCAAGCTCAGGGAGCGCTTAAAGAACGAAGACTTTCTATATCCCCATTTATCAAAGCTTCTTTCTTTTTTCTACTCCATCCTTGTATCTGTTTTTCACGTGTAAATGCTTCATCTATTCTCTCATAGTTCTCAACATATAATAATTTGACTGGTAACCTTCTCTTTGTATGGTTTGAACCTTGTCCATTTTCATGTTGCCATAATCTTTTTTGCATATCTTTTGTACTACCTGTATAATAACTATTATCAGAACATTTTAGTATATACATATATGCCATTTTATCTCCTTATTCATAGTGATATCCCTTCGACAAGCTCAGGGAACAGCTAGATCTCGGTCACTGAGCTTACCAAAGTGTATCATCTCGGTCACTGAGCTTGTCGAAGTGGTCGAAGGACGGTTCCTGAGCTTGTCGAAGGATCACAACAACCCCTCATCCGCAAAACTATAATATCCATCTCTCGCCAAAATAACATGGTCAAGCAACTCAATACCCACAAGTTTAGAAACTTCTTTAAGCCTTCGTGTTACCTCCATATCTGCCCTACTTGCGTCTAAAGTACCCGATGGATGGTTATGCGCGATGATGATACCTGCCGCCCTGTCTGCTATAGCATCTGCAAAAACTTCTCTGGGGTGGACTAATGATTGGTTCAATGTACCGATGAAAACGGTACGTGTGTTGATGATGTGTGAAGCACCATCAAGCGTGATGGTAAGGAAATGTTCTTGAGATTTGTTGGTAAAAGATTTGAGTTCGTCATAGACATCTTCTGCCGATGTAATGCGTTTGTTTGAGCGTATGAGGTAGCGTTTGCTTAGTTCCATGGAGGCGAGTATCTGAGAAGCTTTGGCTTGTCCGAGTCCGTGTATCTCACATAGTTTTTCTAAAGTAAGTTGGTCTGTACTCTGAACGCCATTTCCCTTCGACAAGCTCAGGGAACGGTCACTGAGCTTGTCGAAGTGGCTATCCATCAGAGTCACTATCTCTCTCGCCAACTTACGTACATCTTTTCCCTTTACACCGGAGCCAAGGAGTATGGCCAAAAGCTCCTCATTTTTAAGTGCTTCTACACCTTTGTTAAGTAACTTTTCTCTGGGTTTGTCATCTTTATGTAAGTCTCTAAGCGCTGTCATTTCAAAAACCCCATCACCTTCTCATTAGCCACTTCAGAAGTAGCAATAAGCTCATCAAGAGCTTTTTTGAGTTCTTTATACTGTTTGTCATGTTTGCGGTCTACTTCTATGAGTTGTTTAGCTAGGGCATTGTAGTGTTTGCTAAATTCTCGAAGCTTTGTAAAAGTTCGCATGATGGCAATGTTGATATCTATCGCTACATCACTTTTGAGCACAGTGGCTAACATATATACACCTTGTTCTGTGAATACATAAGGTAATGCACCACCAAGATGCTGTTTTGAAGGTATCGCATTTTGCGATACCATAGTATCTACTTCCTTTACATTCAATTGAAACATAAAATCTGAAGGAAAACGCTTTATATTTCTTTTAACTTGTTCCCTTAGTCTTATTGCCTTAACCTGATAAAGCTCTGCCAAATCTCTATCTAACATCACCTGCTTACCACGCAAAGTGAGAATCCTGCTACTTATCTCTCCTTGTACTACCAACTGATCCATAATATTCTCCTAATAATCTAGGCATATTGTAAAGTAAAAAATAGTTATATAATTAAAGTATGTCATATTGACATACTTTTAGGTGAATACTTCCCAAAAGTCATGATGTTCACGGGCAAACTCTGTGAGTCTGTGGTGCAAACTATCTCGTATAGCTTCACTTTTACAAAGAAAGAAAAATACCCGTGGGCTGTAAGGTTTGTGTTTGATGGCCAAGGTATGGTGATACTGTGTATTTAGGCCTCTAAGAAGTGCATCTATTTGCTCATTATGGCTAAAACAGCGGCTTAGGTGTTGGTAGACAATGCATATCTCTACATGGGACAATTGGTAAAAGTGCGCTACTTCATCACTGAAGATGTACTTGTGTGGGGTATTTTTTTGTCTATGGTGTTCTGTGAGGCTTAGGTGTAAAAAGCTTCGCTCATTTCTTTGGCATTTGAGTGCCATGCCGTTGTCAGGCTCAACAGCCACAACATGACACTTGTCAGAAAATGCCAGTGCATCTTGTAGCCATGCATAACGTTTTTCGAGTGTTTTAGGAACCTCATCATAAAAATAACAGGTATTGTGAAGAAGGTTTCGTTTTTCAAATTCTGTGACATCTCTAGCGTTGGTGTTTAAAATGTCAATAAGTGCATTTTCTAATGCTACATCGCTACCTTGTACACGTGAAAAGTAGTCTACATGTCTGCCGTCATTGTTGCTCTCACCTTCACCTTTATGCATGAACCATATTTGTGAAAGTTGCTTACCATTGAATACACTTTGCCTATGGTTAAAAAGATACCGAAAAAGCTGAAACTTTCCAAAGTCTCCTATGTCTGCGACGTATTTATTTTGCATCTTTTAATCTAGGAACAACATACATATTTTAATGTCATCATAACTTACCTCTGTACCTAACGCATCATAGACAGGCTTAAGACGTAACTTTCCATCTTCCGTAAAGTTCTCTTTAACGTTCTTTGTTTTGAGCTTTAGTACTGCATCATCTACTAAAGAGAAGAGTGGTTCCTTGGGTTTATATTTATTAATATCTAATTCTTTATCTTCTTCTTTGAGCTTCGCTAGATGTTGCACAATGGTACTTTTACCAAGCCCTCTGTTGATGGCTAGTTTTACTAAAGTATCTGACTGTTCTATGAGTTTTTTGGTCTTCATGTAGGTTGGTGTCACATACGCTGAGTGTGAGGGTTTGCCCTCTTTGATGTTTTGTCTCTCTTCTTCTATCTTCACTTTATCTACTACCCCACCTAAGTAGGAGATGTGCTTTTCAAAACTGGACTCCAAACTCTCTGTAGACAAAGCTTCTAAGCTCTTGGCTGCCTTTTGTGAAGCCATTTTTATACGTTCATCTATATGCAAGATGAGAGGGTCAACGCGTAACGCCATAGGGTTAAGTCCCATCAGACGTAACCCCTCTATGTTCTTTATACGTGAAAGTGCGACATACCCTTGCCCTGTCTCAAATGTTTTACTTAGGTCTATCTCTGCAGCGTCGAGTGTCATACCTTGAGACTTGTGTATGGTAATGGCCCATGCCAAACGTAGAGGTACCTGTGAGACTGTGGCAGTCACTTTGCCACTGTCATTTTCTAGTGACCAGTCTTCTAAGTCTAGCTTTATTTTGAGCCCTGCTGTGGTGCGTACTATGGGCATGTTGTCTATGGGGCTGAAGCTTTCTACCTTACCCGTAGTACCGTTGACATACCCCTCTTCTGGGTTGTTTTTGATAAATATGACCACCGCACCCTTTTTAAGTACCAACTCTTCTAAAACCAAAGAAGATTTAAATATCTTCTCAATGTTCTTTTCACTTCCCTTATGGTCACACACAAAATGTTTGGGTACACCGTCGAGTTTATTTAACTCCTCTAGATTAATGCGGTCTACATCTACATTGTGCGTGTAAAGCTTCGTAGGTGTGGAGATGTCTAGCTCTTTTCCCATTCTACTCTCTAGCAGTCTCTCTGATGACTTAGAGATGCTTCCTGCACGTATGTCATCCAATATGCTTATAAGTTTGTCATCATCTTGTCTAAACTTTTTTTGTAAGTAGCAGGTCTGCAGATCTAACGCTTTCCATGCAGGTGATTGCCATGCAAAACGCTTCTCTTTAGGTGTTTTAGATACCGGTGGTAACTGAAAAAAGTCACCAGATATAACTACTTGTACACCACCAAAAGGCGCATCAGTACTTTTAAACCCACGCAGTATGAGATCCATAGCAGAAAAGAGTTCTGGAGAGATCATAGAGACTTCATCGATGATGAGTAGTTTAAGTTTAGAAAAACGTGTTTTTAAGTACTTTTTCTCTAACAAAAACTCCACATATCCTTCATCTATGCTCTCACGTATGCCAAGTGAAAAAAAAGAGTGTATGGTCTGACCACCTAAGTGTGAAGCTGCAATGCCTGTAGGTGCTACAATGGTGGGGTAAACCCTACGTTCTTTTAAGTACTGAGTATAGAGGTTAAGTAAATAGGTCTTACCCGTACCAGCAGAACCAGTGATAAATACATTTTTGCCTGATTTTAGTATGTTGAGTGCTGTGTTTTGATTCATGGGTGTATTATAGCCTGTAGGGTACAAATTATCATTGAACTATAGATAAAAAGTGTGCTAGTGCATCCTATTTTTATTTCGTTAAAGCAACTTACAAACTATACTCCTCTTAATTTACGAAAAATTAAAAGTAATGCACACCAATGTAGATATGTGCTTCATCTTCAGAGATGTAGTGCTCAAAGTCCGTCTCATACGCCCTACGTTCATCGATGCTAGGGTCTTCAAAGTATGCCCATACTTGATTCCATGCATCTATGATGGCTTGTGGCATCTGTCCATGCGCTGGGAATCTAAGGTAACGACCTTCTTGTAGTGTGATAGAGTCTAACCCTTCACTCTCTTGCTCACTACCTACTAAGACATCGAACATACCACTTGCATCTGACTCGTAGCCAGAGTAGAGACCGTAAAATTGTGTGCCCTCTTGTAGTTTAGGAACAACCTCTTCATAAAACTTTCCCCAAAGTGGTGCTATTTTTTGTGTGTCTACATTCATCTCGTCTGCGTTTTTTGTTCTTGTCTTAAGTCCATAAATGGTTTTAGATGTGACATCAATCTTTTTAATATTTGGCATATAATCTCCTAAGTTATTATCTGATATAAAATAAATGTACTCATAAACGAAAGTACAATACCATAACCCACAATGGCATTACTCAGTCTTGGTGCTAACCCAACAAATGACGCCATGGCAGCTGCTGTTATCATAGAAGACATCCCTGCTTCCATGATGGAGACCTGAGCACTCAAGCCCTCCCACCCAAAGAGAGTACACATTACTAGTGCAACCACTGGTGCAAAGATGAGTTTGACTAAAAGTGCAAAAGTAAAAGCTTTTACCTCTTCTTTGGGTAGTTTAAACTGCATTTGTAAACCTACAGCAACCAGGGCAAAAGGCACGATGGTAGCAGCCAAGAAAGTAAATATGTCATTCATTACTGGCAAAAACGTCACATCTCGTAAAAACATTGCTACAACAAGTGTTACAAATGGAGGAAAAACAACTATCTTGTAGAGTATAATTTTTAGACTGACCGCACTTTTAGCTGAGTAGTACGCTGCTATGACCGTACCATAGGTCGCTAGAGCTAAAAAAGTACCCAGCTGATCATAGATGACAATGTAAGGAAGCGCGGCATCTCCAAAATATGCTGTAATGACAGGGATACCTAAAAAGGAACTATTGGTAAGTACAGCTACTAGCATGAGTGAACCGGTTATCTCTTTACTAAATGCTAGGTACTTTGAAACAAAAAAGACTAAAAGAGCACTAAGTCCCATCACACTCCAAGAGACTGCCACAGGAACCAATGCACCTGAAGTAAAATCAAGTTTTGGTATCTGCAAGAGTATCATCGCGGGTAAAGAGAGGTAGATGACAAACTTGTTTAAGTAGTGTGCCAAGTTTGCAGGTACTACAGAGAGGTTTTTGATGCTGTACCCTATGAGGACATAGACTAGTATAAGTATAAAGTTTATCATCTACTACCTCTTCTCTTTTTAAGTTCTTAGTACTTTAAGTTCTCGTATATTTTTATGTAAGTGTACCACTACAACTTGAAGTGTATCTGTCTGATAACTAGTACTTTTTAGTCCATTGGGCTTTAGCAATGAACTTTGAAAGCAATGTAAAATACTTAAAATATAAGTCAATGTATACTGGTTTTTTACAAGAGCTCCTCTGTATGCTTTTTAGTATCAAATGTAGTGCCTAAGTAGTCACAAATATATTGTGCATCTGTCATGGCAATGGACAGTGAACTAGAGGCTCCTGGACTAGGTGTCATATTGAAGATGATGCCATCATTTTTTAATTTCACTTCACCCATAAGTAGTTCATGCTTACTCTTATCTACAATTTGAGGACGCATACCTCCATATTTTTTTGCAAATACAATATCTGAAGCTTTTAGAGAAGGGATGATTTTTTGTGCATCATAAATAAACACTTCTTTACCAAGTAGAGGAATCTCTTCAACGACATTACGAACGATGTAATTTCTTATGGTTTTATCTTTGAGCAAATTCATATAGACTTTTGTAGCATCTCTATCTATATTTAACGCACTAATTAAGTCTCTTACATGTAAAGCCTGATAACGTTCTAACTTAGGAAGCGCAAATGCTGTAGGACCAAAACGTGTGTTCCACTCTTGCGTACAGTCTGGGTCTGCATGTACAGCTGCAAAAGGGAGTTTTGGATTTTGCATTGTGTAGACTTTTGCATTAAGATACTTTTTTTTACTAAAGAAAAAACTACCCCCAATAGGCAATACAGCATACTCTTTTCCGTAACCCATAGACTGTGCAAAAAGTAGCGAATAAGACCCCGCATTTACAACAACGCTCTTTGCATTAAATGTTGTTGTATCAGTAGTAATTGTATAGGTTTTATCTGTATTTCTAACAATTTTCATGACTTCTTCATTGTAACGTATTTGTATATTTTTTTCTGTATCAAGTGCCTCTTGCGTGAAACTTTCACTCAACTTTTTAAAGTCAACTGTGGTTATTTGTCCTTTAGCTCCCATTGCTAAAATAGGTACTTTTCTTTTTTCTAACAGTTTAGGCTCAATGTCCAATAACATCTCTTCATCCCATAACTCTAAATATGGGTAAAGTGATTTAAAGCGTTCATAACGCTCTTTAAGGTTGGCTATTTCTACTTCTCCGACAGCTAAAACCATTTTATTGCTTATGAATCCTAATGTACCAAGACCATCATGATTTTCGATGTACTTGGCTATCATAGAAGAAGATGTTTTGACTACTTTTGCTTTATCATAAGAGTAATTCGTTTCTATGTCTCCAACATGTAAGGTCTGAGAGTTGGATGTTGGATGTGAGTTTAACATACTCATCTCTTCATATTTTTCAAAGAGAATAATATTTTTTATATCCGTATATTTTGCAAGTGTAAACAGAAGTGAAGCGCCTGCTACTCCACCACCTACTATGGCAGTATCAAAGAGTTTATTGATAGGCATTATGCCCCCTTATGTAGAGATTTTATAGAAATAATGCTTTGTAGTCATCTTCATTATAGGTTACATGCACTTTACCATCTCCATACTCAATGACTGGACGTTTTAACAAGTAGTTCTCTTTTGCCATCCATGTTATTTTACCTTCATCATCAAGGTTTAACTCTTTGAGTTTTAAATCACGGTATTTTTTACCTTTGTTATTAAAAAGTATATTGATATCTACTTGCTCAAGCCATTCTCGTATTTTTGTTTCATCCACAGATGTTACTTTATAGTCTACAAACTCAAATTCTATGTGATTGTCTTTCAAAAATTTTCTTGCTTTACCCACAGTTGAACAGGTTTTTATGCCGTACATTACCATTTTATATCCTTAGAAATTGATTGCACTATTGTATCTCGTTACGCTTCTATTGCGACTTCGCAATAAATCGAAGCCATACATAACCAAAAAGTCCTGCAAAGAGTGAGGCTGCGAGTATTCCTACTTTAGCTTGGAAAATCAATTCAGCATTACCCATAAATGCTAAGTCGGCTACAAAGATAGACATGGTAAAACCAATACCTCCTAAAAATGCTACACCAAAAATTTGGTTCATACTGCTTCCTTTTGGAAGTGTTGCCATCTTCAACTTAATCGCCAACCAAGCAACCCCAAAGATACCTAACACTTTTCCAAGTATCAGCCCTCCAATAATTCCCATAGATACAGGTGTCATAATCGTTGTACCAATAGAGCTAAAGTCTATAGCTATCCCTGCATTTGCCAATGCAAAAAGTGGGATAACAATAAGCGCAACCGGTAGATGCAAGTCATTTTCCAACTTGGCTGCTGGTGTACCTATTTCCTTAATGTTATCTTCAAGCTTTAAAAGAAGCGCTTTTTGTCTTTCATTCATCCCCTCTTTTTCATCTACAGGGTAAGAGTCATATTCGTCAAGTAATTCTTTGGCATCTTGTCTAAAACTTCCTGGTGCACGTTTGGGCTTAGAAGGAATAGCAAGTGCAGCGATAACCCCTGCAATGGTAGCGTGCACGCCAGACTCTAACATGAAAAACCACATAAGAAGCCCTACAATAAAGTAAGGCAAAATCATATGTATACCAAAACGGTTAAAAACCACCATAATAAGAAACATAACTCCTGCCATGATAAGTGGCAATGTATGTATCTGCTCTGTATAAAAAAGTGCGATAACCAAAACAGCACCTAGGTCATCGACAATGGCAAGGGCTACCAAAAATGTCACCAATGCAGGAGGCACACGTTTACCTAAAAGTACCAAAGCTGAAATGGCAAAAGCAATGTCTGTTGCCATAGGAATACCCCACCCTACAGAACCATCCGTACCTGCATTGATATACATATAAATAAGTGCAGGAAATATCATACCACCAATCGCTGCCAAGATAGGTAAAATAGCCACTTTAATATTTGAAAGTTCTCCTACCATAACCTCTCTTTTTATTTCAAGCCCAATAATAAAAAAGAAAATTGCCATCAACCCATCATTAATCCAATGATGAATGGTATGAGAAAGCTTCCATGTTCCTACACTGAAATCTATTTTCGTGTGAAAAAAATGTGCATACGTTTCTGCTAAAGGTGAATTGGCAAGAATAAGTGCGAGTATTGTCATAAACATAAGCACAAAACCTGTTGTGGTTTGTGCATGAAGAAAGTGTTCAAAAGGTGTAGCAAGTTTTTTAAAAGCTTTTTCCCATGGGGCGCAAAATTTCATTGTATGTCTCTTATGTTGAATTATCTATAGAATAGATTCGCATTATACAAAACTACTATTAATGATATAGTTAATCTTTCAAGTATATAACAAAAAATTATTAATATTATAACTTTAATAATATATTAAGGTGGAGATATGTATACTAACATAAGTTAAACAAATTAAATACATAAGGAAATAAAATGAAAAATTTATTTATAAGCACGTTATTACTATTAAGTATAAACGTTGCACAGGCAGAAACAAATTCAGATATTGAAATATGTAAGACATATATCAATAAAGCTACAACCTATCAATCTACTATGAAAAGTGACCCAATATCACAAGCTACGTTTGCTTTTTATAAAGATGAGGTTGTAAGTCACTGTGGTAGCATCGTTGCGAAAATACCATTTGATAAAAACTTTTTTGTTAATAATTTAATGAAAACAGACACTAAAAATGTAGAAAATTGTAAACTTTCTATTAAAATGGCGAAAGCATCTGTTGAAGATGGCAATATATCTCCATTTTCTGTACATGCACATAAAATTAACATTATTGACAATTGTGGAACACTGGTAGCAAAAAAAGCACCTACCTTTTGTCTTTTTGATATAGTAGACAATTCAAAAGAAGATTTAAAAAATCGTTGTATTGCATCTATACAAAAAGCACATGCAGACACTAATCCTAAAACACTACAGATGCATAAGGAAGATATAGTCGCTAACTGTGGGAAACTACACTCAACGCTATAATCATCCTTTTAACACTCCAAAAAACTTGGAGTGTTTCTACACACTCTTCTTCGAAATGTCTTTTCCACACTTATTCTTTGGTATCACTATTAGGTCTACTATAGTCAGTTCAACAACTAGTGCCTTAATTTAAGGTCAGTGGTTGATAATTCTGAGATTTTAGTTTTTCCCATAACAGCTAAAAGGGCGCGTACACCATGTAGCAGTTCATGATGATAACTCGCAATATGCTTAGCTTTTTCCAACACAAGAAACTTACTTCGTTTCCCTTCATCCATAGTTGCCAAACCTACTGGACAATTGTGCCCCCCAGCACCAGAACACTCTCTTGCACGTATACACCCAGCAGATATCATAAACCCTCTGGCTATATTAATAAAATCAGCGCCATGGCATAAAAGTTCTACAACATCATCAGGTGTCAGTACTTTTTCTGCTGCAATGATTTTAATGTCATCTCTTAACCCATACGCTTCTAATACTTCTGTGACGATAGATAATGCCTCTTTAATTCCTAACCCAATACGGGACATCATCTCTAGTGGTGCAGTACCTGAGCCACCATCACCACCGTCTATAGTGATAAAATCTGGAATACTTAATCCCTCTTTTTTCCTAGCCTGCAGTGCTTTGGCGTAGAGTTCAAAATCTTCTCTCGTTGAAATAACTATTTTAAAACCAACAGGTTTTTCAGACAATGACTGGAGTTCAGAAATAAAATCAAAAAAACTTTTCATACTGGTTGCATACGGAAATCTATTAGGGCTTATAAGATCTTGATGTGCAGGTATGCCTCTATAGTAAGCAATATCATCACTTACTTTGGTTGCAAGAAGTTTACCTCCAGTCTGCTTTGCACCTTGTGCAAGTTTAATCTCTGTCATTTTTGCAAAACGCATGACTTTTTTGTAACGTTCCTTATCAAAACTACCATCATGATGCCGTACACCATACAATCCTGAACCTATTTGAAATGTAATATCGGGTATATGTTCTGGTACCGATGTTGGAAAGCTGTCAATACTTTTTTTCCAGTCAATACGAAAATAGAGTAGTTTATGATTGTCAAATATAAATGAACCTCTATCTTTCTGACGTACAACCATATTTCTATATACTCTTTGAGAGACTTCACGGTTCGTGAAAATACGTAATATTTTATAGACAAACTTAGCAAAAAATGTCCCTACTTTGATTTCTAAATAATCTGTAGACTCACAATCTTTTAAATTAAGTGTTGCCAAAAAGTTTGATGTTAATCCACCCTCACCTGTATTGATAGGAAAATTTTCCCTATATGCACCAATAGAAAATGCCCTAGTTCCCTCTGGCGAGATAGCACCATCACTCATCGCAGAACGCCCTATGATGCTTTTAGCAACAAATGGATGAGCTCTTTTATTTCCAAACACAACAGAAAATTCTTTTTGAACTTCGTCTATTTCGTTGACAAAATTAGCATGTTTAAATCGTACATCTTGACTGCCATAAGGTTTGGTTGTAGAAAAAGACAAATAAGGGTTTTTATTTTCTGAAACCTTCGAAATCCATTCTAACTTTTCAAAAGAGTCATAAAAGGTTTCATCACCAAAGTATTGACGCATGGGATTTCTTAACATATAAAACAAGTAACGTAACCGTCCAATAAGAGGATAGTTAATGAGTAATTGATTGTTACGTTGAACAAACCTATCATAAATAAATAGTGCAAATAAAACCAATAGTAGTACTGTAGTCAGTACTTTGGTAAGTAAACTCCAATCGGCTGATAGTAAGGGAATATCTTGTAGAAGTATTTCACTATTCATTGATTTCCATCCTTAAATAAAAAATTGTCAAATGAGTATTTTCCTCCTCCATAAGAAGCCAAAACAAACAAAAACAGAAGATAGTAAAGAGGTATTTCAATGCCATTATTGGCTACAGAAAAACCGTGAGTTAGATGGACAAAAAAGATAGCACCAACCATAACACAGGCTAGTAAAAAAGCAATTTGACGGGTAAAAAGCCCCAATATAAGCAAGACTATACCCAGGGTCTCCAACATGGAAACCACATAGGCTAAAAAAGTATAAAATGGTATTGATATACTTTCAAACCACTTAGCCGTTGCAGTGATGTCACTTAGTTTCAATAGCGCTGGCTTGCTAAACCCATAAGCTAACATCAACCTTACAGCCAAAATCATTAAGTGTTTGGGATATGAAAAAAGGACAGACAGTTCCCCTAAAAAGTTTTTAAACATATGATTCTCCTCAATACACAAACTTTACATAGTAGATAGTATACAATTTACTATGTGTAATATTTATGTAGGAGAAAATATGAAAAAAATACTTTTTTTAATGGTATGGCTCAGTCCATTGATACTTTTAGCCAATACTTCCGTAGCGCTACAAGTCTTAGGTTCTGGTGGGCCAGAAAGCGGAGATAAGCGTGCTTCAACTGCCTACATAATTTGGATAGATGGGAAGAGTCGTATTTTAATTGATTTTGGTGGAGGTGCTTCACTGCGTTTTGAAGAGGTCAATGCCAACATAGCAGACTTAGATGTGATATTACTCACTCACCTACATGTAGACCATACAGCTGATCTTCCTGCACTACTAAAGTCTTCTTTCTTTACACATGCTTCTGGGAAACTACATATTTTTGGGCCAGATAAAAATATTTTCATGCCTAGTACAGATGATTTTATAGAGAGACTCTTTAAAAATGCTAAGGGTGCATGGCAATATTTGGGTGACCATCTAGACGGTCAAGCAAGACTGCAACTAAAAACACACAACATTCGTAAAAACCATAAAGCATCACTCATTTATAAAAATGGCTCCATGACTATTCAAGCTATCTCCGTACACCATGGTCCTATTCCTGCCATTGCCTATAGGGTCAACATAGGAAACAAAAGTATCACTTTTTCAGGTGACATGAGTGGTCAGTACCATACACTAGAGACATTGGCAAAAAACACCAACATACTCGTAGCACACAACGCAGTACCTCAAAATGCGTCAGGTGTAGCCACACAACTACATATGAAGCCAAGTACCATAGGACAAATTGCACAAAAAGCCACACCTAAAAAACTCATACTCTCACACAGAATGCTACGTACCTTGGGAAAAGAGAAAGAGACAAAACGTGAGATTAGAAAATACTATAAAGGCCCTATACAGTTTGCCAATGACAAAAGTTATTATAAGGTTCGGTAAATTTAATAATGAAAAGGGTTTTATACCTCTGAATACACTCTCTTGCATGTTAAGATGTATTCTGATTGTTTGTATAGGCATTACTTTTGATATAATGTTTGTTCAATAAATAGTTAGGTTAATAAATATGAACGAATTAATTCATGAAGTATGGGAAGAATTTGATAATGAACAGGTCCTGCCAGGATGCTGTTTAGCAGGACCAGATGGTGATGGTTTTCGTGCATTATTAAGCTCAAATGCACGTTTAAAAATAGTATTTAAAGCATCAAACCACAAGGAGATTAAACTTTATGAAAGCATCAGAGCTAGATAAAAAATTTGATGATAATCAAGAAGATATCTTAGACTATTTTGATACATCAAAAATAAAAATGATAAATGAAGAACCAAAACGAGTCAATATAGATTTTCCCTCTTGGATGGTTGATTCTTTAGATAAAGAAGCAAAACATATTGGGGTAAGTCGTCAAGCTGTTATAAAAATGTGGTTAGCCGAGAGACTGCAAAGTTTGAACTCTAAAGTGGCAGGTATATAACAAATATTAGCATCCAACAGGTACACTGTCAATGAAGTCAACCGTTAACACATAGAGAAAATCATCTGCTACTTCTTTTTTATAGAAGTACAAATATCATAAAAAGATATTATAGTGAGATTGAAAAAATGTGAAAATGCTTTAAATAGAGAGTTTAAAACGACACTCACCTAAAGTAATGGTTTTCCCCTTACGTATTTCCGTCATAATATACTCTAGAGTGCCCTTAGCATCTGTTTCGGGCATCTCTTCTTCTATCATGCGAAGAGCATCTTTTTCTAACGTTTTTGTCCATTTCTTTTCATAAATATATTGTGTAAAAAGATGCAAAAACTATACCCACCCAAGTTCTGCGAATATAGGTTCCATCTCCATCCACCAGTTTTCAAAATATGAATTAACATCAGAAATGGCATTTTCTTCTTGGCCCCATTCATCTAACTTCTTTAAAATAAGCGGTTTATCCTCTGTAGAAATATCTGTAGAGTTTTCTACTTTTACAATCACTTCTTCAATTTTCTCTTTCATTGTATCTCCTTTTCTAAATTAAAGTCTCTTTTATAAATTATATCATAAGATTGTGACTCTTCACTCACACCTATGACACTTTCAGTGTGCTTTCCATGTTGGTACTTGAGTTTCACTTTTGGTATGTCACCATTTATGTAAATAAGGGTTGTTTTATTGGTCAGTTTTTTACCAACTTCCACACTGTTGCCTTCACCAAAAACCAAATGATCTACGTCTACACCTAAGTCTGAAAGTGCAGCTTTTGCCATAGCACCGCCCATCATTTTCATCATTTCATCACCTGTATGTGTCTCTCCCCCCGCTTCAGTGTCAAACAATATAATAGATAATATCTGTTCTCTTGTCAGTGAAGGGTTTGCAGAAAAGTTAATGTTTGGTTCGTTTGGTGTACCCGTAACTGCTATAGTGATAAGGTAATTCAATGATTTATACTTTGTCTTTATATCTAGTAGTGGCTTTTTGACATCTCCCGTAAAATAGACAAAACTGTCATTAATTTTAAAGCTTTTTTTCTGAAAGAGATACACACCTTCTTGAAGTCCTACTGAACCTAAAAAGAGCAAGTCACTTTCTCTCTCTTTATTAATTGTGATACTGGGCATGACCTCAACGTTAAGTCCATTTTGTTTCACCTTTAATGCCTTCTTTGTCTCAACCTGAAGCATGACTGACAAATGTTTCATAAAAGGACTCTGCTCATTGTCTACTATATGTTGAAGTATAATAATATCTTCATCAGAAGCAAAACTTTGTCCTGTCACCTCTGGGGTTATCTTTCCTTTTAATAAAGTTACGTCCCCCTTGAGTGTTGTATTGTTCCCATCTAACTGCACATTGATATCTGTATCTGCATAGATATTGACTATTTTGTCTTTTATATGTAGGTTTTTTGCTTTTAAAAGAAATGTACCTTTTTTATTTGGTTGGTTGTAGGTACCAGTCACTTTAAGTTGATCATTAACCCAGAAGTCTTTGACTTCAATCGTATCATCTAAAGTAACATTAGAAACTTTATTCGCATACAGCTCATACTCTTTGTATTTTAATTGATATGAGTTTAAAACAATGTCTGACCCTTTCATACTCCCTATCATACTAAAGTCTTCTACAGTATGTATGGTTTCATCATCAATATAACTCACTTTAGAAGATGTAAGCTCTAGCTCTACTGCATTCATATTTTTTAGTATAATACTACTGTTGATATTGCCTTCTAGCACTGGAAAGTCCTCCAGAGGGTAAATGGTAGCAATGTCATCTCCTAAAGTAGAAAGGTCATCTACTTGGGTTTGTATCCTAAGTTCTTTATTGAGTAGTCCAGAAATATTGGTCTTAAGTTTACTTATATTTAAATCTCCATTCATCTGACTACTATTGAGATCGTACTTCAATGTTGTGCCTATCGTCTCACCATTAAGACTGAGGTTTAACATGTTACTTTCTAATGATATATCAGTATGTAGTGGCGTCAGTACTTCCCACTTAACATCTTTACTATAATGTTTAATAAGAGATTCTTGAGGTATTTCTATGACTGCATTGACATCAAGTTTATTTGCATACACTACATGGGCATCTATATTAACAAGGTTTGATGTTGCTACAACATCTGCTTTTATGTTGCTAAAGTCATTTAGCGTAAGTGGCATGTCCACTCGTAAATTAAGTGCTGTTGCATTTAAATCTGGAGGTAATGAAACAAGCTGATTAACAACTAACGCTTCTTTAGTTTCTAACTTTAAGTCTGCTTCTTTAAAGTCTAGAGTATTAAAGTCACCCTCAAAAGCATAGCTATCAATAGTCGTATAGATACCAGTTGTTGTACCATTGTAGTCTAAAGCCAAATCATTCAGTAGTCTAGTAAACTTACTATCAAACCCAATGACCTCTTGTGCCTTTATCGTACCTGTATAGCTAAGATTATCATCCATTTTTAATTGATTAGTAATATCTATATTTTTTGCATACGGTGTCGTTACCTTTGCATGACTTTGCACATCAAGTGTGTTGTGTTCAATACTATAATGGACATTTGCATCTAAAGTATCTACATCTAAATTAAATGCATCTTTTTCTGCATCTAGTAACGCATTTGCAGACGTATGTACCTTTGCCATTACCTGCTCTTGTGTTGCATTCACATCAAGTAAAATCTCTTTAATGGCATCATGGCGTAATGGTAGCTCAAAATGTTCATAAAGATAGCTTTGGGGCACTAACTTGATGTTGCCTAGTAGTTGATTGTTAAATATATCTCCATTGTAAGAAAGTGTCGTTAGATTTGTACTTGAATCTAATTGTAGTTTAGCTTTTTTTACAACAGCATCTTCAACATCAAATAGCATGTCTGTTGCTTTTAAATCTATGTTGTCTACAACTAAAGGGTCATAGTCTACACCTAACGTACTCACGTCTAAATGCTTTACCATAATTTGTTTTGGCATCAATACATTTGGTTCATTTTCAACATTGATTTGTGTCGTATTATCTTCACTACTCTCTTTACTCTTGTTCTCATCAACAGCAGTCAGGCTCATGAGTTTAGAAATATTAATATCTTTTAATATCACATTCTCTAGGTTTACTACTCTTTCTACCATGTCACCATTGATTTGGACATTTCCCACATCACTCTCTAATGTAAAGTTTAAGCCTTCGAGTGTTAGGTTGTTGTCTATAAAATAGAGGGTTTCATTTTCCAGTCTGGCATGCTGTACCGTTACATTATATTCTGTAAACTGCTTCAATGAAATGTCAATATCTTTCACTTCAACCCTATAGTCAAAACTACTGTTTGCATCATCATCTTCCATGTTTTCTGTAGTATTATCTTCTATACCAAATCTATTGATAAGTGCTTTGAGTACAGAAACATTGACATCATTTACATGTACCTTGTCTATGGCTATAATTTCTGAAGAGAGTTTGTTAGGGTTCCATTTTAGTTGTATATACGAAGCAAGGGTGGTACCGTTGTATTGAGGTTTTTTAATGGTAAACCCCTTAAATGTATTACCAGAAATACGTTCATAGCTAATGTTATAATCAGGAGCAAAAGCTTCTACAGCTTTTTTAAGTACCAGCGATGAGTTTCCTATAAAATAGAGTACTAACACAATCAGAAGTATAATAATAAGCAAGGTAAGTACCACACGTCGAAACCATAAAAATGGGCCATAGAGTATAAGGTTTTTCACAGACATTAGAAAGACTGTCCTATTTGAAATGAAATACCATATTGTGATGGTTTATTGACATTAAAACCTACATCAAGTTTAAAAGGACCAATAGGCGTCATGTAACGTACACCAAGTCCAGCAGAACTAATAACCTCACCAGAAAAATCATAGCTCTCTTCATTTTGCATCGTATTGTCAGTAAATACTGCACCATATAAGTCACCGACGATAGGATGATTTGCCTCCAAAGAGAGATTAAGCATACTAGCAGCCCCAGAAATGCTATCTGAGGTAGGTGAGCCAATGACACCTATACTTCTATAACCATAAGCACGGTTAGAGTAAGACCCACCTGAGAAAAAGAATTTAGATTCAGGTAACTCTTGCGTAAGATTGTCAACCACGCCTACTTTACCAACTGCTGACAAAGTTAGCTTATCGAAGGTATGTATGAGTCGTGCCTCTGCATAGGTCTTTATGTAAGAAGTAGCATCAGGTTTATAGTCTACCCCATACTCTAAAGAGGTAGCAAAGTAGTAGCCATATTTAGGATTTAACTTGTCATCTCTAGCATCATAAACAATGTCTATATAGGGGTAAAAAAGTAAAAATGTACCATCATTTATTGCCTGTTGTAACTCTTCATCTTCATTTAGATTATCTTCTAAAGAGATATCTATATTTTCTAAAGCCAGCCCAACCTTTAATGCCAAGTTTCCTTCATTGTGTTCTAGATAAAACTTTCCAAAACCTTTCTCTTCTTGGAAACCACTATATTCTAAATTTGAATAACCAAACTCCGTTCCAAAATCAATGCCATAATTGTCAAATACAATAAAAAGTGCCGGTTTATAATATTCGCCAATAGCCAGTTGCTCTTTTTTAGACCAAGATAGCTTAATCCCAGTTTTTTGTGCATCACCCATAAAATTTTTCTTGACAAGTGACGTATGAACACGTGGACCTATGTAGGTATCATACCCTACCCCTGCCTCAAAATGGTAAGCATCATGTACCTCTTTAAGTGTAATATCTATAGGGACAACATTATAAATTTTTCTCTCTACAGAGACTTGCACCAAATCAAAACTATTTAACCCATAAATACTATTGTAAGTCGCTTTTAATTTTTTAGGACTATATCTATCACCCTTTTTTGCTCTCACTCTTGTAAGTACCACTTTTTCATCTATGTCTTTGAGTCCTTTGATGTATGCTTCTCCAAATGTACAAATGCCACCTTTTTTGAGCATAAATTTCACATCTGCTTGATGTTTATCTAAATCTACATAGGCTTTTGCATCAAGGTCATGACTGCAATACCCTTCATCTAAAAGAGCCTTCATAATATTTTTTTTACTCTCAATGAAATCTTTTGCTCTAAAGATGGTATCTTTTTGTGTCAAAATAGATGAAGAGATATCAAAATCGCTAGAGATATTAATATCAGATACCATGACGGGTGTATTCTCTACAATATCGACTTGAACTGTCGTTTTATTTTGCTCAATCTTAAATTTGGCATCATAAAACCCTTCAGAGTCATAAAAACTTTTAAGTGTAGCTTCTAATGTGGGTATGAGTTTGTCTGTAATTTCAGGGTTTTCATCTGCCCAAAACTTAAGTTTACTGGTTGTAGTGACATCAAGTGCATCATATAGAGTGCTAATAGTAAAATGTTTATAACCACTTATTTCAATTTTATGTGAAGGTAATTTTATCTCTTCTGAGTAACTAACACTATGTATTAGAAACCATATAAATAGTATACGTTTTAAATGCATTGTAAAAATAACTCCTTAGAAGTTTATCATATCAAAATCAGCCTAACACACCTATTATTTCCACCTATCTTTAATCTATTTCGATATGATAATAGTATTAGACTACGAGGGTATAAGATTGAAACTGGTTAGACCTACATATTTAATTATAATATGTGCTATATTTATTATCATTTTTACAAATACAGTATTTTTTCAAAACCTACTAAAGGCTTTCCCTTTAAATAGTGAAAATACCCTCTTTCTTATTTCTGTTGTATTGGTTTATTACATACTTCTAGTAATCATTTTTTCACTTTTTTCTTTTAGAAAAACATTAAAACCATTTTTAATTCTCATGCTCATCATCTCGGCAACTGTACACTACTTTATGGAGAGTTATCACATTGCTGTTGATAAAGCAATGATAGAGAATGTCATGCAGACCAATGCTAAAGAGATAGATGATTTACTCACCTTTAAGTTTTTCATCACACTCTTTTTTTTAGCACTGCTACCCTCATATATCATCTACAGGATACCTTTAATATATACTGGATTTAGACGTGAATTCATACGACGTATAAGGTTTATACTCATACATCTTCTAGTACTTATTGTATTGCTTTTTACTTTTTCAAAGTTTTATACTAGCTTTTTTAGAGAACACAAAGAGTTACGTCTTTACACTAACCCACTTGCAACACTCTATAATGGCATAGACTACACATTTGAAAAAATATTAAGCAGAACCATACCCATGAAAGTGATAGGTGAAGATGCACACATATCAAAAAATGAAGAATCCAAACGCAATATAGTCATTATGGTAGTAGGAGAGGCAGCAAGAGCTGATCATTTTTCACTCAATGGCTATGAAAAAAACACTAATCCTTATTTAGCCAAAGAGGATGTGGTAAACTTCTCACAAATGTATGCATGTGGTACAACCACCGCCATCTCTGTGCCTTGTATGTTTTCTATGTATACGAGTGAAGAGTATGACTCAGTCAAAGGCTGGCATACGCATTCGGTTTTAGATGTACTCTCTCGTGCAGGTGTCGATGTGTTATGGAGAGAGAACAACTCTGACTCTAAAGGGGTTGCTACAAGAGTACCTTTTGAGTACTACAAAACAGATTTCTACAACAGAGTATGTGATGATGAATGTCGTGATGAAGGCATGCTTATAGGACTAGATAAGGTTATTGAAAAGAGCGAAAAAGACATTATCATTGTCTTACATCAAATGGGAAACCATGGACCTGCTTACTATAAACGCTACCCAAAAGAATTCAAACACTTTACACCTGTATGTGAAACCAATCAATTTGAGTCATGTACCATTGAAGAGATTCACAATGCGTATGACAACGCATTACGCTATACAGACTATTTCTTATCTAAAACGATTGAATTACTCAAACGTTATGAAGAGAGTGCCAACACAACCATGATTTATATGGCAGACCATGGAGAGTCACTTGGAGAAAATGGTCTCTATCTTCATGGTTTACCTAATTTCATAGCCCCAGAAAGTCAAACACATGTAGGTGCGCTTATGTGGTTTGGGAAAAACAACACTATAGACAAAGAGACACTAAAGACAAAAGCACAAAACCCCTATAGTCATGATTATCTCTTTTCAACATTATTAGGTCTGTTTTCTGTAAAAACAAAAGTCTATAACCCTAGTTTAGATATGTTACGAGAGTAAATCCTTCACGCTTTCTAGTGGATTTTTACCCTCTTCTATCATGGCATAGACCTCTTGAGCTATAGGCAGATAGAGTTCTTTATCTGTGGCTATTTTATAGAGTGCTTTTGCAGTGGGGACGCCTTCTGCAACTTCACCAAGTTCTTTGAGTATCTCATCCATGTTTTGACCCTTTGCTAAGCCTAAACCTACCCTAAAGTTACGTGACATGGTTGAACTCGCTGTCAAAAACAGATCTCCAGCCCCTCCTAAAGAGAGAAAGGTTTCACTTTTTGCACCAAACGCTTCTCCAAATCGTGTCATCTCTACCAAACCACGTGAAATGAGAGCTGCTTTTGCATTGTTCCCTAATCCTAAACCTTCACAGACACCCCCTGCAATGGCTATAACATTTTTATATGCACCAGATACCTCTGCACCGACCACATCATCACTCACATATCCTTTGATGAACTTTGGCAAAGCATCAGCATAAGTTTGTGCTAATGCTTGATTAGTAGATGATATTTTAAGTGCTGTAGGTAAAGACTGTTGCACTTCAGTAGCAAAAGAAGGTCCAGAGATAAAGGCTAACCTCTCTTCACCTACAAAGCTCCCATAAATCTCATTTAAAAATGCGCCTGTGCTGGTCTCTATGCCTTTTGCAGCCACAAGTATGTTTTGTCCTTGGTCAACAAAGTTTTCCTCCATCCAAGCACGTACAAACTGCGCAGGAATAGCCAGTACCAAATACTCATAACCCAATGCCTCTTGCATACTCACAAAATTGTCTATGTCTTTAGTGTTACGAGATGAAATGACTACGTCATTCTCTTGACTATACGCATGGTACAACGCCTGACCCCATTTACCAGCTCCAATGATGGCTATTTTCATATATTTCCCTTCGTGCTCTGCACTAATAATCCTTTATACACACTCATATTTAGCAATACATTGTCATTGGTCATAAAAGTAGTACACCCTGCTCTTAAGGTAGAGTGCAACACCATTAAATCTTCAAAATCATCACAAATATTATTGAAAAAACTATTTTTTGCTTCTACAAAATCTGTATGATTTAGATAAAAAGGTGTTACCTCCATACAAAGTAAATCTATAGCTTGCACTACTTTATATTTGTCTATCTTTTTACGTTCAGTAAGTATATAATAAAATGTTGTAATAAAATCTCCAGAAAAATGAAAACTTAGTGAAACATCATCTTTATGTCCCATATACCATGCTACAGATGCACGAGATGTAGGTCGTGTCGTATCTAACAGATCTAAACAAATATTTGCATCTAAAAATATCTTCATCAAATATCACGTTTGCTTAATGAGTCTTTTTTCATCTCTTTATACTCAATGTCACCTATTTCTCCATCAAGTGACCCTATAAAAGAACCTGTACGTTTATTGGCACTTTTTTCAATCGTATCTAATATTGATGGTTCTTTTACAATAGCTTTAAAATAGAGGTTTATCACTTCTGTTAAATTTTTATGCTTATCTTTTATAATAAACTGAGCCTTATCAATAACATCTTTATCTAACAAAAAGTTTTTACGTACTTTAATAACATTCACAATAGACTCCTTTTATATGTATAGTATTTATACATATATTACCTAAACTATTCTTAAGTATGTATCAACTTTTTGTATCAAACTTTTTCTTTTTCATTCTCTTCTATCATCTCTACAAAAAGAGATGCGCTCTCTTCATACATGTCAAATATTTTACTTACCCCTGCAAGGTAAAGCTTTCTATTGTCTTCTTTACTGTCTGAGAGGGCTACAATTTCACCTTCAAAACCATTGGACCTAAGTGTGATACTTCTATATACATTGATTGATTCATCACGCATTGCACATACGATTATGGCATCTGAACTGGTCACTATGTTACTCTCATATTTTTCTATTTTACTGATGTCTGTCAAGCCATCACTTCTTGCACTTTCTATGGCATCGTCATTTATCTCATAAATAGCTACTTTTATCTTTTTATCTTGTAGCATTTTACATAAATGTGCACTTTTATGCGTGTAGCCGAAAAAGAGTATACTTTTTCCAGTTTTACTATGTTTTACCAAATAATTAAATGCCTGTCTATCTACCACTTCATAAGGTTCAACAGTGCCATTTACTTTTGTCGCTTCATATTGTGCATGTAGACTATGTTGATTCATACGCGCATAAATCACTGAGTTCTCTACAATGCTCTTTGCATTGAGTATAAAATAGATATTGTCTATATCTGAACTTGTGAGCGTAAGCATTGCTTCAATATTGTTTTTTCTATACAACTCTTTGATGATTTTGGCACTTGAACCATCTGCACGTATGACATTGTAACCATCTTCTAATGCGGCGGTGACTTTATGCTCATCATGTTCTATGATGACAGGTTCATAGACTTTATGTAGTGTAAGCTTTTTAGCAATCGTTGCCCCTAGGTGACCATAACCGTTAATCACCACTACATGACGCATATGATTTACATGGTTAATGCTGTCTTGATTACGTAATTCATCAAAACGCTCTGAAAAAGCTGAAACCATGACAGAAGTCACAAAAGAAATCATGGCAATACCAAAGACTATACCAAACATAGAGAGTATTTTACCTATATCTGTCACTGGTGAAATATCTCCATACCCCACAGTAGAAATAGTCACAAGTGCCCAGTAGATAGCATCTAAATAAGAGCCGATTTTATCATTGACACCAAACTCTAGTAGGTAAAAGATAGACCCCAACGTAAAGGTGATAGCAAAAAGCATATAACCTAAAAAGATAAACTCAAAACGCTTTTTGAGTAAAGCATCAAACAAGCTTGATGCACCATGCATATAGTGGTACAATTTAAGCAGTCTGACTATCCTAAATTTTGGGAAAATAGCCACAAAATCTATCAGTGCGGGCAGTGAAATCATGTAACGAAGTTTTGATTTTAGTGCATCAATGTAGCCATGAGAATCCTCACCTTGTTCCTTACGTTCTATAATGTACGTATGCACATCATTGTGTATCCATAATCTTAGTAGATACTCTAAAGCAAAAATAGCTGTGACAAAATACAGGTCAAACATCACTAACCATTCGGGAATTTTACCCGATTTATTCATCACTAAAATAGCGATAGAGATGACAATAAGAAATATCATAAATGCATCAAAGTAACGTTTATAAGGGTAGTTTACATCATTGAGAAGGGAACGAAAAAAAGATTTTGTTTTTTGGTATTTTTGAGATGTATCAATAGCAGTGGAGAGTTTTAAAATTAAATTATGCAATATCATCTCCTGTAGGGGGCGATTGCTATCGCACCCATGACTAAAAGTGGCAAAATGCCTACCCTAAACGCTCTTTAAGCAGTGCATTGACCTTGCCTGGATTTGCAGAACCTTTACTTGCTTTCATAGTCTGCCCTACAAAGAAGCCAAAGAGTTTCTCTTTACCACCTTTGTATTGCTCTACTTTGTCTGCATTTTTAGCAATTATCTCATCAATAATAGCCAAAATCGCACCATCATCACTCACTTGAGCAAGACCTAGTTCATCTATAAGTGCTTCAATGTCACGACTCTCATTGTCCATCATATAATCAAGTATCTCTTTAGCACCCTTACCTGAAATGGTATCATCAGATATTTTTGCTACGAGCGTTCCTAGTGTCTTTGCATCTACAGGGCTTGACTCTATAGAAAAACCAGCTTTATTCAGACGACCAAGCAGTTCAGAGGTAAGCCAAGTAACAGCTGTCTTAGCCACTGCACCCTGCACTAACATCTCTTCAAAAAAGTACGCCATCTCTTTATCTGAAGTAATCACAAGTGCATCATAACGTTTCATGCCAAGTGAGTCTATATAACGCTTTACTTTCGCATCTGGAAGTTCTGGCATTTTTTTTGCCTCGTCTATCATCTCTTGTGTGACGATGAGTGGACGTAAGTCTGGGTCTGGAAAGTAACGGTAGTCAGCTGCCTCTTCCTTACCTCTCATAGACTTTGTGACACCCTGTTCAACATTCCAAAGACGCGTCTCTTGGTAGACTTCTTCTTCATAGACACCATCTTCATAGGATTCACTTTGGCGTTGTACTTCATACGCAATGGCATCGGCAACAAACTTAAAGGAGTTAATGTTTTTTATCTCTACTCTTGTACCAAATGCCTCTTGCCCTTTAGGGCGTACCGAAACATTGACATCACATCTAAAAGAACCCTCTTGCATGTTTGCATCAGAGATGTCCAAGTAACGCACTGTAGCATGTAGCTTTTTTAAAAATGCCACAGCTTCATCAGCACTTCTCATGTCTGGCTCAGAGACAATTTCAAGTAGTGGTGTACCTGCACGGTTCAAGTCAACTTTTGAGTAGTCTCCCTCATGTATATTTTTACCCGCATCTGCCTCAAGGTGTGCTTGAGTCATACCTATACGTTTTTGTGAACCATCTTTAAGGTCTATAAACACTTCACCTTTTTGTACTATTGCCTTAGTAAGTTGTGTTATCTGATACGCCGAAGGACTGTCTGGGTAAAAGTAAGACTTTCTGTCAAAATACGAAGTATGGTTCACATTGGCATTGATAGCATACCCCAGTCTCATAGCCTTAATGGCCGCTTCTTCATTGACCACTGGTAGTGCACCAGGAAGTGCTAAACAGGTAGGACAAGTGTTGCTATTTTGGTGTTCTGCAAAAGAGGTAGGACAAGAGCAAAAAAGTTTAGTTTTAGTGTTAAGTTGAACGTGTACTTCAAGACCAATAACGGTTTCAAACATAGAGAATATCCTCAATAAATATATTGAAGATATTATAGCGTCTTGTTATTTAAGGTAGGTTATCTAGCTAATGACCTATGATTTTTAATCATCAATTCTTTTTCACTTGTTATACCTAAACAACTCAAATCTTCATAAATTTTTTTAGCCAAATAATACCCAAGATAAGGTGGTACTGCATTACCTACCATTTTATATCCTGCCATTACATTTTTATAGTAAAACTTATGTGTATCAGGGAAGCTTTGCACTCTTGCACATTCACGTACAGAAAGACGACGATATAAATGCTCTTTGGCCGGTACAAATATTCTTTTATTTTGCTCTACAAATTCCATTTTAGGTGCTTGTGGATGTAATGGTGCGTGTCTTCCACCTGCCTGTATTGTAAATGATGGTTCATCCCAAGAGCGTACACGATTACGTGACATAAACATAGAAGAAAATCCACCTATGGCATACTCATGATTATCTAGAGTACATATATCTCCATTGGCATAATTTTTCTCCTTTGCAGGGAGTGCAGTCTCTTTTATATCCCAAATGATATCTTTTAAAAATCTCTTTTTTTCAAAACCTTTTGGAAACTCAAATTCTAACCCAAGGTCTTCTCTATAACCTATAAAAAAAACTCTTTTTCTATCTTGTGCAACATTATAATCATGTGCATTTAGCATTTTAAAAGAGAGGTTGTATCCACTCTCTTTAAAAAGTTTTTTGATGTTTTCTAAAGCTTCAGAATGACGACTTGCCAACATACCTGAAACATTTTCTGCTAGAAAAAAAAGTGGCTTTTTCTCTCGTAGTAAGCGAATAAAATCAAAAAAGAGTTGACCCCTCTTATCATCTATCCCTTTCAAAGCCCCTGCTTCACTCCAACTCTGACATGGAGGTCCACCTATGATACCTATTGCATTTGGTATCTCATCAGAGCTTATTTTAGTAATGCTTCTTTTATCTAGCGTGGCATTTGGAAAGTTTTTTTCAAAAGTTTCCCAAATATCTTTGTCATATTCATTCGCCCAAATTGTGTTAAAACCTGCTTTTTCAAAACCAAGGTCTAAACCTCCTGCACCTGAGAATAATGATATTATGTTCATATTCCAAACACCAATAACTTAGCATCCAGCAACTTCACAGGATTATTAGGGTTCTTAATCTTAACATCCAAAACTTCAACCCCATCAACACCCAAACTATCCAAAACCTCTCTATCTTCAATAGGCAAACCATCATATTTATCTCTACTCAATAGACAAACTAACTGAAAACTTTTACTCTCATCATAGACATAGAGGTAATCAAAAATTTTATTTGGATTATCTATATGCCACATACCTCTTATACGTAAATCTGTTATACCAAGTGGATCAACTCTTTTTACCTTACCTAATTCTTTAGTATCTGTAAACTCTACATCAGTTATACTATTGATTCCATCTGAAATAGTATCTTTGATTCTTTCATAGGTTTCTCTTGAAGCACAAAAACAATCCCCATACACCATCCAAAGGGAGTTTAACTTAGTATCACTTGTGTAACCAATAGTATATATAATATCTTTTTCATCCCAATCTTCACACTCTTTACAAGCCTTCGTTAACATTGGACTATCAGCATAGAGTTTAGCTTTAGGATAGGAACTATTAAGAGTGATGGCAGAGTTTTTTGACTGTAACTTTTTTACTTCTATAGCATCGGAGTTTTTTAACATCAAGTCAGGTGGATTGTTTTGATTACCTTGATATGAGTAAATCTCTGAAAATCTTCTAAGTCTTAGATCTTCATCATGTTCATCTATAGTACCTGCAAAAGCATCTTGTACATAGACTTCTAAGGCTTTTCCGGTATTGTTAATTCTATTTCGACCTTCATAATAGTCAGTCAATTCTATGATAGGATTATTGACGATATTTATAAATGCTTTAATAATATTAGACATAAATACTCACTTGTTTTATTAATTCACTCATTTTATCTAAATTTTTCAAAGAACTATAAAAATATGTCAAATTGTCATACTTTCTAACATATAAACGGATTACTCTGCCTCCAGAGTAAGTGTACCTATGCTGTCTTCTCCCCAATGGCTATTGAAAATTTTTAAAACACAATAAATTCTATCATAGTATTCAATTAGAGAGGAACTATTCTCAAAAAACTAAAAGTTCATTTTCCCAAAATAATATTGTTAGCTATGCATCAATATCACTCCAATATAATATAATAAACAGCAGGAAACCAACCTAGGTTCTCTTCCTTAGTTGTAACACTTATACTTCCAAATGGATAAATATCATACGGGGTATACACATGAAGCTGATAGTCATAGGTAGTTTTTTCTTCTAACCCTGATACAGTAAATGTTCTAGCCTTTGAACCCATTACAGCAATACGGACATCATCTTGGTACAAAATAAATCCACTTGTTTCATTGGTATATGGTGTATACCATTTAAGTGTTACACTCTTATCTGAAATGCTTAATACCTCCATGTTTATAGTTGGTATAGGTGTTGCTGTAGGAGTTGGTGTGGGTGTTACACTCGGAGTTGGCGTTGCAGTAGGAGTTGGTGTCGCTGTCGGCGTAGACGTAGGTGTTGGTGTTGGTATTACAGCATTATTTATCTCAACAAAACTATTTTGCACATCATTCTCTCCTGGGCTGACTACTCCTGCAATAACATTTACCTGATTGTTAGTACTATCATCATCAGAACCACCTTCATTTTCACGTACATTGTCATACCCATTTGGTTGGGTTTCTACAGCCAAGTAGTGGCCTGGAGTTAAGCCTGTAAAATAATAATCACCATTTTGATTTGTACTGCTTACAGCTACAATAGTATTTTCATGACTATCTTTTCTCCCATTAGCATTATCATCTACATATAAAGTGATGACAACACCTATCATAGGTGTATCGCCTATACCATCATCATTGGTATCTTCACTTACATTGCCAGACCAATTTCCATAGTAAGATGTAGCATCTGCAACATCAACCAACTCTGTATCATTCACATCCAACAAGACCCCACCTTTTGGGCTACCTGTCGCAGTCGCCGTATTGGCTATAGCAATACCAGCATCGATATCTTCTTTTGTAACAGTATAGGTTGCGGTAAAGGTTGCTACTTCTCCTGGTGCTAAGTCATCACTAGCAGAACTGAGTGTAAGAGCAGAGAGTGTGCCACTTCCTAGGTGGTTATCACTCACACGCACATCATCAATGGAGATATTTCCTGTGTTGTTCACTTCATAGGTATAGGTAATCAGTTGTCCTACTTCTACATCGGTGGTATCATCTGCTGTCTTTACGATACTCAGTGCTGGCGTAGCATCTACTACATCGACTGTTTCAGTCGCATTCACATCTGTGAGTTCTCCACCTTTTGGTATCCCTGTGGCTGTGGCTGTGTTATTAATATCCACACCTGCATCTACATCTTCTTGTGTGACGGTATAGGTTGCTGTAAACACTTGACCTTCATTTGGTGCTAGGTTTACACTTGCTGGTGTGATGCTACTTAGTGCACCACTTCCTAAATGGTTATCACTCACACGCACATCATCAATGGAAATATTTCCTGTGTTGTTCACTTCATAGGTATAGGTAATAAGTTGTCCTACTTCTACATCACTTGTATCATCAGCTGTCTTTACAATACTCAGTGCTGGTAGTGGGTCTGCAATATCGACTAACTCTGTATCATTGACATCTAACAAGACCCCACCTTTAGGTATCCCTGTGGCTGTCGCCGTATTGGCTATAGCGATACCCGCATCGATATCTGCTTGTATCACCGTATAGGTTGCTGTAAAGATCTCTGTTTCTCCAGGGGTGAGGTTCGCATCGCTTGGACTAATACTGCTTAGTGTCCCAAACCCTAGATGCTCATCTGTCACTTTCACACTCTCTATCCCTACATTTCCTGTGTTGTTCACTTCATAGGTATAGGTAATAAGTTGCCCTACTTCTACATCACTTGTATCATCAGCTGTCTTTACAATACTCAATGCTGGTAGTGGGTCTGCAGTATCGACACTTTCTGTGTCATTCACATCTGTCAGTGTGCCACCTTTTGGTGTTCCAGTCGCTGTGGCTGTGTTATTAATATCCACACCTGCATCTACATCTTCTTGTGTGACGGTATAGGTTGCTGTAAACACTTGACCTTCATTTGGTGCTAGGTCTACACTTGCTGGTGTGATGCTACTTAGTGCACCACTTCCTAAATGGTTATCACTCACACGCACATCATCAATGGAAATATTTCCTGTGTTGTTCACTTCATAGGTATAGGTAATAAGTTGTCCTACTTCTACATCGGTGGTATCATTGGCTGTCTTTACAATACTCAGTGCTGGTAGTGGGTCTGCAATATCGACTAACTCTGTATCATTCACATCCAACAAAACCCCACCTTTAGGTATCCCTGTGGCTGTCGCCGTATTGGCTATAGCAATACCTGCATCAATATCTGCTTGTATCACCGTATAGGTTGCTGTAAAGATCTCTGTTTCTCCAGGGGTGAGGTTCGCATCGCTTGGACTAATACTACTTAGTGTCCCAAACCCTAGATGTTCATCTGTCACTTTCACACTCTCTATCCGTACATTTCCTCTATTGGTCACATTATACTCATAGGTAATGAATTGTCCTACTTCTACATCGGTCGTATCATCAGCTGTTTTTACGATACTCAGTGCTGGCATAGCATCTACTACATCGACTGTTTCAGTCGCATTCACATCTGTCAGTGTGCCACCTTTTGGTATCCCTGTGGCTGTGGCTGTGTTATTAATATCTAAGCCTGCATCGACATCTTCTTGTGTGACTACATAAGTCGCACTGTACGTAGTACTTTCATTAGGTGCCAAGGTGATACCACTTTGGTTCATATCTGACAATGTTCCTGTACCTGAATGGCTATCACTGACATTGATATCATCTATCCCTACATTTCCTATATTGGTGACTTCATAAGTATACGTAATCAGATTACCTACTTCCACATTACTTGTCTTATCTGCTGTCTTTGTGATATTGAGTTCTGGACTCTGTGTGATGGTTGTCACTGCTGTGTTATCACTTGGATCATTTGGTGTAGAAACATTATCATCATTGTCTTCAAATGCTTCTATAGCACTTGGATCTTTGGCCGTTTGCATTGCAGTATTGACAATGTCACTACCTGTATCTATATCTACTTGAGTAACCGTTCTTGTGGCTGTACATGTTTGCGTAGCATTTACTTCTAATACAGCAATATTACACACTAGCGAACCTGTATCAATCGTTAGGTCTGTCACATTCACATCAAAGAGTCTCACATTTCCTGTATTGGTAAATGTGAAAGTATAGTTTAGAACGGTTGGTCCAGTGATGTTCAGTGGATCCACAGTTTTTACCATAGTGTATGATGGTTTTTGTATCAATACAGTATTGGTAGAAGACTGTGCTTCTGGTGGAATCATACCAGGTACTGCAGGCGTACCTAAAGCTTTGGCTGTATTTGTGACACTCCCTTGGTCTATGTCATCTTGTGTGAGCGTATAGGTTGCAGTAAAGGTTGTCTCTACCTCTGGTGCAAGCGTTGCTACGGTAGCTGGAGTAACCGTTGGGATACCTGCACTTCCACTAAAGGCTGTAGCGTTCTCTTCTATTTTTACATCGGTAAGGGTTGATGTTCCCTTGTTAGTCACTTTATAGCTATAGACTATCGTATCACCTACAGAGTCTTCTCCATCCCCATCTATATCATTGACCAAGCTTGCTGTTTTTTCCATAGCAATCGCTGCAGAGATATTCCCTTCTACTTGTGCAGAAGAGAGCGCTGTTGGGTTTGTAAGTCCAGAATCACTTGGTGGTGTCCCTACCACATCTGCATCATTGGCTATAAGCAGTGTTCCTGTGCCATCGACTATAATCGTTGGATTAGAGTTATTATCTATATCATCTTGTGTGAGTGTATAAGTCCCTGTACATTGTGCAGTGGCATGTGCACCAAGTGACGCTATGACATTCGTACCTGACCCACAATCTACTGCCATATTAAAGGGTGCCATACCTAAAGCATTATCAGTGACTTCTACATTGGTAAGTGTCACAGACCCTGTGTTCGTTACATCAAAGGCATACGTGACTGTATCATTGACTGCAACCGGGTTACTAAGCGTTGAAGAGTGTATACTTTTTACTAAAGAGATAGATGTTGCTTGTGCAACATCTTGGCTTACGGTACTGTTTGACTCAGCAGGTGTATTGTGTTGATCTACTGCAGTTACTGTGGCAGTGTTATTTCGCTCACCACTATCAAGGTCTGCATCTGTCAATACATAGATTGCTGTACATGTCACAGACTCTCCAACAGCTAGTCCCTCTGTACCATCATTAGTAAAGACATTACCTAAACTTGTATTGGCACAACTATTTATAGGCACGAGGGTATCTGTCACTGAAACGTTGAGTAATGAAACATTTCCGTTATTGGTTGTCGTAAGCGTATACGTGATGTTATCATCCGCATCGGTAATGGTAGAATCCACACCATTTGTAATGGTAGGTGTACCAGCTATTTTAATCACGGTAATTTGAGGATCAATCGCTTCAGTTGTCACCGATTCACTTGCATTAACATCTGTGAGTGTACCTAGTTTTGGTGTTCCCGTCGCAGTCGCTGTGTTATTGATATCTAATCCTGTATCTATATCTGCTTGGGTTACTGTATAGGTCGAAGTAAAGGTTGCTACCTCTGATGGTGCAAGGTTGGTATCATCTGTTGTACTTATTGCTGAAAGTGTGCCTTGCCCTAGATGGACATCTGAGACTGTGATGCCATCTATACCTACATTTCCTGTATTGGTGACAGTGTACGTATAGGTAATGGTCTCTCCTACAGCAAGTTCACTTGTTTGGTTTGCTTCTTTTGTCATGCTTAACGCAGGTACTGGGTCAGTGACATCGACACTTTCTGTATCATTCACATCTGTCAGTGTGCCACCTTTTGGTATCCCTGTGGCTGTGGCTGTGTTCTTAATATCTATCCCCACATCGATATCTGCTTGGGTCACAGTATAGGTTGATGTAAACACTTGACCTTCATTTGGTGCTAGGTCTACACTTGCTGGTGTGATGCTACTTAGTGCACCACTTCCTAGGTGGGTATCACTCACACTTACACCATCGATAGAGATGTTTCCTGTGTTATTGACTTCATAGCTATAGGTAATGGTTTGTCCTACTACCACATCTGTCACATCATCTGCTATTTTAGTGATATTCAATTCTGGACTTGGATCAATCACATCAACTGTTTCAGTGGCATTCACATCTGTCAGTGTGCCACCTTTAGGGGTACCTGTCGCAGTCGCAGTATTCTCTATATCTATCCCCGCATCTATATCTGCTTGCGTCACGGTATAGGTTGCTGTAAAGATCTCTGTTGCTCCAGGGGTGAGGTTCACATCGCTTGGACTAATACTGCTTAGTGTGCCAAACCCTAGATGTTCATCTGTTACTTGCACACTCTCTATCCCTACATTTCCTCTATTGGTAACATTATACTCATAGGTAATCAGTTGCCCTACTTCTACATCAGTTGTATCATCAGCTGTTTTTACGATACTCAGTGCTGGGCTTTGTAGAATAGTTGTCGTTGTATTATTATCAGAAGTATTATTCACTGTTGTACTGTTGCCATCATTGTCTTCTGATACGATAGAATTATTTGTATCTTTAGCAGTAGGGAATGCAACATTAAGTAAAGGACTTCCATCATCTATCATCGCTTGTGTGATTGTTCTTTGTGCAGTGCATTGTACCGTTTGATTTACATCAAGCTTAGTCATAGGACAATCTATCAATGAACCACTGTCTATATGGCTATCACTTATATTTAAATCTTTTAATGTCACATTGCCATTATTCGTAAATGTAAACGTATAATTCAGTATTGTTGGAGATGAAATAGTCGTCTGATCTACTGTTTTAACCATATTGAAACTTGGGTTTTGTTCCAGTAGTGTTATCACTGAGGCTATCGCATTTGGCGAGCTCATACCTCCTGGTGCTAGACCACTTGCACTTGCTGTATTACTTATACTCCCTGCATCAATATCTTCTTGCACCAAGGTGTACGTTGCCATAAAAGTAGTTGTGGCACCAGGTGCTAGAGAAGCATGTATTGCTGGATTTGGCGTAGGCAATGTACCTGCGCCTGTAAATTGGCTACTATCTTCTACTATCTGTACATTTGTTAAGGTTGTTGTACCTTCATTTTTAACGGTATAAATATACGTAAGGGTATCACCCGGATTGTCTATACCATCTCCATTTGTATCATTAACATCTAGTGCTCTTTTACTCAATGACAAAGCTGCACTTACATTCAACTCGACAGAATAACTCGCTGTAGCACTTGGATCTGTTAATCCTGAACCTGCAGGTGGAGTCCCTGTGACATTGGCATCATTGAGTATTTCTAAGCCGCCACTCATATCAACAGTAATCGTTGGCGTATTAAGGTTATCTATGTCATCTTGGGTGAGGACATAGGATGCGTTACACTCTACAAAGCTATGTGCTGGTATGCTGGTAATCACATTTGAGACGCCTGTATTATTGGGACAAGTAATACCCATGTTAAAAGGCGCACTACCTAAAGCTTTGTCGACGACTGTAACATTACTAAGTGTGACTGAAGAGGTATTATTCACTTCAAAGGTATAGGTCACCACATCACCAACAGAAGCTGGAGAATCTACTGTAGAAGCATCACCCTTCTTAACAAGTACTATAGAAGCATTCTGTGGTATATCACTGATGATTGTAGCATCATCTTCAATAGAATTGCCATCTTTATCTTCACCTTTTGCACTGGCTGTATTATTACGTTCTCCATAGTCCAAGTCATTTTGGCTAAGCGTATAACTTTCAATACACGTGATACTATCATTTACAGCTAGACTTTGCGTACCATCATTGACAAAGACACTACCATTCCCATCATAGCTACATGAATCTAGCGTTGCAATAATAGTATCATTTATTTCTACATTCAGTAAGGTAATGTTTCCTCTATTAAATACTTGTATCGTATAGGTAATATTGTCATCTGCATCGGTGATAGTGTTGTCTATACCATATATCACACTTGGAGCACTTGCACTCTTTGTCACAGCAATTGCTGGAAGTTGTGTGACATTCGTTTCTGCAGTATCATTTTTATCTGCTACTTCTGAGGTAGATATCACTGCTGTATTAATTAATGTCACATTCGTATCTATATCTTCTTGTGTTACCCTATAGGTCGCCTCATATACCCACCGCTCACCTATATTTAATATTGAATTATTTGAATCGCTTTCAATAGGATTACTTAATGTTCCTACACCACCTCCTGGATAGTGCTCTGTAAGATTTACATCCGTAAGATTAATGGTTCCATTGTTTTCAACAATAATGTTGTATGCTATTAGTTCATCTGCATCAATCACTGAGTTTTGACCAGAAGATTGTGTCTTGGTTACATTAAAATCCGCTATAGACAATTGACAATTCAAAGGATTGTTCAGATTTCCATAATCAAAAGTTCCATCTTTTATTTTATTGATAAATATCTGATTTTCTGTACTGTTAGAGACCCCTGGAGTTTTTCCAGAAATATCACTCCTTACAAATTCAAATTCTGATTCCCAATCACTACACTGAAAAGAAAAAGTACTGCCCGCTCCACCTAGACCAGCATTAAAAGATGGATTCCCACTTATGGGGAAAAGGGGCGAGGCAATAGAGGTATTGACATCTCCATAAGCAAACCCATGATAAAAACGACTATCAGGTCTTCTTACCTGTATAACATCACCTCCATTTCTTAATCTATTTGCATTCCAGCTTGGTGTACCAATTGAACTTGGAGAATAGTCACTATTGGACGTTGAAGGTAACTGTGCATACCTCCCAATTAAAGTGTTATTATTGCTTGGTACAACATATATACCATCTGTATTACTATCTGTTGGATCATCAACAGGTAGACCAGTATCTTTATCAGAACCATTATAAATAAGTATAATAGAACCAGGGGCAATAGACTCCCACATGACATTATTAAGATATAAATGTCCTCTAGCAACACCAGTGCCTGAAGATCCTTCAAACTCCCCATTGTTATCATCAATTTTCCATTGATTTATATTCACATTTGCCGTAGGATTAGCGGGGTCTCCTACAACTATAAGTTCTATCCACTCTCTACTTCCTCCATTTCCATTAGAAGCTTCATTAATAATGAGACCTGGAGCAGCATAAACATGTAGATACATGAAACAACAATAGAATAATGATAATAATATTTTTCGTTTGATTTTAGTTCCTTTAAATATAAATAGTCTTTAGAATGAATTGTAGCATCAAGCACATGAGAGTATCTTAACAGATACAGTCACTACTTTTCCTCTATCAAACCTTACTGTGCCTCCACAACAAATGTACCTATATTGTCTGTTCTCCAGTGGCTGTTGAAAATGACTTTTGTACCATCTGGACTGGCTCCTCCATAGGTATCATGGTAGCCATCATTGATGTGTGATTGAGAGAAGTTTTGTACATTTTCTTCTCCTGTACCGTCCAATTTTAGTGCAAAAACACGTTTATAGTTTGTCTCCACTGTTGTCACATAACACCACCCTGGACGCTGTGTATTTCTACAGCCAATGTGTCCTCCACCATACGGTGAACTTAAAAGTTCTTTACCAAGTTCATTTGGATTATCTAAATTAAAACTATAGACACCCACACCGCCTATAAACTGTACAAAGACTTCATTACCTTGGGTATCATACCCTAAATCACCATGGCCTCCTTCGCTGTAGAGCTGACCATTACCATCCCATCTGTACTGTAGTTTTGTTTTATTCTCAAAGTCTATATCGTACCTGTACATACCATCTGTATTACCATTTCCATTATTGAAAACAATATAATTACCCGAAGGTGAAACCGATAGCCAATCAAGTGTAGAAGGTTTCCAATAATATGTACCTGTATTCACATTTAGCGTCCATTCCCATGTTTGTGATGGCATTGTTTTAGTCCATACTCTAGATTTGTTTTGGATATCATATAAAATTACATAAAAGGTATCAAGGTCTGGTTTTTTGGCTACAAATACCACATATTTATCATCATAATCTATATTACCTTCATGTGGTCCGATATGTACTACTTCATATTCACTAAACGGGTCTAGTACTGTAGAACAGTTTACATCAGCACCTGTAATTTCAGCCTGTATAAACTGATAAGAACTGTTCATTACAAAAAATGTATTGGGTACTTTATTTGACCATCTAAAATAGTCTGAAGCCCTAGAACATAATGTATTATATCCTTCTGTCGAAGTTTTGTTTTTAGTAATGGCTGTCTCCTCTAAGCTATTGGCATCATAGATTCTATTGCCAATACGAATGAGACTCATATCTGTATTCCAACTTTGAACTTTAGGGTATGCAGATGTTGCAAAGTCAGGTTTATTTACCATAGAAATACGTGTTTGATACACATCGTCATTGCTAGGATTACCCACTGTAGGCTTAACTATACTGTCATCTGTAGCTCGTGACTCTAGTGTTGTTGTCACTGGGTATTTTTTTGCAGCTTCAACACTAAATGCTACTTTTGATTCAAGGCTAAAAGAGTTATTGTAAAACAGTCTTGCCTCGTACTCACCACTTGTCTGTAACCCATTTAGGGTCACAGAGTTCAGACCATGTGTCCAATCCCACAAAATCACATTTTCCCATTCATGAGTATCATTAAGACTGTAAATACCTATCCAATTTTCATTATCTTCTGCTTGATTGTCTATATCTATGACTATGCTTTCATTCACAGCATAGGTGCTCTTTGAACGAAGTCTTAAATCATTTGCCAATAGACAATAATCTATATCATAATCTTGTAGTACGCTAATAGCGTTGTACTGTATACCTGCACAATCACCACTCTGATAGACATCTTTATCTAATAGGTTGTCATAGATAACATCATAAGATACTTTATTCTCTGGAGGAATGGTCTCCTCTCCTTCAACACTGTGATTAAACACATCATCCGTTAAAGCACCAATCATTAGAAGTAAATCATTCTTTTGCAATATGTTTTCTAAATCACCTACTACGTAACTGTGTGCATCAGCAGGTAATGTGTAAAAAGATTTTTGATCAGACGAAGTAGATAATTCCCATATTTTTAAATGTATACGTGGATCTGTACCTGTACCTTGAACACCATTCATTTGAATAAAGGAAACATTACTATCAAGTTGATTGATATCACTTTGATTCATATCAAAGGCAAACCATCCATCTATTGAAAGTGCTAGGTTGGCTTCATCACCATAACCTTTATCTCGGAAATATTTCATGACATAAAAAGCTTGACCTCCACCTAAAGAATGTCCCATGGTGATTAGTTTCGAGATAGTTAGTCCATGAGCACTTTTGGCTAAGTCTATTGCTGACTCAAAATAGTTTTTCACGTAAGAACTACGGTATGAATCGGCATCGACACCAATCACATAGTAGCCTTTACTTGCCATAAATTTCATAATACCACTATAATCATCTATGGTAATAGCTCCTCCCCCTTTAACAAAAAGAACTACTGGCATATCTTCTCTGATGCCATTTTCTGGATAATACACTAAAGACTTATTGTCTAAACCAACTTCTGGGTACCGTAAAGGTGTATAGCTTCCTAGTGATGCATACCCCGTAGAAGCATTATCACCCCAACTATATGTCACTTCTGCTTCTCCTGCTTCATATCCATACACTTTCATCACAAGTACTTCTGTCGTTTTAGGCGTAATGGTAATGTATTCATTTCCCAAATTTCCATTGGTTCCGTTGTAACCTGACCATGTAATGTTCATATCGTTATAGATTATACTTTGTTTGCTAGCATTAAAAAGTAATCCTGTAGGATTCCATGAAACAATGGCTGTACCATCTGAACCATAGAGTTGAATATCTAAGTCTTTATTTGATGTAAGGTTTATTTGAACATTATGTACATTTGGAGGAATAGTACCTACTAAAGAGGTGGTATTTTGTTCTAATGTTTGGGTAAAATTTCCTTGACCACTTTCACTTGATTCACACCCCTCTTTACCCGTCCAGCTATAATTTACAGTGGCATATCCAGCTCTATAACCAAAAGCTTTCATTGTCATAGCCGTAGTCGTTGTACCCATAATCTCTATAAATTCATGCCCTTTTTTGCCTGCTACACCATTGTAGCCACTGTAAGTTACATTGAGTTCTCCATAGACTTTTGTTGCTAAATCTTGTTGATTATGTATCCCATATGGCCAATGCACAATTTTATCATCATTTGCAGCATACAAACGTATATCTACATCTTTATCACTCACTAGTTCAATATGTAACCCTTCAATACCAACGGGTATACTACCAACCACAACGGTATGTTCATAATCACCTTGATAATGTTCAATTTGCTGTTCAAATGTACCTGAACCTTGACACTCTCCAAAGTTAAAATTTGCATATAAGTTTGTCCAAAACAGAATGCTTAAAAGTATATATTTCATTATTCAATCCTTATGATTTAAGTTTACATACATTCTATAGTAAAAAGCATAAAAATCAATCACCATATACATAATTGGAGTCCTTAAGGCATATTTACGTATACTTTCCCAATTATTCCAAAAGGTAACATTTATGAAAAATAGAAGCAGTATATTAGTAGTACTTTTAGGTTTAGCTCTTTTAGGATGTGATGAAGTTGAAACATCAACAGATGGTGATGCTTCTTTCCAGTATACGATACAAAAAGCTGGATTTAACCTTAGAGGTGTTCTAGAACCAACCTGTACAAATGCATATCAAGTAACTACTAGAGAAGCACAAACAAACCGTACAACGGGTAGACAAGAGTGTAAATGGATTTGTGCTGAATATGAAGATGCAAAACCTGTAACTGTAAAGCTTATTTTTGTACAAGAAGGTGTAGGTACTGCGTGGGAATTTGAAAGTGATACTGTCTCAACTGCTCCAAATCAATGTCACGACTAAAGATACTGTTTAACCCCTTTTAAAAATGATGGCTACCGCACGTAAAACGTGCATCATTTTTAGCTACTTTTGCAAACACTGTTAACGGCGTTTGTGTAGAAACTGCGATCTCCATGACTTCTGCATACTTCTCTGGTGGAAACGACACTAACATCTCATACTCTTCACCTGAAAGCCCTATAGCATCATCTATTTTATCAAAAATATCATATCCATATTTATTAATATCTAATAGCTTATTTGTGTCACAAAAGAGCCCGTCAGATATGTCCATACCTGTACGTAAATATTCTCTTGCATGAGCGATAAATTCTGCTCGTAGTACTGGCGAATAAAAGCGTGATTTTGGATCTATGGGTTCTCCTCTAAAAAGTGCTTCAAGGTCTTTTTTGGACTCGCCTAATGTACCAGTAAATGCAAGTAAGTCACCTTCTTTTAAGCCTGTACGTAAAAGTGGCGTTTTACTCTTTGAGATAATAGTGATACTAAGATGTAATTTATCACCACCAATGGTATCTCCACCTATGATTTCACAACCATACTCTTTGGCTGTATGTTGTAAACTTTGCGTCAATTCATCTATCTCGTCATGTGTTAACGTACTGGGTATTGAAACAGTCACAAGTGCATATTGAGGTTGTGCATTCATAGCAATCGCATCAGAAATATTGACTAACATGGCTTTGCGCCCTATTTGTGCCATCGACATCCATTCACGTTTATAGTGGACATCTTCAAAAAATGCATCCATACTATAGAGCGTATCTCCAATGACTGCGGCATCATCGCCTATATGTTTGGAAGAAAGGTTGTTTATCAGGTATTGTTCTTTATCATCTATTTTCATAGTGCGGAGTATAGCATAATTATGAAAACCAATACACTTTATGTTACACTTCGCATGTTAAAATTTAAAAATAAATACTAAAACATAAGGAATTTTATGCCATCAATCACTATCACTTCAACACTACTTATTACACTATTTACCATGTCTGCATGTAGCTCAAAACCTGTAGATGTACACTCTGATTCACATCGATATAAAGTGAATGAAAAGAAAAATATGAAATATATTGCTGATGCCTACAGTGACTATCAGTCTTACAAAACACATAAAGCCATGGCAGTGACTATTGACAGTGCAGGTAGAGCAGCCCTTGGATACTCTTTTGACTGTACAACTACGCAAAGCGCTAAACGGATTGCACTTGAAAACTGTGAGAAATCAAGGCAAAAATCAAAAGCGACATCTGCATGTACTCTCTTTGCCGTAGGTAATAAAGTCTTACATATCAATAAATAGCCTTAAATTGGCAGATATAGTAACAGTTAAAGTAGACTTTTCATTTTTATACTTTGCTTATGACTTAGTCTCCACATAGCTCAGCTATACTCGATGTAATACTATAAATATTGATAATGGAGACCTAACAATGTCACATACTTTAAACGTGAGAGCATTTTTTTTCAATGCAAAGACAGATTATTTACCTTACTACAAAAACTTCACTCTATCACTTGACAATGATGCAAAAGCAAAAGATATCGTTGTAGCAATAAAAGAACAAAACAGTGACTTTTCTTACCCTACATTAAATTTAATCTTTAAAATCAATAGTCTCATGGTTGAAGCAGAACAATCTGTTTCTTCTATAGTAGAGAAGTTTGGTAATACTCTAACCATAGAGCCAGCCAAAATATACCGTTCAAACAATGGTCTCATTATCAATGATGATGACTTTATGCAAAGCTTTGAACTTCTTGCACCTTATGCAACAGATGACGATAAAGCATACTATAAAACACTGTATGCCCTGCACTATGCCTCTGAGACAGAAAACTTTGAACATCAGTATATTGGAGATGCAGTACTTATACTTGCGCACAAAATGATTGAAGATGGGAATGAACATAAAGATGCTATTTTGGAGGCTATCAGTACTGCAGACTCAGGATTACTTGACTGTGAATATGAAAACAACCTTTTTAATACCCAAGACCATACCCAAACAATTGAAACACTCAAGGCTATGTACAAAAATGATGACAATGAGCACCCATCACTTCTAGACATGATAAAAACACGTTTAGGTATAGATAAAAAAGAGACACAAACAGATTCAACACCTAAAAGAAAAACCACCATTATTGACAACTTAGAAGATAAACGTATAGCACACTATAGTGGACTTAACTCTCATGAAGAGATGCATAAACACATGACTCAATCAAATATAACTGAGATACATTTTCCACGCTCGCATAAACTCTCAGGTCTTTCAGTAATCAAAGACAATAAAGACCTTGCATTTAAAAAAGCAGGAACAACACTTTTAAGTGCCTTTGATGCAGGAGCTGAAGTCGTTGTTGTTGAAGAGGTGGAAGTTTTAGATATGTTTACAAAGCATTTCTCAGCTATAGAAAAAACAATTGGTAGAAAAATGATTGGTCTTGAACTTATCTCTAGTGAAGACTTTATAGAACAAACCTCATAATATTCTTCATTTTATATTCTCTTAAACTTCGGTATAAGTCACTATACCGAAACATCCCGTAACACTATCTTTATAATATAGACTAACATTACAATAAATATAAGCTCTTTTAATGCCCAAATGATATAATAGATACAATTTGTTACAAAAGGATATACATTTATGAGTAAAACCTCAGATATTAAAATCTATGAATATGACGCGGTTGTCGTTGGTTCTGGACTAGCTGGTTTGGCAGCAGCTAAAGAGCTAACAGAAGCAGGCAAGAAAACAGCAGTTATCACAAAACTTCACCCACTACGTTCACACTCTGGAGCAGCACAAGGGGGCATCAATGCCGCACTTGGTAAAGAAGACTCTACAGAACTTCACGAATTTGACACTGTAAAGGGTTCAGATTATTTAGCAGACCAAGATTGTGTTGAACTTATGTGTACCAAAGCCCCTGAGACTATTAGATGGGCTGAACGTATGGGAGCTGTTTTTTCTCGTGATGAAGAAGGTGACATCGCCATACGTCCATTTGGAGGGCAGTCTAAACCTCGTGCTTGTTATGCAAAAGACAGAACAGGCTTAACGCTTCTTCAAACTATTTATGAACAAGCAGACCGTGCAGGTATAGAGGTTTACGATGAGTGGTATGCAGGTGACCTCATATATAAAGACGGTAAAGTATCTGGTGTGGTTGCATATAATATTAAAAACTCAGAAGTAGCTATATTTAATGCTAAAGTGAGTATGTTTGCTACAGGTGGAAATGGTAGACTCTTCAGATTTAACTCTAATGCACATGCAAATACTGGAGACTCACTCTCTATTGTTGCACGTCATGGTTTGCCTCTTGAAGATATGGAGTTTGTACAATTTCACCCAAGTGGTTTAGGAGGTTCTGGTGTACTCATCTCTGAAGCAGCACGTGGTGAAGGGGGACGATTGTTTAACTCTGAAGGTGAACGATTTATGACTAAGTACGCACCCAATGCCATGGAACTTGCATCTCGTGATGTTGTTTCTCGTGCCATTATGGAAGAGGTACGTCAAGGGAGAGGTGTAGGTAAAGATGGCCAATCAGTAAACCTAGACCTTACGCACCTAGACCCTCAAATTATTCTCACTCGTCTTCCTGAACTTCGTGAACTTGCTATTGCCTTCCAAGGGCAGGATATGTTAAATGAAGCCATACATATCTCAGCAACTGCACACTACTCAATGGGTGGTATACCAACAAATATTGACTGTCAAGTACAAAAAAATGCAGCGGGTGACTTGGTAGAAGGTTTTTACGCTGCTGGAGAGTGTGCATGTGTTTCCGTACATGGTGCTAACCGTTTGGGTGCAAACTCTGTATTAGAAGCGATGCTTTTTGGTAGACATGCAGGTGAGAATATGATTAAAGCACTTGACAATGGATTATCATTACGTAAAGCAACACTTGCAGATGCCGATACATTCGTCAATGAGATGAATGATATTAAAACATCTAATGGTGATGAAACGATTCCAAATATAAGAGTAGAACTTCAAAATGGTATGACAGCCAATGCTGGTGTCTTTAGAACTAAAGAGTCACTAGAAAAGCAACTGGGTATTATTGATGACTTACTTGTGAGGTTTAACAACATTCGTATAGATGACAAATCAAACACTTACAACACAGACCTACAAGAAGCTATAGAACTAGGACATATGATAGAGTCTTCAAAAATAGTTGTGGTAGGTGCATTAAATCGTGAAGAGAGTCGTGGTGGTCACTACCGTGAAGACTTTACACAAAGAAATGATGATAAATTTATGAAACATACCTATGCAACCATGGATAAAGATTTCAATATTGACATCGCATGGGGTGAAGTTACACAAGGTAAGTTTGAACCAATGGAAAGAAAGTATTAGGAGGTCCAGATGAGTAAAAATGAAGTAGTAAATAGCGATACACGTACAGTCACCATCAAAGCATGGAGATTTAATGCTGAGACAGATTATCTCCCGTATACAAAACAGTACGAAATGGAAGTAGGAAAAGATGAGTTGATTCTTGACCTTATGAACCGTATTAAGTGGGAACATGATGGAAGCTTTTCTTATAGACGAAGTTGTAGGCATGGTATTTGTGGGGCATGTGCCATAAAAGTCAACGGTAAAGCCGTACTTGCATGTAAGCAAAATGCCATTGAGTTACTTGATCTTTTTGATAACGACATTACCTTAGAGCCAAGTTCTAAGAAACGTGCCATAAAAGATATGATTATAGATAAATCAGACTTCTGGGACAAACATACTGCAGTAAAGCCTTTTGTCGTAACAGAAGTTGAACCATACCCCCAACATGAAACAAAACAAAGTATTAGTGAGTTTAACAACTTCTTAGACTCTGATCTTTGTATCCAATGTGGTGCTTGTCACTACTCTTGTCCTGCACTTGAAGTGAACGATGCATTCCTTGGACCTGCCGCACTTAACGCAGCGTACAGATTTACTGTTGATACAAGGGATGAAGCTGGAGACGAGCGACTTGCGATCACTGCTGAAGGTGGCTCTGGTGTTTGGGACTGTGTCAAATGTTTTGAATGTGCAGAAGCCTGTCCAAAAGAGATAAACCCTATAGAAAAAATAGGTAAACTTCATAACTTACAATTTGTACGAGGTGTGGCTGAGTCAAATGTAGCTACACGTCACGCAGAAGGTTTCTTACGTGGTATGAAAAAAACTGGTTATTTAGATGAAGCAGATATCGTCACGTATTCAGAAGGTTACTTAGGTATGTACAAGCACCTTGGTACAGCCATCAAAATGATGAAAGTTGGCAAAATACACTGGCATTCAGGTATACCATTTATTAACTCAATCCCAAAAATTAAAAATCTCGATGAAGTTCAAAAACTCATCGAAATTTCACAAACCAATAAGCTGTAAGGAGAAAAGATGAGCGAACAATTACACTATGCATTATTTACAGGATGTACGGCTAAGCAGTCTACCCCTGAACTTTTATCATCTACGCTTGCAGTAGCTGATAAACTAGGTATCAAAATCACTATACTTGAAGAGGCATCATGTTGTGGCGCCTCCCATCTACAAGATTTTGATGAATTTTTAGCACACGTACTCAATGCACGGAACATCTGTTATGCAGAAAAATTAGGTCTTACAATGATTACCATTTGTAATACATGTCAACTTAACTCTGCTATGACAAAACATGCCCTTGACAAAGACCCAGAGCTTAAAGCCAAGGTTAATGAAAAACTAGCAGAAGTTGGACTAGAGTATAAAGGTACATCAGAAATCAAACATTTTCTCTATACACTCATTGATGAATATGGTTTAGAGAATATTAAAGATAAAGTACAAACCCCTCTTTCTCACCTTAATATTGCACCATTTTATGGTTGTCACAACATTAGACCTTCTGAATTACATGAAGCGTCAAATGGACATGAAAATCCATATAAACCTACCTCACTCGATAATCTTATAGATGCTTTAGAAGGTAACCCCGTGGAGTATGAAAGTAAAAATAAATGTTGTGGTTTTCACGTAGAGCTTCAAGCAAATCACACCTCTGAAGTACTAGCAGGAAATGCCTTACTTGATGCTATGGATAACAACGCAGATATGATGGTAACACCATGTCCACTCTGTCACCTAAAAATGGATACCTACCAAGACAGTGTAGGCAAAGTCATGGGACGTGATGTGGAACTCCCTGTACTACACATGCCACAAATGGTAGCCCTTGCACTTGGATGTACAGAAAAAGAAATTGGTCTTAACTTCCACGTACAAAAAGCAAAACACCTTTATAGTGAAGCTTCCTAAGTTTATATTGCCTTTGTTATACTTTTGTTTCTATCTTTAGATAGAATCAAATAGTATAAAATTCAAAATATATTAACTAATATTATGTATAATAGTACAGATTGAAAAAAGGATGATAATGATAGACTTTTTAACTTTTCAAACCTTTATCACACCTTCATTGCTAATTTTGATGTATTACATAGGTGCTCTGGTTATACCTCTATTTGCATGGTATCTAACAATATGGCTCAAAAATAAATATTATTCTCATCTATCAACTACTACACAAAACCGTCTAAATAACACACAGCGTTTTTTTACCTACACACTTGTGTTAGTATGTATTCTTTTTATGGAGATACTCTGGAGAATGATGTTTGAATTTTTTATCGCTTATTTTGACATGCATGATGCTTTAATGAAACAGAAAGTAGGTAGATAAATGCAAATAGTTAAAACATTATCTCTTGTCTCCCTCATTCTTTCACTCAACTATGCAGATACTAGTATAAAGCCAAGCAAAATACACTATCTTGATACATTACATGCTGATATATCAGAAAAAGTACTAGACTGGTCAAGCCATGCAGATCTGATTGTTAGCGGTTGGCTAGGATATGATAATAATCAATGTGATATTACACCTCCACAAGATCATATAGCATCAAAAAAAGTAGACTCATTTTTCCAAAACAACAAATATATTGAAGAGACAGATGATGTTTTTATTCGTGTACGAACAGATACAACCCTTCAAACAAAAGAAGACAATGAATTTCGTTTAAAATTTCGTGCACAGCTTCCTTTTTCTCGTTGTAGAGAACAGTTGAAAATTTTTGTGGAAGATGTAGCTTTAGATAAAGATAAAACGAAAAACCAAATCAATGAAAATACTTCAACCGATGTTGGGTTTCGATATGTTGCTAAAAAAAGACATGGGATAAAATCAAGGTATTCTCTAGGGCTTAGTGGTATCTCACCCTTTTTAAGTGCTAGATATACAAAATCCTATCAGATAGATGATTGGGAAGTTGACCCTGTACAGACATTTAAATACTCTCTTGATGACTACTTTAAAGAAGACACAAACATATATTTTGACAAAAGTTTTCAAAATGACGCTCTTTTTAGACTTACCTTAGAACGTGGCACAGAATCAAAAAAGCTTGGCATGGATTATGGTCTTAAACTTGAGTATTACACCAATGCAAATGCAAATAGTGGATTGCACTTTGCTCAAGGGTTTTACGGTAATACAAGGTATAGACATAGAGATAAAGCATACCGTATTGATCATCCGAAAAATGAATACAGTGGTGTACATAACTATGTGACTACCATAAGTTATAGGGCCAATATATGGCGTAAATGGTTTTATTATGAAATCAAACCTAGTGTCAACTTCCATAAAGACTTTGACTATGAACCTAACTACGCATTGCGTTTCTTTTTTGACTTTTATTTTGGTGAATATAAGTAAATGAGATAATTTTCATCCTATTTAATTATACTTATGTTATAATCCTGTCTGAAAAACAACTAAAACAAGGAAATAAGATGCCAAAAATTAACAAATACGTAGATATCTCAGAAATAGACAGAGAAGCAAAAAAAGACCTTATCGACAGACATTCACCATTTATTCACTGTGCTGACAGTGCAACAGCTGGTGAGCCATTTGAAGTAACAGTAAAAATGGGTAACGAATACACTCACCCAGATGACTTTGATCACTTCATTGAGTCAGTAACACTTTTCAATGGTGAAACACAACTAGCAAAAGCTTCTTATGTTCCAGGAACTCTTGGTAATACAAAAGCGCACAACACAACTACATTTACAATCATCCCTACAGGAAAAAAACTTAAGCTTACTGCTCATGGTTACTGTACAAAACACGGTATCTGGGAAGGTACTGAAAAAGTAGTTGAAGTCAACTAAATACTCTGTAGTGCCCTACCTTGGGCCCTACATCACTTATAAAGAAAAGATTTTTTATCTTTTTTACTACATACTGCTACATCATAATCCTAGATAATTTGTCTCAGATATTCTCTACCTCGAGTGTAAATCATTAACTTATTGAACTCTTTGGAGTTTATGTTTTCTTTAATAGTTTTCATTATAAAACCTCCTATATAGAACATTTTATAACGTTTTCTATGGGATGGTACATATTTATGACCTGCAAACATTGCTACAGCGAGAAACGTTATAAAATATGTGAGATTATAAGGTTTCAATTTAATTAATAACCTAAAGATATAAAATTATACTTGACTATAAAAATATATTCAGATATAATTTTTTATGAAAACACAAAATATGAATAAATTTAATGACTTACCACAACGACAAAAAAAGTATGCTAAAACTAAAACATCGCTACTCAATGCACTGCTAAAGGAGTTAGAAGAAAAACCTCTTTCTGAAATTATGATAAAAGAATTGGCTAAAAATGCAGAGGTCTCCGAGCCAACATTTTTTAATTATTTTGACTCAAAGCTTGATATGTTGGTATATTTTATACAGTTATGGTCCATAGAAATGAATGCTTTGGCTCAAAGTAGTGAATTAAAGTCTAACTCTTATGTAACAACAATAAAAGAGATTTTTAAACAAACCAGTCAATATATCACAAAGCATCCTCAACTCATGCTTGAAATTATTGCTTTTCAGGCACAAAGGGCTAAACCAAAACCTCATACTATCACTGTGGCTGAAAAATGGCTTTTTTTCCCAAATATTGAAGAAGTCGATACCGTTGAGGGAATGGGTTTAGAAAGTATCTTACCTCCACTCATTACAAAAGCGATACAAACAGGAGAGTTAGATAGATCAACAGATATAGAATTGGTTTTTTTAAACCTCTCATCACTATTTTTTGGCACTGCCCTTTTAATTTTAAAAAAGTCTCCAGAAACATACTCAAGTTATTTGGAAGCACAAATTAATCAATTATTTAAAGGATTATCATGTTAAACAGAAAATTTTTATGGATACTAAGTATCACTTTCATCGCCTTAGTTGGCATGCGTTTTAATATAAGTCTCTTGGCATGGGTGATGTTTGTACCCTTACTTCTTTTAGTAAGAGAAACCAAGAGCAAGAAGTCTTGGTTTCTCATTTTTGCTTTAATGCAGTTTTCTTATTTCTTACAGATATCCAAAATCATTACAGACCCCATGCCTATGGTAATGGCGCTACTCTTTTCTGTCCCTATGGCATTGGGGGCTTGGATAGTTTTATGGATTTTTGAGAAAGTGAGACGACGCATTGGTGACACTATAGGTATCTTTTTCTTTGCTTCGATGATGAGTGTTTTAGAATGGATTACTTATTCTACTACTGAGTTTGGTTCATGGGGTTCCATGACTTATACCCAATTGGATGATTTAGCATTTTTACAACTTTCTTCACTCTTTGGTATCACATTTGGCTCATTTTTTATCTATCTGTCATCTGCTTTCATTGCAGTTTTTATTGTAAATAAAGATACAACACCATTTATTAAACCAGCGATCATTACATCTGTTATATTTTTACTTTTTTACAGCTATGGCGTAATCAGAGTCGAAAATGGACTAAGTAAAGGAGAGCATGTCTTAGTTGCAGGGATATCAAGTAATATGCAAATCACGCCTCAAAAAATTCCTGAAAAAAGATATCTTCAAAATGGTACAAATATTTTGATTAAAAAAACTAAAGTAGCCATTGATAGAGGGGCTAAACTTATCGCTTGGAATGAAGGGGCGACAATTATATTTAAAGAGGATGAAGATACATTTATTGAACAAGTACAGATAATTTCATCATTAAATAATGTGGATCTGGTTATTGCCTATATTGTCCCTGTAGATGGTATTAAAAAATTTGAAAACAAATACCTGTTTATCTCTCAAGGTAAGATATTGGATGAGTATTTTAAGTATCATCCTGTCCCAGGTGAACCAGCTGTTAAAGGAACAAAATTTGCAAAAGTAGCATCTCTGGAATACGCTAATGTTTCAGGTGCAATCTGTTATGACTTTGATTTCCCAGTACTTGGAAGAGAGTTAGCCAAAAAAGAGATAGATATAGCTGTTGTGCCATCTAGTGATTGGAGAGGTATTGACCCTATACACGGGCAAATGGCAATGGTACGAGCTATAGAAGGAGGATACAGTTTATTACGACCTGTACGAGGAGCAACTTCTTATGCTTTTGATGGATATGGCAATATCCGTGCTTCAATGAATTACTTTGAAGAGAATGACCGTATTATGATGGCTTCACTTCCTACGCGTAAAATATGGACATTGTATGGGGTTGTCGGAGACATTTTTCCGTTCTTCTTGACTTTATTTATGGTGCTAATTGGGATACGGTTTTATGTTAAAAAACGTAATTAAGGTTTGATGATTTGATTAACAGGTATATTATGTTTGAAGACGTTATAAAATATATAACTTTATAAGATTTTTATGACACTCACTTACGAATCAAATCTTAAGTATTTTTATCCCCTACAAACATCGAGTGTATCGTTAGATGTAACCCATTTTAGGGGCTTATAGGAAAGTTAATTTCTAGGAAGGTACTGAAAAAGTAGTAGAAGTTAACTAATACTCTTTAATGCTCTACCCGTAATGCCCTCTTATGGGGCATTACTATTTTCATAAAACCTATTCTTCACAATATATTTTCCATCTTTATCTATCTTCTGCTACACTACCCCAATACAAGCAAGGAACCATAATGAATATCAACATGCAAGACAAATCAGATGAATGCACCAAACGCTTTCTAGACAAAGCTGAATACCTCAATATCCAAACTGACACTGTTCCGGTCCATACCATCCAGAAATACTGTCGTATGCTTACTGTCTATTGCGATGCAGAAGGAAAAGTAACCGATAGCTTTGTAAAAACTATGGAAAAATGTGCTGAAGAAATCATATTAGTTGAGGGTATGGAAGAAGTTTTTCATACCTGTAATAACTGTCTTGACGAGTAACCCTCTTAATACCAAAATTTAATAACATATTTAAAATAAAGGCCATTGTATGAAAACAAGTCAATTACTCTTCACAACTCTAGTACTCTTCGGACTTACAGCATGTGGTAGTAACAAACATGGTGAAAGTTCTACCCCTGACAATGTGGGTACTTTAGCAAACAGTGCTTTTGTGTATGACAATAATAGTCCATATAAAGAGACTTTACTAGGGTGTATTGAACCAGATGATGTTTCCTCTTCTTGTACACTAAATACCTTACCCCTTATAGCACAAGAAAGCTCTGGTGTCACAAAAAATATGATTATGCAACGTCTCGTTGTCTCCGATAAATGGATGGGTGAAAGATTCTCACAACTTCTAGACCATCTAGCGGGTAAAGAGATATATACCTTGTTTGGGTCAGTGACCGCTGTTGTCATACATAAAGATATCATACCCTCTTTTTATACTACTACCACAGGTGCCATCTATATAGACCCACGCTATTTATGGGTCACTGACCAAGAGTCTAAGACTATCACCCAAAAAGAGGATTTTAGAAGTGATTTTGGTAGCCAACTACAGTTTATTGCTGGTTCATACAGTACGCACAATGGCTATAGTATCAGAAGTCAAGTAGAAATGGGAAGTGGCCAAGACAGAAACTTTAATGATACCATAGCACCATTTGCGGGGCTGCTCTACCATGAACTGGCACATGCAAATGATTTTATCCCCCCTTCTATGATTGACAGTTTAGATACAACAAAAATAGTCTCAGAAGTCATTAGAGATATCTCTAATTCTCGTGTTTCATCTGCACTCTACAACTACTCCCCTCTCACATCATCTGAGCTACTCTCATTAGGAAAGGTCATGTACCATGGTCATACAGCCACAGAAGAAGAAAAAGATCTCTCAGGCTATGTAGCTGGAGCTCTTTTCGATGAAGAAGATGCCTCAGATATCTACGCTTATAGCACGATGTATGAAGATACTGCTACCCTATTTGCAGATACGATGATGAAACTTTATTTTAATGTCAATAATAATGTTGTCTTTGTGAATGCAGATAAACTCAACAATCAAAATGTGATCGAACTTGAATGGGGCGTTAGAAACCCTGTTGCAAAAGCAAGTGTCGCGCATCGTGCTATTTTCGTCTCAGATAGGTTAAACCCAAAACCAAATGGTTGGAATGAACTATTTCACACACACATAGGGAGTGTTGCCTACCTTCAAACCAATCAAAATGAAAAACCAACTTTTAACAAATCAAACATAGACCTAAAAAATAAGATTCGTATAGAAGATTTTAAGTATTTGTCTTTTTAAGAGAAGTTGTTTCTACCACCTATTCTGTTGTTAAAAAAAGCATGGGTTAGATTTTAGCTCTCTAGTCCCCATCGTCAAGATGGGTAATCTTAAGCTTATCCCCTGAGGGTGTTTTGGATTTCATAATCCCCAACTAACGCATCAAGAGGAATATGAAGTTTTTGGTGAAGATTTCTTATGTAATTGAGATTTAGTTTTCGTTTTAGGTTCAATACATCAGAAACTTTTGATTTGTCTCCAAAACAATCGACAATATCTTTTTGTTTTAATCCCATTTGATCCATTCTGAATTTTATAGCCTCAACAGGGTGAGGAAGCTCCATAGGATAGTGTTCCTCTTCATATTTCTCTATAAGAAGTGTTAGTAACTCAAGTTCATCTCCTTTGGGAGTATTAGGTTTGGCATCAAAAATAGCTTCTATTCTCTCCATAGCATTCTCATAGTCAGTTTCGGTTTTTAATACTTTTATTTTCACTTTATACCTCATTTGCGTCTATTTTGTCATATTGTTTATGCGTTCCAACAAATCTAATGTAGATCACACTAAAGTCATCATTTATCTTCACGATAAGCCTATATTTATTCCCGTGTATGTTGAAAACAACTCTGCTATCTTTTAAAATACTGGCACTCTTGTACTGTGCTTTTATATCACTAGGGGTCTTCCAGCTTGCCTGTCTAGCTTCATCAAACCATGCTTTTAAAGCTTGTTCGCTATCTACATATGCTGATTGTTCCCAAAACTCTTTGAGTCTTCTTCTAGAAATTATTCTCATGGGGTATTATAGCATAAAGTTACCATTATGGTAACTTATATGAAACCTCACACTATGTTTTATGATCCTTTAAAAGATAGAAGATGAAACAAAACACACTCCTAAGCAACCCTACACTATAATACTTCATACCTGTCTAACCCACAGGTAAATTACAATCATAAAAACAAAAGTACCTACCATACACAAGTCATACAGAAGCTTGGGTCACTACCTTGCTGGACGTACAAAGACTTGATGAAGACAGGTGTATAAAAGAAAAAGATGTTGTTATCTAGGTTGGTCTGTGACGAGGGCTGGGAGGGATACCCGGTAAGTAAGTGCAGAGTGACTTTAGACTGAAGCAGATAATAAAGCTTGAGATTGGCTTTGTTATCTGTTTGTGTGAGCAGTGTTTGTTCTTTTATGCCAAAAGCTTTACGTGTGCTCTGGAGAAAAAAGGTTTTATGCGGGAAAGAAAGGATAGATGATGATATATAAGCAAACAATATTAAAAAATACAAATGCATTAACTAATACAGTAAAAGCGCTTGCAGCTTTATCAGTTATTTCATGAACTTTTGCTCAAGCAAATGATTTATTAATTCAATGTGACTACAATAATAATTGAATAGTCGATTGAAGAACTTATTTAAAAAAAGTAAAAAAAGCATTAGAAATAGATTGAGATTATAATAAACAAGATAAAAAAATATACAAAGCAGCACTTACAAATGCTAGAAAAGAAAGAAAATGTAAAACAAGAATTGATGGACAAGAAATAAAACGACAAAAAAGTTATTTATCTCAATTAGATACAGATATAGAATTATTAAAAAAAGAGTTACAACAAGTAGAGGAAGAACTAAAGCAAAACAAGGAAGAACTAAGTAAGGATAAGGAAGAACTAAGTAAGGATAAGGAAGAACTAAGTAAGAACAAGGCAGAACTAAAAGAGATTAGAGAAGAATTAGAAAGAAAAAAACAATGGTTATTGGGGAGAATTAGGGAAACGAAACTTTCATTCGGTTTGGGAGATGCATGTGATAAATTCAGAAAAGATAAAAAAAACTTTAATAGCTGTATGCTAAAGTTTTATAAGCTAAAATATAAAACTGCTACCAAGGATTTGTATATACGAGCACTTAAAAGTCTCATACAAAAAACTGAGATGGAGTTAAAATAACTTTAGCTCGTTCCCATGCTGTGCGTGGGAATGCATACCCCACTCAAAACTATTTAAAAACATCTAACTTCTTCTCGCACCCATCATCCCGATGGGAACGCACACATCGATACAACACACAAAAGCCCTAAATCACACACATACTAAAGCATGAATTGCCATCAAACCGTTCTTGACATATTGTATCTAAATAGATACAATACTTTATGTATGAAATTAAATCTACAAAAACATTTTCTAAATGGTTATCCAAATTAAAAGACATTAAAGGTCGTATTGCAGTAGCCAGACGTATTGAGCGCATGGAGCATGGTAACTTTGGAGATGTAAAATCAGTAGGTGCGCGTCTTTCTGAGTTGCGTATCAGAACAGGTCCAGGCATAGAGTCTATTTTACACAAAAAGAAACGACCATTATTGTTTTATTGATTGGTGGAGATAAATCTACCCAATCAAAAGATATAGAAAAAGCTGAAACATTACTAGAGGAGTATGATGATGAATAATGAATTAATCCCTTTTGATATCACGGAGTATCTTGACAGTGAAGAGGCTATGGCTGAATACCTCTCTCAAGTTCTTGAAGATGGAGATAATGAAGAGTTTATAAGAGCCATTGGACATATTGCCAAAGCCAAAGGCATGGCACAAATAGCAAAAGATACAGGACTAGGAAGAGAGAGTTTATATAAAGCATTTCGTCCCAATGCCAAACCTAGGTTTGAAACGGTGATGAAGGTTATGCATGCATTAAAACTGCAGTTTCATACTACGCTTGGGGCTCGATAATATAGAACCTACTAAGCAGTATACTAGGCTACAAACTTACCAAAAAAGACGCTGACGTGGCATAATGGTTGTGCACTGGGCTTCAACCCCAGATAAGGGCTTCCACCCTTTTACGCGGGTTCGATCCCCGTCGTCCGCTCCAAACTAAACTATGGGTAAAACATGGCTAAAAAGTTGTATCATCTACCTCTACTAAAAGTGCAAAACTTCATGCACGAGCACAAGAGTACCATTACTACACTACTGGGTAACCCTCAGAAAAAAGAGTACACCAAACGCTTTGCAAAAGCACAGTACCTCGTGCAGATAGAACAGTTTTTAAAAACCTTCCGCATAGACAAAGAGTTAGCCCATGCACTAAAGCTCCTAAGCTACTTTGAGAGTGAAGCTTTTTACAAAGTGCTCTTTGGTCTTTTAAAGTTAGAGCGCTTTGAAGAGAGTAAACCTAGTGAAGTCTTGATGGTTGTGCTAGCTGTACTGCACAGACATGATGACAAGCTTTATGCACAGTTTTTAGAACACACTTTCATACACTACCACACAGAACAAACAGCCAAAAGCAAGATACACATAGACTACCAAGGCATAGCCAAACACCTAGCCAAACAACAAAAACTGGACTTCAAAGAGTCTTTTGGAGAAGAGAACGGACAAGCCTTTTTTAACCTCTATAGTGGTGACGAACTGTTAGTGGGTAAAAATGGAAAGTCTATTAAGACACTTAGAAAACAGGTTTATAAGATGTTTGTAGCGTATCTTAGTGGTGAGGGGTAATTAGTAAACTTTGAGCATACAGTTTTTTAAGAGATACACTTCTTCTGTAATCGCATAACTATCATCTCTACAAACAAATACTTTTTCATTACTAATGTTTAAATCAGTAGAGGTAAATCCATCTATAAGGTCACAAGGGTATGGGATGGGTGAGTAGCCTCCAAGGTCTGAGGTATCTTGTTCTGTAGCTTCAAAAGAGTTACCAGATTCATTGAGTGATAGTTCTACTTTATAGCCCTCATGTACCCTAACCTTTTTAGCTGTTATCACCTTTTTTACACCCGTACATTCTACTTTTTTACCTTGTTTCATAGCAGATATTACACTAAACTGTTCTTTGGTGGTGGCATACACTGTCACAGACATCACAACAAAACTTGCTAAAAACACAACTTTATACTTTTTCATCTACATACCTTTTACTATTTTCTACGTTCAGATAATAACCAAAATACTACAATATCAAATGTAAACTTATACAAAACTATAGAAACGAAATAGAAACGAAAAAACTTCATTGTAGACAATTGCATTATTTTACAATTTGGAGTAAAATAAAAGTAAGTATTCAATACTATTTTGGGTATGAAAATGTAGCAGAAAGGTAGGTATGTGATGAAAGAGATAAAAAGGATACTTGTAGGCATAGATATATTTGCAAAATCAAATAATGTTTTAAAACGAGCAATCACAGTAGCTAGAGAAAATAATGCAACTCTCTTTGTAGTCTATGCAGTTGATACACCATGGCTTTCTATACCAAGTTACTTTGGTTCAGAAGATGTACAGGTAGACCTAAAAGGCATAAAGAAAAAGATAGAAAAGAAAATACAAGTGCTAAACAACAAAGATGAAGTACCTTATATCATTATCATTAAAGAAGGGTCTCCGCATGACATATTAAGCTATGAGGCAAAATTACTTAAAGTAGACATGATGATTATAGGTGCAAATACAACTGGTAAGAAAAATGTCTTGGGGTCAACCGCTGAGAAAATGGTACACCGTAGTCGTTTGCCAGTATTGATAGTTAAAAATGCTGTAAAAGATACCTATAAAAATATAGTTGCACCCACTGACTTTCAAACGCAATCAAAACAAAGTATCTTGTTAGCAAAAATACTTTTCAAGTCTGCAACCATCAAACCCGTTCATAGTTTTGAGACCATCTATTTAGAAGGACCCTATACTACTATGGGGCAAGATATGACACCCTATAATGAAGCAGCAAAAGTTTGTGCCAAAAGAGATATAAAAAAGTTAACAAAAAACCTTTCCATAGAAAAAGGGAAAGTACTAGACGGTACACTAAACAACAAAAAAGCATTGGTGTCATACATCAACAAGGGTACCTTTGATCTTACTGTGATAGGCTCTGCAGGATTACATGCACACTTGGGAAGCATGGCTTCATCTATTATTAGAGATTCTAAGACAGATGTTTTGGTTTTTGTACCATAGAAGTTCTATCTTTGACTCTCTTTGTTCAAAAAAATAACAGATTACACTTTAAGAAGTATGGGAGTATAATACTTCTATGAAAAACCTCAAAAATGCCCTGCTTTTAAAACAACTCTACCATCTTAAACAACTTGGCTACACATATACTTCTGTGGTGCCATTTAAAGAGAATGAACCTGATTTAAAACTACCAAATACTTTAGAAACATTAAAAAAACAAGCAACAGAGTGTCATCTTTGTATTTTAAGTAAAAGTAGAAATAAAGTCGTATTTGGGGAAGGCCATCCCCATGCAAAACTGATGATAGTTGCTGATGTACCTAGTGACAATGATGATATCAATGGGCGTATATTTACAGGGCGTTCAGGAGAACTACTCACTAAAATGTTAGAAAATGTTTTAGAACTCTCTAGAGAAGATGTCTACATTACTAACCTCTTAAAGTGCCATGCTTTAGACTCTCACTCACCCTCACCTGCCAATGTACATACCTGTTACCCTTATGTACTAAAAGAGATAGAACTTGTCAAACCTAGTATGATTTTAAGCATGGGAGAACTAGCCTACAGCTATCTTTCCAATGATGATACCCCTTTAGAAAAAGTGAGAGGTAGTACCTTTGTTCAAGAACAGTATACGCTGATACCTACGTATCATCCTAACTATTTACTCCGTAACCCTTCTGCTAAAAAAGAAGTGTTTGCAGACTTACTAAAGCTTAAGGGCTTACTCTAAACCCTTACTTCTCTTTTACTTCTGGTTCAATAAACTCCCCTTTAATAAGCCCTGCTTCATGTAGAAACTGTGAAGGCTTATAGTCTATTTTCTTCACTTTATCAAATTTAGCCAAAGAGAGATAGAGTTTATCTTTAGCACGTGTTACAGCAACATAAAATAGTCTACGCTCCTCTTCAACACTAGACATCATCTTACGGTTAGGAAAGCGTCCATCTACAAGGTCAATGACATACACTTCTGGAAACTCTAGACCCTTACTTGCATGAACCGTCAGTAGATTCACACCTTCACCTTCACTCAGTTCATTGCCACCTAGAACCATCGCATTGACAAAGCGTCTAAGCTCTCTATATTGACGAGATAAGTCCAATAGAAGATTTGCTTTTCTTTCTATACGCTCTTTTGCTTGACTTTTTTTCTCTTCATCAATTTCACCACTCTTTAAACGTCCCCGTTGTGTCGATAGTAATGCAATAATATTGGCATAGAGTTTAGAGTGTATGGCTATCTTCAAAATGCTTGAAGGGTTGTTTTGACCATGTAACTCTTTCACAAGCTCATAGTAGTCTCTAAAAAAAGTAACAGCATCTATGGTCATTTTAGGATGTTTGAGTAAGGGATGTTTCATTAAAGATGGATTTAAATGTAAACTATTAAATCGTGCAGAACTTCCTATCTCTTGGTCATCATCAAAGAGTCCAAGTTGTACATTTTTATTTGGGTTTAGTTTAGGTAAATCATATTTTTTAGGATACAGTACCCCTTGCAATAAATTACCCTCACCAAAATAAAGAAAACATTGAAACAATTCTTTTGATAATGCAGAGCCTACACCTCTTGCATATTCAAAGATATGAATAAACGCCATCATATCTTTAGGGTTTACCAGTAATGAGAGTAAATCAAGTAAAAACTTAATCTCCTTTGCATCAAAAAAACTTGTTCCACCTTTACGTTTACAAGGTATACCATACTCACGCAAAGAAGCTTCTACTCCATCTGCAGAAGAGTTATTACGAAATATAACTGCTATTTGGTCATTGGGTACATGGGTATGTTTGATGCTTTGTGCTATAGATTGATATTGTTCAAAAAGATCATTATACATCAGAAGCTTAGGAGGATGTGTTTTACCATGCCTACCAACCTCTAACTTTTTTGGATAGATACGTTCATTACGTTCTATCACTCTGTTTGCCAAAGACAAAATAGGTGCAGTCGATCGATAATTGGTTTTAAGTGTAAAAACTGACGCATCATCATATCGCTTAGAATATGTCGCTATATTTTCTATATTTGCACCATTAAACGCATAGATACTTTGATCATAATCTCCTACACAAAACAGAGATTTTGGTTTCAAGACATCAATCAGTGCAGATTGTAGTGTATTGGTATCCTGATACTCATCGACTAATACCTCTGTAAAAGGTATAGTCTGTGTTTCTAAGTGGCTTTTCATACGAAGTAACAAATCATTAAAAGAGGCAAAACCAAACTCTATTTTTTCTTTTTCAAACTCTTGTGTAATATCCATATAGATATCCATCACTTGTTCATGCTCAGGGTACTTCTCTAAAAACCATACATCAAAACTCTCTAAAGATGCATTTTGGTAGAGTGAATACATATCATATAGGTAGGTGGCAGAAAAAGGCTGCATGGTTAAATTCATACGTACAAAATTACGCTTTTCATAAATACTTCTAAAGAGTGTTTTGAGTTCAGAGGGTTGTTTTAACGTTAGGTTTGGGTATAACGTCTTTAACCATCTAAAACTTACTGCATGAAAAGTGCCTGACTCTATTTGTGAAACAACTTTTTTTGGAAAATACCGTTCAAGACGTGCAATCATCTCACCAGCAGCTTTATTTGTAAAAGTAAGTAATAAGATACTTGAAGGTTCAACACCAGTCTGTAAAAGATGTGCTATACGCCCAACAATGGTTGAAGTTTTACCCGTACCTGCAGATGCAATGATAAGATTGTGACCTAAAGATGCTGTAGCAGCAGAAAGCTGCTCAGTATTTAGCGAAGAGAGTGGCAATTACGCTTGACCAACAATATAATAGGTGTTTTTACTATCTACTTTTTGAAGTGTCAATTTATATTTATTGGCCCAATGATGAACAAGTTCTTCAAACGCAGAAAGATTATCTGCTGAAGTATCTTCATCACATTTAATTTTTAAGTATTTTTCAGAATTTGACATTCCAATAAATCCTTTTTCCACAGCAAGTGCATCACTAAATGAAGGAATATGTTGTGAGAACTTTTCAAAGTTATTGGTATTCTCTATAATATCATTCATCTGTTTTAGTGTTTGTTCCGTTTTGTTATATCCTAGTTGGGAGAGAAGCGCTTCTGATGTTAACTCAAGGTGCATCGATTTGTCCTTATGTGTGATTTGTATTTGTTTAAGAAAGTGTAACGAAAATTTGAAAAGAATCTATTTAAAAAAGTCTCTATACCCGCTCAATTAAATCTTTATAGTGTTCAACGTTTTGAAATGCTTTTTCATAACGCCAACGTAATACAAATTCAATAATTTCACTTTTAAGTGTTTGATCTAGGGTTTCAGCTTTACCAAAATAACCTAAAGAGATATTTTTAGCTTTTTTCTTTCCATTTTTATCTGGCTCATAAGTAATAGCAATCACTTGAATATATTTACCCTCTCTGACTTGTCCAAAATCTTCTTCTTTCAAACCAATACCAGAAAGATTCATCGCTTTATAGATAAAGATCTTATCAAAATCAGGTGACTTTTCAAAAATATTTAATTTAGTGTAAAGTTCTTTAACACGTTTAATATTGTCATCACGTATAGTGTCACATTCAATGTCAACATTTTTGGTAAGAATAGTTGGGGAGGCTAAGTTATCAATATCAAGTTCTATGGTTTGTACATTATTAGATTTTTCTTTTTTTATTAACGCATCATCTAATCGCTTTGTTAATACTTTAAGTCTATCTAAACTGCTTGACATCTCTTTCCTTTGGTATGACTAGCTGTCGCACTTACATCACATATTAGATAATATTCTACATGATATTTATTAATAAGCACATTAATTATACTCATAAATATTAATTTAGTATTAAAAAATCTCAATAAGCTCTTATTTCATGTAGTGAATTCATACATTAATATTAATTAGTAAAATTTATTTATATCATAATATTGGAGGTACCCTTAACTATATTTTAGATAAAATACTTTTTAATATTATGAAAAAACAGAAGGAATAGTGTATGGATTATTTGGAGATTGTGGGTGGCAGTAAATTAAAAGGTGCAATTACGATATCTGGTGCAAAAAATGCAGCACTTCCTATTATTGCGGCAACACTATTGAGTGATAAACCCTTAACACTTACTAACCTCCCTAATGTTGTTGATATTCGTACACTCTTAAAATTACTTACCATGCTAGGCGGTTCAGTCGAACACAATGAAACCATAGCAAACATCAATAACTCAGACATTCAATCTACAAAAGCTGTCTATGAAATAGTCTCACAAATGAGGGCATCTATTTTAGTACTTGGTCCCTTACTTACAAGATTTGGTGAATGTGAAGTTTCATTACCTGGTGGATGTGCGATAGGTCAACGACCCATTGATTTACACTTAAAAGCATTGGAATCCATGGGTGCCACCATTGAAATAAAAGGTGGATATGTTCGTGCAGAAGCTAAAGATGGACTACATGGTGCAAAAATAATATTTGATAAGATTACCGTGGGTGGTACAGAAAATGTTGTCATGGCTGCGGCAATGGCACATGGTACAACCAATATCATCAATGCAGCAAAAGAGCCTGAAGTTGTTCAACTGTGTGAAATGATTGCCTCAGCAGGTATCGAAATAGAAGGTATAGGTACAAATGAACTTACCATAGAAGGAACTTGTGGTAAACCTTTAGAGTTTCCTACTATTGAAGTCATTCCAGATAGAATTGAAGCAGGTACATACCTTTGTGCTGCTGCCATTACATCTTCAAGTATCACATTGAATAAAGTAAATGCAGGACACTTAAGAGCTTCTATAGATAAATTAGAATCTATGGGATGTAGTTTTGATATTGAAGATGAGAGCATCACCATACACCCGGCAATTACACTAAAACCTGTTGATTTAATTACCATAGAATACCCTGGGTTTCCTACAGATATGCAAGCACAGTTTATGGCGGTAGCTGTCATTGCAGAGGGGGAAAGCCTAATAGAAGAACGCCTTTTTGAAAATCGTTTTATGCATGTCAGTGAACTCAATAGACTAGGTGCAGATATATGGCTAAAAGGTTCAACGGCTGCGGTAAAAGGTGTTTCTACACTCTATGGAGCAGATGTTATGGCTACAGATCTTAGAGCTTCATCTGCATTGGTACTTGCTGCATTGGTAGCAGAAGGTACAACCAATGTAAGGCGTATTTATCATTTAGACCGTGGATATGATGATTTAGAAGGAAAACTCTCTTCTTTAGGTGCACAAATTACTAGAAAAAAAGAAGTTTAAAACTTCTTTTTTCCATGACTTTCTATTAGACTTTTAACGATTCAGTTTCTTTTTCTAGTCCCGTATTTTCCTCCAAAGAAGAAACGTCTACCTCTTCTTCAACATCTATAGTTTCATCTGCATCATCTTCTATAACATCTGTAGGCTCATCTTCTATCATAGGTTCATTTTTACTCTCTTCTAGTATCTCATCTTCTATTTCTTCTTCTTGGTTTTCGAAAAGTTCAAACAAATGAGACAGTGTTTGATGCAAGTTACCTCTATCAACAATCATATCGATCAGTCCATGTTCCAGTAAAAACTCTGAACGCTGAAAACCTTCTGGTAAATCTACACCTACTGTTTGCTTAATAACCCTTTGACCTGCAAAACCTATGAGTGCACCAGGTTCAGCCATGATAATATCACCTAACATCGCAAATGATGCAGAGACACCACCCATGGTAGGATCTGTTAATATAGAAATAAAAGGTAAACCTTTTTGGTGAAGCCTATTCAATGCAGCTGATGTTTTAGACATTTGAAGTAATGAATACGTGCTCTCTTGCATTCTTGCTCCACCTGAAGCTGAAACAATAACAAACCCACACTTTTTTTCTATCGCTCTTGTAATACCACGAACTATTTTTTCACCTTCGACTGAACCAAGGCTTCCACCCATAAATGAAAAGTCAAATACAACAATTTCTACAGGTCTTCCTCCAATAGTAGAAGAACCAGAGACTACCGAAGAGGTCTTACCTGTTTTTGACTTAGCCTCTTCTAAGCGTTTTTTATACGCTTTTTTATCTGTAAATTTCAATGGATCTACTGGAGCTAATGTCTTATCCATCTCTACAAATGAATCTTTATCTACAATCGAATCAATACGTTGACGTGCAGAAATACGAAAGTGATGATTACACTTTGGACATACGTGTTGCTTTGCTTCTACTTCTTTATAGTACATTAAAGAAGTACATTTAGGACACTTTATCCACTGATTAGGTGTCTCTTTTATCTCTTCTTCTTTTCTAAATAAATTACCAAACATCTGCTCTCCAATTATTCTATTTATATTTTTTAACTAAATTTTCAATTTTTTGTGCTATAAGCTTATCTTTTGATACTATAACATATTCCTCTTCAACAATCACTTCTAAGCCTTCACAAAGTGCTAATCCTGCAGCAAAATCATAAATACGAAACGTACCTACATACAAAACATAAGTTACTGAACGTGCATAAGCCAAAGAGAGTGCAATAGCACCTGGTGCCCTAAATTTTAAATTTTCATTGTCAAGTGCCGCAACTAAATCTGGATTTGCGTACGCTTTTTCAAACAATCCAACTTCTGCTGAAGGTACAATGTGAGGAGTATAAAAATTTGAAGAAAAAAGTTTACCTTGTTGAATACTCTCATGACTCGTTGTAAAAAAGATATCTAAAGTTGCAAGGTTACATACCATGGCCCCATCAACATCGCCTTCTTTGTTTACTTTAGCAACAGAGGTACCATAAAAAGGGAAAAGGGAAAGGGCATTAGAAGAACCATCAATCGGGTCAATAATAATTTTATCTATTCCCTCTCCAATCACACCACTCTCTTCAGATTCAATCTGTCCAAAACGACTAAGATACTTGACGAATATCGCTTCTGCCATTAAGTCTAATTTAGAAGAGATATCTCCACCTGCACCCTTTTTGGTTTTCTCAAACCAAGAAGGATCAAAACCATCTTTAAGTGCATTACTTATCTCTTCATTAGCCTTCACACATGACTGAATAAAGGACGTCATAAAGTTTATTCGCCCTTAGCACCAGTGATAATGGTTGGTTTTACACCACGAGGTGCAACCATCCAGAATTTACGTATTTCACTTCTAAAGTTCTCTAAAATATATGCTGCTCTTTTACTTCCTGTTTTGGAAACATAGTCTTTAAGTAACGCTTTGAGCTCAAACATTTCAGAATCCCACTCATCTGTATCTATACGTAGTGGTTCTACAAGTTCTGGGTTTACTTTTTCATAAAATTTACCTTCCATGTCATAAACAAATGCTTTACCACCTGTCATACCTGCACCAAAGTTTACACCAGTTTCACCAAGGATAACTGCAATACCACCTGTCATGTACTCACATGGATGGTCACCTGTACCTTCTACAACTGTGACTGCACCGGAGTTACGTACTCCAAAACGCTCACCCACTTTACCATGTACATATAAAGTTCCACCAGTTGCACCGTAAAGACATGTATTACCACCAAGGGCAAATTCATGTCCCGCATTTTCTGAACTAATAACTATCTTACCACCACTCATACCTTTACCAATATAGTCATTTCCTGCACCATGTACATTGATGTTAATACCATTTGCCAAGAAAGCCCCAAGAGATTGTCCTGTTGTACCTTTTACATTAAGTGTAATGGTTCCTTCAGGTAATCCTCTATTTCCATGAAGGGCAGCAATTTCTCCTGAAATACGTGTTGCAAAACTTCTATTAAGATTTGAAATATCTTTATTAAGTTCAATTTTTTTAGACGGATTCTTGATTGTATCCATTACTTCTGCAAGAATCTCTTTTTCATACTCATTTTGATCGTATGGTTCATTCGATGACACTTGACATGTATTATCACCTTTAATGTCATAAAGCATCTCATCAAAGTTAAACTTCTTAGCGAATTCATCATCTATTACTTTAAGTAAATCATTTCTACCAACAATTTCTTCAAGAGACTTATAACCAAGACTTGCTAGAATCTCTCTTACTTCTGTTGCAACAAAGGTAAAGTAGTTGACTACCTTTTGTACATTCCCTGTAAATTTAGCACGTAAATGTTCATCTTGCGTTGCTACACCTACACCACAGGTATTCAAATGACATACTCTCAACATAATACATCCTACAAGTACCAAGGCACCTGTACCAAAGGCATACTCTTCTGCACCTAATATAGCCGCTTTCACAACATCTAGTCCAGTCTTTAGTCCACCATCAGTCTCAACAGTTACTTGTCCTCTAAGATGGTTTGCCTTGAGTGCATTATGTGCTTCAATAAGTCCAAGCTCCCAAGAGTTTCCAGCAAATCGAATTGAACCTATTGGAGCAGCTCCTGTACCCCCATCAGCACCAGAAATAATGATCTTATCGGCATAACATTTTGCCACACCTGCTGCAACAGTACCTACACCCGCAGTAGATACAAGCTTCACTGCTACTTTTGCTTTTGGATTGACTTGTTTCAAATCAAAAATAAGCTGTGCTAAGTCTTCAATAGAGTAAATATCATGATGTGGTGGTGGAGAAATAAGTGTTACCCCTGGTTTTGTAAATCTAAGTTCAGCAATAAGAGGAGAGACTTTACTTCCAGGAAGCTGACCACCCTCACCTGGTTTTGCACCTTGTGCTACTTTAATCTGAAGCTCAGTTGCAGATCTCAAGTATTCTGGTGTCACTCCAAAACGACCAGATGCCACTTGCTTAATACTTGAATTTCTCTCTGTGCCATATCGAGATGGTGATTCACCACCCTCACCTGAGTTTGATTTACCACCAATTTGATTCATAGCAACTGCTAGTGTCTCATGTGCCTCTTGTGATATAGATCCCATAGACATTGCAGCCGTTGAGAAACGTTTAAAAATTTCACTCAATGGCTCTACTTCATCAATGCTAATTGATTCTCTATCACTTTTTAGGTCATAAAAATCACGAATAAATTTCTTATCACGTTCATTTACAAGTTTTTTAACCTCTGCATAATCTTCTTTATTTCCACTCTGAGATGCTTTTTGCATTGCAGAAATTGTAGGACGTGAAAAGTCATGGAACTCTTCACCTTTTTTGTACTTATAAAACCCACCTTTGTACAGTGCATTCTTCTTACCATCAAATGCGTTAGTATATGCACGCTGATGATTTGAATTCAGTCGTGCATCTATATCTTCATATCCTAAACCTGGTAGTAATCCTGTTGCACCATCAAAACAATCATCAACAATTTCAGAACTTAGACCAATGACATCAAAGAGTCTTGAGTTTCTATAGGATGCAAGTGTCGAGATACCCATCTTAGACATGATTTTCATAAGCCCTGCACCCATTGCTCTTCTGAAACGCTTCAAGATAGGCTTAATTGCTTCATTGCCCTCTTCTAGCTCTTCAACTGTATGATAGAGTAAATAAGGGAAAAGTGCAGCAGCACCAAAACTGAGTAGACAAGCAGCAGAATGAGGATCAAACACTTCACCCGTAACTGCAACTATACTAGTAAGATGTGCAATATTTGCCTTTAATAGCTCTTGATTTAAACGACCAATAACCATAAGCATTGGGATGACTTTATTCTCAGCATTAAGCTTTCTATCATCTAAAATAATGGTTCTGACATTACTTCTTCTTACATCATCAATAATACGCTGAATCAATGCATCAAGACTGGTTTTTAAATCACCTTTATACGTTGTATCATAGTTTCCTACTTTATAGCTTGGGTCATACTTTTCATTGCTAGGATTACCAAACTCTTGAAGAAGGCAGAACTTCTCAGCTGACATTACAGGAAGTACTGTTTTAAGACGTTTCGCATGGGTCGGGCTATCACTAAGAATATTGTGACTTTCACCAAAACCAGTATTAAGACTCATGACCGTTTTTTCACGGATAGGGTCTATTGGGGGGTTAGTTACCTGAGCAAACTTTTGTTTAAAAAAGTCTGTAAAATTACGCTGCTCAGTAGAGAAAGCTGCAAGTGGTGTGTCATCACCCATTGAGCCCGTTGTCTCTTTACCTTCACTAAGCATCGGTCTAATAATTTCTCTAACCACTTCAGAGGTAAAGTTAAAGTAACGTTGTTTTGCCGCCATGTCCCCATACTGTGTTTCACATGCCGTTGCATCTGTATTAGGTACATATTCTTGAAGATAAGATAGGTTTGAAGTCAACCATTTATCATAAGCATTTCCTGCTTTTAGATACTTATTGATATCATCATTGGTAAGTACTTTACCATGCTTGAGGTCAATACCCATCATTTGACCAGATTGAAGTCTTCCACGTTCAGCAATCTCTTCTTCAGGTAGTTTAAGTACCCCATATTCAGAAGAAATAAGAAGTCTGTTATCTGTCGTTCTAATGTACTTTGAAGGTCTCAAACCATTTCTATCAAGTACACATCCGATATAACGACCATCTGTCATACTTACAGCAGCTGGACCATCCCATGCCTCAAATGTAGCACTTGCATATTCATAAAATGATCTAAGTTCTGTATCCATCTGTGGATTGTTATGCCAAGGTGCTGGTACAAGTGAACGTGCAGCCTTGAAGAAATCTACGCCATTCACACGTAAGAACTCCATAAAGTTATCTAGACTCGCTGAGTCGGACATACCATCTTGGATAACATTTCTTAGTCTATCCATCTCTTCATCTGTAAAGACTTCTGACTTTGCATTAGCCATTTTAGTTTTCACATTAAATCTGTTTGCCGTCACTGAGTTAATCTCACCATTGTGCGCAATCATTCTAAATGGCTGTGCAAGTTTCCACTGTGGTAGAGTATTGGTCGAGAAACGTTGGTGGAAAAGACAAAAAGATATCTCAAATGCAGGATCTGCAAGGTCTTTATAGAACTCTTTGATATGCGTAGGCATCACAAGTCCCTTATAAGAAATCACTGAAGTTGAAAATGAAGGAATATAGAAAGTGTCATCTTCCATCAACGCTGCTTCAATCTCTTTACGAGAAAGATAAACTAATGCCTCAAAACGATTAATCGCAACTGGTGAATTCGGTGCTACAAATACTTGTTTCATGGTTGGAAGTGAAGCAAGTGCTTGCTTACCTAGTGCGTTGGTGTCTACAGGTACCGTACGCGTATAGATAATTTTAAGATCATTGTTATCACAAATCTTAGCAATGACATCAAAATCAGTGGGATTGTTAGAAAACACCATTGCTACAGCATAATTTTCAGGAAGATATACGCTATTTGCAGAAGCCTCTTTAGCAAAAAATGATTTTGGCATTGAAAGAAGTAGCCCTGCTCCATCTCCTGTTTTACCATCTGCTGCCACTGCTCCTCTGTGCATCATACGAGAGAGAGATGTAACGGCATCTTCTAAATTTTTGTGTGAAGGTATATTATCGATAGAGGCCAAAAGCCCAAATCCACAATTGTCCTTAAATGAAGTAAATAAATCTTGCATATGGCAACCTTGAAAAGTAAATATTTAGACATGATATAGTGTCTCTAAATGGAAAGGATTATAGCTAAAATATGGTTAAAATTTGTTTAAGGTCTGAGAGTAAAGCTATGGGGTGTATAAGTGAGAGAAAATCTTTATAATCATAAATTATAAATATCTAGTTTGAAATTTTATTATTGTATGGAGTTAATAATCACTCCATACAAAAAATGATGTTTTAAAGTGCTTCTGAATCTTCTTCATCCGTTCTTATTCGGATTGTTTTTGAGATATCAGATACAAAAATCTTACCATCACCAATTTTACCTGTTTTTGCATTCTCTTTAATAGCTTCTATAGCTTTATTTGCATACTCATCTGAACTTACAATGACCTCTATTTTAACTTTAGGTATAAATTCAACCACATACTCTGCACCTCTATAAAGTTCAGAATGACCTTGTTGACGTCCATAACCTTTTACTTCAGATACTGTCATACCCTCAATACCTTCTGCTACAAGAGCATCTTTTACATCTTCTAATTTAAACGGTTTAATAATCGCTTCAATTTTTTTCATTGTGTTTCCTCATATAATATAGACTAGCTACTTTTAAAGTAACTAGTTGCGTAAGCCCTCTACTGAAGAGGACATTAGTCTCAACGTAGTGAGCTAGAGATTTACTCTAGTCACGTCCTATTTAATTGTTTACTACATTCTCACCGTGAATAGTTTCATCAAGACCAGTACTTTCTGTCTCTTCATCGACTCTTGCTCCACCTGTAAGTGCCGAAGCAATATAGTAGACTACGATTGTACCAATAAGTGTCCAAAGGCCAACAACAACAACAGATTCAAGTTGAACCATAAACTGTCCCATTCTATCTCCAGACTCTTTTAATGGTCCATCCCAAAGTAAATCTTGGTCATTAAGTGCTAAGAAAGCAGTTGCAAGTGCACCCCATAGACCTGCTAAGAAGTGAATACCAAAGGCATCTAGTGAATCATCGTATCCAAATATCTTTTTAAGTTTAACTACACCAAAGAATGCAACTATAGAACCAACAGAACCAAGGATTAATGCACCAGTTACATCTACAAATCCTGCTGCAGGCGTAATAGCCACTAGACCAGCAATAATACCAGACGCAATTCCAAGAAGTGTTGGTTTTTTATAAACAATCCACTCTAACACCATCCAAGTAACACCTGCAATTGCAGTAGCCAATGTTGTTGTCATCACAGCAAGACCCGCAATAGCGTTTGCACCAAACGCAGAACCACCATTGAATCCATACCAACCAAACCATAATAAAGCTGCACCTACTGCAGTCAATAGAATACTATATGGCTTCATAGCAACCGAATTGTGTCCCATTCTTTTACCAACTAAGATAGCAAGTACTAGTCCAGCTAAACCACCATTCATATGTACAACTGTACCACCAGCAAAGTCAAGTGCACCAGCGTCAAAAAGAAGTGCACCATCACCACCCCATACCATGTGTGTTATTGGAGCATACACTAAAAGTCCCCAAAGAATAACAATGACCATCCATGTTGAGTACTTCATACGTCCTATAACAGAACCTGAAGCGATAGCTACAGTAATAGCAGCAAATGTACCTTGAAATGCAATAAATACATACGTAGGATATGTACCACTTAAATCAGTCCATTTAATACCATCCAGTAAAACGTGGTTAAAACCACCAAATACATTCTGAAGTGCAGCACTTTCATTTGCTCCAAATGCTATAGAGTATCCTGCAACAATCCATACTACAAATGCAAGTACAAATGCACCCATAACCATTGCATAGGTGTTAAGTACGTTTTTACTTCTTGTCATACCACCATAAAATAGTGCTAAACCTGCTGGTGTCATTAATAAAACAAATGCTGTTGATACCATCATCCATGCGGTATCTCCTGTGTCCAATTTATCTTCTGCAAATGCGATGATAGGCAAGAACAATGCCATAAGAGCTGAAAGTTTCAATTTCATGCTAATTCCTTTAAAATTATTTACATCCAAATTATAACAACTAAAAAACCAATTAATATCAGGATTGTGATTAAAATTTAACCAATAGATAACTCTATTGACTGGTATATATTAAACTATCTAGATCCAATAATAGAATCAAAGAGGATAAAGTACATAAATTATGTTAAAAAAAGTGAGTGTTTAGGATAAAAAGAATATAGACCCAAACACTCTCCGAGGAGAGTGATGTATCCAAAATGTTTGGGGAGATTATAAGATTAAAATGTGTATGTTGCAAATACTTCAAGAGCATTTTCAGCGTCATCAGAAGCATCATCATATGTGTAGTCAGTTGCTGTAAATACAACACCAAGGTTAAGTGTATCAGTGATATCATAACCAAGTATCACATCTAGTTCTGAACCCTCTTCACCATATTGTGCATATGAAACTTCAGTTGCAAGACCAGATAACTCTGTACCAAGTGCTACTTTAAATGAATCATCTACAACACCTGATGCAAATACATTCCATGAACTTGTATACAGTGAATCAACACCGACGTAACCCGTTTCAGCATCATCAACTTTATTGTATGCAACACTTGCAGTCATACCTGCAAATTCACCAGCAATTTTTACACCAAATGCTGTTGAATCATCTGTAGTTCCATAGTCTGTTGTTGCGTATTGTGCATTAAGTGTAATACCTGAAAATGTATATCCTGCATCTGCATATACTTGTGTGTAGTCAAGTGCATCTATATTATAGTACCAAACACTTGCATCAAAAGCATCAGAGTATGCTGCACCCAATGCATAGTTGTCATCGTCTAGTTCTACAAATGTTGAACCTGTATTATTACTTCTCCATTTATTCACATAAGAACCAACAAGTGTTACATTAGAGATAGAAGTATTCATAATAGTTGCAGCTTCCATAGCACCTGGTGCTAATAGCCAGTCAAAACCACCAAGCATTGGTGTTGCCATAAGCTGACGACCTAAAACAACTGTTGTATCACCAAATGTACCAGTCAAGTTAGCCACATTAAAATATGCTCCAGTCTCTTCACCTTCCATATACCCTGCTTCTTCTTCACCTAGGTTTGCATAACCTACTGCTGAGAAGTTAGCTGTAATATTAGATGTAAGTTTATGAGCAACGTCAAGTGTTACTGCAGTACCGATAGCTGTACTCTCTTTTTTGAAAAGATCAGTACCTTCCCATGTATAGTAATACCCTACTGCTTTACCTGATACTGTTGTATCTTTTTCACAATCAGCTACTGGAGCTGGTGCTGTAACTTCTGGTTCTGTTGGCACTATGTCTCCACCTGCAAATGCAGCACTCATTGCCAATGTAGCGATTAAGCTAAGTTTTGTTAGTTTCATTTTTTTTCCTTATATTTAAAATATCTTCAGATTATACAACAAGTTTTATAAAAGGTTTTTTATGTTGTTGACTAATTTTTAATAATTTATTAATTTTTTGTTAATTGATTAATAGGAATGCCCTCTTCTTCATACACTTTTACTCCTTCTAAATATCCAGATATTTCTAATTTTTCATAGACTATACCTTCAGGCACAGCTTGAGAGTGGAGTTGTACAGCACACTGTTTGTAGTTTGGTTCAAAAGATTTAGGGTCAAACTCAGCAATAGTGATGTTGTTAATGAGTTGTTCATTAAAGTGAAAAGGTACAAAGACATTTCCTTCGCGTACAGTCTCAGAAATTTTGACTATCACATCTTCTACTCTTCCACGTGTACCAGAAAGCGCTATGCGGTCACCAGACTTGACCTGAAGTTTTAAAGCATCTTTAGGACTTAAGTCGACCCATGCTTCAGGTGCTAAGTCTTCAAGTATCCCTATGGTACCTGTTTTTGTTCGTGTATGGAACTGTTCTACCGTTCGTCCAGTGTTAAGGATGAGTGGTAGACCTTCACATGCCATCTCTGAGAGAGGTTGCCAGTCTACAGGCAGTAGGTTTGCTTTTCCATCTGCTGTGGTACATGGCATCTCTTCAGAGTAGAGACGTTTAGTACCTTCTGGCGCACTAGTATTACATGGCCACTGTATCCCACCGAGTTGTTCGATCTTTTCATAAGACATCTCAGAGTAGTCACAAAGTTGCCCTTGACTGACACGTTTAATCTCGTTAAATACATCTCTAGGTGTTTTTAAATCTTTAAAAAGTAATTCATGTTTATCTTCAAAATACTCAGAAAACTCTAAAACGATGTCAAGGTCTGCTTTGGAATCACCCAGTGGCTCTACAGCTTTCTTAGCATAGTTGCAACGCCGTTCAGAGTTGGTGTAACATCCTTCTTTTTCAGACCATGTAGCTGCTGCAAAAACCACGTCAGCTATCTGCGCAGTGTCAGACATAAAGGCATCTTGGACTACAAGAATGTCTAGTTTTTTTAGGGCTTCACGCAGAGCATTTTGGTCAGGGTAAGAGACTAGAGGGTTTGTAGCAACGACCCATAAGGCTTTTATCTCTCCACGGTTGATGGCATCGATGATTTGAGGGTAGGCATACCCACGTTTGGTAGGTACAAGGTCTACAGGTACATTGACTATATCTGCAAAGGCTTGTCTGTCAGCATTAGAGGCATAGTTTCTATACCCTGGTATGGAAGAGGTAAACCCAAACTCTCTAGTCCCCATAGCATTACATTGTCCAGTAATAGACATAGGACTTGCCCCTTCACGACCAACATTTCCGGTAATGAGTGCAAGGTTACAGATGGCAGAGACAGTGTCTGTACCAATGCTACTTTGGTTAACTCCCATAGTCCATGCAGACATCACTGCACCAGCTTGTGAGTAGATTTTAGCAAGGTTATAGAGTTCCTTGACTTCAATACCAGTAATTTCTGCTACTTCTTGAGGAGGATAGTTAGCTAAAATGTGTTTTTTTAACTCCACATAACCGTTTGTTCGTTCTTTGATGAATTTTTCATTTTCCCATCCCTGTTCAAATATGATGTAACAAAGTCCATTGATAAGTGCCAGATCTGAACGTGGTTTAAGTGGTACAAAGATGTCTGCCATCTGCGCTGTTTTAGACTTTCGTGGGTCTACCACGATGATAGTAGGCTTTTTACCTGTGACAGATTCATTTTTAGCAATGTGCAGTTTTAAGATAGGGTGATTATCTGCGATGTTCGCCCCTATGAGCATAATGACATCAGCTTTTTCAAAGTCCTCATAACATCCAGTTGGGCCATCGCTTCCAAAAGTTTGTTTGTATCCCATGACGGCAGATGCCATACAAAGCGTGGTGTTTCCATCATAGTTGTTTGTTTCAAGTCCTAGTTGTACAAACTTACCTAATGCATAAAAATCTTCAGTGAGTAGTTGTCCTGTAGAGATGACAGCTACGGACTCTTTACCATGCTCTTCTTGAATACGTTTAAACTCATCAGAAGTATGTTTAAAGGTCTCTTCCCACGAGCTAGGTGTGAGTGTACCATTTTTACGTATGAGAGGTTTTTCTACACGTGAGTCAGCATAGACCATTTTATGTTCACTAAGACCTTTAGGACAGAGTGTTCCAAAGTTCACAGAATGAAGAGGGTCACCTTTAGAGTAAACAGCTTTACCATTTTTCACCCCGATGTACATACCACACCCTACACCACAGTATCCACAAGTAGAACGTACCCATTTGTCAGGTGCTTTGTCTTTAGCTACTTTACCAAAAATAGGGTCATCCACAAGTGCATACTTATCTTCTTTGATGTCAAAACCTAGAAAGTCTTTTGCTTTTTGTATGAGGCTCATTTTCTTATCCTTTCTAGTGTCTCTGATTACCAGCAAAGAAATTCCCTGCCAGTCCCAATGCTACAACAGTTTTGTACAACAAGTCACAACCCTTTGTATTGTTTTCAACTCCCATAATGATACCGACAAGCCAATACATTTATCTGTGTATCAAAAACCTCATAAACCAGGCGATGTTCTTGGTTGATACGTCTTGACCAACAGCCTTGAAGTTCATGTTTTAAAGCTTCGGGTTTTCCTGTGCCTTCGTAAGGACTTCTTTTTATTTCTTTTAGAAGAGTGTTTAGTTTTTTGAGTATCTTTTTGTCATGGTTTTGCCAATAACAGTAATCTTCCCATGACTCATCTGTAAAAAGAAGATTCATTATTCTGCTAACTCTCTTTGTGTTACTTTACCTGCCCGTGCGTTAGAAAGAGAATTCAGTAAACGCTCTTTATTTTTAGGAGAAGCCATCAAATAAGAAGTCTCTTGTAATGCATTATAACTCTCTAGTGAGATGATGACTACATTTTCTCCATTTTTACGATTGACTATGATCTCTTCACTATCTGCATAGACCGTATCACACAGTGACTTTAAATTGTTTCTTGCTTCTGTAAAATTAACTACTTGCATAGAGTATCCTTTATGTTCCATATTATGTACACATTATAAGACATAAAAGTGTTATTGTCAAGTTTGATATTCTCATACATATTTAGTGTCTCTGATTACCAGCAAAGAAATTCCCTGCTAGTCCTAATGGCACAACGGTTCTGTAAAATAAGTACCGACCGCTGAGTTCGGAGATAAATGCACCGATGGTTGCGACTAGTAATGTCCCTATAGCTAAACTTACTAATCCACTTGCAGTAAACAAGATAGCCAAAAGTGGTAATGCCAAAGCAAATACAGCCAAAGAATAGACTCTTAACTTCTTTACTGTAGCAAAATGTTCTTGAAGCAATATACGGCTTCGGTTGTATTGGTAGTAGAGTGGGTCTTCTTTGTCTAGGTGTCTATAAAACATTACTTCTTCAAAGATGATAAGAGCTTGTCCCATACCCGCTAAAAGGGTAATGGCTAAAAGTACCATCACCCCTTGTGTACCGTTGGCTATGAGTAAGGCAGTGGCAATGAGTAAAAAGCCTACGTAACTTGTACCAAAGAACTTTTTGTTCGTTGAGCTTCTATCCCAACTTGGACGTGCTTTGATACGGTAGATCATCGACTGTGCATAGATACCGTATATACCTATGGCTAGGGTGATGGCTTCAACAAAGAGTAAAACAAAACCGCTTACCTCTAAGAAATAGAGTAGTGCTACAAGTGAGGCTAACCCTGTAAAGGCTCCAAGAGCGATGGCTTCACGGCTTAGCCATGAAGTTCTCCAGTTTTTCATCGCCATGAGTGCCATGCCTGGTCTGCCTAAGTGAAGTGCAGAAAGTGGCAAACCAATAGCACTAGGTATGAAAGCTAAAAGTGCCATAGCTAGGTTTGGTTTAGGTAGGTTAAATCCTAAACTAAAGAGTAACTGTCCTAAAAAGAGTGCTAAAAATGCACCCAGACTTACTTGTGTAAGTACTGTCATAAACACAAGAGGTATTTCCGGATGTGCAGGTTTGAGTAAGTGCTCATCTGCGATGCGTAGCTCTTCTCCCTCTTTTAATTCTGGCAGAGTGTAGCGTGTGGTTGGTTTAGTTATCTCTATATCTGGTAAGTGTGGAGCAACTCCTTCCTTAGCCATATCCTCATCCAACCACGCTTTAACGTTAAATACTTCTATCTCTATAGCATTTGAAGGGCAGGCTTGTACACATGCAGGACTTTGTCCCTCTTCGAGTTTATCTGCACACATATGACACTTGGTGACGATACCACGATCAGCGTTGAATGTAGGCACTTCATAAGGACAGTTCCACGTACAGTACTGACACCCGATACAACTAGGGTCATCATGCCATACGATACCGTTGTCAAACTTGACGTAAGACTCAGTAGGACAGCCCATGAGACATTCTGGTTCTATACAGTGGTTACAGCTCATAGAGTTAAAGAGTTGTAGAGTATCAGGGAATGCACCCATCTCCATTTCTCCTACACGTCTCCACTTAATGTCATCAGGGTTTGCATTTTGTTCATTACAAGCTACCTCACAACAGTGACACCCTACACAAGCAGTAGCATCAAAGTGAAAACGGTACTGTTCTCCCTCTCCAAGTTCAGGTAAGTCGATGGAGTAGTTACCACACTGCATACCCGTATTTGTTTTATGCGTAATGAAGTCTGATAGTGGTGTGTTTTCTGTAAGGGGTTGAACAGCCATTATACTTCTTTAAGTGCTACAAGTAACTCTGAAAAAACGGCCGCTCTTTCTTTTTTTGTTTCGTGTGTCATGTTGTAGATGACCTCAGAGAGTTTTGCAGGCACTTGTGTGTTTAGCTGACTTACTGTGTCTCTTTTTATAGTACGGGGTTTAACAAGTATAGGGTTCAGACCATCGACACCTTCAAAACGTTTTTCACCTGTAAGTAGTTTAAAAAGCTTGAGTCCAAAACCAAAGAGCTCATACTCTTCACGTTTAGAACTTGTTGGCTCAGCTTCTAGTTCTAGCATAATGTCTAGTCCTAGTTTCTCATTGAGGATGTAATTTATCTTGGTGAAAAATGCAAGTGCTTGAAAACTATAGTTTTGAGATAAAAATCTATCATCAAAGGCTTCATACGTTTCAGCTCTCAGTTTGTGTGTAGCATAGGTTTTAAGAAGATACTTTACATGGTGTTTTGCTTCCGTAATAGGCAGTGCTTTATGTAAAGCATGTGCCTCTTTTGCCACTCTTGTAATCTTACCACCTAAGAAAATGTGTACACCGTCCACTCGGTTACCCTCAGCATCTTTTGCTTTACATCCTTCAAAACCAATGTCTGCAATGCCATGGACTCCACACCCCTTAGGACATGCCGACCAGTTCATGCGTACATTTGCATTTTCTATGGCTACTTCTGAGTTAAGAAAGTGTGCCATCTCTATAGCATCTGGCTTGTTTGGAATGACACCAAAACTACACGTAGCTGTTCCGGCACAAGCTATCATGTCATTAAAGTAGAGGTTATTGTAGTGTGCGTAGTTTTTAATGATTTCCATACTCTCAAAATCTTTGAGAACCTCTTTCTCTATGTTCACAATATATATATTTTGATCATAGGTCAGTCTAATGTCTCCTGAACCATAATTATTTGCTACTTCAGCCACAGCTATCATGTCTGTACCTGTAAAGATACCAGAGGGAACAACGAGCTTGTAGTTAAACTTTCCATTACGTCCTAGTACTTTATTTGACCCTAGTGCGATGGCTTGAGACTGTACCATTGTAGTCCCTGCTGTAGTAAATTTTAGACCAGCTTCTTCTTGGACTGCATCTACAAAACTCTCTATACCCACATCGTTAATCAAAAAGACTAGACGGTTCTTATTACGGTTATCTCTATACCCATAGTTTTTAAAGACAGTGAGAAGTGACTCAAAGAAGAGAGGTACTTCTTCTGCTGTCACAAAGAGGTTTGCATCTTGTGACTGTACACCGACTCTGGCACCTAAGAAGATATTAAATCCAAATACACCTTCTTTTTGTGCTAAAACAAAACAACAGTCATGACCAAATATATTACATGAGTTTGAAAGTGACCCAAGAATACCCGTATTAAATTTACGAGGTAAGGCAGAAATCCATTCAGGGTTTTCTGTAAATACAGCTTGCATTTCATGAATAATAGGCATTGTTTCAATGACGTTATCATAAGCAATACCATCAAGTGGATCAGCCACAATACCACGAGGGTTGTCTACCCCAGTTTGAAAAGTAGAGATACCAACGGTTTTTAATTTTTCTAAGACTTTTGCAATATTTGATATATCTAAATAACGAAGTTCCACCTGCATCCGTGTTGTAAGATCAATGTAGTTATCTCCATATTCATGTGCAAGTTCCCCTATACATTTTGCTTGTTCGTAGGTAAGTTGACCAGCAGGTATACGTACGCGAAGCATGAAGTCTTCACCTTTATCAAAAAGCCCAAAACATTTTAAAAAATATGCTGAATCTTCTTTTGCAAGCCCTTCATAGCCTGCTGCAGCAATACTATCAAGTTTTGCATGGACATCCATAGGCATTTTAAGCGCCTTGGTAGTCTCTACTTTATTCACTTTTTTACTTCTTGCTTCTAACGCTTTTTCTAATTTACTCATTTTTGACTCGCTTTAAGTGTATTGGTATAATTGATAACATCTCCAAAAACCATAATAGATGGTCTTGAAGCTTTTTTTGAAACTTTTTCAAGTTTTCCAAGTGTGGTGGTTAAAACTTTTTGATTTTTTCTACTTGCATTGGACACAATGGCACAAGGGTTTTTCATGTCAATGCCTAAATCTTTTGCTTCTTGGACTATCTCTTTCACACGAGTAAGTCCCATAAGTACAACGACTGTATGGTCAGACTTGGCTAACATTGGTACCCAGTCAAGATTGACAGAATTACCTTTAAGATGTGCAGTTACGACTGTAAAAGATTTACTGTAGTCTCTCGCAGTAATAGGGATATTTGCCATCAGTGGTCCTGACGTTGCAGAAGAGATACCAGGTATCACTTCTGTGTTAATACCTTTTTGTGTTAAGTAGAGTAACTCTTCCGCACCTCTACCGTAAATGAAAGGGTCACCACTTTTTAAACGTGCGACAGAGTACCCTTTTTTAATCTGTTTGCGTATGAGTTTATTGATCTCTTCTTGCGGTTTGGTATGAAACCCTTTTTCTTTTCCTACAAATATCTTTTTTGTTTTATCTGGCACAATACGCATGATCTCATCAGAGATGAGGTGGTCATACAGAACCACATCAACAGCTTGTATAGTGTTGTATGCTTTAAGTGTAAGAAGTTCAGGGTCACCTAGACCACATCCTACCAAATAGGCTTTTTTATTCATTTGTTTGATTTCATCTAGTGTTTGGTCTCTCTCAATGATACCTTTGTTTCTTTTTACTTTCAGCTCATTGACAAATGTATCTAAATCCTCGGGGATCATTAACTGACACTTGTCTCTAAAATATTTTGCAAGTGTAGGACTACTACCTGAACTACTTACCGCAATTTGAAGAGGTGTATTTTTAGTTAAAGCCATAAAGTAAAAGTCACATACTTCAGGTACATCTACTACGTTGAGTAATACGGGATGCTTTTTTTTATACTGTAAAAGCTTTTTAGTCACTTTCTCATTACCCGTAGCATCGATGATAATAGTATGTGTACCTATATCTTTTAATTTAAATTTTTTGATATGTATATCACTACAAAGTTCTTCTATTTTAGGAAATAACTCTTGCGTGACGATAGAAAAAGAGATGTCATTATGTGCTAAGACTTCTGCTTTTTGTAAGGCAACATTTCCACCACCAAGTAAAAGTATTTTTTGGTTCTTTAGTAAGATGGGTAGTGTTCTTCTTTTCTGCATAGGTAGAGGTCCTTATATGTTGCTACGATTATATCTTTCAGTGTCGTTCAAATTTTCTTTTATCTGTATAAAATTTAATCATTGTCATTATTCAACAACAAATGATTCTATAATTTAAAGTGTAAATCTTCGCAAAGTCAACTGATTAAATATTAATCATAGTTATAGTTATAGTTAAGATAATTTAGATGTATACTTCTACCATCGTTTACTTAAAGGAGTAATAATATGGCAGGATTTAAAGCATTAAAAGGTCAAGGGCATACACCAACGTTGTTCATGGCATTTTTATATTTTGATATGAGTTTTATGGTGTGGACAATGTTAGGTCCGCTCTCAACAGAAATTTCTGAGGCATTGGCACTTGGAGGACATATCATGACAGCAGGAGAGAAAGCAACCTTACTCTCTCTTCCTATACTCTCAGGTGCATTACTGAGAATCTTACTTGGCTTTGGTGTCGATAAACTAGGAGCTAAGACAACTGCTCTACTCTCCCAGTCTGTAGTAATAGCAGCACTTTTTACAGCATATTTCATGGGTGAAAATATCACTTATAATGCGTTACTCATTGTTGCATTGGGTCTTGGTTTTGCTGGTGCATCTTTTGCTGTCGCCCTTCCCCAAGCTGGTCAATGGTATCCGCCAAAATCTCAAGGGATTGTACTAGGTATTGCTGGTGCTGGTAATATAGGTGTCGTTATCGACTTTCTATTTGCTCCAAAAATAGCAGAAATTTGGGGATGGGAATCGGTATTCTTAGTGGGTGGTGTCATGTCTATTGCAGTGCTTATTGCTTATGTATTCATTGCTAAAAATGCCCCAGAGTCTGTCTATAAAGCCAGACCTAAAAAACTATCTGACTATGGTAAATTACTCAAAGATAAAGACACATGGTGGTTCAACCTCTTTTATGCTATTTCTTTTGGTGGTTTTGTAGGGTTTGCAGGATACATGAAGGTCTATCTTATGAATACCTATCAAGTAGATATGAATGCCTTTGGTATAGACGTGTTGAATGAAGATAACGTTAAAGTAGTTGCAGGATATTTTGGTGCATTATGTATCTTTGCTGGTGCAGTACTTCGTCCTGTGGGTGGTAACATAGCAGATAGAATTGGTGGTGTGAAAGCACTCTATTTCTTTTATGGTTCTGTTGCTGCTTTAGTGACCCTCACAGCGTTAGTGCCTTTACCATTTTTTGTTGCAATTGCAGTACTTTTCCTTATTATGGCAAACCTTGGTATGGCAAATGGTGCAGTTTTCCAGTTAGTACCACAAAGATTTGGTAAAGATATTGGTATTATGACAGGTATAGTGGGAGCTGCTGGTGGTCTGGGTGGTACAGCGCTGATTAAGACACTTGGTTGGTCTAAAGGTGCATTTGATGGCTACATGGTAGGTTTCCTCATTTTTGCAGCGGTTGTACTCGTAGCCATAGCAGGACTTAGTTTTGTAAAAACAAGATGGAGAACCACATGGGGTGTAAAATCAGGTGGGATGATTTAATACACTAAATAAGAGGTATGAACGTACGCTTCATGCCTCTTTCTTATCAAACAAGATACACTTTAGATACATTATTTTAAATTATGTCATAATTTTTATCATATAGTTTAAAATAAGCATCAAGGCACTACATGTCAAAACAGAACATCGAAACATCAGGACTCACACTTGCCAAAGGTACAAAACTTAAAGGTGACGATTTCTATGAAATAAAAGTCTTAGACACTATTACAGTGGCTGTAGTGTGCGATGGTGTTGGGTCTGCCTTACAAGGTGCCGAAGCTGCCCAACGTACTTGCAACTTTTTAGTACACTCATTAAAAAACAGACCAAGATCATGGAGTATGGAAAAATCTATACACCATTTTATAGAAAATATCAACAGACTACTCTACCTAGAATCTATGGAAGATTATGAACGTGAAGAGCTTGTCACGACCTTAACGCTAGTAGTCATTGAAGGAGACAGACTCTATGGTGCCAATGTAGGAGATAGTCGCATCTACCTACATAGAGACAATGCTTTAACGCAACTCTCTACAGACCACACTATGGATGAACAAGGTATGGAAAATGTTCTTACTGCAGCTATGGGACTAGAAGAGAGTGTCTCAATATATTATTTTGAAAATAACCTTCAAACCAATGATAAAATCATGCTCTGTTCAGATGGACTTTATAACGAGCTATCAGATGAAGAAATGCTATCTGGTATGATGATAGGGGCTTCATTTTTAGTTAAAAAAGCTTCAAAAAAACATGAAGAGAAACTACCAGATGATACCACTGCTGTGGTACTTAATATAAAAGAGCTCGATCAACGTTTAAAAATGAAGCAGTCTCAGCTTATTATCCAAGAACACTATAAAGTTGGAGATGTGATAGATGGCTACACGCTCATTAAATCACTGATTCAAAATGAACGTACATGGCTTTGTGAGAAAAGAGGTTCACACTATGTTATAAAGTTTGTACCTTTTGAAGCCTTAGATGATGAACTACAACTTGACATGTTTGTTAAAGAAGTATGGATGGCAAAACGGCTTAAGGCTGGTTTTTTCCCAAAGACTGCCATTCCTAAAAAACGTACACATCGCTATTATATCATGGCCTATATTGAGGGAGAAGATTTAAAGAGCTATACGGCAAAAAAACCTCTATCGGTTGATCTCTCAGTCGAGCTAGCGACTTTTTTACTCAAGATGTCTCAGTACCTTATACGCCTTGACCTAGTTCATGGTGACATTAAACCAGAAAACATCATCGTCACAAAACGTAAAGGGAGAACTGTCTTTAAGATGGTTGACTTTGGTAGTATTACCGAGGCATACTCTAATGTGACACGCGCAGGAACCCCTAGTTATCTTGCTCCTGAACGCTTTCAACAAGCACCCATAACCGAACAAACAGAACTCTATGCCATAGGTGTCACACTCTATGAAATACTTACACAAAAGTACCCTTATGGTGAGATTGAACCCTTTCAAACACCTTCGTTTGAAAAAACCGTCAAAATACCAAGTCATATCAACAGTAAAATACCTTCATGGCTTGAGAGTATCATCTTAAGAGCATTAGAGAGTGATACAAAGTTACGTTACCACAACTACTCAGAAATGCAGTATGAACTCACCCATCCCCAAAAAGTAAAGCCCTATTATGACAAACGTACATCATTTATAGAACGTCATGAATTTATGATTTATAAATTTGGATTTATCTCTATGTTTATACTTAATATGATACAACTTATATTTGGCTAAATTAACTTTAGAAGAAGTGTAACTTGTTACAATTATATGGAAAAAATATCGATAGAGATGAGCCCAAAGGAAGAACATGACAAAATTAGAAAATATATCTATGGTAAAAGAAGCCAATATCTATTTTGATGGTAGAGTAACCAGTAGAGCCATAGAACTAGCAGATGGTTCGAAACAGACTTTAGGTGTGATGCTACCAGGTGAATATACTTTTGACACGCAAGCAGCTGAAGTAATGGAGATGATGAGTGGTGAACTTGAAATCAAACTGCCAGGAGAAGAAGACTTTAGAACGCTTCATACACCTGAAACCTTTGAAGTTCCTGCAAATGCTTCATTTGACCTCAAAGTCAAAACAGTCACAGACTACTGTTGTTCTTATATACAGGAGTAAACATGGAAACATTTTTACAAGAAGCCAAAGAGGCTTCAAGCATTGTGGCAACACTGAGTGGCACAGTAAAAAACCAAGTACTCAATGACATGGCAACTGCACTCATAGACAACAGTGAACGCATAGAAGAAGAGAATAAAAAAGACATTGTTGCAGGAAAAGAGAACAATCTTGATGCTGCCCTCATGGATAGACTCTTACTCACAAAGGCTAGAATATCAGATATGGCAACAGCCATTAGAGAAATTGCTGTACTAAAAGAGCCTGTAGGACGCATACTTGAAGGATGGACGACAGATACTGGGTTAAATATACAGAAAATCACTGTGCCTATTGGTGTGATAGGTATTATTTATGAGTCTCGTCCAAATGTCACTTCTGACACAGCTGCACTTTGTCTAAAAAGTGGTAACGTATGTATACTCAAAGGGGGTAAAGAAGCACAAAACTCTAACAAGATTATTGCTACTGTGCTCCAAGAAGCTTTAGTAAAAAATAATTTACCAAAAGCCATTGTTTCTTTACTTCCAGATGCCTCGCGTGAGGGTGTAGCCAAACTTATTAAGCAAGATGAATATGTTGATCTTATCATCCCTAGAGGTGGACATGGACTCATCAAATATATCTCTTCAAATGCCTCTGTACCTGTCATAAAACATGATAAGGGATTGTGCCATACCTACATACATAAAGATGCAGATGTGAACAAAGCCTTAGATGTATCTATCAATGCAAAGTGTAGACGTGTAGGTATTTGTGGTGCGATGGAAACACTCCTTGTAGATGAAAATATAGCCCCTACCATACTTCCACAACTTAAAGTTGCCTATGCAAACTATGAGACTGAGTTAAGAGGGTGTGTAAAGACACAAAAATACATAGAGGTAACCACAGCAACAGATGAAGACTATGCAACAGAATACCTTTCAAATATTCTTTCTATAAAAGTTGTATCAAATGTAGCCGAGGCTATTGCACACATAAGAACATATGGTTCAGACCATTCTGATGCTATTATTACAGAAAACTACACAGATGCAGAAATCTTTATGAATAGCATTGACTCAGCCTGTGTCTACCTTAATGCATCTACACAATTTACCGATGGTGGACAGTTTGGTTTTGGTGCAGAGGTGGGTATAAGTACAAACAAACTTCATGCTAGAGGCCCTATGGGGATTGAAGGTTTAACCACCTATAAGTTTAAGATTTATGGTTCTGGTAGTACAAGAGCATAAAAGCATATAGGAAATATCTATTAAAGGATTTATACTCTCAGTCAAAAAAGCCAAAAATGAGGACTCTATAGCGACATTGCTTACCGAAGCACATGTACGTACATACTACCGATTTTTTGGTGCACGTCACTCCATTTTACAACTTGGCAATCTCGTTGACTTCGAAGTAGAAGGTGAAGATGGTCGGTTTATGCCAAGACTACGTTCACTCTCACAAATGAACTTTCCTTGGCTCTTCGATAAAAATAAGCTCCTCATCTGGCACAATTTCATTAAAAAGTTTGAACCTCATCTCAGAGAAGCTGAAGAGGTAGACAACTTTTACTACAACTTACTACTAGATGCTGCTAAAAAATGGGATAAACAGAACCCTAAACGTATTGTTTGTGAAAGTTATATTACCTTACTAGATTACGAAGGACGTCTATACCCAGAAGAGAACTGTTTTATATGTGAACAACGTATAGAAGAGCATATTTCACTCATGCAAGCCTTTAAACCTGCACACCCAGCATGCATTTATGCCCCAGCATTACCTACAAAAAAAGTATTGGATTTTTTTCATTCTAAGCAGACAGTATTTTTTGAAGATGAAGAAGTAGACCACCTTTTTGAAGTGGTCATGAAAGGCTTGTAGTTACTTTTTTTCCTGTTTTACTACAGCTTTAGGTGCTACTTTCGATGTGACTAATGATTTCCAATTTACTTTTGAAAATTTATCATCATAGACAGATGGTGTTCCTGTCGCACGTAACGCTTTTGCTGCAGCTATAGCATTGTCAATTTTTACTTTAATCGTATCTGTATAGTTGAACTTTTGACCTTTTTTACCCATAAACGCCATGTACTCTTGTGAGTTATTGACCATTACATCTTCCATTCTATGTTTCTTTTCTGCATCATCTTGACCTTGCATAATCCACTCAACCATAGCCGGTGCTTTTTTATGAAATGAAAGTGGATAGAGTATCACATGGACTCTGTAGTTATCAAGTTTTCCAAGTGCTTGCTTCTCAAAATTTACACAGTACGGACATTCAGGATCAGTCACCACATACAAATCTTTTGTACCCTTACCATAAGAAAAAGAAATACCTTTTTTAATGGTTTCAATAGCTTTTTTAGTCAGAGGAAATGTCATTTTTTGACCATTTTTATCATAACGTGTGCCAATATAGAGTGCGCCACTCTCTTTTTCTAAAAAAGCGTTGACCGTTTTACTGCCACGGTTTTGCTTGACATTAAGCTTTAAAAAATAATAGGTACCTTTATCTATTCCCTCACTGACTTGTATACTTGGCTTAGCAAGCACACGCGTTGTTTTTTTAATTTCATTGAGCTTTTCAGTGTTTAGCACAATATCTTCTGCAAACGCTGATGTACCCAATAACGTTGTTAAGAGTGTTAAGGCTAGTAGTTTTTGCTTCATTTATTTCCTTCATATTATAGTTTTTTTAAAAATTTAGAGACAATAAATATCATTGACCCATTGACCTTCCCTTGAATATGTGTAGGATCACCTGGAACCATACGAATATTTTTGACCGTTGTTCCCTGCTTTGCTGTAAAGCCCGCACCCTTTACAGGTAAGTCCTTTATGATACTCACAGCATCACCCTCAACAAGTATGGTACCATTGGCATCGCGTACTGGCTCTTCATTTTCGCTCGCCAACCCCTCTTTTGACCATGCGACAACCTCATCTTCTACATATAACATATCTAATTGATCTTGTGCATTGAGTTTAGTCAGTAACCTATAGACTACTACTTGCACAGCAGGTTCACTACTCCACATGCTATCATGAAGACAATTCCAATGCTTTTCGTCTTTTAATGGCTCATCCATACTTGACTCACAGACTTTACATATAATTATCGTTTCATCTTTGGGTGTTACAGTATACTCACATAAGTTTTCTTCACTATTACACAGTACACAGTTATTCATCATCATTCCTAAAAATTTTGATATATTCTAACTAAATAATCATTATGCTATGATGCGATATTATACACTCATATCATATAGGAACACCATGTCATTTAAATCTATACTCTATGCCCCTCTAACTCTGACTGTTTTTGCTTGTAGCAACAGTACATCTAATCATACCATTGCTACAATACCTGAGGCTTCGGGTATTTCATACTGTCACAATACACAAACACTCGTCGTTGCTAATGATGAAGGTATATACTACGAACTCACACCTGAAGGAAAAATACTCACTAAACAGAAGCTAGGAAAATATGACTTAGAAGGTGTCGTGTGTCATGATAAACACTATCTTTTTGCAGTAGAGAATGGCTCACTGCTTAAAGTAGATAGAAGTACACAAAATATACAATCCTATAAAATAAAAGGTAAAAAAATTTCCTTCAGTAAAAAGTCCGGTATTGAAGGTATTTCTTTTCATAAGGGGCACTACTACTTAAGTATACAAAGTAAAAAGAAACAGAGCAAAATGCTAGTGGTATCTCTAGGAGAAAACTATGCAAAAGTTATTGACATCATCAAACACAATAGTGTAGATATTGCAGGTCTACAGTTTCATGATAAAAAACTTTATATGGTTTCAGATAAAAAAGATAAGCTTTATGTTTATAGTCTCAAACAAAATAAAGTACTTAAAAAGGTAAAACTGTCAAAGTTTGCACAAGAGGGTATCACCTTTGATGACAAACACTATGTCTATTTCGCAGATGATGATGGCAGTGTCAAAAAATATACCACCCAAGAACTTGGCTTTAGATTGTAGCCCTTACTAAGCTACAAGAGTTTTAGACGTGCCAGTAGCCCTACTGTGCTTGTGTACCCTACTTCCGTAAAACGTAACTCACCCTTGCCATCATAGATGAATGTTGTAGGGAATGCCTCCACGTTAAATTGATTAGCCCATCTACCCTCTTTGTCATTTAAGACATTAAAGTGTAAATCTTCTTTTTGCATATACGCTTGTAAGTCGTCATCACTTCCAGAATTGACAGCAATACTTAAAACAGTATAGTCCTTTGAGATGGTTTCAATATTTGGGGCTTCAAGCTTACAGGTAGGACACCACGTTGCCCAAAAGTGAATGACGACAGGTTTATTTTTAGAAACGGTAAAAACTTTACCATCTATAAGTGTTTCAGATATCGTTGGTAGTTGTGTTGAACTCAATTCTGGTTTACGTAACATACTCACAACATTTAATACAACAAAGACAATGATGGCTCCTAGCAGAAGCTCTTTTAGTGTTTTAAAAAGTACGCTTTTATTCATTTCAAATATCTACGCCATCCCAAAACTCATCATAATCTAGATTTGTTGTAGCGTTATCATCATGAATGTTTTTTTCCATAAGTTTTTTTTGTTCACTGTCAAAGTATTGTTCCAATGCCTCTTCAAGTATGGTATTGATGTCTTTATTTAACAGCTGCGTATACAGTGTTAAATTATCTACCGTACTTTGCTTCAATGCAAGTTTCATATATTCATGCATCTAGTCTAACAATGCCACAATATTTTCAATAGGACGGCCAATGGCTGCTTTACCATCTTTAATAACTATAGGACGTTCTATGAGTTTAGGATTGGCTACCATAAGATTAATCAACATATCTTCATCATTGATATCTTTGATGCCTAGTTCTTTGTAGATAGCTTCTTTGGTACGCATAAGCCCTCTAGCACTCAGCCCTAACATATCTAAAACTTCTATAAGCTCTTGTCTGCTTGGTGGTGTGTCAAGGTACTTCACTACTTCAGCATCTACCCCTTTCTCTTCCAATAGTGTTACTGCGTTTCTAGATTTACTACATCTTGGGTTATGCCATACAATTGTTTTACTCATTTTATCTCCTAAATCTCATTTACTATTTTGATTGACTTGTTCTATTGATTTTTTCTATTGACTTTTTCTTACAGCACTTTCAAGCTTTAGTACAAGTCTTGCATTATTGGTACGAAACCTTGTATTTTCTTCTGTAAGTTTCTCTGTACGCTCATTGAGTACTTTAAAATCATCTAAGGCTTGTTGATGTAAGCCTTTTTCTTTCTCTAAGTTTGTTTTGGTTGTACCTAACACCTTCTCTTGTGTCTCAAATGCTACTTTAAGCTCTTGATGTGCTATAGTAATGTCACTCAAATGCTTTTTGGTTTGAGAAAAGAGTGTCAAGTCTTTTTCATGCGTCTCATTTTTTGTTTTGATAGCATGCATTTCAACTTCAAGTAAAGAGATAGTCTCAGCTCTATGCTTGGCAATAGCTTGCATCTGTACAAATCTATCTTTATACACCTTTACACGCATAGCAGAAATAACCACCAACATCACAATAAAGATTAAAACAGCCAAGGCAATAGCCCCTATAAACATTAAGGTAGCATCATTTTGCACCATGGTTATAATCTCTTGTAGTTTAGCTGGTATTTCCATCTTATCCACTTATCATGTCGTAACTTTTTGGTGCTTCACACTGCATAGTTTCTTCGGACAAAGAGTCCTTACCATACTGCACCTCTTTAAAGTGAATTTGTACTTTATTTTCTAAGTCATCATAGTAGGCTATACTGTGTAACTTATCTTCATTTAACTGTATGGTATAGGTTTTATTTTCATGTTTAGCCACATAGATATTTTGTGCATGAAGTGTTGCTTTTTTTACAATTTTCGTAAAATTGAACCCTGTATTAATATTATAACTTGAGATTTGCTCTAAGTCATGGTCAACCACCACAAGCATCACACCATCGGTGCATACCTCTTTCTTAGTAGGCTCTACATAAGACCATTTTAAATGAGACTCATCGGTAAAAAGCATCGTACCACTGTACTCAATCACTTTACCTTTTGTATTGGTAATTATTTGTGTGAAATGAGCCCAAAAGCTTTGAGGTAATTGAATAGAATTTGCATGTAGAGTTGATAAAAAAAGCAAAGTAGTGGTGATAATAACAAATAATAACTTCATAAATATTCCTAGTAATCTAATTTGTAATATACCTTAAAGGCACTTACACAGTATTGATAGGTATAGATAATGTCATAAATTTGTGTGATAAATGTGTCACTATTTGTTCGTTCTATACTAGCATGCTAGAAGCTCGTAACTTCCTAAAATGTTTGCAATGCCGTAGGTTCGATTTTATCGAACAAAAATGAGAACCTATAAAATAATATCTGTTCGATAAAATAGAACCTACAGAACAAGGCTAATAACGGACTATTAATCACAATTTAGATAAAATTATTGCAATTTATAAAATAGATAAGTAGGTAAAATAAACCATGATTAAAAGTCTCCTTAAAGTTTTTGGTACTCAAAATGATAAAATTGTCAAAAGCTATCTTAAAAAAGTAAAACATATTAATGCTCTTGAGAGCCAATATGAAGCGATGGATGATGATGCACTTAAAGCAGCATTTAATACCCTAAGAGATGATGTTCTTTCTGGCAATAAAAGTTTAGATAAGGTACTCAATGACTCTTTTGCTATTACTAGAGAAGTGAGTAAACGTACACTGGGTTTACGTCATTATGATGTACAAATGGTTGGGGGTATGGTACTCAACGATGGTAACATTGCAGAGATGAAAACGGGTGAGGGTAAAACACTGGTTGCAACACTCTCAGTGGTACTCAATGCCATGACAGGTAAAGGTGTCCATGTTGTCACTGTCAATGACTACCTAGCAAAAAGAGACAGTGAAGAGATGAGTCCTATCTACACTTTTTTAGGGTACAGTGTTGGGTGTATTGTTGCAGGTATAAACGATGATGCTGGAAGAAAAGCGCAGTATGACGCAGACATAACCTACGGTACAAACAACGAATACGGATTTGACTACCTACGCGACAACATGAAAGTACGTGTAGAAGAGAAGGCCCAACGTGAACACAACTATGCCATCATTGATGAAGTTGATTCCATTCTCATTGATGAAGCAAGAACGCCATTGATTATCTCTGGACCTACACAACGTGACCAAAACCACTACGCCAGAGCCAATGATATTGCTAAACAAATGCAAGCAGGTACAAAAGTAGCGACCAAACCTGGTGAACCTGAAGAGACAACCGGTGATTTTATAGTAGATGAGAAAAACAGAAGTGTCATCATGACTGAAGACGGCCTTCAAAGAGCACAAGATCTCTTTGAGGTTGAAAACCTTTATGATTTAGAAAATGCTGCACTTTCACACCATTTGGACCAAGCACTTAAAGCTCACTATATTTTTGTGAAAGATAAAGATTATGTAGTACAAAACAATGAAGTCATCATTGTTGATGAATTTACAGGAAGACTCTCAGAGGGTAGAAGATACTCAGAAGGTCTACACCAAGCACTAGAAGCAAAAGAGTCTGTAGAGATACAAGAAGAGTCTCAAACCTTAGCAGAGATTACCTACCAAAACTTCTTTAGACTCTACAACAAACTCTCAGGTATGACAGGAACTGCCCAAACAGAAGCCACAGAGTTTTCACAAATATATTCACTCGATGTTATCTCTATTCCTACCAATATACCTATTTCAAGACTAGATAAAAATGACCTCATTTACAATACAGAACGTGAAAAAATGGATGCAGTGGTAAAGCGTGTTAAAGCATTGACCCAAACAGGTCAACCAGTACTCATTGGTACGGCTTCCATAGAAAAATCTGAGATGATCCATTCAAGACTAAAATCTGAAAAAATAGCACACAACATTCTTAATGCAAAAAATCATGCCTCTGAGGCAGAGATTATCATCAATGCTGGGCAAAAAGGTGCAGTTACTGTTGCCACCAATATGGCAGGTCGTGGTGTTGACATCAAAATAAATGATGAAGTCAAGAGCCTTGGTGGACTGATGATATTAGGAACTGAGAGACATGAAAGTAGACGTATAGACAACCAACTTCGTGGACGTTCAGGTAGACAAGGTGACCCTGGTGAATCACAGTTTTTCCTTAGTTTAGATGATGACTTACTACGTATATTTGGTGGTGAGAAAATTAGAAATATCATGAATAAGCTTGGGGTTGATGAAGGCGAATATATAGACTCAAAAATCGTCACACGTTCTGTAGAAAAAGCACAGAAAAAAGTGGAAAACCAACACTATGAGTCTAGAAAACATATCTTAGAGTATGATGATGTTGCTAACCATCAAAGAAAAGCTATTTATACTTTTAGAAATCAACTACTTGACCCTGAATTTAACATTGCTGAGAAGATTGATGAAAATAGAGAAGAGTATATAGCGCATTTACTTGCTGTCTGTGAGATTTATGAAGGTATGCCAACGGAAGACTTTGATGTTGAAAAACTCACAACACTCGTAAAAGAAGAGTTAAATCTAGACATCAATGTCTCTACACTTCAAGAGAAAGAAGTAGATGAGCTTACAACTATACTTAGAGATGAGATGGTAGCACCGTATGAAGAAAAGATGTCGCAAATTGACCCAACACAGCGCCGTGAGATTGAACGTATTTTATACCTTCAAGTACTTGATCCTCAATGGAGAGATCACCTTTATGAAATGGATGTACTTAAAACGGGTATTGGTCTTAGAGGGTACAACCAAAAAGACCCTCTCACAGAGTACAAACAAGACTCATACAGACTCTTTACCGACTTAGTTCAACGCATCAAATATGAAGCTGTTAAGGTACTTCAAGTGGTACAGTTTAACTTTGAGTCACCAGAAGAGGAGGAGGCAGCCATTGAAAACATAAGAGATGATTTAGAAATAGATACAAGTGATGCTAAACTCAGTACTGATGCGCAGGAAGAACAAGTAAAAAAACCTATTACAGGAACAAAAAAGCCTAAAAGAAATGAAGCATGTCCTTGTGGTTCTGGCAAAAAATATAAAAACTGCTGTGGACAAAGTGGTCCAAAAAAAGGACTTTTGGCATAATGTCAAGGTCCTCCTCCAAACCTAATAATCAATTTATTAAAAAGATTATTAAGCACTATCTCAAATATGATAAAGAGAACCCTTTTATTTTTATCTCTTCCATGTTGGCTTTTCTTGGAATCGCCGCTGGTGTCATGGTACTTATGCTTGCGATGGGTATTATGAATGGTATGCAGCAAGAGTTTACCAAAAAACTGTTTGTTATGAACTACCCTCTTACTGTACTCCCTTTGGAAGACAATGCTGTGGATGATTCACTCATTGATACACTACAAAAACATTTTCCCAAACTTGAATTTTCACCCTACTACAGTACACAAGTCATTACCAAAAATGATGGTGCAGTCCAAGGCTCACTACTTTATGGTGTAGACTATGACAAAGAAGCAAAAATAAATAACATTTTTGCAGAAGCCAGAGGAACAGAAAAAAGTAAATATAGAGTTGTGATGGGAGAAGGTCTCTCCTTTGAGATGAATGCACCCAAAGGTGAAAAGGTTACACTTTACTTTTCTGAACAACAAGCCATTGGTTTTGGAACCATGCCCTTACAAAAACGTTTTGTCATTGATGGCATTTTTAAATCAGGTCTTCAAGCCTATGATAAAGCTATTATGTATGCACCACTAGAAGCATTTGAAAAACTCCTAAAACGCCCACATGGAAGTTATGATGGCTTACACATATACACTAAAAACCCCATGGATGAAATAAAAAATATTAAAAGTCATCTGCCTAAAAATGTTGTAATTGAAGGTTGGTGGCAACAAAATGGAAATTTCTTTGCTGCCATAGAGATGGAAAAGAAAGCACTTTTTTTGGTACTTCTACTTATCATTCTTGTAGCCTCACTTAATATTATTTCATCTTTACTTATGACAGTGATGAGTAGACGTTCAGAAATAGCACTTTTACGTACACTAGGTGCAACAAAACAAGAAATTAAATCTATCTTTTTTAAATTAGGACTTATTATTGGTAGTGCTGGTATTTTAGTAGGTACTCTTCTTGGAACACTTGGTATTTGGGTACTTACCACTTTTGACATTATTTCAATGCCTGAAGATGTTTATGGTACGTCTAAATTACCTATTGACTTGATGATGAGTGACTTTATACTTATACTTCTAGGCACATCTATTATCATCTTTTTATCCTCTCTTTATCCTGCTAAAAAGGCTGCACAAACAGACCCACTAAGTGTTTTACGTAATGAGTAAAAACTTTTTTCTGGCTTCACAATAACATCACTTTTTTTCGATACTATAGCACTCAATATGAGAAAAAGGGCTAAGCGTCGATGTTAAGATCTGATATATTAAGAGAGATGAGCAATATTATATTACGTCATGAACGATGGCTTAAACGTATGGATCATCTCACTTCAGGCTTACCCGTAGATCAACAACTTGTTAATATAGAAAAAACCTTATATTTCTATGCTTCATGGCTCAATAATAAAAACTGTAAATTGCGTACTTCATATCATACCAACCCACTTGTAGAACAGATAGAACATCACTACAATGAACTAAACAAGTTCTATACAGAAATAGATAACCTATATTTCATTTTACCTAAAAATAGAAATTTTCTACATATAATCACTACATTTAATAAACAAAAACTCACTGCAGTAGAAGCAATGAAAGCACGACAATATTTTCAAAATATTTTAGAATCTTCTAACACTATATTTACCTTATTTCATCAATTAAAAGAGCAAAGTAAATACATAAGTTATTACGATGAACTCATTAAACCTTAATCAAAAATATCCAGCATCTCATTTCCTTTTGTAAAGGCATCTAAAATAGATGCATCCTTGTCGTCATCACTCTCAAATACATTAAAAGGTGAGTCATCATACATGTTGAACATATCGTTATACATTTTAGAACTCTTATACATCACACCAGACATAAACTCTGTTGATTCACCTGTAGTTTTAAAACCTCTATAGAAATTCGTACCGGTATCCTTTACATCTCCAATAAATGTGTCACCCAAGACAGTTGAGCCAAAGACTTTTGTTTTTGTTTTCTTATTGAGTCCGAAGACAGATGGCAATCCCAATGTTTCACCTTTTTCAAGCTCAATCATATCTGCTATATCACCCAAAATGCCACCATCAAAATAGCTGTTATCTTCTTTTACTTTTTTCATGCCAGCAACTTCTTTTACTGCTGTCAAAGATTTTTCTAAAAATGATTCTTTTTTAGTACTTTTTTTCTCACTCATACCAACAGTCTCTTTGACACTTGAAATCATCTCATCAACTAAAGAGTCATCTTTAGTTGATGTGTCATCACCCACTAAGTCAGTTACACTCTCCACACGTTTTACCAGAGAGTCTAAAATGGTTTTATCTTTTTTGTCCTTGTTAGATGAAATACCTCCCACTGAAGGAAAAGTACGTACACTCGTCACCTCCTTTGTCTCCTCCAACCTATCTTTATCACTCGAAAGTGTTGACTTCACAATATCTTCAACACCATCCATAAAACCAGCATAAAGTACAACTGTAAATAAACCAAGAAATAAAATTATTGTCTTCATCTCAACCCCTTTTATAGTATATTATACATTATTTATTAAAAATATGTACGGGTGATTCTAATGTTCGCTTAATAAGGTCAAGAGGCAAAGTCAATATCTCTTTCGTGGCAGATGTTTTAACAATGGGTTGTTCTAAACTTCCAGTGATAGTAAGTCCTATAGTCATACTTTTATCTTTGCCCATTAATATATATCCCAATAGTGGTAAGTGTCCTACAATTTTACCAAACTCACGCGCTGTATGAATGGCTAACTGCATATCTATTTTATTTGTTTTAAGATTGATACTTCCTTTTCCCACAAAGTTTGCAGACTCTCCCTCAATGTAAATAGAGTTAAAATTTATTTCATCTCCTACCATCTTATAGTCTATAAGCCCTCTTTTGATACTAAACCCTTGTTCAGAAAAACCAGGATTACTTAATGTTGCAATGGCAGGAATGGTGTTAAGAAGCGCCAAAGTATTATTGTATGCCTTAAAGTCACTTAAATACCCTCCTTCAACAATAATTTGCCCTTGTGTCACTTCATCTATGTTACCACTTTTAATAAGGGTATACCGACCTTCTTTAAGTCCAGAAAATCCTATGAGTGGATGAAGCATTTTATCCTTTACCCTTAAAGCTTTTAATGAAAACTTTTTGCCTTTTTTGGAAAACTTAACAATGTCTCCAGCTAAAGAGGCAAATGCACTTATATCCCCATTGGGGTCTATTTCAATATCATAGCTGTCTGTCACTAAGGTGTGTTTTCCATACCGTAAATTAGACTTTTCACCCAAAATAACCAATCTATTACTTTTTTTTACCGTTTTTTTCTTAGTTACATTTTTAGTATCACTTAAAAACTGTTCTAAATCAAAGTTTAACTTTTTAAGTGTAATCCGTGATTTATCTGAGTTAAAATGAAATGCTTTTTTAAATGCATAAATATGCACACTATTGTTTTTGATTGTACCTGTTATAGGGACTGATACATGGCATTTGCCATCATCACTATAAAAGTAACACGCTGCTCTTTTTAAAACACCTTCTAACGTGTAGTGTTCTAATCCTCTCTTAACTATGTTTAGTGAACCCCCATCAACATCAATAGGTAAATTGTGTACATAAGGTTTAACCTTTGCCAAATTATTGAGTTCAAATGACATGCTCTTCTTTTGTTTTTTTATGGTGATATCTAAACCCGGAATATCCATACGTAAATTATTTTTATAGCGTAAATAAAAATTTAACTTTTTATTTTCTAACACAAAGAATTTCTCTTTATCACCGATGCTTACTTTCTCTATATCTAATTTAAGACTTGCTTTCTGCTTGTCTAACTCAACTATTCCATCTACGCTTCCTTTGTACCAACTCTCTTTCATTTTTACATTATCAATGGTGACTAGATCATTCGCATAACTGACCTTACCTGATTCTACTAAAAGTGTTGTCTCTCCTATAGCTAATGCTCCTGGAGCTAACATCAGTTTAGTCACAATAGGTGATTGTTTTTGATTATCAAACTGCACATTTCCTTTTTTGAGTTTCACTTTGATATTTTTATACCAAAGTGTACCCTCATATAGATCAACATTCACAAACACAGTGGGTTTTTTAGGGGGCTTTTTATCAACGGACTTTTTATTTACAGGTTTCCTGCCAAGAGGAATATCCATCTTTAAATTTACATCTACCAAATCGCCTTTATGCTTAACAGGAAGTGCAATATCATAGGCAGTCAATACCTCTTCTAACTGGGTATCCATAGCTGTTTTCATATGTAGGTCTAAATGTAAGGTTGTGTCCTTCTTACCTAAATTGACAATCGAAAGTTTACTCTTGTTCATATCTTTCATTTTATAGCTAGGGGCATTTAGATCAAAATAGAGTGCTTTGTTTTCATATCTCAAGAGAAAACTTTTAGCTAAAACAGGGTCAAGACTTTCCTTATAAAATATCTTCACATCCTCAAACAAGACTTCAGCCTGCAATGCATCAAAGTCCATCTTATAACTCTCATCATTGACTATGAGTTTCCCAGAAAGACTCTTGAGCGTGTATCTTTTTGCTTGTACCCTATCAACAATCCATGCCTTGACAGCTGGTGATAATGTAAACCTATTAATCACTGGCTTTACGTTTTCAAAAGTATCAGACTGCACATTAAATGTAATATTTTCTGATTCTTTTTGCACAGTAAGGGATCCTTCTATCTCATAAGCAGAAAAATCTCCTTTTGCAACAACAGAGTGTGTTCTTAAATCATACGTTACTGTACCATTAAAGTCAATATTTTCATTTTTTAAATGAAATAATGAAATATCAGCCTTTAATTTTTTTCTCGTTCTATCTATAGTTCCTGCAATTTCATACATATTGTTACTCACATAGAGTAAATCATCTGCAAAAATAAGATTTATTTTATCATCATCTATATTCATATTATTTATTTCTATATAGTCAAAAAATGTAAAAATGTATTTGATTGTGTCAAATGATTTATCGATGTCCTCTAGTGAGGATGTATCATTAGATTTAGGTAAAACAACACGATTTGCTTTTAAAGTAAGTTTTTTATCCAATTTGATGTATAATCCCTCAATATTATAAGGGCCAACCATTAAGGATTTTGACTCTATACCTACTTTAAGCCAAACAAAAAGAGCAAAGAAAATGAATAGTAAAAAAATTAATGTATTTCGTAATATTGAATGGAGTACATGCATAGAACACTGTGCAGTTATTTTAATCATGTCACTTGCCTTTTATTCAATACTACCCGTTCAAACAGAAAAAAAAATATCTATTTCTAAAGGTATCAAAGAGACAGATATTATAGCACATCTCAACCAAAGAGGACCCTATTCACTCCATGCTATAGATAGATTTATCCTTGCAAGATTTGGTAAAATCAAAGAGGGAGAAGTGAAATTTAAACAGACAACACAAAATCGTATTGATTTTCTTTATGCACTTACCCAAGCTAAAATACCTCTTCTTAAAATCACCCTTATCCCTGGTGAAACATTAGAGATATTTTTTAAACAAGTGGCCGATAAACTGGACATTAATGAGAGCAAAATCATGGATGCTTACAAAAACCTTGCTGTCTATCCTGAAGCATCTATTGTAGCAGACACCTATTTTGTACCTCGAAAAATGAATGAAACAAAGCTCATGAAATTTTTGCTTCGTGGTTCAGAACGCACATACAAAAAACTTGCTACAAAATATTATGGTGACTACAATACAACAGAGTGGAAAATTATTTTAACCATCGCTTCAATCATTCAAAAAGAGGCCGCTTCTAAAGCTGAAATGCCTCTCATCTCTTCGGTTATTTACAATAGACTAGAAAAAAATATGAGACTACAAATGGATGGCACACTCAACTATGGTAAATATTCACATATAAAGGTAACCCCTGAGCGTATACGTAATGACTATAGTACTTTTAACACCTACAAACACAAAGGCTTACCCGAATCACCTATTGGTTCTGTAAGCATGCATGCTATTGATGCGGCCATTAATCCTAAGAAGACCAATTACCTCTATTTTATGCGTAACAGTCAGGGTGTCCATGACTTCACAGATACGTTTAAAAAACACAGACAGAATATTAAAAAACTCAAATAAGCACAAAATACACCAACCGTTAACCTATATTGTCTAAAATAAAATTAATAAATATTAAGTAGGACATTATGTATACAATAAAGCGACTATCACTCATATTACTCTTATCTATCTCCTATCTAAGTGCTAGTTATACTTTAGTTGAAGGAAAACGTACAAAGTCTAGCATAGACAAAATGCCAAAAAATTCTGTTGGAGACATGAGAAACATACCTCAAGACCCTGCTTTTTATGCCAAACAAATTAAACCTTTTTCTAAAGCGAAACAAAAACAACTAGATAGTGCCTACAATAAAAAGTATTTTAAACCATGGGATGATACACGTATTGCTATAGCTAAAAAAGATTTTGGTTGGGAGACACGTTTTGTCACCAAAAAACCTATCTATCGCTCCACTGGAAAACGTATACCTCCTTCTATCTATAAAGGGTGGATTTATAATGCCAATATGAAAGCCCTCAATAGCGTACGCAAAAAAGCAATTACAGTACGTCGTACCAATGTAAAAGCACTCCCTACGACCAATACCTTTTATAGAGACCCTCGCAAAGTCGGTGAAGGTTTTCCTTTTGATTACAATCAAAACTCAGCCCATCACATCAATGTGCCACTGTTTGTTTCTCACTATTCACGTGATGGTAAATGGGCATTTGTCAAAGGATCATACGCATTTGGTTGGGTGCTTAAAAAAGATATTGCCATCACCGATAGCAAATTTAGAAAAAAATTTCGAAATGGTAACTATGCCATTACGATAAAAGATGATTTACGTCTTTACAATGGAACATCTCCTGTTTCGCTAGTAAAGTTAGGTGCTCTATTTCCTATTGCTAAAGACAAACAGCACTACTTGACTGCTCAACGTAGTAAATGGGGTCATGCACATCTTACAAAAGTTTCTGTATTAAACAGAAAACATATTGCAAAAAAACCTTTGGCATTTAACCCTCAAAATGTTGCCAAGGTTGCCAAAGAGTTTTATGGTGAACCTTATGGATGGGGTGGACGGAATGAGTGTCGAGATTGTTCTGCAACGACACGTGATTTTTTAGCACCATTTGGTATTTTTTTACGTAGAAACTCTAGTAAACAAGCCAAAGATGGTAAAGCAACATCTATAAAAGGTCTAAAGAAATCTACAAAAAAAAGAAAAATCATAGCAAAAGCCGAGCCTTTTCGTTCACTTCTTCATGTGCCAGGGCACGTTGTGCTCTATTTAGGAGAGTACAGAGGAGAACCCGTTATTATGCACTCTTATTGGGGTATGCGTAAAACGGATGGCACTAAACTCATTACAGGTCGTACCATTATCACCACAACAGAACCAGGTAAAGAACGTAGAGATATTCGTGAGGGTTCAAAACTCATCAATACACTTAAGACGATTGTCAATTTTTAACCATGGAGAATTACTTTGAAAATCCATTTACCTCTGAACTGCTCTGTCAAACAATTACACATCCCAATATTGTTGTAGGCACTTTTAGCTATTACTCAGGATACTATCACCAACATAGCTTTATAGAGTGTGTACATTACTTACTCAATAAAAAGGGAACAGATAAACTTATTATTGGTAACTATTGCTCTATTGGTTCTGGCGTTACTTTTATTATGGGTGGTAACCAAGGTCATAGAACTGACTGGGTAAGTACCTTCCCTTTTAATTTTCAAGCCAATATATTTGAAAAGGCTACAAATGCCTACCAAAAAGCTGGTGACACCACCATAGGTCATGATGTTTGGATAGGAACAGAATCCATGATAAAAGCAGGTATTACAGTAGGCAATGGTGCAATTATTGCATCACGTTCTGTAGTAACTCAAGATGTACCTTGCTATGCTATTGTCGGGGGAAATCCTGCAAAAATACTAAAATACCGTTTTAATGAAGAGAAAATAAAACAATTATTAGCGTTAGCTTGGTGGCATTGGAGTGAGGAAAAGATAAAAGCATCTATGGACTTTCTTTGTGCCACTCCACATGAATCTTACATGACTTAGGGTAAAATAGCTTTATGAAAAAAAACGAAAAAATAAAAATATTTACAAGCACCATTTCTGCTGGAGAACATAAGGGAAAGAAGATTGAAATACCCGATATCTTCACTACCAGAAGTTCCAAGGGTATACTCAAAGAGTCACTCTTTAATACCCTACAGTTTGATATCATAGACAAAAACTTTGTAGAAGTTTTTTCAGGCTCAGGCTCCATTGGACTAGAAGCATTGAGTCGTGGTGCCAAACAAGCTTATTTTATGGAATACAACAAAATAGCCTACCACTGTTTAGAAAAAAATGTTAAAAATATTGAACCCTCAAAATCACATCTATTTTATGGAGACAGTTTTGAAAATTTTGCACATGTCTATAGTTTAGTACAACACTCAAAAACAAAAACCTACTTTTACTTTGATCCACCATTTTCAACACGTGATGGCATGGATGATGTCTATGACAAAACCATCGCACTCATAGAAACCATAGAGGCCGAAACTTGTGAAATGGTGATTGTTGAACATATGACAAACTTGACGATGCCTGAGTCCATTGGTGTACTAGAAAAAACAAAACGTAAAAAATTTGGACGAAGCACATTAAGTTATTATAAACCAAAGGAATTATCATGACAACAAAAGAAGACCACATTGCCCTTTTTATAGACTCTGACAATATCTCACACAAAGCTATTGAAGGTATTATCAATGAGCTTAGTAAGTATGGTGTCGTGAATATACGTCAAGCCTATGGAAACTGGACAAAAGACAATCTAAAAAACTGGGAAGAGAAACTCTTGGAGTTTGCCATCAAACCCATACAACAATTTGACTACTCTAAAAACAAAAATGCCACCGATATTCTTATGACTATTGATGCTATAGATTTACTCCACACCAAACGAATTGATGCATTTGCATTTGCGACCTCTGACTCTGACTTTACCCCAGTGGTTATGCGTGTACAAGCAGAAGGTATTAAAGTCTTTGGTTTTGGTGAAAAAAAGACCCCTAAACCTTTTATGGCAGCATGTTCACAGTTTATCTTTACTGAAAAACTTATGAAAACTTCTGTACAACACAGTGAAAAAAATGATTTACAAACTGTGACCACTAGAAAAACTGGAAAACAGATGCGTTCAGACACGTGGCTGGTCAATGTACTACGTACAGCAGTAGAGCAGACTATGGATGAAGACGGTTGGGCAAACTTAGCTGATATTGGTCAATATATCAACAATTCTACTTCATTTTCACCTATCAATTTTGGCTATAAAAAACTTTCAAATCTCATAAATGAAATAGACTTGTTCGATATCTATTTAGATGAGTCAAGTAAAATCATGAGTATTCGAGACAAAAGGAAAGGCAACTAACGCCTCTCCATTTTACCTTAACTTTTCACAATTCCCTCAATCACAGCAACGACACTAGCATCTTCAAGTGTAGAAGTATCTTGAGTAATCTCTTCACCCTTGACAATAGAACGTAAAATACGTCTCATGATCTTACCAGAACGTGTTTTAGGCACATCAGG
>CACVAS010000031.1 GCA_902727855.1 uncultured Sulfurovum sp.
TATGGATAAAATTTATATTATTATTCAAAAGCACTAATAACAATTTCTACCCTTCTATTCTTAGCCCTACCTTCTTTAGTTTCATTAGAAGCAATTGGCTTGGTAGAACCAAAACCTTTAGAACTAATATGATCTTCCTTTTCTCCATGCTCTATTAAATATTTCACAACAGAAGCTGCTCTTGTTTTAGACAATTTCAAATTACTAGCATCATCTCCCGAACTATCAGTATGACCTTCTACGGTTGCTTTTACTTCAGGATGTTTTTTTAATATTTCTGCTAATTTATTTAAATCTGCGTGAGATTCCTTTTTAATAGTAGCACTACCCGTTTCAAAATAAATATGAGCCGAAGCATCTTTAATCATCTTTATTTCTGCTTCACTTAAGAGACACCCATCATTTTCTTTAGTACCTTTTAAATTAGGACACTTATCCTTAGAATCAACTATACCATCTCCATCAGTATCTACATCAGGACAACCATTGTTTTCTTTAGTACCTTTTACATTAGGACATTTATCTTCCTTATCTATTATTCCATCTCCATCAGTATCTGGTTCCATTGAGCCAGCAGATAAAGCGATTCCATCTATATAATAATAAGCCCTTCCTTTATTAATGCTTTCCTTAACATTCTCAAATGTTGTGGATTTGTCAATGCCGTTAAAAACGCCAATAGTGATATATTCTTCTCCACCTGTTGCAATAAACTGACCTTTTACCTCTACCCAGTTTTCTTTGTCTTGAATAATTTCTTTAGAAATAACTTGAGGCGAAGCAGTTATAAAAGACCTTGTATGGAATCCAACAGCTTTTTTAGAAACATAGGCTCCCAATCCATTAACGGCTTCTCCACTATTCTCTGCTAAGCTAGCTCTAAATATAATGTTATAAGTTTGACCAGCAATTAGAGGAGCTGATAACTGAGTCTGAATATACTCTGTATACTTATTAGACGCAAATGTTTGATATGCTATAATTCCAGCATAACTATCGCCGTCATAAGCTTCTTGATTACCTGGACCATTAACTGGTACTCCAACGAATCTAGCTCCATCTTTATGGTATAAGTCTGGTGTAGCACCATTAGGACTTTCCCATCCCTTAGTTAATTTTTTTAACTGTGAAAAATAGGTTGGAGGATTATCCACTAGGATAAAGTCTAACTTCTCTACTTTATTCTGAGCAGATAACCCGCTCATGAATAACATGGTTAATATATATATTGTACTTAATTTAAAAATTTTCATAGCCTTTATATTTTTATGTCTATATGTATAATAATGCAAATATCTATTTTTAATCAAATTCCAAGTGATTATATCTTGCCATTTTTTAAAAATTCTTCTTTTTTTTTCATCCGATTCTGAAAATTCTTACTGTATTAGGACGGATAATATTTACCTTATCTTCTAGATATAATTGAAAATGAGCATGTTCTAATATTCCTTCTTTTTAAAAACTTGTTTTAGGAACTTCTAGTATTCCTTACTTATATATTTATAAATTCACAGGTTTTGCTCAAAAATTGTTCTTCAAGTCAGAGAAAAATCTGT
>CACVAS010000032.1 GCA_902727855.1 uncultured Sulfurovum sp.
GTAGTGAACAGTACTGGTTTACTAAAGAGAAAATGGACAACATTCTAAAGGTACATAACTACCTTGAAACAGTCCCTGAAATTGGTGATGTTCAATCATTAGCCAGTATTTTAAAAATAGGAAAACAACTCAATGACAATAAAAAGTTAGATGGTCTAAGCCTAGGGCTACTCTATACCCATCTTCCTGAACAATACAAAAAACTTATTCTTTCACCTTACATAAGTATTCAAAGCAATCAAGTACGCTTTGCAACCAGGGTTGTTGACTCCAATGATAAATTACGACGAAATCAACTGTTACAAAAAATTGAAAATGATTTAAATCAAATTATCAATCCTAAAATAGCCGAATTTAAACTCTCAAACCTAATGGTTCTTTACAACAACATGTTACAGTCACTTTTTGACTCACAAATTTCAACCCTTGGTTTTGTACTACTTATTATTACCTTTATGTTTGTAATCCTCTTTAGATCCATCAACGTAGCACTCATTGCCATTGCTGTGAACTTGGTTCCAATAGGACTCATATTTGGCTTCATGGGTTGGTTTGGTATTCCACTGGACATTATGACCATTACCATTGCTGCCATTGCAATTGGAATTGGCGTTGACGATACCATTCACTATGTCCATAGATTTAGAAAAGAGTATGAACACGGTCACAACTATGAGCTGGCTGTCAAGAACTCAGCCAACTCAATTGGTAATGCCATGGGATACACCACAATAACCATTATGTTAGGATTCTCTATTTTAATTCTATCTAACCTAATTCCAACTATCTATTTTGGTCTACTAACCATGTTGGTTATGGCTGCTGCTTTATTAGCCAATATTATTCTGTTACCTAAAGTTTTAATATTTTTTAAGCCATTCAAAGCAACATCATAAGATGTACAATAAGAATGGATAATGCACTAAACAAACCAATATAAGGCATAATTATAGGAAGATTAAACTCTTTATGCCTTCCTTCTCTTTTTTTAATCACAATCAACGAAGCATTCACCACAATAAATAAAACCAAAATAATGCTACTCGTAATCTTTGCCAAAGGGACTAAGTCAAAAGAGAGTGCTAAAAGTAAAACAATCAGAACCACTAATAACGTCGCATAAATAGGAGTACCTGTTCGTGCATTTATACTAGAAAATAAACTATCTTTCTTCCCATTTTGAGATATGCCATAAAGTACACGTGATGCCATAATAATTTGAACCAAAGCCCCATTCAGACCTGCTAAAATACCTATAGACCACAATATAAGATAACTCAAGTAGCCCTCTTTCTTAGCTATTTCTGCTAAAGGTGAGCTACTTAATGCTAACGTCTCTAAATCCATAGTAAATATGGCTACCATAGAAACCACAAGATAAATAATAAAGGTAATCCCTATACTAGCAATAATCGCAATGGGTAATGTCCTCTTTACATCTTTTACCTCTTGTGCAATATTTACCATATCTTCAAAACCAATAAAAGCATAAAATACTAAAAAGACCCCTACAAAAATCCCTTGCCAAAGTTCTAGAGAAA
>CACVAS010000033.1 GCA_902727855.1 uncultured Sulfurovum sp.
TAAGTTTGATTTCTCTTGTACTTCTTCTTACAACTATTTCACCTGTAGTAGAATCTTGTCTAAAGTGAAGACCATCTAAACCTTGAAGTGCATCTGCTCTCCATGTTGTTTTAGCTTCTAAATTAATGCCTGGATTTGCTTCATTAATTAATACTAATTGTTCAGGAGCTATTTTTACTTTTGTTCCAGCGAATATAGCAAGTCCACCATCTATAATACAAGCATCACCTAAAGGAATACCACAAGTTGAGTTTGCTCCAAGAAGTGTATTTTCACCAATAGAAATTGGGTTACCATCTGTTCCAGAAAGAACACCTAGAATACTTGCACCACCACCAACATCTGAACCAGCACCAACAATAGCAGAAGATGAGATACGACCTTCAACCATAACAGCACCAAGCGTTCCAGCGTTAAAGTTAATGTAAGAAGCACCTGGCATTACTGTTGTTCCAGCTGCAAGTTGTGCACCCATTCTAACTTTTGAAGACTCTAACACTCTTGTATTATCAGCAGGAATAATATGTTGTAAAAATCTTGGGAATTTATCTACTGAATCAACTGTTGGGTAAGTACCATTAAGTTTCATCTCTATTTCGTTGTCTCTTAAGTATTCTAATTCATAAGGCGTTCTTCCAACCCAGGCCACATTAGAAAGAATTCCAAATGCACCATTTAAATTAACTGTTCTAAGTTCTGCTTTTCCTTGAGAAAGTGCATAAAGCTTTAAATAAACTGCTTCTACACTCTGAGAATTTGCATCTTCAAACATAAAAACAATTCTAAAGTCTTTAGCCAAGTCATCCATATTTGACAATGCCTTAATAACTTGAATATTTCTATGCACATCACTCACTGCATCATCTGCATATACAGCAAAAGCATTCATTGCATTTTGAACAAACTCTTCGTTAATTGTAGCAGTAAATTCAGACCCAGAAAAGTCAACTTTACAACCAGATTCTTCAAGTGCCTTTACATAAACAGCTGCTGAACCAAAGTTCTCATTCCAGTTAATTAATCCAAAACTTGCTTGTAAAATTTTATCTGCATTTTTTTGACCTCTATCAACTCTAGCGATACCAAAAGCCATTGCTTTTTTATATCCATCTTGTGCTTCAATCTCTGTTACTAATGCTTTAAATTCTTCTGCTGTATTTGTTGTTGCTATTGCCATGTGTGTATTACCTTTTAATCACGAAATTATAATTTTCGTGATTATAGCTAATTTGGCTTAGGGAATGAAAGATATTTTAACGTAAAACTATTGCCATTGTAGGCATGAAAACATTTTACTTGCACACTCAGGACCTGTTGTACATGAAGCTTTTCCATTGGCTAAACGGGTACAAACATTACAACCATCGGACCACATAGCACAAGAGGTCGGAATGTCTGTTCCTATACTCTTAACTACTTTAGGCTCTTCAACAATTGTTTCATTTTTAGGTACTACACTTTTTACTTGGTTCTTTACCTCCGTCACGTTAGCAACTTCTACCACTTCAACTTTAGTTTCAGGGGCT
>CACVAS010000034.1 GCA_902727855.1 uncultured Sulfurovum sp.
TAAGCTCATTAAACGTGATATTTCAGGTAAATCTCTTGAAGAGGTCAAGACCGAGGGCATTTCTGGTGGAAATACCAAGATAATTTACAAAATAGTTGATAGCATTGAAAAAGATGAAGCCAAAGAAATAGTTAAAGCCATTAAAGCAATGAAGATTAAAGTTACCCCATCAATTCAAGGTGACGAGGTACGTGTTACAGGTAAGAAAATAGATGATTTACAGGCTGTTATGACAAAGGTTAAAACGCTTGATTTAAAAGCACCCCTTGTTTTTGGAAATTTTAAATAGTTATTTTAGTTTTAATATTATATAACTATATGTGTTTTAAAGAGTGTCAAAATACTTCGAAATATTTTAATTTTAGCTTGAATCCTTACTTTTTATTCCCTTTTTAAGTGCTTATATCATAAGATTATTTTAAATAATTTAAGTGCTAAATGGGAGAAGGGAAACTAATGTTAAATACCATAGAGATTGCAAAAAATATTTTTACATTAGAGGCGAAAGCGATTAATAACTTATCTTCATTGTTAACAAACGATTTTAATGATGCTGTTCAACATATTTTAACGTCAAAAGGTCGTTTGGTTATTTCAGGCATGGGAAAATCTGGACATATTGGGCTTAAAATTTCAGCTACTTTAGCAAGTACAGGAACACCCAGTTTCTTTATGCACCCAGCTGAAGCGATGCACGGTGATCTGGGCATGTTAACAAAAGATGATATTTTATTGGCGATTTCAAATTCAGGAGAGAGTGAAGAGATTTTAAGAATCATTCCTCTCATCAAAAGAATGGGCATTACCTTGATTGGGATGTCAGGAAAGAAAAACTCTACTTTAGCCAAATCTTCAGACTATTTTTTAAATATTTTTGTGGAAGAAGAAGCTTGTCCTCTACAACTTGCCCCCACAACCTCAACGACAGCCACGCTTGTTATGGGGGATGCTTTGGCAATTGCCATCATGCAAGAAAGAGGTTTTAAAGCTGAAGATTTTGCCATGTATCATCCTGGTGGTAGTTTAGGACGTAAACTTTTAACCAAAGTAAGTGACATCATGTCGTCTAAAGCATTGCCCATCGTTCAAGCTGAGAGTTCTTTTCAAGAAATCATCCAGACCATGACCCAAGGAAAACTGGGTTTAGCTATTGTCATGAAAGAGGGGTGTCTCATCGGTGTCATCACTGATGGTGACTTAAGACGTGCTTTAGAGCGAAATGACAAACCTCGTTTTGAATTTGTAGCAAAAGAAATCATGACAGCTTCTCCCAAAACCATCCATGAAAATGCCATGGCAGATGAAGCTGAACAATTTATGTTAAAGCATAAAATTAATGACTTGGTGGTTGTTAATGACGAGAATAACGTTCTTGGGGTTGTTCAGATTTTTGATACTGGGAGTGTTTGGTGAGTGAGTTTATAAAAATGACTTATAGTAAATTAAAGGATAACAATGATTAAGATAACAATAGCAGGAATAGGATATGTCGGCTTATCGAATGCTTTACTTTTGTCTCAACATA
>CACVAS010000035.1 GCA_902727855.1 uncultured Sulfurovum sp.
CAACGCCATTAAGTTAAGCCCCAAGAAAAAGAATAGAAAGTGTAGAGTATAGAGTTTTCTAGTAAAAAATGTGTATTATACAAATAAACTATATAGGTTTAAAATGTTAAAAAAAGTGCTAAGTTTTCAGTAGAGTTTAGAGATAAGAAAAGAGAAGAAAGTTTTAAGAAGAAGCATAAAATAGGTGAGCATAGCTTTAGTAGGGAAAGAAAGTTAAGCTTTGATAAAATCATGACCATGATAATCAAAAAAAGCAACAAATCTATTCAAAATAGTTTAAATGATATGCTCTTAGATTTAGGAGAAGAAGTAAGCATTACAAATAGTGCGTATAGCCAAGCAAGAGCTAAATTAAACTATACAGCATTCAAAGAGTATGCAGAGATGGCATCAGAAATGTTTTATGAAGATGGAGAGTATGAACGCTATAAAGGGTTTAGACTATTAGCGATAGATGGGTCAGTGATTACTTTACCCAGTAGTGAGGATATAGCCAAAGAGTTTAATCCGATGAAAGTTAGATGTCAAATAGAAAGTTTTAAGAAAGAAGTACCACAGGGAAGAGCTTCCGTATTGTTTGATGTATTAAATAATATGGTAATAGATGCTTCCTTAACGAACAAGAATAAGAGTGAAGAGAATAAAATTGTTGTCTACGACGAGAGAACTTTAGCCTTGAAGCATTTAGAATATTGTACTAAAGATGATTTAGTCATTATGGATAGAGGCTATCATGGTTATGAACTCTTTGCACATTATGCCAGTAAGGCAAACTTTTTAGTGAGATTACCCAAAAGTACTTTCTCCAAAGCAAAATTTTTATTTGATGCCCATAGCCAAAAGAGAGATGTTATATTGGAAGTTAATGCTCCAAAAAACAGTAAAGAGGCATTAAAAAGAGAACACTTACCTACTAAGATGAAAGTGAGGTTTGTACAAGTTATTTTAGACAATGGAACAATTGAAGTATTGGCTACAAATATTCTTGACAATACGACACTTAAAACTTCTGACTTCAAAGACCTATACTCTAAACGATGGGGTATAGAGACCTATTATGATTTAATCAAAAATAGACTCAACCTAGAGAACTTTACAGGATTAACAGCACTTGCAGTAAAACAAGACTTCTATGCTACTATCTTTCTAACAAATTATGAAGCCATGCTCACTTATGATTTAAATGAAGAGCTTGAAGAAAAAACACAAGAGAATAAATATGTTCAAAAAGTTAATAAAGCTGTCTCTTTTAATCTTATCAAACATAAGGTATTTGACTTACTCTACAATGATGAACCCTTAGATGAGATGTTAGAAAAAATGGAAAAACTTTTTTTAACCAATACCATTGTTATTCGACCTAATAGACCATCTAATCCTAGACTCGATAAAGATGCTAAAAAGTCTACCATTGCTACGAATAGTATTCATCATCTTAAGAGGAAAAAGAAAAATATTGGTTCTTAATCAGTTTAATGAATTAGAATATGGACTTTTTAGGCTTAACTTAATGGCGTTG
>CACVAS010000036.1 GCA_902727855.1 uncultured Sulfurovum sp.
GGTTGTCAAAGATCACTCAATAACACTCTTGCTAGCAACTCGCTAACCATCCATGTGTTGTTGGACGCGTATTATAGCACCGAAGTTATTCCTTGTCAAGGATTTATCGCAAAAATGTCCAAATTTATTGAAATTCTTTTTTTACTTACATTATACAGGTAAAAAAACTAAAAATAAACTTATCAATTTGAGAATGGATACAAATACACTTTATGTTATTGATTTCAATATATACGAGTCAGTAAGAATAATTTTTTGATTTGTAGTAGATTTGGGTTGCAATAAAAGTTTGGATGTGGTAGAGGTTTGTTCTAACTGAGGTTTTGTAGAAAGGGTGCATACATAAAGTATCTCACCAAACGGAAAAACATCCGTTCGGACGAACACCCCTCTTATGCTTTAGCAACGGGGTATCGCATTTAGTGCCAGAGATGTGCCGAGGCTAATCTTTTATAATTCTTCTGCTTTTTGTACGTCATAAAGGATATCATCCATTGGGTGTCTATACATAGGCATTGCAAGACGTTTTTCATCAAGGATGTGACCAATGAATCCAATAGATCTACCCAGAATAAAGAATGCATTTAATGCACCTGCTTCAATAAATACATCAATCTCTTCATCTGTGTAATCCAGTGCTCTCCACATATCTACCATAAGAATACCAATTGTACCATCAACGTTAAGAATAAGGTTCTCTTTCTTAGATGTTGTCAATGCTTCTACAGTTCTTGCATAATCAAGAAGTGGTGTAGATGGGAAGTTCTCAGCAGCAAAGTCCATAAGTCCTTTAACTCTTAAGTCAGGGTTTTTAAGTGACTTAATTCTGTGGCCTATACCTGGAATTGGTATACCTTCTTTCTTCATATGAGCTAAAAATTCTTTTGGTGACATATCATGATCATCTGCATATTTGAAATGTTCTGCTGCACCATCAATCGCACCACCAAATCTTGGACCAATTGTAAGAAGACCAGCAATCAGTGAAGAGATAACATCTTTACCCGCACGCGCAGTTACTTTTGCATTGTGTGCACCAGAAACTGCTGGTCCGTGATCTGCAACAGTTTTAAGTACTGTCTCAAGGAAGTCAACTGCCCATCTTGGGTATCTTTTCTTGAACCATAGGATTGACATTACATCACCAATAGTGAACCCTGTATCTGGAGTTGCAACTGAAGAGATAGGATATCCACAGTAATGCGCTTCTTCACCTCTATCATCAGAAATAGTACAAATAAACTCTTTAGATCTTCTAGAAGCTGGAACTGTATTCATCTCTGGCTCAGGAATCTCTGCAATATTCATATCAGTAAATACTTTGTTAATCATTGCTGGAAGGTCATTGAATGAATCTGGTACATGAATACCTGCTTCTTTCATAGCATTGTTTTTATACTCAGCTGTTTCAGATTCAGCATTTGCAGAAGCACCTGCATGACCAAACTGAACACCTGAATCATAATGCTTAGCAATAGTACCAATACACCATGCAATCACTGGTTTAGTAATTTGACCATTTTTAATCGCTTCGATGACTTTGTACTCTTCAGTACCACCCACTTCTCCAAGAAGAATCATGTACTTAACATCTGGGTTTTTTTCCATTCTAAGAAGGTTATCGATAAATACAGATCCAACGAATCTATCTCCACCAATCGCTACACCCTCAGCAATACCATCAGCATTAATAGAAATAATGTTTGAAAGCTCGTTGAAAAGTCCACCTGAACGTGTTACAAGACCACATGAACCTGCTCTATGTAACTTAGAGTTAACGATGTTTGTAATCGTACCACCAATGTTTGCAACTTTAAACGCACCTGGAGTAATCGCACCAACAGTTGCAGGTCCTATTACAGTCACACCTTTTTCTCTTGCAGTTTGGTTCATACCACGTGCAAGTCTTTCGGGGATACCTTCAGCTGTAATCATCATAGATGAGAAACCACCAATTTCAAGTGCCTCCATAGTAACATCATATGCTGTTCTGAAAGATGCGAAGTTTAAAAGTACATCCGCTTGTGGTTGTGCAGCTTTTGCTTCAGCTGTTGACTTGAAAAGTGGGATCATCACTTCATCTGCACCATAGAAGAATTTCTCAAATTTATTTCCAGATGTAGGAGCAACGATTGCAGCTACTGATGGTTTTTCTCTTTTGATTGTGTAATCATAGTCTAACATTCTCTGGATAGCAGTTTTGTTGTTGTTCCAAAAAATCGCTTGTGTGTCTTTTGTATATAATCTTTCCATAGTATCTCCTTACTTCTCTAGTGCCATACGTACAATGTCTGTTACGTGTGTTTCTGGCCCATATACTTCGATGTAAAGACCCATTCTGTCTGCTGCTTCTTTAATATCTTTTAGACCTTTTTCATAGTTTGGTCCACCACGTCTAACGTAAATTTTTGCACCAACTTCTTTTAGCTTGTCTTGATAGTTTTCAAATGCTTGAATAATACCTGTAAATGTTTTTGCAACATCTGTAAAGTTAGCAATAGCTCCACCAATAATAAGGACTTTCCCTCTACCTTGTGCATCTTTTTCTCTTGTCATAAGATCAAAAAGTGTTTCAGCGTAGAACTTAGTTTCACCTGTGGTTGGTCCGCCTGAGTACTCACCGTAGTTAGCAAGGTCTTCAATACCAGCCATATCAGCAATTGTGTCAGCATAAACAACTGAAGCACCACCACCAGCAACCATTGTCCAGATTCTAGCTTCTGGTTTAAGAATTGTAAGTTTAAGTGAAGCACCTGTTTTTGAATCTGCAAGCTCTACTGCTTCTTCTTCAGGAGACTTGTCTTCCATACCAAATGCAGTTGGGTAAGAAACATCTCCCCACTGGTCAACCATCATAAATCCAGCAGTATCGTCAAGCTTAGCAACCATATCAAGAAGTTCAATCTTCTTACCTTGCATTACAAATGGATTGATTTCAAGATATGCGAAGTTTAATTCTCTGTATGCTTTAAAAAAACCGATACAAAATTCTGCAAATTGCTCTTTATCTGCATCTGCAACATCTGCAGGTACATTTGCTCTAATTTTTTCAGCAATCTCATCTTCTGTTGCAGTGATAGGGAATGCTACTTCAGTCACTTTCTCGTCCCAACCCTCTTCAACTTCCATTCCACCTTCAGCAGACATGTAAATAACATCATCATCACCTACACAAGTTGCAGATACATAGTACTCTTCAGCTTGTTCATGTGGCGTAAATGGCTCAACAACAAAGTGTGTAAGTTTATCTATACTTGGCTCACCAGTAGGAGTATCACCATCAAATGAAAAGTATACTTCTTGGTCAGTAGATGATTTTTCATCAATCCATGATGCAGCTTTTGCAAGTTTTACATCACCTGGCTTAGCATCTTTAAAAAGTACTAGTCCATTTTTACCTCTTTTACCAAAAAGCATATCTGGTTTTGCAACCAATGTTTTTTCATTTAACCATGCATTTGTTTTTGCAGCCTCTGTAAGGTCTGCCCCATTTTGAACCATTACAGTTTCATATGCATATGTAAAGTCTGGGAAATATTTATCCCAGTGTTTTGCTAGAATTGACTTTGCGTCATACTCTCTAATCGCCTTTTGAGCCATCGAGTTCTCCTTTAATTTTGTTCTGAATAGTATATCATTAAGTAGTTTTAGATTTTGTTTAGCTTATGAAAATGATAAAATTAAATTTTTTATTGTGTATTTTAGAAACATATTCCAGTAGGTTTAATATGCTCAGAATAGAAAATTATTTTGATAACCTAAATGTACGTATCAATAGTTATCACAAGGTAAAAAGCCATAATACTGTAGCTGGTAATACTCTCTTTTTCTAAACCCCTGGTAACACTCTTTATCATCATTATTGAGTTTTTTTGAAAAATAGTAAGGACTATAAATATTTTTTGCAAAATGCTGTTTCTTATTTGTCATAGTTTTATAACTTATTTGATGAAAAATAACCAATACAATAGAAATAAGCAGTAATACCATGACTGCCACAAAGCCTTGTTTATAACGCTTTTGAAACTCAGGAAGTCTCACACGCACACTTTTGTTAAATATATCTAACATTGGTATGATTGAAATCATCACGTAAGGAGCAAAGTCAGTTAAATGTACACGTTGTCGAATAGAAAGCAGTAAGGAAAATGCAAGTGCTGTAAACGATACATACCATAATAAAGTTTTTTTCTCACGTAACAAGATACGATACATTGCATAGAAAAAGTAGAGGAATAAAAGAGGAGAAAACACACTTGCATATAACCCAAATATTTCGATAAAGTGTCCCGATGGACGTCCACCAATTTCTATCCCCTTGGTAAAAATTAAAAATGCTAAAAGGAATGCACTACTGCTTATAGTTAATAATTTATCTTTATGTACAAATCCATAGATAAGTAATGCAATAAAGAATATAATAGAGGCATCATGGATGAAAAAAAGTGAAAACATTACAAAAGGAAGTGCTATATACTTTTTTTGTTCATACATAAGTACAAAAAAGAGCACCAATGGCAATACAAGAATGGCGATACTTGCCATTGATGTTGCTGTTAGTATACCTGGTAAAAACATATAAATAATCGTTGCTACATAAGCATCATTTTTTTTACTAAAGTAACGTTGTGAAATTTTATAAAATAAATAAACACTTATCAAACCAAAAGGAATAAAAAGAATACGTAAACCTAAAAAACCATCTACATAGATTGTGCCTGCATGCATAAGCCAATGGACTACACCCTCTGAAGTAAAAAATATTTTTGCTTCATGTGGTGTAATAGGTGTACTAATAGCAAGATATAGTATAGCAACTATATAAAAGACAAGTGCTATGAATAAATGCTTTTTTTTCATCATTTTAAAGTTTTAAAAAGTTATCTAACATCTCGTACCCGTACTCACTCATAATTGACTCTGGATGAAACTGTACACCATAAACCGGTTTATCCTTTATCTGTAAAGACATAATCTCATTATCATCCATACTATGCGATGTAGCTATAACAGTATTGGGAAGATTATCTTTATTGACTGTAAGTGAATGATACCTAGTCGCTCTAAATTCATTTGGCAAGTCTTTAAATATAGGAGTAACTTTATCTATAGCAACCTGTGAAGTCTTCCCATGCATCATATTTTTAGCACGTATCACTTCTCCGCCAAAAGCTTGAGCAATACTCTGATGTCCAAGACAAATACCAAATATAGGTGTAGTATCAGAAAACGCTTTAATGACATCTAGTGTTACCCCTGCATCATCTGGTGTAGCTGGGCCTGGAGAGAGTATGATTTTATCAGGATTTAAAGCTTTGATCTCATCTATTGTTAGTTCATCATTACGAATAACTTTAAGATCAGCCCCAAGTTCCCTACAATATTGTACGACATTGTAAGTAAAGCTGTCGTAGTTGTCTATCATTAATACCATTTTACTTCCTTAAATCAACAGACCAAAAAAAATCAATCCATCCTTTTGGTTCCTTCACAAACCATGTTGGTGCTATTTTAGCAGTTTTTTTATAAAACAGTGAGGCACTAAAAAAAGTAACTGCAGGGTATTTTTCGTGTAATACCTTCAATACCTCAACCAATGTATCACCTGAATCTACAATATCATCTACTATAAGAACTGTTTTTCGTGATTGCAAGTCTGGTATATTAAATACCTCAACAAATTCATTTTTTTGATTATCTTCATACCCTATTGTATTGATGGCATACACATCACGTAAACCATAATACTCTCCCAACATTTGAGCCATAGATAAGCCCCCTCTTGCGATACCTAGTATTGCATCAAAAGGTTGGTCAATGTAACTTATTAAGACCTTTAAATCTTGCTTGTATTCTTCATAGGCATAGTATATTTCACTACTCATCATTTAGTGCCTTGTGTGTAGTGAACTTTAATTCTTCTACTCATAATTATCTTGCTTCATTAATGCTAAAAACTCCTCAGGAGCGACGACTGTAACTTTAGACTTCTTAAAACCTTTTTTATCCCGTGTCACGATTATATCAATGTTTTCTTGCTTAGCCGCACAATAAATAACACTATCTTCATAATCTAAACCATTTTCACTACATGCATGCTGTAGTACTGTTTTATCTATATTAGCTATGTTAAAGAGAGACAGTAGCTCCTCTATCGTTTTATCTGCATCATTTTTACCTAAATTTTTTGCTAGCAAATAATGTAATGTGGTCACAGATGAGGCACAAAGGTATCCATCTACTGCATCATTTTCAATGAGTACAAATATTTCCCTTGCGCTTTGTATAAACTCTTTTCTTGCAAGCAATACATCTAATACTATATTTGTATCTAAAAGAACTTTCACAGATACTTCTCTTGCAAATAATCCTTATAAGTATCTTCATCTATATTTTTAAGCTTACCTATCAGACTATCTGTAATTTTAGACCTTTTAGTATCTGGATTTTCTTTTTGTAGAAGATTTTTAAAAAAGTTATTTACTATTTTAGAGACAGAAGTATTATGCTCTTTAGCATAAAGTTTTATGCTGTTTATAAGTTCTTCATCTGAGTAAAGGGTTATTTTTGTAGACATGAGTTTCCTTTAGTCGTATATATTTAAATTTATTATACGATAATGAATTATTTTTGTCAATACTATGTAACTCCCAAAACTAAGGCATTATTTTTGCCAAAGCCCCACGAATCCCTACACTTTGTTTCTCTATGTAGGCTAAATGCTCTTGTTCTATATGCCCTATCAAGTCAGAACTAAGCTCTTGAAACTCTCTATTCATCTGCTCTATTTGAGGCAATAAATCAGCCATTTTCTTCATCACTTTTCATATCAAATAACATCTTATTTGTTGCATTTAATAACTCATCTAGGTACTTATCACAAATCATAAAAATAGTCTCAGCATCCAAGTCAAAATAGTTATGAGACAAAATATCTCGTACTCCTTTAACACCTTTCCGATTGACTTTTGGATAATTGGGTAGCAACTTTTTATCGGTTAATTTATCAATATTTTTAAACCCCTCACCAATTGCCACCAATCGCATAGAAATACCATCCAGTTTCTCCAATCCATCTTCATTAGCCAAAAAAATCATCACTACTATCAATCTTTTCAAATCGCTTCATAATAAGCTCAATAGAAAATAGAATATCTTCAAGTGTGGAGAGAATCATTAATTGTTTATCAGACATAAGCAATATCCTTTTGTATCATTTTTAAAAGAAAGGGTTTAATGTACTTATGGTCTCTAATAATATCAACTCTCTTTTCTAAATCTTCTTCTATTTGCTCTTTCAATTCAACAAGCTTAAACAAATCAGGCTTCATCTGAACAAAAATATCTATATCACTATCTACATTCGCCTCATCACGAGCATAAGAGCCAAAAAGACCTATCTTCTCTACTTCATACTCTTTTTGAAATGCTTGTTTATGGGTTGTTAGGTAGTTTAGTATGGTTTCTTTGGTCATTTTTTAGCTCCTTTTATTTTATTATAGTGTATCTTTTAAATTTATCTTTCGTATGCATTCCCACTTAGAAAGTGGGAATAAGAAAATATAGTTCTCATAACGAATCAACATATCAATTCTTGAATTTTATCATCCCAATAAGTCTTTCAAGCACAAGAATATACCTATCAGCCTGATTAATGTCATCATGAATAATCGAATAACGACCCTCAACAGCATAATCATTAAGCTCTATTAAGCATTCAATATCTTCTGTGAGACAAATATTATACTTTTCACAAAGTTCAATAATCTGTTCTATATCATGACTTTTAAGAAAAGAAATTGCCTCTCTTGAAAGCATTGACTTTAAAAGTTTCTCTCCACTCTGTTGCAATTCAAAATATATCTTTTCTATATCAATCTTTATCTTATCTGCATTAAATGCTTCAAGTAAATATTTACCACTATTCAAATCAACTATGGCTTTATAGAGAAACATATCTGCACTATTTTTAATGTCACTTTTGTTCATACAAAACCACCCCATTATGCCTAGCATCATACAGAGCCGTATTTATCCAATTTTCATCACTATGTGCCATAAAATAGTCATAATTTTCCACCAAAATATCTTTTGCTATTTTTATATCTTTTAAAGCTTCTCTAATTTTAGATTTTTTCTCTTTTTTGGAGACCATATTTTTTTCTATCACACATATATCTAAGTCACTATCTTTAGTAGGATTACCATAAGCGTAAGACCCAAAGAGTATAACCCTATAAGGATTCAAGGGCTTTAGCTTTTCAGCAATATCAAGTTTTATTTTTTCTATGTCCAGCATTTTTACTCCTTTTCTTTTATTATAGCCTATATTCCCGTAGGTTCGATTTCATCGAACAATGTCTCATGCCCCATAAAAAATGTTCGATAAAATCGAACCTACACGGCACAAAATCCCTCGCGACACTGCGGGGGCTTAAGAGCCTATACTTCAAACTCTTCTAATGAATCCCAATCATAACTCTATGCAAATAAGATAAAGTCAAAAGTCAAGTTACTCTCCTGCTCTAACGCAACGAACGTAATTGCTATCGGACTTAACGTCGTAGCTCTGAGAGCCGAAGTTGAAATAGACGTTCCACGCATAGTAGGTATAGCCAACATAGGTAGTAGACGACCAATAATAGTTAGACGCAAAACCTTTATTTTTATAACATGATTGATAAGCACTATTAAGTCTGTTATTCTTGAAATCCTCCATTGTACCACCACACTCAGTCACAACTTTTTTGAGCTCATCAATGGTTGGCAATCTTCCTCCGTTAGCACGGCAAATCTTTTGTGCATCTCGCCAGTCAGCCTGACAACCATCACTATCTATACTTACCACCATCATTTCTACAGGTAGAGTTTAATGGGGTTATCCAGCTTGTAAACCTAATATTTGAACTACAAATATTTATGATTTCATCTTTAGAAAAACCCACATCACTCAATTTTAATATTTCATTTTTTGTACACTGAGCATTGCTATATATTGTTAGTAATACCAAAATCACTAGATACTTCATAAAGATCCTTTTTTGTTTTTATTATATCGTGATTTTATTTGAAGATGATTTTCATAATCTCTACTCCACAAGGTACCTTTTGTACCTAATACTTTATGGATTTGGCGAGATGATCCCCCCCCCTTTAGTATTTGCATGATTTTTGGGAATTCAGCATTTTCTTTGAGTAGTATATGAATATGATTTGGCATGATACTGACTGCTATTACCTCAGATAGTGCTTTGTCATATTCTACATAATACTCTATGATTTGATCAATCACCTCATCATATAGATATGCACCCTTAGTAGAAGTGTCTAGATATTGGTCTATTTTGTATTGTTTGATGTGTGTTGCTTCGTCGTTGGTGTATAGCTTGTTTAGGTAGCTATCCAAACTATCTTTGGTACGAAATGTAATGAATTGATAATGACCTACAAGATTGATATGTGCTAGATGGGTATATTTTTTCATTGTTTTTCTTTTGTATGTTCGGGGCTAAAGCCTCCGCTTCCTTGGTTTTTGGCACTAATTAAACTTCTTAGAATCAGTGCTTTATCTCCGCCTATACCAAAACTATACACCCTACCCCTGCAGGACTAAAGTCGCCATTTCCGTGACTCTTGGAATCGCTATTTTAGCTCCGTTTGCTAATACACCTTCAACTCATTATATAAACTATCTCTTTCAACAGGTGTGAAGCCTGCATTTTTAATGAGTCCTACAAAGTCATCTAGTGGCATACCATGTGCTCCTTCAGAACCAGCTGCGGACTGAATAGACTCTTTTTCTATAGTGCCATCTAAGTCATCACAACCAAACTCTTGCGCGATAAGTGCTAGGTTAATAGAAGCTGTTACCCAGTAAGCTTTAATGTGTGGAATATTGTCTAAAATAATACGTGAAATAGCATAGGTTTTCAATACCTCCTGTCCAGAGGGAAAATTACAATTTTTCATATAGTTATTTTCTCTTTGGTACACCAGTGGTATAAATGCATTAAATCCACCTGTACGGTCTTGTAAATTACGTAAGCGAATCATATGGTCAATACGATGTGCCCTCGTTTCAACATGCCCAAAAAGCATGGTCGCATTTGACTCTCGTCCTCTTTGGTGCCATTTTTCATGGATTTCTAACCATTGCGCAGATGTTACTTTTCCTTTACACAAATACTCTCGTACCTCTTCATCAAAAATTTCAGCACCACCACCTGGCATAGAGTCTACACCATTTTCTATCATCATATCTAACACTTCATCATAGCTATGCCCATACTCACGTGTAATGAAGTCTACTTCAGCTGCTGTCATTGCTTTAACATGTAGCTCAGGGTACTTTGCTTTAATTTTTCTAAAAGCTCCCATGTACCACTCTACACCATCGTTAGGGTTATGTGCAGAGACCAAATGCATCTCTTTGGCATGGTTTTTAACAGAGTTATCTACAATTTCAAGTATTTTTTCATGACTCATTGTATATTGATGGGGGTTTTTTCGTGTAGCCGAATACGCACAAAATTTACAGACATCTGCACATACATTGGTAGGGTTTATGTGTCTATTGATGTTAAAATATGATTTGTTACCATACTTTTCTTTACGTATTTCATCTGCTAGTTCACCTAAGGTATAAAGGTCAAGCTCATAGAGTGCTTCACCTTCTTCTTGTGTGAGTCTTATTTTCTTACGTACTTTTGTTATGAGATCCATCTTATCATTTGCCCTTAGCTATTTTGGGTATTATATCAATAATTGATTAGGAGTTACTAACGTGAACAATCTAAAAGTACAAATAGAAGCGTTACTATATGAAAATGCAGCAGATTTTGAGATAGCCAAAGTCCTCAAAAAAGAGAGCAAAGTTTATTTTGACACACTAGAAGAGACCTTTGCTACCTCTGGAGGCAAAGATTTTCTTGTGAAACACACAAAAAAAATTGACAGTATCTTAAAACTCATTTACAAAGTTGCCCATCGTTCAATGTTTGGGGACTATGTACCTATGAAAAACTCTATACCCTTGTCTCTTGTAGCCTTAGGTTCATATGGAAGGGAACAACTCTGTGTACATTCAGATATCGATTTGATGATTGTCTATAAAGAGATACCTGGATATAACACCAAGGAGATGATCGAAAAAATCCTCTATATCTTATGGGACACAGGGTTGAAATTGGGTCACCGTGTACATACTGTTGAAGAATTATACGAGGTATCTAAAACGGATATTACCATAAAGACTGCACTTATAGAGTCTCGTTTTATAGAAGGCTCTCATTTTATCTGGACTGAGACACAAAATGCAATTAGTCAAATACGTCACGATAATGTAGAAGAATTTATACATCTTAAACTTGAAGAGCAAGCAAATAAACACAAAAGATATCCTATAACCATGGAGCCAAATCTTAAGGATGGTGAAGGTGGCTTTAGAGATGCTAATCTTGTCTATTGGATTGGAAAAGTACTCTTTAATACTGACAATATCAAATCACTCCCCTCAAATATTATAGCTGACAAGGAGTATAAAGAATTTCGTATTGCCTTAGAGTTTTTATTTCGTGTTCGTTCTGCTTTACATATTGTTACCAAAAGAAAAGAAGACAAACTACGCCTAGACCTTATACCCGATGTGGCAAAACTACTTGGTTATGATATGAATCAAAAAAGCCATATGCGTTTTGCTTCTAAAGTTATAGAAAACCTAAAAAGCATTAGACTCTATAGTATGATATGGCGTGATGCACTCACACATACCTATAAAAAAGAAGATCTCACAAAGAGTTATATTTATCCACAAAAGTCTGCAAAAGACTTTAATACTGTGCTCAATCGTCTCATTGACTCTGCAGACAAACCTTTTACTGCACACGCTACACTTTTACAAAAACTCATCAATATGCCAAAACCTGAACGTCTTGACAGTACCTTATATAGTAGTATATCTAAGCTCTTTATGCGTCCAAATGTCTACTCCGTCTTGGTCGCTCTGTCTTATGCAAGGCTGCTCCCATACACCATCCCCCCTATGAAAAAAGTGATTAATTTACCACAATTTGACGGATACCATCAATACGCTGTAGATACTCATTCTTTACTTTGTATCTACCATTTAGAACACATAAAAGACGATTTGATACAAAGTCTTTGGGATAGCTTGAATGTTGAAGAACAAAAGATGCTAAAAATAGTTACACTCTTACATGATGCGGGGAAAGGACGTAAACGTGACCATCATTATGTTGGGGCATCACTCTTTAAAGTATTTGCATCTAAGTTAGGTATGGAAGACTCACTCATACAAACAGGGGAAACCCTCATTCATTACCATACACTGATGTCAAAGGTGGCTCAAAGAGAAGACCTCTATGCTGAAGCGGTGATACTCAATTTTGCTGCACATTTTAAAACACAAAAACGTCTAGACATGATATACATTTTAACCTATGCTGATATGTCTGGTGTGGGAGACGATATCTATAACTCATATTCTGCTAAGCTTATACGTACGCTCTACAAACAATCTTCTATGGTACTAGGACAATCTAAAAGGCTAGATGAAGCAGCCAAACGTGCAAAAAAAATCGCTTCACTAAACCGTAATACACAGTTTAATTCACTTACGCGATTACAGCAAAAGAAAATTGTAGCTATTCCTTCAAACTTATTATTTTTACGCTACACACCCAAACGCATTTTAGCTATTACCTCAAGAGCATTTGAAACCAAAGACTATACCTATAATATTTCAAATGAAAAATATTTAACCATAGAAATCATACGAAAAAGCACTTTCAATCTTAGCTATTTACTAGGAGAGCTATCTAATCTTGATGTAGTCAATATGGATATTTGTAAACTCTTTAATGATCTTAAATATTTTAAAATTGATTTTTCAGAAACTATTGATGAAGATGAGATAGGGTTTGCTGAAGAGATGATACGTAAATCTTTTACTCCCCTCAATAACAAGATACCTTTAAAAGCAAGTATGTCAAAAAAAGAGATTGACATAGACTGTGAACACTCAAAAACCTATGCCATTATGCATATTAATACTAAAAATCAAAAAGGTCTACTCGCGTATATCATAGACATGTTTGATGATATGGGAATTGATATTGTCACTGCAAAAGTACATACACTTAAAAACAGAGCTAGAGATATGTTTCTCATCGAGAAGAATGGAAACTTTTGTCATAATGTCGACAAAATAATTGAAAAACTTGCAGGTGCAAATTAGTATTGGAGAAAATATGTGTGGAATTGTAGGCTACTTAGGCAATGAAGAGAAAAAAGAAATTTTACTTGATGGTCTTCAAGAACTTGAATACCGTGGCTATGACTCAGCTGGTATTGCTGTTATTGAAGGCGAGAAACTCTCTAATTATAAAGCCATTGGTAAACTAGAAAACCTTAGAGAAAAAACCAAAAACTACAGTAGCGAAAACTTTGGTATATCTATAGGACATACACGCTGGGCAACCCATGGCAAACCTACGGAACTCAACGCCCATCCACACCTAGGTGCCTACTCTTACGTTGTGCACAACGGTATCATAGAGAACTATCAAGAACTTAAAAAAGAGTTACAAGACGATGGTGTAAATTTTTTAAGCCAAACCGATACAGAAACCATTGTACATCTTTTCGAGAAAAAACACAAAACTGCCAACTCTGTTTTTTCTGCCTTTGAACAAACTATAGAAAGACTAGACGGTGCCTATGCCACACTACTTATCACTGAAGCAGATGTCGATACTATTTACTTTGCAAAAAATGGTTCACCTATGCTCATTGGATTTAATGGTTCAGATATTCATTTTGCATCTTCAGATACGCCTATCATTGGTAAAGCTTCTGAAGTCTATTACTTAGAAGATGGTGAATATGGTTATGCCAAACAAGGTGAACTCAAACTTTTTGATGCCAATGGTGAGAAAAGTTTTACAAAACAACCCCTCACCGCAGACAAAGTCTCTGCTCAAAAAGACGGCTACCGTTTCTTTATGGAAAAAGAGATCTATGAGCAGCACCGTGTCATGAGTGAGACCATGATGGGAAGAGTACTAGATAACAGTATAGACTTTGACGAAATAGACAAATCATTTTTTGATGGCATTAAGGCTATAAAAATATGTGCATGTGGTACATCTTACCACTCTGCGCTTGCTTCTGCCTATCTTTTTGAGCGTATTGCAAAAGTGCGATGTGACATCGAAATAGCTTCAGAATTTAGATACAAAGAACCATTACTTTCAGATGACACACTGTTTATTACCATCTCACAAAGTGGTGAGACTGCTGACACCCTAGAAGCCCTTAAAATGGCAAAACGTGCAGGACTAAAAAGTCTAAGCATTTGTAATGTAGATAACTCTTCGATAGTAAGAGAAAGTGACGCTGCCATACTCACACGTGCGGGCATAGAAAAAGGGGTTGCAAGTACCAAAGCATTTGCCACACAAACCATGGTACTTTGGATGCTTTCTCTCTATATGGGTCAAGAGAAAAACAGTATCTCAAAAGAGCTTCTTCAAACAGAAATAGATGCTATGCTCCATACTCCAAAAGCACTTTTAGTTACAGACGACTTACATGCCAAACTTCACCGTTTAAGCAAGCGCTATCTACATGGTCATGGCTTCTTCTTCATAGGACGTGACATCTTTTTCCCACTTGCCTTAGAAGGCGCACTAAAACTGAAAGAGATTTCTTACATGCATGCAGAAGGCTACCCTGCAGGAGAGATGAAACACGGCCCCATCGCCCTTGCAGACTCAGAACTCTTCACCATTGCACTCATGCCTAAAACCATGCATTACGACAAAATAAAATCTAATGTAGAAGAGTTAAGCGCTAGAGATGCTACCATCTGTGCTATCTCCCCTCTACCTTTCGACTTAGCAGATGACTTCATACAAACGAAGTATGACTCTCACCCTATGCTAGAGTTTTTTGAGATGATGGTAGTAACACAACTATTGGCTCTTGAGATTTCTGTAAGACTTGGAAATGATGTAGATATGCCGAGGAATTTGGCTAAGAGTGTGACTGTAGAATAATGTAGACAAAAGGGTATTTAAATGGCTATTTATAAATGTGATGCATGTCACTATATACAAGAAACCTCAAATGAATATATTGGGAAAAAAGCAAAATGCCCTCAGTGCAAAGAAGTGGGTGTAATCCTCAATACAATTTCTTATTTGCAAGAAGTAACTGAAAAAAATATTTTACTAGAAAAAAAACTACTAGACAAAGACACAATAAAAGAGAGAAACACCTCAAAAAATATTGATAATATATTGCAAGTGCAAGACAGTATCCCTATTAAAGATTTTAATATACACAACACTGATATTTTTTCTCAGAAAGACCATTATACTCCCATTGTAACATGGTTTAAAGATAGATATATTCAAGCTAAAGTTGATCCAAAGATGATGGATACCACAGGTTTTTTTGATGAGGTTGCACTATATATAGGACGTAATTTTAATAATATAGGTTCAATTGTGAATCAAATAAAATATATTCAGAATAAACAGTATGATACAGTTAAAATTAATTTATCAAAAAACAATAATAATGAAATCGAACAAATTATTGAATTTTGTAAGATGTTACACCATTATTCTTTTATTGCAAGATATAATTTCCAGAAAAAAGATAAGATTATTTACTTAACACTCTCAAATATTACAAAAATAAAAAACTTTTTTAATGGTTTATGGATGGAATGGTTTGTATTCATCCAGATTATTTCTTTTTTTAAAGAAAAACATATGACCTTACCTATCGTCAGAGGTATGAACATTACTTTCCAAAACAAAGATAAAAGTGAACTTGATATTTTTTTCATTAATAATCAAGGAGAACCAGTGTGTATTGAATGCAAAACTGGGGAGTTTAGGCAAGATTTAAATAAATACTTCTTACTACAAAAAAAACTTAATATCAAAAAAGAACACTTTCTTCTTTGTGTGTTTGGATTAGAAGAAGAACAAGCTAAGGGGTTAACCAGTATGTATGAAATAACATTAGTGAATGAAACGACACTTATTCCTCATATCAAATCACTTTTTTAACTCTTTACACGGGAGTAGGTAGCAACACATATTTCACTCTAAACTAGAAAACCAATTTTCTACATATATTAAACTCGCATATAAATATAGAAACCATTTATTGGGAGATTTAACAAGTCATAATATCTTGTCACAAACCTCTTCTTGACATCTGTCAAGAGCATCATCTTCCATATTTGATAGTATGTTACAAAATGATTAAAGGATATTTATGCTTATCTCTCATGACGATATACCTCAAGTTTCACAAGATTTTATGAATCATACACATAGCGAGGAAGTAACACTCATTAATGCCCTATTTACAGAGATACTTGCTTACGAAAAGAATCAAAATACAACAGACACCATAGATACTATGTATCAAGCATGGATAGAACATACCATTGAGCATTTTACTACCGAAGAAGTGGAGATGATGGAAGCAGTGTTTCCTGCATATCCTATACATAAAGAGGCACACGATACAGCTTTAAAGCAGATGTATGAAGTCTTTAATGCATGGAAAGAAACCAGAGAAATAAAAGTACTCAAAACATACCTTATAGAAGTTGTTCCTCAATGGTTTATGGCACATGTTTCAACAATGGACGCCATGACTGCCAACTACATTGGTGGTAGCATAACACCCTCTGGTGCAGGAATGACTAGGTTTTAAACCACTCCTCACATAAAGTCTTATAGATTATTTTATAAGATTCTAACTTTTCTTTGGAGTATCTCTTAGAAAAGTAAGCCTTTAGAAATATCTCCTGCATCTCCTCATCCAACGAAAACTCAACACAAATGCAAGCCAAGTCAAAATATCTGTCATTGACCCCAGCATATTCCCAGTCAATAAACTTTATATCATGTGAAAAAAATATATTTTTTGGATTCAAGTCATTATGACAAAGTACATACTCTTTAGGGTACTTTTCTATGGTTGTCAAAGCTTTAGTTATTGTTTCAGTGTGATTTTGTATCTCTAAAGGTATAGGGCTACCCCCATACTCAATGTTATGTAGTTTTTTTAATACTTCTGCCAAACCTTTTAGCTCATGCGCATCTAATGTCTCTTTATGCTTTCCTTCTAAAAACGCAAATATCATGATTTCATTTACTTCATCATAAAGCAAAGGTGCTGCAGTAATACCTTCGTTGTAGGCTAAATGATGTATTTTATATTCGTTTTGTCTATCGATGTCATCACGTAGGAGTTTACGCAGAAGGTATTTGTTTTTATCTGTGGTGATGATGTGGTTTTCGTTGCAGTAGCCTTGATGGGCTAAGAGATTACAAGAGAGTATGGTTTGATTGTCAAAGAGTGTATAGTGAGATAATAGCTTTTTATCCATTTTCACTAAACACCTTTCGCCATGAGGTATAGCCATAAAAAGCCAATACCACATAGAGTGTAAATAATACGACCGTAGCGACATATCCAGATTGCCAGTACAAAACAATTGCTGCAGAGTCAATGACTACCCAATAGAGCCAGTTTTCTAGTACCTTATTGGCAAGCATCCATGTAGCTATCACGGAAAATACCATTACAAAAGTATCTAAGTAGACAAACTTAGCTTCTGTGTAGCTGTCAAACAAAAAGCCTAACACAACACTCAGCAGTAGTCCAAATGCTATGGTAATACTATTTTTTTTCAGTGACCATGTACTTATTTCTAGTTCTTGACTCTGTTTGTTACCTCGCCACAAGACAAAACCATACACAGCCATGAGCATATAATAAAAGTTAAGAAGAGAAGAAGAGAGCAATGCACCCTCCCAAAAAAGGATGGTATAAATAAGCGTACCAAAAAATGCAAAAAACCATGTCCATAAAGACTCTTTAGCTGCTAGAAGAACATAAGCTATACCAAAAATGACAGCTGTTATCTCCCAAGCAGGCATGCTTGCAAAAGCTTGAGCAATGGTTTCTACATTCAGTTGCATGCTAGAAAATGCCTTTTCTATTGTTTCCCACAAACTTCATAACAAAGATAGAGTGAGGAATCTCTTCAAAAACTTCATAGACTTCTTTTTCTAGAAGTGCCATAATGGTTTTGTACTCACCATGTACTTGCGTACTAAGCTCATTACGCACCACTTCTATAGCTGTTTCTTTTTCAAGAGCAGCGATAAAAGCAAGTATAGGTTTTTCGTATCCCTCTTGCAGAGGGTACATACTAATATCAACAGAAATTTCCATTAGAAATCATACCCTACTGTAAATCCAAATGTTCTTGGACTCCCTTGTTGTGTGTACAATTCTGTAGCATAACCATTGCCAGGGTTGTTTCCAAAACTCCCAAAACCACGTGTTTCATAGTCTACGTCCATAAGGTTTCTTCCCCATACTGTCGCAGTAAAGTTGTTATGAAAATACGTGATACTTGCATTTAAAAGTTGGTAAGCTGTTGACTTTTCATCGTGTCTGTTAGAGAAGTAATACTCTGCTTTTCCTACCACTTCCGTTTTAAAGTTCCAGTTGTCTGCAATTCCAACATCCATACCTATCGTATATTGGTACTCAGGAGATTGTGCTGGTGCTCTACCATTTACATCTACGTTTGATGGGTTAGGGTCTGTATACTCATCAAACTCAGCTTTGAGTAAACCAAGACTTGCATACACATGTACCATATCTTCAGGATAGTAGTCTACTTGTGACTCTAAACCATAGTAATAACTCTTCGCAGCATTTGCCAAGTAGTCAGTAAAGTCAGTACTTCCATCTTCACGTACTTGTACAACAGATGATTTAACTTGCTGGTCACGTCTTAAACCATAAAAAGCATTCATACGTGTTTTTAAACTGCCATCTAAGAATGTTCCTACACTTCCGACATCTAAATTCCACAAATGTTCTGTTTTAAACTCTCTTGCATTATCATTTAAACTATTGTCAGCATTGACTCCTCCAGGCTTGTATCCTTTTGAAAGTGTAATGTAACGTAAGCAGTTTTCATTTTGCTGGTATGCAAGACCTATCTTTCCACCTACAAGTACCTCATCTGTATCAATGTTTAATGCATCAGAATCAGAAAATGCTGCATCCCACTTCTCTACTCTGAGTCCAGTAGTTAACGTAAGTTTGTCTGTAATTTTACTATCTAACTGACCATAAAGTGCTATGTTTTTAGTGTCAAATGTACTTGTATAAGGCCCATCTAAGTACGTATAGTTTCTTACTAGGTCTTCATTTTGTTTTTTATAATACGCACCTACAGTCCAGTCTGTTGTACCTTCAAACAAACGTCCCTCTTCATCTGAGACTAAACGTACATCAATGTCTAGCTTTTTTCTCTCTCTTAAGTATTGATCAAATGAGCTATATGGATATAAATCATCAGAAAATGCACCTTCATAAGACCAATCTTCATCATAAGAGTACTCCATGTCAGATTTTGAAGCAGAAATTTTTGAAACCAAGTGCATTGCATCATTCACTTGATACGTTGACTTTAAAGCAAATGCATCTGTCTCTTGTGTATCTCTTCCTGGTTTGTCTGACATTGAGTTACGTGAATTATCGAAAGTAAAGGCATCATATCCATTGTCTACATCAACATGCATAAAGTTAATATCTACTGTATGGTTTTCAGATGCAAACCAACGTAACGCTGCTTTTGCTGTAAGTTCATCTATATTTTGTGTCTCTTCACTGTTTAAAAATGTGTTATCCATAAAACCATCAGATGTATTTTTATAGACAGAAAAACGTCCAAGTAGTGTACTATCAATAAGTGTTCCACCTACGGCTGCACCATACGCTTTGGTATTGTAATTTCCTACAGTTGCTTCTATGTGACCTTGTGTCTCTTTGCTAGGTTCATTACTTTGTAAAGAGATAACACCTGCCAGTCCATTAGCACCAAAAGTGGTTCCTTGTGGTCCTTTAAGAACTTCTACTTGCTTGGTATCAAACATCGTTAATGCCAATGCAGAGTCAGACACATCTATACCATCGACCATAAGCCCTACGGAAGGATTTACCGGAGATTTAAACTGGCTTCTTTCACCAATACCACGAATCTGCACATAGTGTGCTCTAGACGCGCCTGAAGTAAAGTTTACGTTAGGTACTTGACCCAATACATCTTCAAAAGCTTGTGAAGACTTATCATAAAGTTTATCTTCTCCTAAAATGCTAACTGCTTTAGATGTTTTTGAAAGTTTCGCTTCTCTAAAGTCAGAGCTTACTACAATGGGGTCAAGTATTATCTCTTCTGCAAATGATGTGCTTACAAGTAATGCACAAGATGCTAAAACAGAGAGTTTTAAAGTATTTGATTTCATAATGTTCCTTAAAATAATCATAAGGAGAGGAGTAAATAAGTAACACATAAACTTCTCTTCCCTACGCTGGAATTATCCAGTTCAAGTTCAGCGGGTTTTCTCAGCCATATTTATATAGATAATTGGCACCCCGAGAGACTAATGGTTACTTATACTTTAAATTTGTTTTAATTATGCTTAATTTGATGTATTTGAAAAAGAGGCTTAAACATTAAAAGCTTCTATAAGATTTAAGGTTCTCTCTTTTGAAATTTCACCCTCTTCTAACACATCTGATATCATCGCTATACCTGAAGCGGCCTGTGTCTCAACGACATTGGCTATATTTTCTATAGTAATCCCACCTATAGCGACAATAGGATAATCCACTTTTTTCGCCCAACGTTTTAAATCTTCAGGACCCACCGTATTATAAACCAGCTTTTTTGATATAGGTTCATAAATAGGTCCTATAGCCAAATAAGATGGTTCAAACCCTAACGCAATTTCTATCTCTTTTGGAGTATGTGTACTAATCCCAAGTCTTATGCCAGTATCAAGTATCGCTTGCACATCTGCTTCTTGGATATCTTCTTGGCCTAAGTGTATGCCATACGCTTGATGCTTAATGCCTAGTTCCCAGAAATCATTAAGAAAAAACCGTGCATTAAAAGCTTCAGAGATTTTTATAGCTTCTATCACCTCATCTTCAAGTGCTTGACCTGAAAATGCATCTTTTGTTCTAAGTTGCGCTGTAGTGATACCTACTTCATAAAGAGATTTTAGTTTATAAGCTCTATCTACAACGGGGTAGATGCCTAAAGGAGTTTCGTCACACTTTGGGAATTTCATATTTTCTCTTTTTGTTTATTAAAATTTCCACATTATTAAACTTGTGGCATTGTTCTCTTTCAATTTTTTTAGAAAAAAACGAAACAAAAAAATCGTCGTCCCTCTCAAAGCGCTCTGCTTACAAGGGTGTTCGTGACGACATGGCACGCATTCGCGTGATTTAAAATATATGACAAGCCATTGGCTAGTCAAACTGGTGCCAAAAAGGTGTACCGACAGTGGGTGTAGAAGGACTTGCAAATTCACGTTCTTTCATCACACCTGCTTCGTAACCTAAACGTCCTGCCTCAACTGCAATCCTAAAGGCATCTGCCATTTTTACAGGGTCTTGTGCAAGTGCAATTGCAGAGTTAAGCAGTACCCCATCATATCCAAGTTCCATAGCCTGAGTAGCATGAGATGGTTTACCAATGCCCGCGTCAATCACTAGTTGTAAGTCAGGAAACTGCTTACGAATGGCTATCAGGTTATCGGGATTCATCAATCCTTTACCCGAACCTATCATAGAACCCCAAGGCATAATGATCTTACAACCGACATCTGCCAAACGCTTTGCTACAACCAAATCATCTGTGGTATATGGAAATACTTCAAATCCTTCTTTTATAAGTACCTCTGCAGCTTTTACCGTCTCAAAAGGGTCTGGTTGTAAATTATACTGGTCACCAATAACCTCTAGTTTAATCCAATTTGTACCAAAGACTTCTCTAGCCATTTGTGCTGTCGTTATCGCCTCTTTCGCAGAGTGTGATCCCGCCGTATTAGGAAGTATTTCAATGCCTAAAGATTTTATAATATCCCAAAACTGGTTGCCACCTTTTGAGTGTGTATCACCAGCTGCCTGTCTACGAAGGGCAACCGTGACTATTTGTGACTTAGAAATCTTTATAGCATCTTCCATATTGGCTGGACTAGGGTAAAGTGCAGATCCAATAAGCAATCTCGAATTTAACGTTTTCCCACCTATCTTCCATGTCTCATGATGCATAATGTTACCCACCTTGTACAGGAGCAAGTATCTCTAAACTGTCATTATCATTTACGATGGTTGTCTCATAGGTTGCTATAGCAACAAAAGTACCATTAACTGCTAAACAATACCCTTTCCCTTTGTACTCTAATGCCTCAACGACCTCTTTGACATTAAGTCCATGAGGCACACTTTTTCTTTCACCATTTACAATGATCTCTATCATTTTAAAACTCCTTCATTTAAAGCTTTTTCTACAATGGCTGGTGCTAACAGATAACCATGTCTATAAAGTCCATTGATACGTGTCATTTTAGTACTATGCTCAATTTTAGGTAAATTATCTCTTAAAGAGGGTCTACAATTTGTTAGCATATTGACTATACGTGCTTCTGCAAATCCAGAGTGCATACTATACACTGCAGAGAGCAATTCTAAGCTAGAACGTACTGACATAGGACTTTTATCTTCACTTTCTATCTCTGTTGCACCTATAACATATCTGTTATTGGGACGTGGAACGATGTATATTTTATACCTTGGGTGTAACATACGTGTAGGTCTCGTAATATGAACCTCTGGAGCATCGAGCCAAAATACTTCTCCTCTTACGCCACGTAAGTCATTGACTTGTTCTTGCGCACCTAATCCTCGTGTATCAAATACCCAATCAAAATGTTGCACTTCATTGTTCGCAAATATAGCGCCAGAAGAAACATCCATCACTTTTGTCTTTTGATGCCATGTCACATCTGAGTGAGCTAAAAGATACTCACTTGATGCATGCATAAAACGCTGTGCATCCACCTGTCCCTCATGAGGGATATAAAATGCTTTACTATGCTGTTCTAAGTCAGGTTCAAGTGCCACAATACCTTCTTTATCCAGTCGTTGAATCTCCGAAGCCTCAGACACCTTCGACTGCAACGTTTCAATAAAGTGTTCTAACTCATTATAGTCTTGAGGATGTGCGGTAATAATACTACCCTCTTGCTGATAGGCATCTAAAATATTTATCTGCTTTAACAGTTCTGGCCACAAAGCAATAGAACGTTGTCCATGTTCAAAAATAATAGACTCTGCACTTTCAAGTTCTGCAAATACAGCTAACATACCTGCAGCTGTCATACCTGCAGCACTATCTCCATAGGCTGTATCTTCATCAAACAGTGTAAGTGTATGACCTTGTTGTAAAAGGTTTAGTGCTAAAACTCTTCCCACAAGTCCTACACCAGCTATGCCTATATTCATCACTTATACTTTTTCTATCTTATCTGCCTCAACATACACTTCTGAACCCATCTCTTTAAACTTAGTAGACATTTCATCCATACCTTGTTGTTTTGCACTCTCTACATCGGTACCTAATGAATCTGCATACTCACGAACATCAGCAGAGATTTTCATAGAACAAAATTTAGGACCACACATAGAGCAAAAATGTGCCACTTTCGCAGCTTCCATTGGTAGCGTTGCATCATGGTAGTCTCTTGCACGCTCAGGGTCAAGCCCAATGTTAAACTGGTCTACCCATCTAAACTCAAATCTTGCCTTACTCATCGCATCATCTCTTGCACGTGCACCGGGGTGACCTTTAGCCACATCTGCAGCGTGTGCAGCGATTTTGTAAGTAATGAGTCCTTCTTTAACATCTTCTCTATCAGGAAGACCAAGGTGCTCTTTAGGTGTCACATAACAAAGCATCGCACATCCATACCAGCCAATCATCGCAGCCCCAATACCAGATGTAAAGTGATCATACCCAGGAGCAATGTCAGTTGTTAAGGGCCCAAGTGTATAAAACGGTGCTTCATCACACCATTCAAGTTGTTTCTCCATGTTGTCTTTGATCATGTGCATTGGCACGTGACCAGGTCCCTCAATGATGGTTTGAACATCATGTTTCCAAGCAATTTGAGTAAGACGACCAAGTTCTTTTAGCTCAGCAAATTGTGCTTCATCATTGGCATCTGCACCAGACCCTGGGCGTAGTCCATCTCCTAGAGAGAATGTCACATCATACGTCTTCATAATCTCACAAATGTCTTCAAAGTGTGTGTTTAGGAAATTCTCTTCATGGTGGTGAATCATCCACTTAGCCATAATAGCCCCACCACGAGATACGATACCTGTTACACGTTTTGTTGTCATTGGTACATGGTGAAGTAAAAGCCCCGCATGAATAGTAAAATAATCCACCCCTTGTTCTGCTTGTTCAATCAGTGTATCTCGAAATACTTCCCAAGTAAGATCTTCTGCAATACCGTTTACTTTTTCAAGTGCTTGGTAGATAGGTACTGTCCCAATTGGCACTGGAGAGTTACGTAAAATCCAGTCACGTGTTGTATGGATGTTTTTACCCGTAGAAAGATCCATTACTGTATCGCCACCCCAACGTGTTGACCATACCATCTTTTCTACCTCTTCAGCGATACTTGAAGTCGTAGCTGAGTTACCTATGTTGGCATTTACTTTTACTAAGAAGTTACGTCCTATAATCATAGGTTCCACTTCAGGGTGGTTGATGTTACAAGGAATTACCGCGCGCCCAGAAGCTACTTCTTGACGCACAAACTCTGGTGTAATCTTTTCTGGAAGGTTTGCGCCAAAGCTCTCACCTTTAAGTCTTTCTTCTCTCTCCGAGTCTTGCAGATAGTCTGTATTCATCTGAGCATCTTGGTTTTCACGTAATGCGATAAACTCCATCTCAGGTGTGATGATACCTTGTCTTGCATACCAAAGTTGAGAAACATTTTTGCCTTCTTTAGCTCTAAGTGGTGTTCTTACAAGCCCCGTCGCACCTGCAGTTACAAACTCTAGTTGTTCATCTGTAGAGTAGCCGTTGTCCTCAGGTGCCATAATGCGCCCTTCATACTCTTCAACGTCTCCACGTGCAGCAATCCACTCTTTACGAATGGCAGGAATCCCCTCTCCTACGTCTATGTCAACAGAGGGATCTGTGTATGGACCAGATGTATCGTACACTCTTAATTTTGATTCATCACCAAGTAAGATTTCTCTTACTGGCACCCGAATGTCCTTATGTATCTGGCCTTCTAAATAGACTTTTGTAGAAGCTGGAAATGGCTCACGTGTAAGCATTTCATTGGAAGTTGTTAATGTATCTTGGATTTTTTTTGTCATTGTTTTCTCTTTCATAAATAAAATACGAAAAGAGAGATGTAGATAGTTAAATGGATAATTTTAAAACCTTTTAAGTCTTAAAGTTATCCACTTATGTAGTATATACAGTCTCTTCCTTACGCTGGTCTTAACCAGTTCAAGTTCAACGGGACAGGCAAGGATATGCCATCTCAGCCAAAGTATCTTTATAAAAAGATTTCAGCACCCCGAGAGGTTGATGAGTAAATATACTAAAAGAAAAATATATTTCACCTTAAATCAATAAAATAGAAGAAATGGAATTTGAGACTAAATCTGAACTATACAATAATTCAGAGTTTAGTATATAAAAAATGTTCAAATAGTAGTTTAAAGTTAAAGACGTTTCTGTAAGGTATCCCTATCACTATTGTTGTCAATATTACTATCACCACCCGTGGTAGACTTTATAGTTGTTTCTAAAATAAACTTCCCAACTTCACCCTCTTCAACAGTCATTGACCCCGTAAGTGCAAAGCGGGATTGTGCATTTGGCATTTGGGAACCATTGTAGGTAATACTATAATCAAAGGGGTCACTATTATCAAAGTCCCAAAGGTTATTTTGTACACTTAAACCTTTAAAGGTTGTAAGTTCAACATCATAATTGAGTGTAATAGATTTGTTTTTAGGTATGGTTATTTCTAAAGGCTCACCTGGCTGATAAGTTCCACCGACAGCGAGATCTCTTACCAAAGTATCAAATGAAAATTGATGAGTAGCTTGACCATAAACCACACCCCCATAAACAGTCAATATAGGTCTATAATCTGGGTCTGAAACTTCAACTGTTGAGGTATATTCACTTGCACTCATATCTTCATTGGCTACTGTTACTTCAAAGCCATTTAATGGATTTTCAGAAGTTGATTCTTCCGTTACATCAACAGGAATATTGACAGATATATTTAAGTCTGCAGGAATGTCTATATTTTGTGTGAAAATCACCTCATGGGTTACATCATCATAACTTAATGTGAAATAGTCACTTATATCTGGTGAGATTAAAGATAAATCATGATTTTTTAATTCAACGGCATTTAAGTCTACGGTTAATACACAAGAAGGTAAACCTTCTTCATTATCTAAAGGGATGGGTCTATCAGAAATGTCCGAAAGTACAAAACTAGTAGTGCCCTCAGAACCTAAAGTCATAGGCGCTGGTGAAACTACAGGTGAAGTGAGAGAAATGGGACAAGTAGCCCATAAAGGTGTTAAATATACTATCCCTAAAACTATAACTTTTAGCTTATGATATATTATCATCCTATACTCCTGAAATTAAATTATTTCATATTATAACATACCATCAGCTATAGCATCTCCTTCAGAGCTCATATTGACTAAAAAGTCATTTCCGGAACTTTGTTTAATATTTATATTTGCAATAACAGAAATACTAATACGGTACCTCATATTTGCACTCAAGTTTTCATTTACTTTTTGTTGAATAATCACCATATTATCAGCCTCTAAATATCTAACTGAAAACTTATCTGTGACATCTTTACGCTCATCAGTCAAATCTACTATGGAAATATATTCAATGTCACTATCTTCAACTCTTGTTTTACCCATAGCAACCGTTATTTTAATTCTATTGTTTCCTAAAACTTCAATATTATTTTTTTCTATAAGTAAAAACGTAATCTCTGCTTTTTGGGTTGCTTCCAAGTATGAAGGAACCATTCTTGCTTCTTTCAAGCCTATCAACGGTGCAGCCTCCAATAAAGCTGCACATATTAACAAAAAAATAAATGTAATATTTTTTTTCATCATATAAACCTAAAGTTTTTTCTGCATCGTGTCTCTGTCACTGTTGTTGTCGATATTGCTATCCCCACCTGTTCCTGACTTAATAGTAGTCTCTAAAATAAATCTACCTACTTCACCCTCTTCAACTGTAAAGGTTCCCGTAATAGCAAATCTTGACCTATTCGTTGGGATATCTGTTCCTAAGTATGTCATCACATAATCAAAGGCATTAGTATCATCAAAGCTCCACAAGTTATTTTCTACATCATCTCCTTTAAAGAGTGTCATTGTCGAATCATAACTTAAAATAAGTGCCTCATTTTTAGGTATTCTAATAATCAATGGATTATTCGCATCATAGGTACTTCCTGGGATGACATTAAGTACTAGTGTATCAAAGGAGAAGTCATGGACACCTGCACCATAGACTATTCCACCATAGACAGTAAGTACTGGTTTAAAGTCTGGAGCAATAGCAGTCACTGTCACCGTTACATTGGCTTCATCACAGTTATTTGGGTTTAGGTTTTCACAGATGGTATAGTTAAACGTGTACTCACCTGCTGGTGTAGTACCTGTTGGGATGGTCACTGAACCTGTTGCTGGGTCTACTACCAGTGGTGTGGTGTTATTGACCTCTGTGATATTCACATCATCCCCTAGTATCACTGGGTCACCATCTAGTGTATCGTTATTGGTGACATTGGCTATCACTTCTCCCACTTGACCTGTTGCGTTATCATCGATTGCATCAATGACCAACACCAACACAGAGTTATCTCTATAGTCAAGGTCTGTTGTCATAGGACTAGCATCACTTCCATCATCTGCTGTATCATCATCGGTATCATCTAAAGTGAAGATACCACCATCATAGGCTTTACCATTTGTATCATTATAGTCATCTGCATTTTCTGATACTGTATTGGCTAAACCATTCACACCTACTGGGTCAGTGGTACTTCCATTGACATCTGCGTTGAGTCCTTGTCCTGACTCGACAATATCAAATATGCCATCATTATCTGAGTCTAAGTCTAGGTAATCTACTGTGTCATTATTATCTGTATTGACTGGTGTAACACCTGTACTATTTGTTTCACCCGACGTATTAGCATCATAAGCATCATCAAGTCCATCATTATCTGCGTCTACTCCACTTGGTAAAATATACCCTTGTGTAGTTTGTGCTTCTATGTTATCTGGGATTCCGTCGTTGTCGCTGTCTAGGTCTAGGTAGTCCTCAAGTCCATCATTATCGCTATCTGTATAATAGTCATACATTCTATATATTTCTGTACTTCCCCCTAAACTTGAACCTACTAAACTTGTTTGAAAGCCTGTTACAACCAGTTGATCAATCGGTTCCATAAATTGAATGAAAGTATACACATGATTAGGTGAACCTGTAGCCGTTCCATCAGAAATTATTTCTATAGCACCTGACGGTAAGGTAAGAAGCTTTTGAGTCTCAACCACATCATAAATTATTTCACCATTAATAAAATAAGTAGAGACTAATGGAGTAATCGCTACACCGTTTCTATATCCGACAAGGCGTAAAGCTTCATGATTATCTAAGTCCCCCAAAATGAATCCCAGTCTTTTTGGTATCAAAGAAGTAAAATCTAAGGTATAACTTTCTTCACTACCCAAAGGAAGAGGGCTTCCTGATAAACCTTGATAAACATGACTATATAACTGTAATACTCCATTATCAGTACTATTATAAACTAATGCATTAACAAAGTCCGTATGAGTAATCGTCTCAGTATAGTTATGTTCAGCACCTAATACATCGGTAAAAGTATAATCACGATTTACATCTAAATCATATACAACACCATAATCTGGATTATAGTTATCATCAATCTCAAGACTTGGGCTTACATCATTATTAGCATATTGATTAATGATATTCCTTACCCTTTCTTCCTTATCCAAAATCCCATCATTATCATCATCTATGTCTATGTAATCTGGTATACCATCCGCATCTGTATCTTCTAGTACTGTTACAATAATATTTGCATCATCACAGTTACTTGGGTTGGCTATCTCACATAATGTATACATCTCTATATACGTACCCGCAGGTGTAGATGGAGGTACAGTTACTGTACCACTTAAAGTGTCAATAATTAATGGCGTAGTATTCGTTACAGATGTAATATTTACATCTGTGCCTAATAGGGTGCTATTAGTATCTAATGTATCATTGACAGTCACATCTGCTATTGCCACACCTCCTACACCTGTTACTGAAGTATTGAAGTCATCAACTGCATCTATCACCAACACCAACACAGCGTTATCTCTATAGTCAAGGTCTGTTGTCATAGGACTAGCATCACTTCCATCATCTGCGGTATCATTATCGGTATCATCTAAAGTAAAGATGCCACCATCATGGGCTTTACCATTGGTATCATTATAGTCATCTGCATTTTCTGATACTGTATTGGCTAGACCATTCACACCTACTGGGTCAGTGGTACTTCCATTGACATCTGCGTTGAGTCCTTGTCCTGACTCGACAATATCAAATATGCCATCATTATCTGAGTCTAAGTCTAGGTAATCTACTGTGTCATTACTATCTGTATTGACTGGTGTAACACCTGTACTATTTGTTTCACCCGACGTATTAGCATCATAAGCATCATCAAGTCCATCATTATCTGCGTCTACTCCACTTGGTAAAATATACCCTTGTGTTGTTTGTGCTTCTATGTTATCTGGGATTCCGTCGTTGTCAGAGTCTAGGTCTAAGTGGTTATCAATACCATCATTATCTAGATCGCAATCTGGTAATGTGTTCTGCGACAAGTTTACATAGTAACGATCGTTAGCAGCTTCTAAACTAGTGATTTTTACTTCTATTGTACCTGCTGGTATTAATGTAGATGTTCCTCCCTCATGTGGTGTAGTACCAGGTAAAGGTATAGCTGTAAACGTATCTGTTCCTATCCCTGTGCCGTTTATAAGGGTTTCTATCATTGTATTACTGATTGTATAACTATAATCAAATCCTGCTATATGTAAATACATAGGCTCTGTAAGTGCCTGTGTAAATGTAAATATTGTCTCTTCAAGACCAGCACCACCGGTCTGTGAAGTATGCACGATTTCAAGTCTTTCTGAAGTAGAAAAATCTGCACCTAGTGCATTCAACCCACCATCACCAATCGTAATGAATTCATCTGTTTTGATTTGTAAAGGTAGAGAATGAGGACTTGTTGTTGTAACTGTAACACCTACACCATTTAATGTACCAGATATCTGTGTAGCAGTCTCAGTCAGTTGATTCCAGTCCACCAATGGGCTAGAGCATTCGAAGCTATCCAAAATCCCATCATTATCATCATCTATATCAATAGTATTATCTATGCTATCTCCATCGGTATCTAGTGCCATAGCTTGTGTTGGGATAAAAAGTGCAAACATTATGACTAGCATAAGTTTGATAAATAGATGTATTGTTTTATTATTCGTATATTCCATACTATTTCCTTAATTCATAAAAAATTATATTAAATAACCCGGCTATCTGCTCACATAGTAAATATTGAGGGGGAGACCCGTGGCTTTCCGTCCTACATTCACATGTAGTTTGGCTTTAAATTGTCTGTTTGAGTGGTGGTTTATGAGAAACAACCAAAGTTACCCAAATTAAATATTCGTTTCTAAGTAACCCGGCTGTCTGTTCCAATAGTAAATATTGGGGGGGGAGACCCGTGGCTTTCCGTCCTACATTCACATGTAGTTTGGCATTTGTTTATATATCTCTAAAAAATATAAAACTGCTAAACTATATCATAATATAAGTTAAAAATATTTAAATTTGATTTTGGATTATTTGGAATATATAAAAATAAGTTAAATCTACCCAGCTAAAGAAGCTGGGTAGTATTGTATGTGGTTAGAGTTTTTTCTGCATCGTGTCTCTGTCACTATTGTTGTCGATATTGCTATCGCCACCTGTGCTTGACTTAATGGTAGTTTCTAGTATAAACTTACCTACTTCACCCTCTTCAACACTAAAGGTTCCTGTAATGGCAAATCTTGATCTATTCGTTGGGATATCTGTCCCTAAGTATGTCATCACATAATCAAAAGAGTCAGTATCATCGAAGCTCCACAAGTTATTTTCTACGTCATCTCCTTTAAAGAGTGTCATTGATGGGTCATAACTTAAATTAAGTGCAGAATTTTTAGGAATTCTAATAATCAATGGATTACTCGCATCATATGGGCTATCTGCTACTACATTAAGTACCAGTGTGTCAAATGAGAAATCATGGACGCCTTCACCATATACAATCCCACCATATACTGTAAGTACTGGTTTATAGTCTGGCTCTGGTACATCATCTACAATGACTGCTTCATCCATACCTTCTGGAGAAGTATTTCCTGCTGGATCTGTAACAGTTGCTTTAACTATAATAGGATCTACTTGCTCTGGGTAACTTGTTGTATAGCCATTGTCTAGCAACTCTTGTGTCACTGGTACATCTGTTGTACTTCCATCTGGGTTTGTAACGGTAAGAGTATCTCCTACTTCTGCATCTACTGGAAGTGTAATATTTACATCTACTGTACCATTAAGCTCTGTATATCTTGAAATGTTACCATCATCATTCGTATCTTCTGTAATCACTACAGTTGGTACACTTGGTGCAGTAGTATCTATCGTAATTGTATCGATAGGTGAGATTGGTGATGTAATATTGTTCTCTCCTGTTTGTGTTACTGTTGCATTGTGTTCACCTTCTGTAAGAGGCACAGTTGGAATAAGACTAAACGTACCTTCTGCTGTACATGTTGTACTTGGGTCTATATCTGCACCATCTATTTGAACAGTTACTGTGAGGTTTGCTTCACATGTACCGTTTATTTCTGGTGTTGTGTCATTTGTGTCTACATTGGTTGGAGTAACACCTTCTGTGTCTTTACCATCAATGATTGTAATCTCTGGTAGAGACGGTTGAACATCGCCATTTGCTAGATAACATGTATAATCTTCATTAAGTTCCATATTAAAGTGTGCTACGTGTTGACGACTATTTGCACTATCTACATAGTTTTCAGGTGATGTTTTATCACCCACATATACAGGAGTAAGATTATTGTCTATACATGTAATGTTGACAAATTCATATTGTGCAACATCATTTTCAAATATATGATATGTTCCTACATTAGCCACGTCTTGAGTCACGCCTGAGACCATGTTAAGTACCGTTGTTCCTCCTGTATGTGCATCATCCACTTCAAAAGTAAATGCTGAAGCTGTAAGCGTACCACCATTATCATTGACTACTTGTTTTACGATTGTCAGTGTAGGTAATATATCTATAAGTACTGCACTATCTGAAGCTTCTGGGCCAGTATTTCCTGCCTCATCCGTAACCGTAGCCTTTACTACCACTGGCGTATCATCAGATGGTGCTGGGTATGAAGTATGGTATCCATTATCAAGCATATCTTGAGTCACTGGTACATCTGTTGTAGTTCCATCTGGGTTTGTAATAGTAAGTGTATCGTTCACTTCTGCATCTACTGGAAGTGTTATAGTAACATTCACATCTCCTACTAACTCATCTTTTCTAGAGATATTTCCATCATTGTTAATATCTTCTGTAATGACAACAGTTGGAGCAGATGGTGCAACATCATCTGTCACAGTCACGGTTACATTCGCATCATCACAATTGCTTGGATTGAGTGTCTCACAAAGTGTATAGGTTTCTGTGTAAGTGCCTGCTGGTGTATTTGCTGGTACCGTTGCTTCTCCAGTAAGAAGATTTACTTCTAATGGTGTATTGTCTGTCACTGCTGTAAGATTTACATCAGTTCCTAAGGTTACTGGGTTTGCATCCAATGTGTCATTGGTTGTTACATCGGCAACTGCTACGCCACCTGTGCTACTTAAAACTGTACCCGTATCATCAACTGCGTCTATGACTGCTGCTGTGACAGTCACGGTGACATTCGCATCATCACAATTGCTTGGGTTGAGTGTCTCACAAAGTGTATAGGTTTCTGTGTAAGTGCCTGCTGGTGTATTGGCTGGTACCGTTGCTTCTCCAGTAAGAAGATTCACTTCTAATGGTGTATTGTCTGTCACTGCTGTAAGATTTACATCAGTCCCTAAGGTTACTGGGTTTGCATCCAATGTGTCATTGCTTGTTACATCTGCAACTGCTACGCCACCTGTGCTACTTAAAACTGTACCCGTATCATCAACTGCGTCTATGACTGCTGCTGTGACAGTCACGGTGACATTCGCATCATCACAATTGCTTGGATTGAGTGTCTCACAAAGTGTATACGTTTCTGTGTAAGTGCCTGCTGGTGTATTGGCTGGTACGGTTGCCTCTCCAGTAAGAAGGTTTACTTCTAATGGTGTGTTGTCTGTGACTGCTGTAAGATTTACATCTGTCCCTAAGGTTACTGCATTTCCACCCAATGTGTCATTGTTTGTGACATCGGCTACTGCTACGCCACCTGTAGTACTTAAAACTGTACCCATATCATCAACTGCGTCTATGACTGCTGCTGTGACAGTCACGGTGACATTCGCATCATCACAATTGCTTGGATTGAGTGTCTCACAAAGTGTATACGTTTCTGTGTAAGTGCCTGCTTGTGTATTTGCTGGTACCGTTGCTTCTCCAGTAAGAAGATTTACTTCTAGTGGTGTATTGTCTGTTACTGTAGTAAGACTTACATCAGTCCCTAAGGTTACGGGGGTTCCACCCAATGTGTCATTGGTTGTGACATCAGCTACTACTGTACCACCTGTGATACTACCGACTGTTCCAGTATCGTCGACTGCGTCTATATTAGATAGTGTATAAGTGTAATCACTAGAGTCACCATCAGCAATAGCATCGCCTTCTGAACTCATGTTTACTAAAAAACCATTACCTGGATTTGTAATTGGAGTATTTACTCTTACAGTCACAGGTACAACAGCACGATATATCATAAATGCTGGTAAAGTCTCGGTACCTTTTTGTTGAATACGTACAGTATAATCAGGAGCATCTAAATAAGTTACATCAAATTTATTGGTCACATCAACGTCACCATTTTGTGAGTCTAAAACTTTTACGAGTGAAGTATCTCCATTTTTTAGTTCCACCTTTCCTAAAGCAATTGTAAGCTTAAATCTATTGATACCGGGAACTTCAACATCGTTTATTTCCCTCATTAGAAAAGTTACATTACCCTCACCATTACTTTCTACCGCATCCAATGGTGACGGTTCTATGGCTGGTTGTGCTAAAGACATGAGCGGAGCAGCATGCAATGCTGTTGCTAACATGAATATAAATAGCATACTCAATTTAATATGTTTTTTTAGTATAAACATTATTTTTCCTTTTATTATTTATAATTCTATTCTTAAACTATCTATATAAGAAACCAAAATATTACGATTATATGATATCAGAAAAGAAATTAGACCATCTTTATTTCAAAACTCAATACAATGATAGTATGATAATACCACTATACTACTCTTCTGTTTTCATTTCTACCAATTCATTTAGCAGTTCTTCAATTTCATCAGCTTCAAGTTCATTACGTCCAAGTTCTTCAATAATGGCAAAACACTCTGTACGCATTTCCCGCATCTCTTCAAGGTCTTGTTTTTGTTCTTTTGAAGCATTTTTACTTTTATCAATTACTGAAAAAAGCTCATCGATAGCAGCTTCAAGATCTGGGATGATTTCTAGTTCCAAAAGGTTTTTTAGTTTGTCAGCATTATTCATAGTCATTCCATGTAGTGGTTTTTTTGTATTGTATCTAAAAAGAGGAAGAGAAAAGAAGTACCAAGGTGGATTAATCCACCTTAGCATTAAAATTTGTAGTCAAGTCCAACGGTGACTGATCTACCCGGTAAAGGTGCAGTCTCTTTGAGAAATGAGATATGGTTTCTTGCCACATCATCTGTCAAGTTGTTGGCTTTGAGCCAAAATTCAAGGGAACCACGCGTAAGATCATAGTGATATTTACTCGAAAAGTTTAACATAGTGTATCCATCAGTCGAAGTTTCGTTCTGTGCGACATTACGGCTTTTGTCTACCCATTTATAAGTGATTTCACTATGTAAATCCATATGATCATGCTCTAGACAAAAGGTTGCATTGTATGGAGACATTCTTGGAATGTACCCACCACTGTCAAGTTCACCTTTCATCACATTAAACTGTGCGGAGAAAGTAAGATTATGAAGACCTAGTGTCTTTTTGTATTTCTCTTCTATACCAAGACCATAGACCTTAGCACCTACACCCAAAATTTGCCACACTGGACTAAGATGAAATGGGTCAAGTATCACGTCACCCGTTCCATCTACCATTGGTGATTGATAGATATAGTTTTCAAAGTCATAATAGTAAAGGCTGACTCTAGATGAAAAATTATCTGTATGCTTATAGATTGCATCTAAATCAAAGTTTATTGAGGTCTCTTTATCTAAATCTCTGTTACCATAGATATAACTCTCTGTTGCATGATGGAAACCATTCCAAAATAGCTCTTGTGAAGATGGGAGACGTTGCATATAAGCCAAAGAAACCTGAGTTTCGAGTGCTTCATTCCAACTATGCCACCAACCCAAAGAGAGACTCACTGCGACATCAGTATCATCTTCATAATAGTCACCATCTACAAGAGAATGCATGAGCCAAGTCTCTTGCATATTACTTGGGTCTGCTGAGAGTTTTCTTGCTACGATGTTTGTGGCTAAACTTAACTCATCAGTCTCACCCATATAATGTTTAACATTGAGAGCCATAAGAAGTTTTTGTTCCTCAGTATCTGGCATAGGATGACCATGAGAATAAGCAATACCTCTGTCATTATAATAATTAAGTAGGGAAAGTCCATCTTCTACACTGGTTCTAAGTGCACTTTCAAACTCTTGACATCTACCATGTTCATGACATACTTTAAGTTCATTACCAACCCACTCAAGACGGAAATGTGCGTCTGTACTCTCTGCAAGCTTAAAGTCAAACTCACTACTTAAACTCTGTTGCTGCTGATCAAAAAGACCATCATACCGTCCTGCCTCACGCTCAAAATGAGTGTAGTCACTGTACTGATACTCAGTGATGACATTCTTTAGCTTACCAATAGACTCACTATGTAAAACAACACCATAACGCTGTTGCTCCATGATAATATCTGTACGTTCTGTTGTTCTATTTGGTACACCATACTCTTTGTCCATAGTATCTGCATATAGTTTTACTGTATGTTCTGGCGATATCTTCCAACCTAATACACCATGAAACTGTTCACTGAAAGTATCTGTGTGTGCTACTGTTTTGCCATCACTTTGAAAGTTATCTGCTTCATTACTGTAGTAATTTAGGTTCACAGAATAGTCATCTTGCGCATAGGCACTTTTGATGCTTGTTGTTCCAAAGCCAGTATCGGAGTTCATCGATATAGATGAGTCTAAAGAGAGACCTTTTTTAGGCAACTTTGCTTCATGCTCTTCCCCAAGCGTACGTATCACGCCTCCACTATAAGAGCCATAAAGTAAAGATGCCGGCCCTTTGACCATCTCTATACGTTCTACCATTCTTGCATTCAGTCCAACTGCATGGTCTTGACTCATAGCAGAGAGATCGTTAAGTGTAATCCCTCCTTGTGCGATACCTACACGATACCCTTCCATCCCACGTACAGTGGGTCTACCCACAGCAGGGCCATAGCTTGCACTATCTACCCCTAGTTGGTCAGAAAGGTAATCACCAAGCGTTTCGCCTGAAGAGTGGTTGGCTAATGTGCCTGTATCATAAGAGGTGTTGTAAGAGACTTCATCTGCTTGTAAGTGGATACTATGTGCATCCACGTTGATCTCTCCAAGCTCCACCTGTTCTGCGAGTAAGCTGGTACTTAAAAGTACCAGGCAAGCACTCACAGATAAATAGGATTTAGTGGTCATGGTATTCGTCACTCTCACCTATACCTGTAAAGGTTGTTGGTGTAAATCCTGCTGGTAAAAATCTATCTGTATCCCAAGTACTATGTACATGGAAGTCTTCTCCATGAGAATCCACTAAATAGATTTTTTGGCTCTGTGCAGAAAACACAAGTACACCATAGTCATCGTTTTTGATGATACCACTTTGGTTTTGGCTACACTGACTCACACCATCAAGTAAAAATGTAGATTGTGAAGCTACTAAGCCTTCTTCATTCTCCTCAAATATATACATTTTTCCTGTAGTTGTTAGTGCGATATGAGGTGTTGCTTCTTCCTCTTCTCCATCATCATGATCTTCATGTTCAAAAACAAAAAAGTTACAAAGTGTTTCACCACTTGGCAATGCTTCAGCAATTTCATTTTTGATTTCATTTTGCTCTGTTAAGTGTGCATTAAATGACACCAATGCAGCTTTTTGCCCATCACTAGAAACTGCTGGATCAAACTCATCTGCACTGTGTGCTGCAAAGACAGGTACACTGTTTTCTTCATGAAAGTGTCCAAGGTAATGCATGTCTTCATAGGTAAAACTACCATTGGTAATATCAAAATATTCATCTACCATAACAATTTTTTGATCCACACCAGCATCTGTCTCATGGTTCCACATGACTAACTGACCATTTTTACCTGTCATATCATAGTTCTCACCAGCTATATTCATGCTTGAAGCAGTTTCAGTATCTGTATTATATAGGTACTGTGCAGAGCTTGCATTATCAAAAAAGATCAGTGTCTTACCATCAGGTAAATCAATCGCTGTTGTTTCCTCATTACTTGAAGAGCTACTTCCACATCCTGTCATTATCATTGCAGTTGCTATTGCACTTGCTATCCATATTTTTTTCATCGTTTTCCTTTTAATATTTTTATTATTTAGTATTGCGTTCTTGTGTTGGTTATACCGTAGTATATGGAGGTGCAGTAGACAAGTATCCTAAAGGTATAGTGACTACTGCATATTGTCTATTCCCTACTATATCTACTAACTTATATTCTGCTTTACCTCTATAATCAAATCTAGACTTAATCACAACTTTTTCTACATGCTTTCTGGCTTTAATCGCAAGGTTTTCATTTACTATTATTACAGAAGTACTATGATGCGCTAAGTTAAGCTTTTCAAAGGTATGACAAGTACTACACTCTACCACCTCTTCAATCTCATGATGTTGAAAGTGTACAGTCGAACTTTGAAAGCTCCATACAAAAAGAGCAATCAATAGTACATTAACAGATTGTTTTAGTTTCATGGTGATTGTCTCCTTTCGTATTATTCTATTTGCTAAATTAAACTGATGTTGCACAAGATGGGCATTTACCATTAATGATGACATTGTTTATCTCATACTTTGGCAAATTTATCTCAATATTTTTGATGCACTCTACACTATTGCAGACTATACATACAAAGTGTGCATGTGCATTTTGCTTGACTTCGAAGTATCGTTTTTTATCATTTGATTCAAAAGCATTGAGTATACCCTCTTCTTCAAACTTGGAAATATTTCTATAAAAAGTCGCTTTATCCATGGAGATATCTCTTTTAATCTCTTCATAACATAAAGGTTTATCAGCTACTTCAAGGATTTGTAATAATTTTAACCTAGCAGATGTAAGCTTGATATTTTTATCTTTTATCAGTTCTTCTATTTTCATGGCGGGATTATAACTGAACTATTATTAAATGCGACTAAGTTGCAATATATCAAAATTTGACTACAATGCTAAACGTGCAACCTAGTCGCATTGTACTCCTCTTTCGACTAGTTGTACTAAAAATTTACAAAATAGTACAGTCTTAAAGATAAAGTAAACATATGAACACAATCAAAAAAAACACACTTGTATCTCTCTTCATGATAACAGAGGATCAAGTGGGAAACCTTTTAGAAGAGAATGAAGAGATCATGTATCTCCATGGAGCATACGGTCAAATTTTTCAAAAACTTGAAGATGAACTTGAAGGCAAAACAGTAGGTGATAGTTTTAACCTGTTTCTTTTACCTAAAGAAGCATTTGGTGACTACGACGAAACATTGGTCGTCAAAGAGTCACTTCAAGACTTACCTGATGATATTGATTTAGCGATGGAGTTTGAAGATGAACAAGAAAAAAAAGTATGGATTGTTGAAACGATAGAAGAAAACTATGCCATACTCAATGCCAACCATGAACTAGCAGGTGTACCTCTACGCATATCTGGAAAAGTTTTGGAACTTGAACAACTCAGTGACAAAGATGCAAAAGAGATTCTCGCTATGGAACATACGCATTAATGTGTATGGCTAAAGACACTGTTCACATACACCATTAAGCGTGATATTAATCGAATTAACCTTATGTTGTTTTGCCATATTAGAGAAGTGCAGTGCATCATCAAATCCTAACTCACCTAAACACAGAACTTTGTTACACTTTTCACACTGAAAATGAGGGTGTGCACGTGAGCCTTGATGGATATATTCATACTGAACTACTCCGTCTTTAGCAAGAAATTCTTGAACCAACTCTCGTTCATGAAACTGCTGAAGGCTTCTATAGACAGTTACCAAATTTACAGAGGTCTCTTTTTGACATTCACCATGTAGTGTATTGACATCTAAAGGTCCCTGCGTATTTTTAAGAATATGCAGTAAGATACCCTTTGCCTTGGTATTTTTGATACCTTTTTCTCTAAGTTCTTCTTTTATTTCATTGTTATTCATGTGAACCATTATAAGTAGTATTGCTTAAATCCATCAAAGCGTATGTCCCATTTTATTTTTTTACTTAAAAATATAGATTTCAAATGCAATCAAATTGCATTAATTTTACTTTATTTAACCTAACTCTCCATAATCAAATTGTATAAATGTCACCCTTTTAATAATCTTAATACCCAGTTTTTGGGAAATATGTACCAAGTTGATATCATGAGTAATAAGTTTAATGCGTGAAAGACTCAAATCTTTAAAAATAAAACCTATAGACTGAAACTCTTTTTCATAGGTTTTAAGGTCTTGTTTTACGGTTGCCTTTGTCATGACTTCATCCATTGAGTCCAGTGCACGAACGTTTAGCTCCTGAAGCAGTCCATCTATATTTCTCACATCTTGACTATAGTAGACAATAGCACCTCCTTCGTTATGTATCATCTTTAGTGCAGCATCTATTTGATGATTACAATAACACATCTCATGGTCTGCGGTGTCACAGTTATGTGACTCAGAGTAACTATAGACGATAGGTGTCTCCAACTCAAAAAAATCTCTACTCATTATCACTAAAAATTCGTGCTGACCATCTTTATATATTTTGGCTTGAAATATGCCATATTTGGTTAATATCTTTTTTTTATTAGAGTGTCTGATTAGGTCTTTTTGAAAAAAATAATGAATGAGTTCTCTCATCATACCCATACTATTCCTCCTTATAAGTTTAATTTACAGAAGTATACCAATCTGTATCATAAATGCAAATTAATTGCATTTATGATACAATCCGGCACCTATAAATAAAATAGCTACTTTTTTCAAGGTAGCAAGTGCCATTGAGCATACATATTTTGTTTTATTTTAAATTAAAAAGGATTAATATGATTCAATCATTTATTATTACAGGCTTTCTAGGCGTTGGAAAAAGTAGTATGCTTACCAACACGGTTAAAAACCATTTTCAAGATAAAAACATAGCACTTATTGTGAACGAATTTGGTGAGGTTGGTGTTGACCAGAATATTTTAAAAAATGTTCACAGTGATGTCATTGAAATATCTGAGGGGTGTATCTGTTGTACGATGGCACAAGAATTTGAAAGTGGTGTCATTGAAATCATTGGAAAATATAACCCAGATATCATTTTTGTAGAAACTTCAGGAGCAGCAGAGCCTTTCCCAGTGTTTATGTCACTGCAAAACCTTGGTATTTCTGTAGAGGGAGTTATCTGTGTGGTTGATGCTAAAAATTATGACTCCTACATGCACAACGCAACGGCAAAGTATCAAGTAGGTGGTTCAAACATCATTGTTTTGAACAAATCTGACTTGGTAAATGATGAAGCGTTAGCACAAGCTCAAAAAGACATTACAGCCATTAAAGAAGAGCATGACATCAAAAATACGATGACAGGCAAAAAAGTATTTAACAACTATTTTCTTCATACCGCCCAGCAAGGTATACTAGGTAAAGAGGTCTTTGAAGGTGTCTATGAAATCGATGAAATTATAGGCTTATCTAAAGACTATCATCAACATTCTCATGAGGAACATGATAAGTTTGAACAAAAAGTTTCACATATCTCGGGTGAAATACTATTTGAGCAATTAGATGATTTAATCAAATCACTTCCTGAGAATATTTATAGGTTAAAAGGGATAGTAAAAACTGAAGATGTACCTACACCTCTGGTTGTAAATTATTCTTTTGGTAATGTATCCTTTGAAGAACTACAGGACTATGACGAAGAGTCCGTTCTAGTCTTTATTGGTGAAGATATAGAAAGTGACATTAAAACATTAAAAAACACATTTTCATTCTTGAAATTCATTGGGCATGCTCATAGCCATGAGCATCATCATCACCATGACCACGACCATCATGAGCATCATCATCACCATGACCACGACCATCATACACATAGTTAAAAAGAGGACACATTGGAAGCTAGTAAACTAAACTATTATAAAGAGATTCTTGAGGATAGAAAGAAACAAATTTTCAAAAATATCCATAATGTCTCTGATGAACTTGCTCAGTTGAGTGAATGTGAATTGAATGATGAAGGTGACCATGTCGCTACCATAACGCATTCTGTGGTAGATAATATCCTTGCCAGAAGGCAAGTACAAGAACTAAAAGAGATTAACCGAGCTTTAAACAAGATAGCATCAAAAAAATACGGTACATGTGAAATGTGTGGGGTTGATATAGGCAGTCAAAGACTTGGAGTAAAGCCTCACGCTCTTTATTGTATCGATTGTAGAGAGATTGCTGAAAAAACAGAGGATATATAATGTTAAAAAAAATTATATTAAGTTCTTTACTTGGCACAGGTAGCTTTGTATATGCAAATATTAATGTAATGGTCAGTATTTTACCTCAACAAACATTTGTTGAAAAAATCGGTGGCGATAAAGTGCACGTTACTACCATGGTAAAACCAGGCAGTGACCCTCACTCCTATGAGCCAAAGCCATCGCAGATGATTGCCCTTTCACAAGCGAAGCTTTATTTTCCTATTAGAATAGAATTTGAAAATGCATGGCTTCCTAAATTTAAAGAACATAATGCACAGATGCAATTTGTAGAGATGACACAAGGAGTCAAGTTTCTAAAAATGCCTACACACACAAATGAGCTACAGAACCTAAGTGGATTACCTTTTGAATGGACAGGTGCTTTTGACCTAAAAAAAGGAGAATACCGTTGGAGTTTTGCAAAAGTAGGTGGTAAGTATGCAGACCCTAAAATGAAATTTCTTATGATTAAAGCAGGCACACAAGATGAAGACCTCATAGAGCTGTATGAAAATGAAGCGAAATTACTTTTTGAAACAGCACAAAGTACTGCAAAAGACGATGATAGCATTGATGCGAACAAAAAAACATATAGTCTCACCTTTGATGAAACACAAAATCAGACTATTTTTAAACTCTCTATTCAAGAAGATGGTACCTACCTCTTTTTTACAGAACATATGCCATTTGAGTTTGAGGACAAAGAACATTTTTTAAAAGATTTAGCTGGCAATGACATTGAACCCGTACAAACAAAGCCTGAGTCGAATGGAGGGCATCATCACCATCATGGGGGTGTTGACCCTCACACGTGGACCGCACCATCTAATGTAAAGATTATGGCAAAAAACATCTATGAAACTTTAATAAAGATTGATATAAAAAATAGTGCTTACTACAAAAAAAACTATGAGACATTTTTAGAAGAAATAGAACAAACCGATAAAAAAATAAAAGAGATATTTACTACAGTACCACAAGGTTCTAAATTTATGGTATTTCATCCATCGTGGGGCTACTTTGCCAACGAGTATGGTCTAGTTCAGCTTTCCATTGAAGTGGAAGGGAAAGAGCCCAAACCAAAAACATTAAGAAAGATTATTGATAAAGCTCGACAAGAAAATATAAAAGCAGTATTTACACAGCAGGAGTTTTCTGAAAAAAGTGCTAAAGCACTTGCCCGTGAGCTAGGTATAAAAGTCATCAAAGAGACACCACTTGCAAAAGAGTGGTCAAGTAATTTACTCAAAATGGTGAATGCAATTGCAAACACAAACTAAAGTAGCTATTGAAGCTTCAAACCTTAGCTTCTCTTACGAAAAGCAGATAGTATTAGAAGATATTCATTTTCAAATTAAGGAGAAAGAATTTCTAGCCATCATAGGCCCCAACGGTGGAGGAAAGTCAACACTTTTAAAACTTATATTAGGCATTAATACCTTACAAAAAGGGAAGATAAACATCTTTAATGAGCCACATACACAACAGACACAATATATTGGGTATGTCCCACAAAATACGAACATCAATACCACCTTTCCAATCTCTGTCCTAGAGGTCGTCATGATGGGACAAAATAGTCTGAAACAAAGAATCTTTGGTTACAAGGAAAAGGAGAAGCAACAAGCCTATGATGCATTAGAGAAAGTCAATATGCGTGAATTTGCCTCTAATACAATTTCTGAACTTTCAGGAGGTCAAAGGCAAAGGGTTTTTATTGCCCGTGCTCTCTTTTCAAATCCAAAAATATTACTACTTGATGAACCTACTTCGAGTGTAGATATTCAATGGTCTAAACAAGTCTATGAGACTTTAAAAACGTTAAATAAGGAAATTACAGTCGTAGTTGTTAGCCATGATATATCTGTCATCTTACAGTACGCTACAAGAGCATTTCATATCAATAAAAAATTAGTAAATCATGGTTTAGACCATATAAAAAACAATTTCGAACATCATGATACACATGTCTGTGAAGTGGAACTCTTAGAGATGTTAGGAGCTTCTCGATGTTAGAGACACTCTCCTATACGTTTATGCAAAATGCACTTATTTCTGTGGTGCTAGTAAGTATTATCACAGGGATTATTGGTAGCTTGGTCGTGGTCAATAAAATGGTATTTTTATCAGGAGGAATTGCCCACAGTGCCTACGGTGGCATAGGACTAGCCATTTTCTTTGGTTTACCTATGTTACTTTCAACCTCTTTATTCTGTATTTTTATTACGCTCATCATTGCTATGACAAGTTTTAAACATAGAGAGCACCTCGATATACTCATAGGTATCACATGGGCTGCAGGTATGTCACTTGGTATCATACTTGTAGACCTCACACCAGGGTACCAGTCTGACCTTATGAGCTATCTATTTGGTTCACTCCTAGCTGTAACTGGGGATGACATCACCTATATGTCTGTACTTTTAGCTCTTATCATTGCTGTTGTTTTTACCTTCTATAGAGATATTTTAGCTGTTTCATACGATACTGAATATGCTACACTAAGAGGTGTCAAAACAAAGTTCTTTTACACACTTATTTTATTATTATCAAGCTTGACCATTGTCATTTCCATCAAAGTTGTTGGTCTTATTTTGGTGATAGCTCTATTGACTATCCCTATATATATAGCAAGTTTTTTCTCAAAGAGTCTCTATAGCATGATGTTCAATGCTACCCTACTCTCGATCTTTTTTTCACTCATTGGTTTAACACTCTCTTATAATTTTGACTTGAGCTCTGGTCCTTCTATTATCATGGTAAGTTCATTGTTTGCTTTATGTGCATTTATTGTAAAACATTTTAAAAAGAGATAGTTATGCAATATTGTTTACAATTAATTCATTTAGCTCTATAAAAATAATACAATACATGTAAAATACGCGTAAACAAAAAACTATGAAGAGAGTATCTATATAAATATGCATTTAACAAAAATTATCTTGTTTTTTTCACTCCTTTTCCATTTTAGCTATGGCTGTGCCACCTGTGTATTCATGGTACCCTCTGTAGAAGTTGATGCAAAGTTACATGTCAAAGAGAAAGAACTCCATCAAATTGATTTTACATGGAAATTTTCAGAGACATTTACCAAAGAGTTAATACCTATGTATGATACCAATGACAATCAAGTGCTTGATAAAGAAGAACTCACTAACATACTTCTTGCCAAGCTTGACTACCTTGAGCCAAAGTATATGTTAACCACCATACAATACGCTGATGATAATGCCACAGAAGCGCTAGTCCTTCATCCAAGTTTTAAACATTTCACTATAGAAGTTGTAGACAATTCTTTGGTCTTCACTTACCAAGCTAAACTCCAAAAAACGCTGTTTGATAATGCCAGTCTATCTATCGCACTTGCAGACGATGAAGGATATTTCACCTTTAGAATAAAACAACTTAGTATGAGTAAAGGTGATTTTGCCTATTCCAAAAACCTTTATTTGTCTACGGTTTCCGTACTCTTTAAAGACAAATCTCTTCTGCATGAAATAACAGAACCAAACACAGTACAAAGCACAACCAAAAAACCTAGTGTTGAACAAAATCCAAAAGAGAATATAGCTCCTATAAAAGAAGAAAAAGAAGAGCCTTTGGAAGAACCTTTTCAGAAGAGTCTTTTAAAATCAAGTATGGAAAAAATAAAATCTCTTTTCGAGTCCATTAAAGATGAAAAAAACCCAATGACCTATCTTTTCTTGCTCTTTTTTGCCTTTGCTTATGGTGTCATACATGCCTTAGGCCCAGGACATGGAAAAACGCTTGTGGCAAGCTACTTTCTATCCAACGACAGGTCATACTCAAAGGCTTTTTTTATCTCACTTGCTATTGGGGTGGTACATACCTTCTCTGCTTTCGTATTGACCCTTGTTATCTACTTTCTTGTCAATACTCTCTTAGCACAGTTTTTAGATGATACGGTCTACTATACAACCAAGATTTCTGCGCTTATTATCATTGCCATAGCACTCTACTTGATATACAAAAAGTATCTGCTCTATAAAAAAATTGAAGCCGATAAAAAGGCCACACAGTTACAAAAGTTTAGCACCTCTTCTATCCACCTCTCCACATGTGGCTGTCATTCATGTAAAGTAGATAAAGACTCTACAGATATTGCACTCATTATCTCAGCAGGTATCATACCATGCCCGGGAACTACTACACTCTTTATTTTTGCTATTTCTACAGGTCTTTACTATGCTGGGTTTATCTCTGCATTGGTCATGAGTCTTGGTATGAGTAGTGTTATCTTTATTTCAGCACTTTTAAGTACTATAGTACGTCAAAAGACGCTACATTCACATGAAAAATTGAAAAAATATTTGGAGTTTGTAAGTTTACTGCTTATTCTCATTTTAGGAAGCGTTTTACTCTTTTTCTAATACCTATATTTCATGTGCAAAGCTACAAAAATCATAGGGACTCTAAAAATCAATTGAGAAAAGGTTCACTCCCAATTGATGCTTATAGCTCAAGATGTACCCATGTTTAGAGATGATATTGTGCGTGATGTATAGTCCAAGCCCTAATCCCCTTCCCGTACTTTCAAATTGACGGTTAAAGAGCTTCTCAAATGAGATGTTCTGTAGTGCTTCTCCCGTAGATGCAATAGTAATTTTATTATTTTCAATAATCACCTTAGGTTGTCCTTCACCATACTTAATGGCATTATCCAACAGGTTTTTCATCGCGATAGAAAGATATTCATAATCTGCTATGATTTCAAGGTTCTCATATGATTGTATATCTATAAGTTCACTGGCATTTTCTAAAAGTAAGAGTTCTATGGCATTATTTAAAATATCTATGGCTCGGTAGTGTTTCAGGTCAAGCTCTATAGCATTTGACGTAATGCGCTCAATTTTTGAAAACTCACTTAAAAGATACTCAAATCTTGAAAATACACGTTTTAGTCTACTTTTTTGTTTTGTCTCTTGCATTAAATCTGTAATGAGCATACCCTTGGTGATAGGTGTGTTTAACTCATGCATGATATTACGTAAAAAGAGATTACGTGAATCTTGTAAGGTTTTTATTTTGCCTATTGCATTATTAAATTCATTTGAAACCTCTGAAATTTCATCTTTTTCGTTTTTGGGTTCAGTCATTTCTAATTTTCCATTAGAAAAGTCTACAATTTTCGCTTTCAATGCCTGTAGAGGCCTTAGTTTTTTTAGAATATAAAAATAAAATAAAAAAAGTAATACATTGATAATAAGCGCAAATACCCATGAATTGACTTGTTCTGATGCTTCCTTCTTGTAACGAAATGCCATTGTATGGTCTCTTCTTTTATCATGGTGCAAGTAGTAAATATAGCTCTTGTCTTGGTAGACGCTCAAGCCTCGGTTTTGAAGAATTAACTTTGATGCATGAACTTTTTCTATATCTTCTTCAAATTCCATCTTGGTCAGTGCTTTGAGCCGCTCTTCTCTTTTGTGAGGAGGAGGCATACCCCTACCACGCTCACGTAATATACGTTCAGCTTCATGAAAACGTTTTAATAAAATTTCTTTTTCATGATTGTTTTCTAATTGTTTTTGATAATAAAAAAGACCATTAATCACAAGAAGAAGCACACTAAAAAAGAGTGAAATATGGAAAATAAGTGAGTGTCTATTCATTAACAAGTTTATATCCTAGCCCTCTTACTGAGATGATATGGCGGGGTTGTTTTGGGTTTGTTTCTATCTTCGTACGAAGTCTGCCTATCATCACATCTATACTTTTTAGCGTACTGTCAAAGTTGATAGCATCTACATTGCTTAACAGTTCTTCTCTACTGACAACAAAGCCATCTTTTTTGATGAAATAAGCCATGATTTCAAATTCTGCATTTGTAAAATAGATCATTTCATTATTTTTTTTGATTTCATGACGGTCCTCATCTAGTTTGAAAGCCTTTTTTTTCTCTTCCTCTATTGGCTTGTTGTTCACTCTTCTTAAAATGGAGTGTATACGCAGTAATAACTCCTGCGATTCATAGGGTTTAGGCAAATAGTCATCTGCACCCATGTAAAAACAAGCAGACTTGTCTGACATATCAGAACGTGCAGAAGAGATAATGATGGGGATATCAGACTTCTCACGTACAAGTCTACAAACTTCTAGTCCATCCATATCGGGTAAAGAAAGATCAAGTATCAGTAAGTCAAACTTTTTTATGTTGAGTGCTGAAAGACCAATATCTGGTGTATCATAATTGGTCACTTTTATGTTATGAAGTAACAGATATTCAGTAATTAGTTCAGCAATTTCAATATCATCTTCTATCATGATAATATTAATCATTTCAAGCTCCAATGTTTATATATTGATAGTATAACATGAACCTATCACTATATGTATTTAGAAAAGTAAAGGGGTTACTTTACACTTTTACTTTAAATAGTTCTCAACAGCTGTTGCACGCTCACTTGCATGTGCTTTTAGTTCTGATACAGCGTCTAAAAAGTCACGGCTACTGCTTAAGAATGAATACCCAGATCTTTCAGATGTTGCGTAAGGCTCTATCAAGTCTGCATAGGTGTCATATTTGTCTTGCATAGTGCTTGTCTCAAAAGCCCCATCGATTACCTCTTGCACATACGCATCATACTGTGCTTTGTATGTATCATCTGCATAGAGTTTAGCAATGAGTGGCCAGTCTGCATCATTGAGGTTTGAAAAGTCTAGATTGAGTGCACCACCTAACTTTCCATCTTGTAATGCTTCATTGTTATCCCAAGGAACCCATGTCAATAGACCATTATCAGGATTATTATAGAGATAATAGTTATGTGCCATCCTCCCGTAAGTATCCCAGTTTTGGATAATACCATTTACCGCAAGATATTTTAAATACTGATCAACATTAAACACTGACTCAATATCTATTCTCCAAGAAGCAGCATCACTCACACGGCTGTCATCATGTAATGCCGCAAATAATGATTCTATATCAGACCAGTCTTCTTCATCTTCGTTGGTTTTTTTTGTAAAATCTTCTGTATTGAATGTACCCTCTACAAAGTTTGCACTGCCATCTTCAGGCTTATAAAGATTCCCCTCATCACTTGAGAATTGAGTATCCAATACTTCACCATCAACTTCTTCTACTAGCGTGTAGAGTCCAAAGTATTCCGGCCCTTCACCATAGTCAACATACAGTGTGTAAAATGCCGTATGTGATACCGCAAGACCAGCATCTTTAAATACATCAGCAGCAACTTTTTCTCGTAAAAATGATTGGTCATCATAATTGTTTTTGAGAGAAAATTTCTTAAATCCATAAAATCTTTGGTTGTCAATTTGTGGATAATCATCTTCATATTCATCAAAGTCTAGCTTAAAAGAGAGTTTTAAAATGCCATTTTTCCATGCAGACTGTAAAGAGGAGTTTCCTTTAAATCGTATACCTACACGATACCACTGCGTTCCCTCATAATAAACATCGGCCGGTACAAAAATAGGATCTTCATCCGTATCTATCAATCCAGTATTACCTTGTGAACCTTGCCCTAATGTACCATAGGTATTTGTCATATCATCAAGCATGCTTTGCCAACGCTCTTTCGTCACGACAAAGTCTAAACGTTTGACTTGGGCATCATCAAATACTTCATCATAGTTGGGGTCTACATTTTTACTATGTGTCTCTTCAGTCCAGTCTGTAGCTGCGAAGTCTGCATCACTTTGTGTTGTAGTACTTGCACTCGTTGTATTTGTTTCTATGGTTGTACTACTTGTAGAATCTGTAGTAGAAGTATCACTAGAGCTTCCACATCCACTCAATGTAAATATGGTTGCTATAATCGTTGTAAATAGTGCTATTTTTGTCACTCTTGTCATCTCATCTCCTAAAATATATTGATACTAAAAGTTTAGTAAGATAACAACAATAACAAGTAAGCAAAAGTAAATGGAGAGTAACACACTGACACGAGAGTATCAGTGTGCTTTTTAATTTATTAAGAACGTTCTTTCTTGTGGTGTTTAGGTTTACATGCAAAGTATAGTCCATCTGGAGTATTTTTACATGTACCTTCTACAGTGTCTCCTCGTGGAGTCTCCATAGTACAACTTGATCCTTCATCCTGACCTTCACAGATTTCAATTGCTGCTGGTGGCGGTGTACGTTTCCCACCCTTTGACTCTTGCACCTCTTGAGCAAAACCTACAGATAAGGCTAATATTGTGAATGTTGTAATGATTTTTTTCATTTGTGTTCCTTTTTTAATTGGTGTATCTCATTATATGTATCTTGAGTATCAGTTAGGTATCAAAAAGTAAACTGTTTGTAACAATTAGCATATAAAATGCTACGTTTGACTTTAGATTTCATGTAAGATAATCTATTCCAAGACTTCATTAATTTTTTCAATTTAATATGTCTATATTTGTAACAGATGATTTAAATAAGATAAATTTTATCCTATTCAAGTCATCTTGTTTCTGGAAATAGGTTACTATCCAAATATACATTGAAACTAAGGAGTAATAATGTCTATATTATCAAAAAGTATTAGATTAGACAGAGAAATATCTCACAGGAAGGATACCTCATGGGAATAGATAGTCTACTCATACCAGCAGTAATGTTTTTTGGGCTAGGTGTCCTAGCTAAGCTTATAAATTCAGATCTTAAGTTTCCTGAAGGCATGAGTAAAGGAATAGGTGTTTACCTTTTAATGGCCATCGGATTAAAAGGTGGTATTGCATTAAGTAAAGCAGATTTCGGATTGGCGGTTGAGTCTATTATTTGGGCAACGATATTAGGTTTCTTATTACCAATTATCGGTTATGCTCTCTTACGTTTTAGAAATAAGATCAATGAGTTTGACGCTGCAGCTATAGCTGCACACTACGGTTCAGTAAGTGCTGCAACATTCCTAACAGCAGTAGCATTTTTAGAGGTGTCTGGAGTTTCGTATGAAAGTTATCCTATTGTCATGATGGTTATTATGGAATCACCTGCAATTATTGTGGGACTCATGATGGCAGCTTTTGTCAGAAAAAGAATGGCTGCACAGAAAGGTACAGCTGAAGTAAAAACTGAATGGGGTCCATTGTTACATGAGGCATTCACAAATGGAAGTGTGGTCGTATTACTCGGTGCACTATTCATAGGTGCCACAGCATCACCAGAGTCTCTTGCGAAAGTTACACCGTTTACGCAAGACATCTTTATGGGTGTTTTATGTCTCTTCTTACTTGATATGGGTATTGAAGCTGCCAAAAAAGCAGATACACTAAAGAAAGCGGGTGTTATACTTGTCTCATTTGGTATGATTATGCCGCTTATTGGTGGAACATTGGGTATTATTATCGGTGGATCTATCCTCGAGTTTTCTGTAGGTGGGACTTTTTTATTGGCTATTTTATCTGCCAGTGCTTCTTATATTGCTGTACCTCCCGCTATGCGTTATGGAGTACCCGAAGCAAATCCATCTTACTACTTAACATTGTCTTTAGGGGTTACTTTCCCTTTCAATGTTGTGGTGGGAATCCCACTCTTCTACCAAATGACACTTTGGTATATAGGGTCTTAAAGCATAACATATAAAAGAAAAAAGGAGTTAAGTATGTCAACAGAGATGTATTCAGGAAAATCAGTGCAAATCATTGTCAACAGTACGTTTGAAAATAAATTAGTTAGGATCCTTAAAAATATTGGGGTTACAGGATATACGCAGCTAAATGCTCGAGGAGATGGTGACTCAGGTGTCCAAGATGGACACTCTGATGGTGAGTCCAATGTCATGTTTGTAGTGTTAGTATCGAATGAACTAGCCGAAACTTTAATAAAAAATTTAAATACCTACAGAGAAATGGGACATCATATATTTGTCTATACACATGATGCACAGATATTAAATTCTGAAAAGTGCGATGATTCTGAACTCAAGTGTCCAGGATGGACTTTTTAATAGTCTTTTCAAGGAAGATTAAAAAGTATTTCTTACTTTTTTTTCACTTGATAACTAAAATTTTTTATACTATTTTTAGTCATTATAAATAATCAAAGACTACTGCAAAACTCATTAATCGTAGTTTTTTATCTAGTGCTTTAGCATTCTATCCATCTTTTTTCATTAACTCTAAAATTATTGTTACATGCTAGAATATATTTAGACTTCACTCAAAAGGAAAAATAGATGATGCAGCAGCCCCCTTTACGATGGATATGGGAGCATAAAAAGTATGGAACCTTCCCTTATAATATGGATGAGCTTGTTACCATACTCAATGATATTCATGTCATGAAAAGAATGTTAGACAATATTCTTTCTATTTATGCAGAAAATGTTGTTGACGAAGTACAGATAGAAAATGTCACGGAAGAGATCTACGATAATTCCCGCATTGAGGGAGAACATCTGGAAAGGGAGTCTATTAGAAACTCCATGGCAAAAGCAATCAACAAGAACTATGCACAGTCACACGGTATCTCTACCAAGCATACCGACGCACTGGTAGATCTTCTTATGGAGAGCAGAGAGAACAACAAACCTATTACGTTAAGTAGACTGCACAATTGGCACAGGGGTGTATTTATCCATACTAGAACGAACTACAAGCGTAGTCAAGAAGATAAGATCATCTTCGGTCGATTCAGAGACAAAGAGGTACGAGTCATAGAAGAACTATTCGGACGAGGAGGTCATCGGACTCGTTATCTTGCCCCACCACCTGAGACTCTTGAGGAGGATGTAAAACGCTTCCTTCATTACTGCAACTATACACAGGAAGATCCTTACATTAAAGCCGCTATCGCGCATTTATGGTTTGTCTCTATCCACCCTTATGATGATGGTAATGGGAGGATATCCAGAGCTGTTTCTGATCATATTCTCGCCCATGAGACCAAAGAACAGTACAAAACCTATTCTATCTCTTCGGGAATCTATATGAAGCATGCGGATTACTACGGTATCCTCTCTGAAACGACCGACCTCTACAGAAACCGTCACTTTGACTTCACGCCATGGATTAAGTGGCATCTACAGATTACCTTTGCCGCTATAAAAAAGTCCCTCAAGGAGAGTACCTTTATTATAGAAAGAGGACAATTCTGGGAGAAGCATCAGGTTTTCAATCTCAACGACAGAGAATCAAAGACCATCAATACAATGTTCGATGCGCTCTCCAAAGGAAAAATTGAAAGCTTCAGTACCAAAGAGTATATGCTAGAACACGGTGTGTCAAGAAGTACCACCAGGCGTGACATCAATGCACTTGTCGACGCTAACATGCTTGCAAAGGTAGAGTGTGAATCAGAACGCTACCCTAGATACATCTTAAAAACAGACGAGACAAGTGATCTTGAGATGCTAAGCCTTACAAAAGCGAAAGGGGTTAAGAGGGAAACCAACTGCCTTATCTCTGAGACTAGAAATACAAACCCCTCTAGCCCTTCACCTCATGAAGAGAATACACCGTATACCCACGAGAGCAAACCCTCTCAGAGATAAGATGTTTTTCTCAGTTGCTCCGTATATGAGCTATGTTTACATTTTCGTTAGTATACTATTGATTGGAAATATGAGATCAAGTAGAAGAACCTGCAAAGTAGCAGGTAACGAATGAAATGCCAATCTTCAAGACGAAGATGGCATCAAACCTAAGGAAGGTTTAGTGACAGCCACAGCCTGTACCACAACTCTCATCTGCTTTTGCAGGTGCTTCTTTTACTGGCGCTGCAGCTGCTGGTGCTGCACCAGTACTACAAGCAGATACACCAGGAGGTGTTGTTGGTTGTACACCTGAATTGTCTGCTAAACCTTCAGTATTTACCTTGTCAATAAATGCAAGAAGATTGCTTGCCGCTTCTTGGTAACGTTTTGCTGTTTCTGAATCTGGCTTATGGTATGTCACTGGCATACCTGTATCACCACCTACTCTGATCTCAGGTTCTATCGGTATACGAGCAATTACATCTGTATCATACTCTTTTGCAACGGGTACTGTTGTACCCATACCAAAGATATCTGACTCTGTATCACATGAAGGACAGATAAATCCTGACATATTCTCTATAATCCCTGCTGTTGGGATATGTAGTTTTTGAAACATATTGAGTGAACGTCTTGAGTCATCTAATGATACCTCTTGAGGTGTTGTGACTGTAATCCCTGCTGTAATAGGTATAGACTGAGCAAGTGAAAGTTGTGCATCACCTGTTCCTGGAGGCATATCTATTACCAATACATCTAGTTCTGACCATAAAATATCTCTTAAAAATTGTTCAATGGCCTTCATAATCATAGACCCTCTCCAGATAAGAGCTTCACCTTCACCCATCAATGAGCCCATAGACATGATCTCAACACCATATGCTTTTAAAGGATGTACTTTGTTTCCTTCTATTTCTGGTTTTTGTCCATGTACACCCATCATACGAGGGATATTTGGTCCATAAATATCGGCGTCAAGCAAACCTACCTTCTTACCTTGCATTGCCATAGCAACTGCTATATTTACGGATGTTGTTGATTTACCAACCCCACCTTTTCCAGAACTTACCATGACAAAGTTCTTAACATGTGGTGCAATGTTTTTTCCACTGACTGAATTTGACATTTGTTTTGGTGCTTCGGGAGCAGCAATGTTAATCTTTACATTTTCAAAACCTAGTTTCTTTAATTCACTTGTAGATTCATCTGTAAGCTGTGCCTTCACTTCATCTGCTGAAGAAGTAATATCTATCGTTAAAGCTACTGTTGTACCATCAACAACAACATCTTTTACGAAACCAAAAGTTACAATATCTTTAGTAAATCCTGGGTATGTTACATTACCCAATGCTTCTAATACATTTTCTTGTGTCATGTCTATTCCTAATAATTTAGTTATAGGGAGTTATACCAACACAATCTTAAATTAGATTGAATTTTGAGCTGTTTTTTGCAAATAAGACTATTTTTATCTGATTAAAGATTGTAAAAGTATTTCTTCTGTATACTCCGTTACCAATAGTTACATGATATATTTATTTAGGAAAACCTTTGTTCAACACAACTTTGATACTTCTAGGTGCTGGAAGTTCTACAAGATTTGATACAAATGTCAAAAAGCAGTGGATCTTTACAAAAGACACTCCCTTATGGCAATATGTAGCAGAACACTTTGAAAAAAGTGCGCATTTTGATAAAATCATCATTGTTTCGTCTTCTGAAGAAATATCTTATATGAGACATTTTGCTTCATACACCTATATAGAGGGAGGCAACAGCCGTCAAAAATCACTACAAAATGCACTAGCACATGTAAGCTCTGATTACGTCATGGTCTCAGACATTGCAAGATGTTGTATCCCTTCAACAATGATACAACGTATTTTAGAGGCAAAAGAAGAAGCATCTTGTATTGTACCTGTACTTGCTGTCACAGATACGCTCTACTTAGATACGCAACCTATAAATAGAGAAAAAGCTAAAATCATCCAAACCCCTCAACTTTCAAGAACCACATTACTCAAAAAAGCATTGCACACAGAAACACTCTTTACAGATGATTCTTCTGCCATTACATCACTCGGTGAGACAGTGCACTTTGTAGAGGGTTCTAGTAAAGCACATAAACTTACAACACTTCAAGATTTACAAAAAGTAACGTGCTTAAGTGCACCATCCAACAAAACACTCACGGGTTTTGGTATTGACATTCATCCTTTTGAAAAAGATAAACAGATGTTTCTTTGTGGCGTTCCTATAGATGTTAACTATGGGTTTAAAGCACACAGTGATGGTGATGTCGCAATCCATGCACTCATTGATGCACTTTTAGGTGCTGCAGGCATGGGTGACATTGGCGAACTCTATCCAGATACTGAAGATACGTATGCAGGAGCAGACTCAAAAATGCTCCTTAGTGACACTGTAAAGCGTATTGAATCTTTTGGGTATAGCATTGGAAATGTTGACCTTACTATCATAGCTGAGGCACCAAAAATAAACCCTTATAAAATAAAAATGAAAGAGACAATTGCCACCTTACTTGGCATACGAAAAAACTTTATCAATATCAAAGCCACAACAGCTGAAAAACTAGGCTTTATAGGGCGTAAAGAAGGCGTGACAGTTCACGCAGTAGCAAATATAACGTATACAAACTGGAAAACACTATGAAATGGAACAAAAAATGAAAATAATCATTGTAGAAAATGAAATCTACTTGGCGCAAAGTATTGCATCTAAACTTGGAGAAAATGGATTTGAAAGCGAAATATACTCTTCTAGTAAGGAAGCGATGAAAAGTAAAGGTGATGTCTATCTTCTTTCCACCAATTTGCCTGGTCAAGACACCAATCCATTAATCAAAGCTTGTAAAGATAAAATTGTTATTCTTATGGTTAACTATATTAACAATGATACTGTAAGTCAACCACTTAAATTAGGTGCAAAAGACTACATAGTCAAACCTTTTATGATAGAAGAACTTTTACGTAAGATAGAGCACTATCAAGAGTATCAAGAGTTAAAGAAACGTACAGAACTGTATGAAGAGTATATTAATAATCTACTCAAAGATATTAAGACAAATGACGTGCCAGAGACACTTTCAACACCACTTGTAATAGAAACTAACTATCAAAGACTTGTTGATAAAGTTGTGTTTAATTACGCACAGGTTGAAAATAAGACCCTTACATTAATTTCACTTAATGAAAAAATCTGGAAAGAAAAAATAGACAATGCAAGTGCTAACACCCTCCTTTATATCACTGATGTCAATGGACTCAAGAAATCTGATAAAGAGTACTTACTTGAAGTACTTAAAAGGTGTGACTTCATAGTGTGTAGTACCAGTGAGTTTGAATCTGACTTTGATACCATTTCTATGAATACGGATTCAAAACTATATGATCAAAATGAAATTTTAACGATTGATGATTATGTTAAATTTATTGTCAACAGTTTTCAATACAAATTTCCAGATACTGAACTTTCAAAAAAGTTAGGTATTTCTCGAAAAAGCCTATGGGAAAAAAGAAAAAAATATGAACTCTTTAAAAAGAAATAATACTATTTAACTATTATAAGGATTTTACATGGCAGTACGTCAAGCACTCCAGATAGATACAGAAGCACTCTCTACACTTGCACTTGTTCAAGCAGGACTTATTGCACCTGTAACAAAACTAATGAATCGTCAAGAGTCAGAAGAAGTGAACCAAACAAAGTACTATAAGGGTGTACCCTTTCCTTTCTCTTTTGTACTAGCTCCCATAGGTAAAAAAAACCTTCAGGTTTTAAAAACGCTTCAAAAAGGTGAGTTGATTGACCTTTATACAAATGGTAAAAAAGTTGGTTCACTTACTGTAGATGAGACCTTTCCTATTGATCCTAAGCAACGTCTTCAAAATATTTATGGTACAGATGATCCTTCTCACCCTGGTGTAAAAAACACCAATAAAAGACTGGGTACCATTGCTGTTTCTGGTGAGTATGTTGTCAAGTATCCATTACTTGAAGACAACAAAAAACGTATTCAACAAATGATTCAAAAAACAGGTGCTAACTATGTCAGTTCATTAATGTTAGCGGCCAACCCACTCAACCGTGCCCATGAACGTATGATACGCCAAGCCACTTCTGACGCTGACTTACTTATCATCTTTTTACGTAAACCATTTACCTCTGATGGACTAAGGTATGACATTAGACACAATGCATTATCAACCTTTGTTGATAATTTTTTACCTCGTAATAAAGTACTTATTATTCCATTTGAAAATTCTTATATCTTTGCTGGCTTTAATGAACTTATTTTAGATGCCGTTCTTGCCAAAAATTATGGTTGTCACCAACTTGTTGTAGGTAAGAATCATGGTGGTTTGGGGCTTTACTACGATAAAAATCGTCAAAACTCTGTTTTTGATCATTGTAAGGATATAGACATCAACATAAAAACTGTAGATGAATATGTTTATTGTGATACATGTAAAACATTAGTAAGTACAAACACTTGCCCACATGGACAACATCACCATGTACATTATCACTCTGACTCTATCATGAAACTTATACAGTCTGGACTTATTCCACCATCTATTTTAGTACGAAAAGAAGTCACTGCCAATATACTTGCTGCCCTTTTCCCAGAAAGGTTTGAAAACTTACAAGAGTTACACTACTCACTCATACCTGGTTCTGGTCTTCTTGAGCAACAAAGTGAAGAGCAGTTTTATCTTAAGCTTATAGAACTCTACCAAACTACATCACTCACATAACAAAAAACAAAGGATGTACGCATGACAATACAAAAACTTTTTTTAACCTTTTTTGGTGCAGGGCTTAGCCCCAAAGCACCAGGTACTGTAGGTACCTTAGCCTCACTTCCTGTAGGACTTGCAGTGCTCTACTATTTTGGCATGAACACACTCTTTATGCTCACCCTTGCTATTACCCTCATAGGTATCTTTGAAATAAACAAATATGAAAAAGCTACTGGTATCCATGACCACCAACAAATAGTTATAGATGAAGCTGCCGGTATGTGGCTAAGCCTTATGATAGCTTTTTCAACTGCAACCACAATGAATTATGATTATGCCATACCTTTGGCCATCGTTTTTAGCTTCGCTGCATTTCGTCTTTTTGATATTTGGAAACCTTCCACTATTGGCTGGATAGACAGAGAACTTAAAGGGGGTATGGGTGTGATGCTTGATGATGTACTCGCAGGAATCGCAGGTGGTTTACTCTCAGCTCTTATTTTAATGGGTATAGAAAAATTAGTTTAAACCCTCTAAAACCTTTTTAATGAGATCCTCATACTCTTGTAAAACTTCAGCTTCCACGGCTTTAGTCTTACGAAACTTTTTATGGTAAGTTTCTAGAGACTTACGTAGATTTTCATCTAACCATGTATCTTTAAAAGCACTTCCCATCTCTAAATCTGCTACCCCTCTTTTTGCATGAGAACGTTTAGAAACTTTTTGTGTATGATATAGAGCACGACCTAGTAAAATGTATGGAAAGTTTCTATTTTTCATGGGTCCCATTTGTAAGTAACGCTTTCCAAGCGTCTGACCCAATACTTTTACTTCCGAGAGTTCATCAAATCCAAAGTATGCACCGACTCCACCAGCAACTCCACCAATCAGTCCACCAAGTAAAAGCGTATGTCCTACAAACAGTAAATCAATCCCAGCTCCGGCAACTGCTCCTGATGTCGCTCCCGTAATAATCAATTCTTTACGTGTAAGTCCAAAAACAGAAGCAGTCTCTTCAGAAAAAAGATCCATACCTTCAAATGTTAATCCCTCTTGCTTTAACTGTAAATTATCATGATTCCAAATATGTTCAATGTTATCTTGTACATCAATTTCTAATTTTCGCAAAGTATCTTTATATTTTTTTTCTATTTTTTTATTATCTTCTTCTGAAGCATCTTCAGTATAAAACAGTAACTTTTCTACTCTAGAGGTAGACTCATAGATCAACCGACTAATAAGAAATGCAGACTTCTCAACCATTTGTTGGTGATACATTTCAAAAAGTTTAATAGAGGCCTTAACTGGTGTCACCCACTCCTCTTTAAGCTGTGCCATACTCTCTAAGATACTCACATGCTGTGTTATACTCATTTGCATAGGGTTAAACGTACGTACCATCTTAAAATACTGTTCCAATGCTCTTTTCCACTCTATAGTGTAGTCAGATGTTTCTATATGGTTAATAAGTGCCATAGAAGGCTGTCCAGTCCAACGTAGCACCTCCATCTCTGCTTCATACTCTTTACCATAGGGCTTAGATGCATCTACCACATAAATGATACCTGCACCCTCCATAATAGGTTCAAGCAATGCTATTTCATCGCTATAGCGTTCATCATCTTTGTGGTCTTTAAGAAAAGCACGTACAACTTCATGTTTTCTATCTGCACTGACATCATGCTTTTCTAACCAAGCCAATACTCGTCTGGCTCTTTGAAACCCTGGTGTATCAAAAAGTTCATAGAGTACTTTTCCATCTACATTCAATGGAAATGAACGTTGTCTTACAGTTGTCCCTGGAGTATCAGATATCTGCACAGAGTCATCCATAGCCAAAGCAGAAACAATTGAACTTTTTCCTTTATTTGGATGCCCAACCACTGCAAATTTAGGATGTGTGCTATTTAACGTTTCAGCCATACTTTTTCCTCATTTATTTGGGTGAGTTTTCTATCCCAAACATCTATAGCACTTTGTTTAATCTCATAGTTGTTCTCTACTGTACCAATGGGCATTATGATAACTTTCTCTACACTATGACTTAGTTCTAAAAGGTAGTCAACAAAATCCATTGTAGGCGGTTCCCACCCTTTAACAAAAAAGAGTACTTCTCCTCTACTCTTGGCAATGATGTCAGCATCTTCTTCAAAGCTATTTACGCCACCTACTTCAAAAAACTTAGGAGCAATGACCCTCATACTGTCATTAAGTACTACCAACTGTTCTTTACTGATAGCCCATCCTTGTACCACATCATAAGAACTATCTAGTTTCTGTATAATCTGTACATAACTCTCTTTTGTAGGCACAAAAAGCTCTTCATCATGAGGCGCATGGGTAGTAATAATAGGTTCATTCATCTCTCTTAGAAGTTTACTCGTACCCGACAATGTTAAAAAGGATTTTTTAATCGCTCTATGTAGTCCAAAAACAGATAGTAAAAACATCAAAAAACGTAAGATAAGTGCATAAAAAAGTGTAGCCATTGCTAAAAACTTCCACCACTCTCCAAGCTTAGAAGCATTGTTTATCATCTCTTGACTTAGTTTGTCACCTAACCTAAAGTACTGACTTTGTTCTATGAGCTCTACAGAAGGTACCGCAGAAGGGTAAAATGCCTTCCATGGATACGATACAGCCTGTAAAAAGCCATGAAAGGTCTCTGGTGTAACCTGCAGTGTTGTACTCCATGCAAAAGCGATATCTTTGGTAATCACCATGGCAAGTAATGCCACCAATAACCCAAGGGAAAAAAACAGTGCAATAAGCTGTGAACGTTTAATCATCACCCAGTTTAACAACAGAGGATTTATCTTCAAGTCTGAGACATTACTTTGCATTTTAGCAGGTAACAAAGAGAGAACTTTTTCCATCCAAAATGCAGGAGATATATGTACAAGTAAAGACTGTGCATGGTTAGCACGTAACATTGACAGCATTGCCAATACCATAGTAATTAATGGGAAAAATACTACCATCGCTATAAAGTAGATGACATTGACAGGTTCATGTCCACTATAGGAGAGTAACCCTACCCCAGATAATACACCTATCATAACTGCAAGTATCACCAACGTCAAAGTCATCCCATACAAGTACGAGGAAAGTGTATCAGACATGCTAGGATTGTCTAGTTTTTGGATATGTTCCTTTTCCCAGGCCAATAACTGTTCAATAGGTTGATTTTTCAATAAGAGATGAGACAAACCAAACGCACGGTTCTCCTCATGTGAAGCAATCTTATTTTCTAGCAGTTCATAAATATTTAGGTAAGATTTTAAATTCAATGTTTTCCTTGCTTATCTAAATATTTAATTCTAATAATTATACTGCAAGGTTGTTTAGGGTTATCTATTTAAAGAAAATATTATTTTCCAACTTTTCAATGAGAGTGAGTTACTAGATTGTCTAGAGGTCATTAAAAGTTCACAAGCCCGATACATATCTCACTCAAACCACATAGAGAAAGACTTTAGACTATATCATCGTTAAAGTACTCTTCAATAATCTGTGGAAATAATTTGATTGTTTTTCTGGCTTTATCTATTTTGGGTTGGAAGACCTCTTTAGAAGTAGGATAGCCATCAATAAACTCATTATAAATATCTATTTTATTTTCCATATGTGCTTCTAGCGCATAAAGTATAGACTGCATGTTTTCTTTTGAAGTACCATACTTCATCAATAGTTCAAACATACGTTTACGAGGGTGTATAGCCATAGAATCACCCGCAGCTGAAGCAATGTCCTTGATATCCCATCTTGAGATATAAATACCAGATACATTGGGTGCAACAAGTTTTGCATACAGTGCTTCGGTATAAGATGGATAATCTTGTAAGTCTACCTCTTCATCGGAAGCACACTGTTGTCCGTCCCCTCCAAATTGAGCGAAGTTCTTGTCACTAAAGTTATTAAATTCTTTTCTTAATTCATCTATATCTCTCATCTTATACTCCTCATGTCATCATTTAATCAGAAGTGGAATATCATCCACTTCAATGTCCGTATCAAACCATCTGTTTGCTATTAGCATTATTTTTGCAACAAAAAGTATTTGGTCATCTAAAAAAGTTTTGTTTTCAAACAACGCTTCTGAAGCATCCTGCAAACAATAACCATGTACCTTCCCATCGTTAACCTCAATAAAATCTACACGTTCCTCACGAGATGCGCAATCATCTAAACTGTCACAATAGTGTACAGCCTTTTGTCCAAACTCTCTTTCAATCATCATCTTATCGACTTTTGACTGCCCTACACTGCTCATAGTAAAGTCAAAATGTTCATCTGTAATGTTCAATGCAATGGCTGTAGCATTTTTACTATTATGCTTCATAATCTTGTTAAAATATTTACGCGTGTAGCCAGTTTGCGCATTATGCCCTAAAATAGTACATAAACCCGTGTCTGGCTTTATTTCATGTGGTTGCACCTAGTCATCCTTCTCTTCAAGTTTTGCTTTCATCGCCAGTGCATTTGTGTGTAAGAATATTGCTTCATCTTCCTCTACTAAACATCTTGGACAACTTAATTCACCACCAGTATAAGTAAAATTATTACCACACTCGTTACAACGTTTTATCGTAAATTTTGCCAAAGTTCTTTGTGTCGTCTCAAAAAACTCTTTAATCTCAAAACTAGGCTGTAACTTAATGGCATCAGGCTCACATACATCGTGACAAAGACGACATTTTACACAAAGCATAGAATCAAAATTAATCAATGAAAATTTACCATCTGAACTGAGTGCACCTGTTGGACAAATACGGTAACATATCTGACAATTTGTACAGCTATCATCCACATACTTTTGTGACACGAATGAGACATCTTCTTCAGCCAATACTTCAAATATTTCAGGTTTATTAATATGTTTTAGTGTAGTAAATAGAATCTTTCTTTTATCTGGTAGATGTTTTTCTTTTATCTTGGCAATAGTTGCTCTGTCTAATTGAAATGCTTTTAACTCCTCGGCCTCCACAGCTTCATCAAAAGACATTTTATGCTTGACAACACCTTTGAGTGAAGCATTACCTAAAAAAGAACGTCTTGAAGTTCTTTCTTCTTCAATATTTTTCTCTTCTTTTATCTCTTGAGCCTTTTGGCTATTTGTTTCCAAACGCTTGTCACTAAAAGAAGAGAGAACAAAGTTTGCCTCATCAATACGTGCGTCTATCTGATCATACAAAATACTCTCAACATCATAGGAAGACATATCTAAGGTTATACTCTCTTCTGATGCCAATGCCAAAGAAATAAGATGCTCTACACTCAATACTGAGATACAAGGAACATTAAACTTAGGAGATATAAGTCTGATTTTAGAATCTAAAAATGTAAAGAAAAACTCTGTGGTAGAGAAATCTGAAAGAGAAAATGCCTCTGTAGGACATACCCCAATACAAGCCGCTGCTTCAACGCCTGTTTTATTAGCAAAAGATGGCAAGTTATCTAAAAGCTGTATAGACTCAGGACAAGCATCAACACATTTCGTACACTCTGAAAACTTAGATGTCGCACGTACACACGCTGATAGGTTAAAGTAAAGTGACATTATTTTAAAGAGAGCCCACAGTAGTCTGAAAGCTTTTGGGTAAGGTACTCAAAATCTGAGAGTATAAACTCTAAAGTAAGCTCTGTTCCATCATGATAAAGTGGAGTACGTGACTCTCTTTTTGCATTAATCAGAAACAACGGTGCCCACTCTAAAAGATGTTCTTTTAAGAAAGCACGTTGCACCTGATACAGTTCACATAAATCATCTTTATTATCTTCATTAAATGCTTTTAAAGCAGCAACAGACAAGACGTACATAAATTCTAGTTCAACACCAATGTGATCAGGGCTCACAACCCTTGCTTTCTCAAGTTCTACACGAAAGTCAAGTTCATTATACAAATCAAGAACAGGATTAGCTGTACCAGATTCTATCATCTGGTCATCTCTAGTATAGAAAGATTCATAAGGTACTAAATGCATCAAAAATAAGTTCGCAAAGTCAACATTGTAGTACTCATCAACAAGTTCTTTTCTTGGTAGTTCATTACGTTTATCCCACTCTTTGTAGTTAGGAAAAAGTGTTAATAGGGCTTCATCTTTTTCTATCGTATCTAAAAATTTCTCATCTACTTCTACAAGCATCAATCTTGAAATCAATCCATAAATTGCAATACGATTTTGTAATTCTATTTTAAGTTCTTCCATTCTATATGATTCTTTCATGTTAAATATTTGGCACTATACCACTTTCAAGATAAATAAACAATAAGACTATTAGTTATCTGGGAAATTGTATGAATTATGTAGGGACAGACCTACGTGTCTGCCCATATTTACCCTAAGGCATCAAAGAGGTTTACCCTTTAATGTTTACTGAATACGCTTTATCAGATAAAGGCACAGAAGGACGTTTAATATGTTGAGGACGTCTAAGCTTATCATTCGAATCAAGTGGTCTTGTTAACTTATCTCTCCAAGCTTGATATATTTTCATATTGTTCTCATAATTCACATAGATATCACCAATTTGATCATCTTTTCCTGCTTGCTCAATCACTACTTTTTGGTGCCATGCATGGTTACCTGCAATTGGATCTGGATGAGAAGGTGCCACAGCATTTTGCCATGAACCTGAAAGTCCATCCCACCAAATATTATCAAGGTCTTTATTATACTGTTTAAATTGCCAAGAGTCTCTATTCTCATCAATACCCGCAATAATACCTTGTGTAGGTTTTAGTGTACCAATTTTACCATCCATTGTCATTTCATACAATGGAGTACCCACACCCATAATACCTAATTTATGCTCAAACCCTGGGATTTCTACTGCATTCTTAAGCTTCCATCTACCAGCATGGTGTGAGTTAGCAAGTACACCTGGCATTGTAGCTTCTGTTGGTACAGCCATAGCAATAAAGTATCCAGATTCAAGACCTGAAACAGTATCTTGAATCGTGACTTTAAGCGAGTCACCTCTTTTAATATTATGTTTCTTCGCATCTTGTGTGTTAATCCAAATTGGATTATGGTTTTGTGAAATCTCCATAAGATGTTTTGAATTCACTGAACGTGTGTGAATATTATATGGCAATCTAAATACCGTATTTAATGCAAATTCATTTTCACCAATCATATGGTCATGGTGTACATGAGAAACAACATGTGTCATTTTCTTTCTGTCTTCAGCATTCGTAGGATAAATAGGTATAGCATACTCTGGCCATTTCCAGTCTTTAAACCACTCACAGTAGAAGTCAAGTTTTTTAGTCAATGTATGGAAACCTTGCATAAGTTCACCATCTACCTCAATACCAATTGCTTTTTCCTTACCATGAGAATCTGTTGCCATTAAGATACCAAACTCATCTTTTTTAACAGATGCCTCTGGGTATTCATGACCATGAGCAACATAAGAACTACCTACCTTTTTAAGTGGTCTTTCTTGTGGCTTATATATGTTATCTTCTTCTAACCAAGTACCTTGATCTCTCATCATCTCATAATTTGGATATTTTGAGTCAGGATAAGCTGCTTTGGCAGTTTTTCTAAGGTTAGGAAGTTTATCAAACGCTGCTTGATACCACTCTGGAATTGTAACAGCTCTACTTGGATCTTCTTTTGAAGCCCAAAATTTCTTCACACCAAGGCTACCATCTGGATCTACATGGTGCACCATGATATTTGCCCAAAACTCTACTTCTTCCCAAATTTCACCAAGACCCGCTTTAACGTGAGCTTCTAAAGTTGCTCTGGTTGGATCTTTTGGCTTCCAACCTGTTTTTTCTAATGCAACTCTAAGTGCTGGGTTACGGAAGGACAACCATCTTTTTGGCTCAGTTGCCTCTGAATGCTGATCATGTCTTTCTCCAGCAAGTCCAACAGGTAATACAAAATCACAATACCAGTTTGTCTCAGACCATGTTGGTGAAAGGTTAAATGACATTTCAATCTTGTCTTCACGCTTAAGTGCTTCAATCCATCTGAATCCATCCGGGTTAATCCATACTGGGTTATACATACGTGGTACCCATACGGCTATCTTTTCAGGTACATTTAGCCCTTTAGCGTTCCATTTATTTCTCCATTCATCATCAAGAAGTAAATGTGGCATAATATGAGACATTTCATAAGAAGAGAGTGGGTACTCTGGTGGCCATGCAATTTCATTCCAAACATCTACTTTTGGAGGTCTTTCTCCAGCTTGTGATGCAGCATCACCTTTACCATTGACTGAAATAACATGCCAGTGGTGTAATCCTACACCACCTTTATCTCCAGCCATAGCACCACGAAGTACAAATGGTAAGAATGCAGAACGAGCAATCATCCATCCACCTCTGTTACCAATTGGTCCTGCTCTCCAGATGTATGTTGAAACTCTAGCACCTGCATCGATAAACATGTCATAAAGTTTTTCTACAATACGCTTTTCAATACGACACTCTTCTGCTACAAAGTCAAGTGTATATGGAGAGTACATTTCAGAAATCATCGTAATGAAATCTTCGTACGTATTGCCCTCTGGTACAGCTTTGATATATTTCTTATCAACAAGTAGTTGAAGATACTCTCTATCTTTCATGAGGTGTTCCCAGTTTACCCAGTTTTTCACAAAATTGTGATTGACTAGATCTTCACCGTTAAGACCTTTTTCATTAAGAATTCTATTTGCTAAATACAAGTAGAGAGCTGTCTCAGTACCCGGCCATGTTGGTACCCATAAGTCTGCCAAACCAGCAGAGTTAGAGAGCCTTGGATCCATAACAACAATTTTTGCACCTTTTTTACGTGCTTCAGCAATACGTCCAGCAGCTTGTTGGAAATAGTGCCCAGCATCTGCAGCGTGAGAAGACTGAAGGAAAATAAGCTTAGCATTAGACCAATCAGGAGAGTTTCTATCATCATTTGACCATTGAATCGTACCTTGTCTCGCTCCAGCAGAACAGATGTTTGTGTGAGAGTTATACCCATCACAACCCATAGAGTGTCCTACACGGTGACCAAATCCATTTTCATTTGGACGTCCAACATGGTGTACAAAAAGTTTTTTAGACATTTCATCACCCACTTTAAGGGTTTCATTCATCTTCTTACCGATTTTAGCCATTGCCTCATCCCAGGTAGTTCTTACCCACTTACCTTCACCTCTTTTTGAACCGGGTGCTCTCATAAGAGGGAAAGGAATCCTATCTGGATCATACATTTGAGATTGTGTTGCATACCCTTTTGCACAGTTTCTACCACGGCTTCCTGAGTGTAATGGATTACCCATATACTTAGTTACCGCAAGCTGTCCACCAGCTTTATAGGTAGAAAGGTCAACCCATGCAGTTAAACCACATGATGCTTCACAGTTTGAACAGGATGTAGGTACAAGCATATATTCTGTTGCTTTAATACCATCTGGATTCTCTTCACTCTGTACACCATTTCTTAATGTACCACCACGTTTCCAGTCATCTCCTGAGAGCTCCGTAAAAGAGTCCCACTCTTCAAGAGGTGGGTAAAACGCAATTGTTTTTGGTGTTGCAGTAAACTTTGTCTCTGCTTGTACTGGTGTTGATACTATCGTTTCAAATATACCTGCTGCAAGTGTCGCCCCTGCTACAGAATATGCTGTACCCTTAAGAAAGCTTCTTCTACCTTCTATAAAGTTATTGTCATTTTTCATTGATTTTGTCATCTAATTTCTCCTTAACTCATCGGTAGCATTTGTGGAATTTTCAACCATACATCTTTTACAATGAATAGTCCTACCAATGCTAAAAGTGCTGCTAAATTTAATAATGTTTTATTATCACTCTTCATATTTCCAACAGCAATAAAGAATGGAATAATAAACCCTAAAGTCAATCCAATCCAAAACTTAATATTTTGATCACCACCTGCTTGAACAAATGCTAAAACGGCTTCTGCTTCTGCTGATTTAAATGAAAAGAAGTACTCTGACAGATACATAGCGAGTGAAAAGAATGTAGCAATTGCGAGAATAAGTGCTAAATCTTTTCTAGCTTCTTTTGTCCATGATCCAGAGAAAAAGATAAGTGCTGATGAACCTGCCATAAGTGCCGCCCACATCATTTGCATTACCTCTGTTGGTGCTTGCCATAATTCACGTGCTGACGACTGTGCCATAATAATAGCTGTATATGTCGTTACAGGTATAGCCAAAAATACAATGAAAGGCATTAATTTTTCATAGAGTCCAGCATTATTTCTACCAAACTTAGTCAACAGACAACCTTTAAATGGTACACCTGGGAATCTTGTCCCAATACCAATAGCTAAAAGGATAGTAATCAATCCTAAGAAAATTGAAGCCAACCATGCACCAACTGTAATTGATGAAGTCCAGTGTGGATGTAAGAAAATATTAATCATTCTATACGGTTGATGTAAATCAATCAGTGTGAAAAATAAAAATACATTTAATGCAATAAATGCAATAAGAGGCATGAGCCATTTTAAGTTTGGCATATCTTCTTTATTGTGTCTAAACCAAAGGAAAGCTGCCAAAAAGACAACACCTGTTCCAATACTTTTTGCCCACATGTTTACGGTAATAATGCTACCCCATACTATACCTTGGATAGGTACATCAAATGTGACTACTGCTTGTGTAGCGTTTATATTTTCTATCATACTAGTGTCCTCCCTCTTGTTCATGTGTTTCGTCTGCATCTATAGCTGATTTTATTAAACTATCGTTGCTAAGTTTATCATCATGACCACTAAATGGTGCAAGGAATCTATCTAGTATCCCATGGTTTTTATCTCCTACATGCTCTAAGTGAGTAATATCCCCAAATAAAGAGAATCCTTCAATCCTTTGATGTGCAAGAGGGTTAAGTGTCTGATTACCACCACCTACATAATAATGATGTGGGTTTGTGTGCTTTTCAGGTTTACGTACTTGAACAGCACCTTTATGCTCCATAATATAGAGTGAAATGTGTGAAGTGTCATCTTCAATATCACCAAAGATATTTGCTTCAACTGGACAAGCCACAACACATGCAGGCATCATACCAGACTCAATACGGTGTGCACAATATGTACACTTATCTGCTGTATTTGTCTCTGGGTCCATATAGATTGCTCCATAAGGACAAGCCATCATACATCCTGCACAAGCAATACATCTTTCACTATCGATATTTACAATTCCATTTTCTAAATAATGTAACGCTGATACTGGACAAATACGCTCACATGGTGCATTTTCACAGTGGTTACAACGTAATGGTGTAAATGATCTTCTCGTATCTGGGAATACTCCTACATCGATGTATTTAACACGTAAACGCCATGTACTAAGGGGAACTTCATTTTCCACTTTACAAGCAATTTCACAACCTTTACAACCCATACATAGGTTAAGGTCAACTAAGAAACCTAGTTTCATATTTACTCCTTGGTATTATTTATCTCTTTTAAATAAGATTTTAAATATGCATCCATTTTAATCTATTGATGGTTAACTTTTAATGAGTTTAGGGTAAAAATATTTGAATTATTATGATTACCTCTAAAATGAGTCATTCTGTATCGAAAATAACAAGAGAAATAGAGTCAATCTATTGAATGAATGATATAAGTTAGACTGCTGAAACATCATACTTTCCTACAATTTGTACTCTTATTTTCCCCACATCACCTTTTTAGGTTTTTGCTGGCTTTCTATTTTCATCTTGGCAATGTCGTCAGAGATATCTTTAATGTTTTTTGCACTTGCAAGACATACACCTAGCTTACACGCTATATATTCATCATACTGATGTGCTTTTCTTAGTACAAAAGGATGATCGATATGCATAAATTCTTTTATATATTTGTGTAAATCTGACTCTGGTGCTTTAAGTGTTACAACCCCAAGCTTTTCACGCATCATAAGTGTGACAAAATTTGAAGACTCTTCAAGTCTATTTTTTAAAATATGTGCATGCGAACCAAGCATTCTTTTGCTCTCCTCACCTAAGTCCATATCATCATGAATATTCGCAAGTGTTAAAAAAGTATTCAGTAACACAGAAAGTGCAGAGGTATAGTACCTGTCATCAAAGTCTGCCCTCACCCTATGCTCTCCCTCATTCATATACCAAATACCTTTTTCTAAAAATAGTTCTTTTGCCTGATATGCAAGCCTAGAAGCGAGTGTAAGATGTTTATTATCTAAGGTCACTTGATGTGCTGTTATAAGTGCGTCTATGAGGTAAGCATAGTCTTCAAGTTGTGCTTTTTGCTTTGGTTCATTTGTACCTACTGTTTGATGATACAAAGTATTGTTTTTCAACATCAAGTCCAAAAGTGATGCTAAACGTTCGTTAGCAGTTTTTAGATAGCTCTCATCATATTGAGCCATAACAAAAAGTGTTTTTATCATCATTGCATTCCATGCAGTAATGATTTTTTTATCCATGTAAGGGAGCTCTCTTGGCGTACGAAGCTCTTTAAGATATTTTTTTATTATCTCGGCCTTAGAAGGTGCAAACTCAGTCATAATGTTTACATGTGAAAACTCACCATCAATGTTTCCATCCATCTCTATAGCAAAGTACTCTAAAGCTTCATCAATCTCCTCTTCTTCTAGTCCATCTTTCTCAAGCTTATCAAAAATCTCTGTATAATTATAGGTATAGTACTCACCCTCTACACCACTCTTACCTACACTGTCACTGGCTGAATAATAATGTCCATTTTCCAGGTATTTACATTCCATTAAATCTACCGTGTCTTTGGCAATAGTATAAAATTTCTTCTTCCCGGTTAACCTATACATTTCTAAATAGACTAAAGACATTTGTGCATTAGCATAAAGAAATTTTTGAAAGTGTGGTATACGCCAATTTTTACCTGAATAGCGAAAAAATCCACCCTCAATATGGTCATATATCCCTCTTGTAGACATATTGACAAGTGTCTCTTCTGCCATAGAAAATGCTTTTCTATCACCTGTAGTTTTATATATATTTAACAATAGTTCTATTTTTGAAGCTTCTGGAAATTTGGTTCTACCTAAATCAAAACCAGCATTCTCAGGATCATACTGTTTTGCTATTTTCTCTACGGTTTGATTCATAACTTCTTGCAGGGCTATATTCTTTGGAGATGACTCATATGTTTTATATATATTTGCTTTGGCTTTACTAAATGTATCTAACGCTACTTTTAGTTTATCTTTCTCTTTATAGAGTTTTCCTAGTCTCTTTGATAATTCTATGATACCTTCTACCTTGCCATAGCCATTACGAGGTATATAGGCTGTCATATAATACACATCAAGTTCAGGAGTCAAAAAAGCAGAAAGTGGCCAACCGCCTCTTTTACCCTTAAATGCTCGAAAGAGAGTTTGATACTTTTTATCAATATGAGGAAACTGCTCTTTATCTACTTTGATAGAGATAAAATGCTTATTGAGTACTTCAGCCACTTCTTTATGTTCAAAGCTCTCTTCTTCCATCACATGACACCAATGGCATGTACTATACCCAATAGAAAGAAATATAGGTCTATTCAATTTCTTTGCTTTGGCTAGTGTCTCTTTATTCCAAGCATGCCAATCAACAGGATTGTGTGCATGTCTTTTTAAGTAAGGAGAGCTTTCATGCATCAATAAGTTATTTGCCATTAATGCAGTAAAGCCAAACCATACAATAAATACAAGCTTGAACATATAAATCCTTTTATTCATAGTAGGATACAGTATAATATAAAAATATTAAAATAAATAATTTATTTCCATACGAAGTTCATCATAGGAGGGGTTTAGTTTTTCAAAACCACTGGGTGTAACCATAGTATTTCCTACAACATGTGCATAACGTGTTTTAACATATAAACTTTTATCTAAAAAGGTTTTCGCAAAATCTAACGTAAATACAGACGAGTCTGAAGGAACACCCTCTTTATGGTTATCAAAGTCTTGCAATACAAAACGCGAAAGTACTTTAAAATTTGGAATATGTTCAAACTCATAGTCAAGCTGTACCATGTAAGATTTTGTATTTGCATACCAATTATATTGTCCCATTGCTCTTGTAAAACCTGTAGTAGGAAAACCCCTCCACGGTGCTATAATATCACCTCTATCCTCAACTTGGGTATGTCCAAATCTCAGTTTAAAATTATCTTGAATGACATCAACTCTTAATCCATACATTTGTGTATCGACACTATCAGGATTTGTATATCCAGTGGTCAATGTTTTAATGTTAGCACCACCAATCTTACCTGCACCGTTATCAAGTTGCTTCATATATCGTACGCCAGGTACTATCGTCCAGTTCTCTATATCTAGCCTATAGTGTGCTTCTAACATTCCAGAAGAAACCAAATCAGGTACAGAGGTATAGTTTAGTAACAAAGAGAGATTACGAAAACTATTATTTTTCATCTCAACAATCATCAGTTTGTCTCTTATACCCAAGTCTTCTAATTTAGAGGAGGTTAATCCTCTATGCATTGCCGCATCATCGTTTTCGCTATAACGGGCATAGGCATCTAGACTGTCATCTCCATATGCTAGAACATGATGAAAGTCTGTATGGTCCCTTAACTTCTGTTTTGTCAAATACCCAAGTTTTAACGATGTACCATAAAGAGATTTACTATAATAGGTTAAGCCCTCAAAACTATTAGGTATCATTTTTGTATCATTACTGGCTGTTAAATAACTTTCAAACGTTTGACGCCCTGCTTTTAGAGTATGATCATCAAATGTGTACTCTAAATATCCTTGTGCTATCGTATTAAGAGTATTTTTATTTTGATGTAGTGCATTGTATCTACTCAATAGATCTTTACCCGCTTTATATATATGTACATCAGTAGCTTCTAAACTGCCTAATGCTTGTGTTGTGTATACACCTACACCAAATCCAAATCCATTCAAATAAGCACTTCGATAATGAAAGCTAGTTCCCATTCCTGCTATCGCATGATTTTTACGACGATTATCGATTTCATTTTCCCACTTAAAACCAAAACTATTGAATCGTAAACGTCCATAAAACATACCCTCAGAGAACATTTCTTCAAGACTAGAAACATCTTCCGGACTCTCTTTATGAAAATGAATCATATTACATTTTAAACCATGTTTACATAATCCGTCCTCAGCTTCTAGAACAATAAACAAAGTCATTAACACCAGTAAAATTTTTAACATGGTCTACTTTTCCTTATAGCTCTAAATCGAGAGATGTACTCATTTTTTGACTTGATTCATTTCATACAAATATAGTGAAATAATCTGCATAAATTTTTTATTTATGAAGCATAACTAAATATCTATAAATTCAAACAGGAGAAGTTAAATTTTAAAAGAAAAGGTTGAGCCTATGTTTAGTTCACTCTCAATCTCTAGTTCAGAATGATGTAAAGTTAAAATACTTTTAACAATAGAAAGTCCCAATCCCATAGAGTTATCCCAATTTTGTGTATCAGAACGATAGAATTTTTTAGTCAATTTAGAAATATCTTTTGCTAGAACGCCATCACCTTTATCGTGTACAGAAATAATACCTTCCTTGACAGAGACAATCACTTCATCCTTTGAGTACTTCAATGCATTTTCTATAAGGTTTTTTACTACAATCTCTATGAGTGTTCTATCTGCATCTACCTCATATCTGTTTCCAATAATTTGTATCTCTCTTGTACTATATTTCTCAAAGAGAGAAAGTTTTACTTCTTCCAATAGTGACATAACATCAAATTTTGTCGGGTGTACATTTGCCTCACCACTTTCAAATTTATTCCATAAAACAAGCCGGCTTAAGAGTGACTCAATTTTATTACCATTGTTATATATTTTTCCAAGAAACTTTTCTTGTAGTGCAGGTGGGATATGTTTATCTTCTTCTAATGTTTGTGCATAACCCATGATAGATGCTATAGGATTTCTAAACTCATGAGCGATGGCCGATATCATATCGGCGCGTTGACGGTTTTTAAGTTTAAGCTTTGCATTATAACGCTGTTTAACTTCTTCTCTTTTTTTAGACTTTCTAAGTACTTTAATGAGGTTTAGATTTATCTCTTCAAATTCATGTGTAAAAAAATGTGCTTTGTACTCTACCTTATCTATTTTAGTCAAGTTTTTAAGATAAGTATTGATAGTCGTTAATTCTTTTTCCATACGCTTTGCACCACGGTATATTGCAAAAATAAACATACTAAATGCCATTGCGATTAATAGTAGTACCATATATACAACATATATATCATCTAAAAGTGAAAAAAGAAAGAGTGCAATCAGCAATAAAATACCCACCGCCATAGTGACCAGTCTTGCTAAAATATACTCTTTAAAGTGTGGTCTGCTGTGCATTAAACTCTCTTTATTACTTCAAAATTATTTTGATTTTCTTTCAACATCATTTAAATATGCATTAAAATCTTCGACATTAAAATACCCAATGACCTCTTCTACAACTGTTTTATCTGATTTCATAAAAAAGACAGTAGGAGCACCATGCACCTTAGGCAACTTTGACATTTCACTTTTGTCACTACGCATCACTTTCACTAGAGCATATTTTTCAATTCTCTTTGTAATACGCTCATCTAAGAGTGTACGTTCTTTCATCTTGCTACACCATCCACAATACTCACTCTCAACCATAACCATAACCAATGTATTCTCTGATTGTGCCTTTGTAAATGCTGTAGCTATATCTTTTTCCCAATCAAGAGAAAAAAGCATACTTGATAATACAAATATAGCCAATACTATTTTTTTCATTTTATCTCCTTCATACTATTAAAATCTCTGTTATTTAAATTGTGTCATCAAGTCTTTAAATACTGCATAAAGACTCTCTACTTCTTTAATGGACGTTCGTTCATTTGCTGCATGTATGGTATCATTAATCACACCAAATTCTACAACATCAATACCAAATGCCCCCATAAACCTTGCATCACTTGTCCCTCCAGCCGTGGAGAGTTTTGTCTTTTTCTTTGTGACATTTTCAATACTTGTTTGCAATTTTTTTACAATTTGAGAATCTCTTTTTGTCACAAAAGGGTAAGAGCCTTGTGTTAACGCTAAATCAAAATTTAAACCTTGAAGTACCTCATCAATATGTTGTCTTATCGTTTCTTGCGTTGTTTTTGTTGAATTACGTACATTAAACATAATCTTTAATTCACTAGGTGTAACATTGGTAACTTCCATACCTCCACGTACATCAGTAATAACCATTTGTGAAGGTGCAAAGTTCTCATCGCCATTGTCTAGGTTTACCCCTGCAATCTTTTCTAATAATGGTGCGAGTTGATGTACAGGGTTGATAGCTTTTTCAGGGTATGCAGCATGTCCCTGCTTTCCATGGATGGTTAAATACCCATTAATTGAACCTCTACGGCCTATTTTAATGGCATCTCCAAACTCACTTTCACATGTAGGCTCTGCTACAAGACAATAGTCTGGTAACATATTCTTTTCTTTCAAATATTCAAGCATAACAACCGTGCCGTACTTCGCATCACCCTCTTCATCTGAAGTTAGTAACAAAGAGAGCGTACCGTTGAATGCTTCAACATCTTTACACGTTTGTACAAAAGCGGCTACACCAGATTTCATATCTTGTGTACCTCTAGCGTAGATGTTACCCTCTTTAATGAGAGGGACAAAAGGGTTTGTATCCCATCCTTTTCCTGCAGGAACAACATCAAGGTGCCCAGCAAAACATACATGATCACCTTCGCCAAACTTCTTTTGAAGAAAAAGGTTTGTTACCCCTTCTTTATTAACATACATTGCTTCAAAGTCTCCAAGGTACTCTTCTATAAATTTAATTGAACCTGCATCATCAGGTGTGAGTGATTTAAAACTTAAAAGCTTTAACAAAAGATCAACGACATTCATAACTATTACCCATTTCTTTTAAAATTTTTTATCTAAAGTTTGCTATCAAAGTTTTCTATCATAGAAAGGTAATCATCAATATTTTCAAAACGATGATTTCCACCTACTTCAATAACAACACGATGTTTATTATAGAGTGATTGTGCTTTAGTATAATCTAAGACTTCATCTGCGCTTTGTAAAAGCAATAGATATTGTCCATTCTTTGGCTCTACAGCTAAAGGGATTAACGCTTCCAAATATTTTTCTTTAAAATCAAATGGAACATTATCACAAAACCTTTTTTGCATACCTACATAACTGACAAGTGTTTTCCAAGGCTGTGTCGATGGATTAATAAGCACTGCCTTTAACCCAAACTTTTCAGCCAAATACGTAGCATAAAATCCACCCAACGATGAACCTATAAGAAGTACATCATCTAAATCTTCAAGCAATGTTTCAATAGATTCAATTGCCTTATTCGGGGAAGGGTCTAAATCTGGGCAAAGTACATTGTTCTCACCAAAATATTTTTTCAATGTTGTAGACTTATTGCCTACACCACATGAAGCAAAACCGTGTAAGTAGAGTATTGTTCTCATATTATCTATTGATATCACCACGATACGAGACAATACCACCATAATGGTTAATCACACTTTTATGTCCACTTTTAGCAAAAATATTTTGTACCTGTCCACTTCTATTACCTGTACGACAAGTAAATATCACTGTTTTATCTTCTACTTCATGAAAAAAGTCTTTGGCCCACTGCTCGAACATTGAAGTGGGCTTGAGTAGATCGGCACCTTTTATATGTCCCATTTCAAACTCCATATCTTCTCTTACATCTACCAAAAGAAAATTGACTTTTCCCATCTCTCTTGCCTCAAGTAAAGATTGAAGCTCTACAGAGTTTACATCTCTTTTTTCCAATAATGCCTGCACTAACATTCCTCTTACTATAAAAATAAGGATGAATTATAGTAATTTATGATTATTATTTCCTTAGCTTACTTTATTTAAGCTCTAATTCGATTTTTCTGCTATCTTAGCTAACTGTTCTTCTTTATACTCAGGGGTACAAAAAATTTGGCAATGACAAATACCAGTTTCAGGTATCTCTTTTTCTATGGCTGGTTTACATGGGCATATGCGCTCATCTGTACTTTTGAATTTACCTTCTTTATCCGGATCAGGCTCTACCATAAAACAAGGGCAAAAACGTTTACCATAAAGCAATTTATGGCGTGCTAGTCCCATAGAGACACCTTCATTGACATCATCATTTGGACCATACACCCAACCTTTACTTTCACAGACTTTATCTGTAAATTTTTCTGTTTTTTCCATTTCAGCTTTAAACGCATCTGAATTCATATCTATTTGTTGCATGACTTGTTCTCCTTATATGTTTCTTTAAGAGTAGTTATATCTAAACAAAATTAATATATAATGAGTAAAATATTTAATAAAGGCAACACATGCAAATTGATGATGCTGTTTTAGCAAAATTAGAAAAACTTTCTCACTTACGTGTAGATGAGAGCAAAAAAGATGAAATTAAAGAGCAACTTTCAGGGATTTTAAACTATATTGAAAACCTTAATGAACTAAATACAGATACACTTTCATCTTCTTTTTCTACACTTGAAGGTGGAACACCATTACGTGAAGACACACCTAGAGAGTCAACAACTATTCCACAAGATATCTTGTCTCATGCACCAAACAGCACAGATGACTTCTTTATTGTGCCAGCAATTATCGAATAGAACGATTTTACAATATTATAATAAAATATGAGGAAAAAACATGGCCGCATTTGATATAAAAAAACTACTGCAAAGTGTTGTTGCATATGGAGCTTCAGACTTACACCTTGTAAGTAGATCTGAGCCTCAAATACGTTTAGATGGCGTACTCAAAGCTGTCAATCTGCCAAAGCTCACTGGTGATGAGATTGAAGAGATGTGTTATGCTCTCATAACAGAGAAACAAAAGCAGTACTTTGAAGAACATGATGAACTCGACTTTGCACTCTTCCTTCCAAATATAGGTCGTTTTAGAGCGAACTATTACCGTGCTTTAGGTGATGTTGGTGCTGCATTTAGGGTTATTCCTATTGATGTACCCTCACTAGACGATTTAGGTGCGCCACAAATTTATAAAAAACTTGTTCAAAGAGAGAAGGGTCTCATTTTAGTAACCGGTCCCACCGGTTCTGGTAAATCGACCACACTTGCTGCCATGCTCAATGAAATAAACCTCAATGAACATAAACATATTGTGACAGTAGAAGACCCAGTGGAATTTATACACCAAAATAAAAAATGTGTCTTTTCTCATAGAGGAGTAGGAGAAGATACGCGTAGCTTTGCTACAGCATTAAAGTTTGCCATGCGTCAAGACCCCGATATAATTCTTATTGGGGAGATGAGAGATAAAGAAACTATTGAAGCAGCACTCACTGCCGCAGAGACAGGACACCTCGTTTTTGGTACCCTTCACACCTCTTCAGCACCTGGTACTATCAACCGTATTATTGATGTATTTACAGGAGATGAACAACCACAAATTAGAGCGATGATATCTTCATCGTTAGTAGCAGTCATAGCACAAGCACTCCTCCCCAAAATAGATGGTGGACGTGTCGCAGCATCTGAAATACTTCTCACTAACCATGCTATTTCCAATCTTATAAGAGAGGACAAGGTACACCAAATTTACTCACAAATGCAACTAGGTCAAACAGACAGTGGTATGCAAACACAAACACAAGCTCTACTCAAATACGTTCAATCTGGTAAAATTTCAAGAGAGACTGCACTTCAATATGCCAATAAAGCAGATGAAGTCAAAAAAGCACTTATGTACTAAAAGTCTTTTTAGATACAATTACAAAAATAGAAATAAGGACAAATAACATGGAAAACTTATCACTGGCAGACTTTACATACTTCGATATGGCAATAGCAGCAATCATCTTACTCTTGGCTATTAAAGGGTTCTTGCATGGTTTTATTAAGGAACTTTTTAGTCTTGTAGGTCTTGTTGGTGGTGTCTATTTTGCATCGCGTCTCTCTGAAGATGCTGCTGCTTTTATTGATACTAATTTTTTACACCTTGAAAACACCTCTTTACTCAAACTTATTGGATTTATCTCTATACTTATTATTATTTGGCTTTCTGCTACTATCATAGGTGCCATTATTGCAAAAATAACTTCTGGAAAAGAGGTTGGTTTTTTTAGTAGAGTCTTTGGGTTTGTAACTTCTGGACTTAAATACTTTCTTATTTTTGGGCTTATCTTTACTGCACTCTCCAACGTAAAACTTGTCAAAGACAATCTTGGAGACTATGTTAAAGACTCAATTTTGTACCCTCATCTAACGACTGCTGGGGCATATCTCATCAATCTTGATGAAAATACACAAATCAATGAAACAGCAACAACGACAATAGATACTGTTGAGAAAAACATAGAAAAAGCTGTAGATACAACTCAAGAGGCTGCCACTGAAGTACAAGATACCGTTATAACACCAGATAGTATAAATACTGAACGTAACTAGGTTCTACCATGATAACATATGAACAACTTTTAGAAAAATTTAAAGCTATTTTAAAAAACAATACTTTAAAATTTACTAAACAAAGAGAATTAATTTTAAAATTTCTCTATGAAAATGATGAACACTATACACCTGAAGATATTTATACCCTTTTAAAAGAGGAACACCCTGAGATTAATATAGGTATAGCAACAGTCTATCGTACACTTACACTTCTTGAAGAATCCAGTATCGCTTCTTCCATCTCTTTTGGCGTACAAGGTAAAAAATATGAACTTGGACTCAAAAAACATCATGATCATCTTATCTGTACCCAATGTAATAATATTATAGAATTCTTCGATGACATTATTGAAGAAAGACAAGAAGAGATAGCCAAAAAATTTAATTTTCAAATGACAGACCACACGATGAAAATCATAGGTTTATGCGAAAACTGCCAATAGGAGCAACCCCCTTTGATATTTGACAATCAATACATTCAAGAGCGTATTAAAAAGACGCAAACACTAAGAGATATGGGTATAAACCCTTACCCAAACCAAGTACAAAAAGGTACGCTTTCAAGTACTTTTTTAAATGACTGTGCCTATGTGCATGATTTAATAGTAGACGAAGGTGAGATGAAGCAAGACAAAACAAAGTCTGTAACACTCACTGGGCGTATGAAGTTTGTACGAATCATGGGAAAAGCTGCTTTTGCCAAAATAGAAGACTCCGAAGGTTTAGTACAGCTCTACTTTAACCGTGATGACCTTCCTGAAGGTTACTACAATGATGTCGTAAAAAAACTTTTTGAAGTAGGAGATATTATAGAGGCAAAAGGTTACCCTTTTGTTACAGGAACAGGTGAACTTACTCTACACTGTTTAGAAGTAAACCTTGTCACCAAAGCTGTCTCTCCTTTACCAGAAAAATTTCATGGTATCCAAGATCAAGAGATTAAATACAGACAACGTTACCTCGATATGATTATGGATGCACAAGTCAAAGATAGATTTGTACTACGTTCAAAGATCGTCTCTAGTATTAGAAGATTTTTTGAAGACAAAGGTTTTTTAGAAGTTGAAACACCTATGATGCACCCTATTCCTGGTGGGGCAAATGCAAAACCATTTACAACACACCATAATGCCTTGGGTGTAGACAGATACTTGAGAATTGCTCCAGAGCTCTACCTTAAAAAACTCATTGTTGGTGGTATGGAAGCTGTTTTTGAAATAAACAGAAACTTTAGAAATGAAGGTATAGATGCCACGCACAACCCAGAGTTTACCTCTATAGAATTCTACTGGGCTTACAAAACCTACATAGAGCTTATGGAAGTTACCGAAGAGTTATTTGACTACCTTTTTGATAATTTAGGACTGGCTAGAATACTACCTTATGGAGACTTCGAAATAAACTTTGATACGCCATTTGCCAAAGTGTCATGGGAAGACTCCATTGTAGACATAGGAGGCGTACCAAGAGACATTGTCACCAATAAAGATGCAGGACTTGCTTACTTAAAAGAGCGCAATCTTAAAACCAATGAAAACTGGACACTAGGCTATGTACAAGCTGAACTTTTTGATGAGTTTGTTGAAGCTAAACTCATTAACCCTACTTTTATCACGGACTACCCTGTAGATATCTCTCCACTGGCACGTAGAAACGATGAAAACCCTGAAGTCACTGAACGTTTCGAACTTTTTATGGCAGGTAAAGAGATAGCCAATGGTTTTTCTGAACTCAATGACCCTATCGATCAGTATGAACGGTTTAAGGGGCAAGTAGATGCCAAAGAAGCCACTGGTGATGATGAATCTATGCACATGGATACAGACTTTGTTAGAGCCCTCAGCTACGGTATGACACCCACAGCCGGAGAAGGTATAGGTATAGACAGACTTGTGATGATGCTCACCAATCAACATACCATTCGTGATGTACTACTCTTCCCAGCCATGAGACCAGAAGTTGTTCAAGAAACACCAAAAGTAGATGCAGCTACACAATGTAAAAAATGTGGACATGATGTAGCAGAAGAGCTCAAACCTGCTAAAAAAGGTAAAGGGATGTTCTGTAAAGATGGGGCTGCCTGTAAACAAAGGGTTTCTGAGAGAACGTAGAGTTTAAATAGGTATCTCCTTCAAATCATTACCCCATATTAAAACCTTATCAAAATTATGTATTTTATAAGATATTAATGAGAAGCTTGTCTTTTCATTAACTGGAACTACTACACAACAAAAGACCATCAATTTGACAAATTCCCAAAAAGTAAGTAATATAGTATTACTAAAGTAATTACATATGGAGTATACTATGAAAACTATCACACTAAAAACAGATGATACTTTTTTTAATAAAGTTACCAACCTCTCAAAACATCTCCACATGAGTAAAAGTGAGCTGATACGTAAATCTGTCATAGAATATGAAAACTATATCAAGAAACAGGCACTCAAAGAACAAATTAAAGAATCATCAATGCGTGTACGTGTATCTAATAAAGCTATAATCAAAGATTTTGACGAGACAAATTCTGATGGACTAACAGATGTTTGATAGAGGGAGTATTTACTTAGCAAAACTATATCCTTCGAAAGGAAGTGAAGTGGGGAAAACGATACCTGTGCTTGTCATGCAGACCAATATGCTAAATCATATTGGACATACAACGGTCATTATAGTGCCATTGACTACACAGTGTATAGACAATGCCTACCCTTTGCGTTTTCCCATACATAAACGAGAGCAACTTAAACAAACATCCGACTTACTTTGTGACCAACTTAGAGCTATAGACATCAATCGTTTAACACCTACAAAAATAGCATCACTCACAAACGAGGAGATACTTTCTGTTGAATTACAAATTCAAATCGTGTTAGGTTTTGAATAAATCAAATGTGTCTGTCAAATTGAAAATAATGAATACAACAAAAACTGACTCAAAAGTACTCCTAGCACTCAATAAACCCAAGGGTTATGTAGTCACACGCTCTGACGAACGTGGGCGGAAAACAGTGTATGACCTTTTGCCTGACTGGGCTTTTGATGAGGGCTGGATGCCCATTGGACGGCTTGATTTGGAGTCCAAAGGGCTTTTGTTATTTACCACTAACGGTAAGGTGGGCAATGTTTTAACCAAACCTGGTGGGTGCCAAAAGGTGTACAAAATCTGGGTGAGAGGTCATGTGACAGATGCACATATAGCATTAGCCAAAAAAGGTGTAGTAAGTAAGGGTGAGCTACTCAAAGCACTTGTCGTAGAAAAGATAGGTAGGGGTGGTGCCAAAACTAAACTCAAAATAATCATTAATGAGGGTAAAAATAGACATATCCGCCGTCTTTTTGGAGCTATGAGCGACCCTAAGTTTGGAACACCTTTAAAGGTTCTAGAATTAAAGCGAGTGAGTATTGGGAGTTTTAAACTAAGCATAGAAAGTGGTAAATGGCAATTTCTTACAGTAGAAGAAGAGCAAATGCTCCTTAACTTCTAGCTTCTTTTATAATATTATAGGCTTGGTTTATCTCTTGCATTTTAGCCGTAGCTTCTTCTATATACGCTGCATCTTTTTCTTGTGATATCATAATGTCTGGATGGTACTCACGTACAAGGTTTCTATAGATCTTTTTAATGTTATTCATGTCATCACCTGCATTCACACCTAACAAAGCATAGGCTTCATCCATACTCATGGACTGAGGCTGACCTTTTTTCATGTTTTCAAACTTTTGTAACATCGCATTATATTCACTAGGTAAAATGTTTAATGCAAGCACTATCTCACGTAGTACCTTGTCTTCACTTGTACTAAGACCATCATCTACAAAAGCAAGTTGTATTAAAAACTCTACAAACTGTCTACGCTTTAAGCGACTTCTTCCAAGTAAATTGTTTAATGAGTCTGCAACTTCTTTGGTGTCACTTAGTCTTTCTTTTTCTTCATTAAATATCTCTTTTAAAATGCCTCTTGTTTTTTCTTTTTCATTAAAGATTTTAGAGATGTCATCAAACATCATACTTATTAGTTGTGCTTCTAGTTCACTGACACGCCCATCTGCCTTAGCAACCTTTGCCACTAGTGCAATGAAGTGACCTATCTCGCTCTGCCTAAATAACGCTTTAGAACCCGACAGCTTATTTAGCTGTTTTCTAGCATACACCTTATAGAGTCTAAATGCCACATATAAAGAGGCTATCACACTCAGTGTTACAAATATATTGACAATAAATATATAATAAAGCGCTACTAATATGACTGCTAAAATGAGCCATTTTTTAATTTTAATCATTCTGTGTCCATCTAGTAAAAATTTTAGCTATTTTAGCCAATTTTTTGTTTATTCACTCTGTTATGGCTATCTCAGTCGAAAATATCAATATATCTTTTAGACAAACAAATTCATAACAATTTCAGATGAAATTCGCTATAAATACATATTAACTATTTTCCATATTAAGGAACCCTATGTCATACGAAATAGAATCATTTGACCCAGAGATATTTGCAGCCATTGAAAACGAAAGAGAAAGACAAACAGATCACCTTGAAATGATTGCTTCTGAAAACTTTACACTTCCTGCCGTGATGGAAGCAATGGGTTCAGTGTTTACAAACAAATACGCTGAGGGGTACCCATATAAACGTTACTATGGCGGATGTGAATTTGCTGATGTTGTAGAACAGCTGGCTATTGACAGAGCGTGTGAACTATTTGACTGTAATTATGCAAATGTGCAACCTCACTCAGGAAGTCAAGCAAACGGTGCAGTATATGCAGCGCTTCTTAAAGCTGGAGAAAAAATACTAGGTATGGATTTAAGCCATGGTGGACACTTAACACATGGAAGTAAACCAAGTTTTTCTGGTAAAAACTACTCTTCATTTACGTATGGTGTAGAACTTGATGGTCGTATTAACTATGATGAAGTCATGAGAATAGCAAAAACGGTACAACCTAAAATCATTGTTTGTGGTGCTTCTGCTTATGCAAGAGAGATAGACTTTAAAAAGTTTAGAGAAATAGCTGACACGGTAGGTGCTATACTTTTTGCAGACATCGCTCACATCGCTGGACTTGTATGTGCAGGGGAACACCCTAGCCCATTCCCTTACGCAGATGTCGTGACAACAACCACACACAAAACCCTTCGTGGTCCTCGTGGTGGTATGATTATGACTAACGATGAAGATGTTGCTAAAAAAGTAAACTCTGCAATCTTTCCTGGACTTCAAGGTGGCCCATTGGTTCACGTTGTTGCAGCGAAAGCTGTAGGCTTCAAATATAACCTAAGTGATGAGTGGAAAGTCTATGCAAAGCAAGTCAAAGCAAATGCTTCTGTACTTGCAGACGTACTGATGAAAAGGGGATATGATGTCGTCTCTGATGGTACAGACAACCACCTTGTTCTTGTAAGCTTTTTAAACAAAGACTTTTCTGGTAAAGATGCTGATGCTGCTCTTGGTAATGCAGGTATCACTGTTAATATGAACACTGTACCAGGTGAGACAAGAAGTCCATTTGTTACTTCAGGAGTACGTATAGGTTCGCCAGCACTTACAAGTCGTGGTATGAAGGAGAAAGAGTTTGAACTCATTGCAAATAAAATTGCAGATGTGCTTGATAACATTAATGATACTGCACTTCAAGCGAGTATCAAAGATGAGATGAAAACATTAGCACAAAATTTTGTTATCTATCAAAAATCAATTTATTAAGTATTGAAGGTTTTTAACTTAGAGCTATTTGATAGCCACTACTATATTAAACACTCTACGATTGTTGAACAGATACAGTTTAACAATCGTACATTTTATGCTAAGTTTGAACGCATAAATGAGCCACTTACACCCTTACTTCTCAAACAACATTTTGATAAGCAATACACGATTGCTGTACCATTACTCCAAAATAACCACACAAACTATCTTGTCATAGACTATAAAGGTGAAGAGCACCAACGATTCTACCATCTTGTACAACATCTATTTAAGACATTAGATATCACACGTTATCATATCTATCAAGGGAAGACTGAAGAGCGTTTACGTGTATTTATAGAGGTAGATACGCTTAAACTAGAAGAAGCAGATGAAAAGCTCCAAAAAATCTCTGATGCACTCAAACAAAAAATGGTAAAAAAGTGGAAATGCTTACCCTCTATTTCACTACCTGAAGCGTATAATATTGTGACTCTTCCCTATGCAGAAATTTAACCAACGGCTCCATTATCATAACTACGGTACAATAACTTCAAATTAAAAAATGGATAAAAATGTTTGAAAAACTACTAAGATTCTTCGTTAATAATAGTCGTCTGAACTATTTTCTCTTTATCTTTGTATTTCTTATAGGTATTGTGCTTTATACAAAAACCCCTAAAGAGATATTCCCCTCATTTGAGTTAGATATGGTCTCTATCAATGGAAACTATACGGGTGCTTCCATTGACATGCTTGATAAAATGGCAGTTAGAGAGATAGAGTCTGGATTAAAGAACATCGATGGCATCGATAAAATGACCACAGTGATCTCTGCTGGTAAATTTAACATCATCTTAGAACTTGAAAAACGTGTCAACAAATACAATACAGCTGAAAAAGCAAAAGACGCCATTGCGTTAACCAAACAATACTTACCTTCAGATATGGATGAGCCAACAGTGCGTGTGCTTGACATTAAGCGTGATCTTATGCGTGTTGCTATTTCATCTAACACCATCTCTCATGGAGAGCTTATTGCTGCTGCAAATAGACTCAAAGACAAAGTAACCCTTCTTAATAATATTGCTGAAGTTGAAATTTTTGGTGATTCAGACAAATACTATGATATACGTATCCATAGTGATAAAATACGTGCACTTGGGCTAGATGAAAGTGCTGCAGTATCTGCGCTCTCGGGGCTCTCGTATATCTTCCCTATAGGTACTATAGAAGACCAAAAAGATGGACACTACTATATCTCAACATATAATGGTCCAAAAGATGCCAAAGCGATGCTTGAGAGTCAAATAAAAGTACTTGGTAAAGTGCTCTACCTCAAAGACATAGCTACGGTGGAAAAGCGATATGAAGATACGGCTACTTTATACTCAATAGATACCAAATTTGCGGTAAATCTCTCCATAAAACAGAGTAATATTGGTAATGCCATCGAACTCGAAAAAGAGATTAGTCATTTAGTAAGTGAGTCGAACTTAGAAAATCAAGACATTGACTTTATTATTCATGATAATAAATCTGAGGCTATTAAAGATCGTCTTAATATTGTGATATCCAATATCCTATTAGGACTAATTTTAATTGCCCTATTGGTAACACTACTTATAAACAAACGTATGTCGTTTATTATCTCATTAGGTATTCCTACTTCATTTGTGATGGGTGCAGCCTATCTCTACTTCTCAGGATATACAATCAATATGATATCACTCATTGGTGTACTTATTGCTCTTGGTATCATCGTTGATGATGCCATTGTAGTGAGTGAAAATATCCAACAACATATAGAAGAAGGTATGGAACCCAAAGAAGCTGCTGTAGTGGGAGCAAAAGAGATGTTCATGCCTGTGACTATTGCTTCTATGACCACACTTTTTGCATTTATCCCTGCACTTATGTTGTCAGGTACTATGGGAGAGGTCATTAAACTTATCCCTATTGCAGTAGCTGTATTGGTCTTCGCATCACTCATAGAGTCTTTTATCTTTTTACCTATCCATGCAGCACATATACTTAAAAAAGAGCAGAAAACAACCTCTTGGGAGGGAGTAAACCGTATCTATTCTTCGGTTATTCATTTTTTTATGCGATATAAAAAAACATTTTTACTACTCTTTGTCATACTGGTACCACTCTTTATTATTTTAGGAATCAAAGCAAGTAAGTTTCAGCTCTTCCCAACTTTTGATGCAAGTACCACAAACATCACACTCAAAGCCAATGTCAATACCAAGACAGAAGAGACTATCACCTATCTTAAAGCCATAGAAAAAGATCTCTATGACAATAAAGAAAAGTTCTATCTTAAGCATATAGGCTCTGTTGCAGGATCAAGACGAGATGCCGCAGGTAACTCAGAAACCTACCCCTATGTTGGCTACATGACTATAGAGTTTCAAAAGCTAAAAGCTCAGAACTTTGTCGATAAATTCATCACTCCGACACTTAGTTTTTACTATGATGAAGAGGGTCGTACCCGTGAAGACAAATCTGTTGTCCTTGCCAAAAAACTACGAGAATTCATAGAGGCCCAAAACTACAAAGAACGTTTTAATCTTACTGATCTTTCAATAGTAGAAAGAAAAGTAGGACCTGTAAAATCAGATATTAAAATAGGTCTTATTTCCAATGATAACCAAAAAATCATGCAATATTCAGAAGAGATAAAAACTGCTCTTCTCAACATAGATGGTATTGTATCAGTCAATGATTCGATGAACTATGGGATGGATGAGATAAAACTTAAAATCAATGCGTATGGTGAATCATTAGGTCTCAATGAACAAACATTAGGACTGTTACTTTCGAACTTTTATCTAGAAAAACGTATGGCATTTGCATTTGATAGTTTTGATTTGTTAGAGCTTAAAATAAAATCTGTCCAAAAAGACTCTCTTGAAAAACTTAAAACTTTTCAAATTAAACTTGATAATGAAGAGTTTGTTATGCTCAAAGATGTTGTCTCATTCAATATTATTAAATCTTTTGAAAAGATCATCAAAGATTCTGCGGCCAAAAACTTCTATGTGTATGCCAATGTCAACAGTAAAACAATTACAGCTTCCCAAACACTTCTCAAAATAGATACTATTCTCGAGAAAGCCAAAAAAGATGGCGTTCACATTATTCTTAAAGGTGAAGCAGAAAAAAATAAAGAGCTAAAAAATGATATGTTAGCCGCAAGTGGTGTAGCACTCATGCTTATTATGATTTCTCTACTTTATCTCTTTAACTCCTTTAGAGAAACTTTTATGATGTTATCAGTCATCCCATTTGCATTTTTGGGTGTTCTTATGGGGCACTTTGCTCTTGGCATCAACCTCTCCATGCCTTCTATTATAGGAATGCTTGGGCTTTCTGGAGTTGTGATTAATGACGGTATCATTATGGTCATGAACCTGAAAAAAGCACGTAATATGGAAGAGATATTCTTCTACGCATCAAAGAGATTCAGACCTATTATTTTAACGTCTATCACCACACTCATAGGTCTTAGTTCACTGGTATTTTTTCCTACTGGACAAGCGACTATCTTCCAGCCAATGGCTATTTCACTTGGATTTGGGCTTGCTTGGGGAACAGTACTAAACCTGCTCTATCTCCCTGTACTCTATACTATTCTTAATCAGAAAAAACTAAGGACAGAGGCCATAAATTAGCCTAAGCGACTCTATATACATAAATATGATATAATCATCTTAAAATTATATCTTGGAGACTTTACCTACATGAATGACCATAAACTTGATGATTTGATCATTGACAATATCGACCCTAAAAACTCTAAAACAAAAAGCTTTTTAACCATTATAGCTTTAGCGATTGTTGTGCTTATTGTTGCGATTATATTAACTAAAATTATTTTAAAAGACCCGAATGAAAACTTTGCTTTAGAAGATCAAAATGTTGAACTCATTAGCCCAGAATTAACCTTGACACATGCATCAAAAAAAGAAAGTTCAAATGATTTATCATTAAAAGAGACCCAAGTAAAGAAACCTAATATTGCAGATAATGAAGCTAGCTCTGAAGCAGAAAATAACTCCATAAAAGACAGTAACACAAACCCTTCTACATCTCAAGTTGATACTAAACTTGAAGCAGAACAAAAAGAAAAAGAACGTAGAGAAAAAGAGCTTGCAAAAAAAGAGCTTGAAGAAAAAAGAGCTGAAGAAGAACGTCTACTTAAAGAAGCAGAGCAGAAAAAAGTAGACGAACAAAATCGTTTAGAACAAAAACGCTTAGCAGAAAAAGAATTAGCAGAAAAAGCTCGATTAGAAAAAGAAAAAGCTGCAGCCCTAAAAGCAAATAGTGGTTACTTTATTCAAGTAGGGTCTTTTTCTAAAACACCTAGTAGTCGTTTTTTATCTGTCATTACAAGTAGTGGTTTTAACTACAAGATTACAGAACCTTCCTCTTCTGGTATAAAAAAACTACTCATTGGGCCTTATGGTAGCCAAGCACAAGCACAAAGTGAACTCCCACGGGTACAAGACCGTATCAATAAAAGTGCATTTGTGATTAAGAAGTAAAAACATGCATAAAACATTACTTTTTGACCAACTTACTCCTGTAGCACTCTATGGACAGTTAAAAGAGCTTTTTCCAAATGATATTACGATGCTCTTTGAGTCTGTTGTCAATACAAGTGATGGTAACTTTTCCTTCATTACCATTGGTGCACAAGAACGATTGAGTTATAAAGACAATACTACCACATACACCGACAATATTGGCAAGGTAAAAAACCTTAAAGAGAGTCCTTTTGACTTTTTAAAAAATTATTATAATAGTATAGATAAAGAAGCGTATAAACGAACTACCAAAGAGGTTGGCTTCTCTTTTGTAGATGGATTTATTGGGTTCATCGCCTATGACATGGTAAAAGTGTTTGAACCCACGCTGGAAGAGAGTATGAATACTTTAGAAGACCCTCTCAATACACCAGACCTTGATTTGGTACGCCCTCAAATTATCATTGCATACTCCCATAAATCAGCAAAACTAACACTCATACTCAATGACGAACGCATGAGTAAGGGATTTGAATCTGTTGAAAACATTTTACATAGTTCTTGTATGCCAATGCCTCTAAAGGCTGTCAAACTAGAGGGTGAAGGTCGCTTTAGCATAGATGAAGAACGTTTTAAAAGACTTGTAGATGAGTCTAAAGAAAACATACGCTCAGGTGATGTCTTTCAACTACTCCTAGCAAATAGATATACCCAAAAAGGTCAAATAGACCCACTAAGCTTTTACAGAGTCTTACGCTCAAAAAACCCTTCTCCTTACCTCTTTTTACTTGACTATGAAGATTTCTCTATTTGTGGCTCTAGCCCAGAGGTGATGGTGCGTTTAACAGAAGGTGAAATACTCCTTCGCCCCATAGCAGGGACGCGTAAACGTGGTAAAAATGCCATAAGAGACAAAGAGTTAGAGCAAGAGATGCTTGATGACCCTAAAGAGTGTGCTGAGCACCTTATGTTAGTAGACCTTGGACGTAATGATGTTGGACGTGTTGCCAAAACAGGTACGGTAGAAGTCACTGATATGATGCGTGTTGAGAAGTACTCACACGTCATGCACATGGTCTCAGATGTAGAAGCGCACCTTGAAGAAGGAAAAGATATGTTTGACCTCTTTGCAGCCACCTTTACAGCCGGTACCATGACAGGCGCACCAAAAATAGAAGCTATGAAACTCATAGCCAACTATGAGAAACTCAAACGTGGTTTCTACTCAGGTGCAGTTGGTTACTTTGCCTTTGACGGTAACATGGACTCCTCTATAGCCATAAGAACCTCACTCATCAAACCTAACAGCATTACCCTACAAGCAGGTGCAGGCATCGTTGCTGACTCTAAACCAGAGCTAGAGTACCTAGAAGTAGAAAACAAACTTGGCGCACTACTTGCCACACTTAAAGAGATGGAGAGTCTTTAAACTTCTTCTCATCTTTATTTCAATACTTAAATCCTTCTACATAATGACTATGGAGCCATACAGTCAACATCTTTCATCCCTTTTTTATACCATGGATACCCTTTTACTGTAAATGTATTGTCTCCATAGACATACGGTATCCACCACCACTTCATCTTAATCTCAGCATCTGTTAAAAACTCTGCACAACTTTTTGAAAGTGCATCTCTGAGAGCATCATCAATCATAGGTCTTATTTTATCTGGAATGACAATATACATTTTAGCAACATCTTTGCCTGTAACTTTATTATCGCCTTGTACATATGTTTGTGTGAAATCAATATTTTTGGTGCTTATGACACCGTATGTTCCATACTTATAGGTACACCCTACATTAATAAACATAAAGATGATAAGTATCAAATATTTCTTCATTATTATCCTTTAACTTTTATCTCATATGTTCGCTTAACAGATTCAATTGTATGTGAAAATACTTTGTATAATATTAAGAATTTTAGTCTGGTCTATTTTTTGAGTTCAACTTTAAACCAACATCATAAATTATTTCAAATAATGTATTATATTTTGTTTGCTCCCATTGATTTACTTCATGATCATAAAACCATATTTCATCTAAGCAAATATTATTAAAAATTTTAAAACCATAAAAATCTCCAACTTCATTATCCGAAAACAAAATAAATCCTTTACTTATATTGTTATATTTCTGATTAATTTTTAACAAATTAAATTCACTATCTTTCCAAAGTGAATATATGATTTGAAAAGCAAAGTCTCCAACTGAGAAATTTGACACAAGACACTTGTATGATTTAGGCAATATTATTCCTAACTTTTGTTCTGCTATAGTTATATCTTCATCTTTTGCTTTATAAGGCTCAGTTAAACTAAACCAATCTGGTCGTGCTAACATTTCATTTTTAATTTTATTTACAAATTCATTACATCCACTCATTATTTAACTCCTTCTATTGATATACTCTATTAACGAGCACCCATTTCTTGTGCTCTATACCACCAGTGTAATTCTCTGTCTGATTGTCTCATATTAGCTGTAACTCCTTGGTTATATTTATTGGGATGTAAATTTGGAGTTCCTAGATGGTATTCTGAGGGTAATTCATCAATACCTGAACCAGGCATTTGTCCACGATGGTGCAAATGAGGACTACCTAGATCTCGGGGAGATTTTCCCCATAACCCTCGTTTCAAATCACTAATACTCCAAGGTCCTTGTATTCTTACTCCTGCTGAATACTCAAATGCCTTTCCTCCAGCCTTGCCACCCAACGCCGTAGCACCAAGTAACCCAGCAGCATACCATCCACCAATATCCCCATTATAATACTGATACCCCACATCAACCACACCACCGATGTTGGTATAGGTAAATGCTTCATAAGTATACGCTAAATATGTTGATTATATACATTAGAATGAGAGATGGAGAGTTTTTACTCTTCCTACCCAATCACTTCATCAAAAAAACCCTTTATTGCTTTCATTTCTTGATCTGTTAAGATAGCCAGTTTTTCTAGTAATCTACCGTTATCGATAGCTCTTACTTGTGCAATAATGACATCCGAATCTTCTCTCAATTTTTCTCTTTTTTGTACCCTCATTCTAAGTGGTTCAGCATCATCTACCAAAGAAGTTGTAAGAGGTAACACTATAGTAGTAGGATATTCACTTTCATTAAGTTCATTGGTTTGAAATATCAATACAGGTCGTATTTTTCCTACTTCATTACTTTTTTTAACAGGATTTAAGTTAGCAAGCCAAACTTCACCTCTATATGCCATCACTTAGTGTAACCTCAAACTCTTTGTTTAAAGATTTATCTATTTTCTTCACTTTCTCTACGGCTGAAAGCATTTTAGACTTTTTATCAGACTCTATATTTTTAGCATAAAATTCTATGGCATCTCTAATGACATCACTCTTTTTTTTATGGAGTGAGTGCGATAACTGATTAAGTTTATCACTCAACACATCATCAAGTCGTACAGTTGCTGTCATGTGTATCCTTTTTGTATTTTGTAATACAGTATTATATCATACGTATTTTAGTTTGTCAATAATCTGTATTAGTCCATATGTTTGATAATAGTTTAGAATTTATGTATAATCCATCACTATAAATATATGGAACAATCATGAAACAACTCTTTGCTATCTTCGGTAACCCTGTCTCACACTCTAAATCACCTCTTATGCATAACCTTACCTTTAAAGGGTTAGGTTATGATAGTTGCTATGTACGTTATTTGTTAAAAGATGGAAGTAAACTCAAAGAGACATTTTTTGCTTTGAGTCTCAAAGGTATTAACATCACCGTACCCCATAAAGAACATGCTTTTAATGCCTGTGATGTATTAGACCCTTTTGCTCAAAAAATTGGTGTCGTAAACACCATTGTTGAACGTGAGGGAAAACTCCATGGCTACAACACTGATGCCCCTGGTTTTCTTAAAGCCATAGCTGAATTTAAAGACGTTAAAACTGTACTTTTTTTAGGTGCAGGTGGTACTGCACAGTCCACTTCAAGCATCTTACGTGATGAAAAATATGAAGTCACCCTACTTAACAGAAGTGAAGGTCGTTTAGAGAAATACAACAATGATGGTTTTGAAACCTATACCTTTGAGACATTTGTACCTAAGGCTTATGACCTTGTTATAAACATGACATCCGCTGGGCTAGAAGATGACAGTCTGCCTGCACCTCAAGCATTGTTAGATGGAGTCATTCCGAAGGCTAAAGCGTGTGTAGATGTCATCTACGGAAAAGAGACGCCTTTTTTGAAACTGGCAAAAAGTCATAACAAACCTACTAAAGATGGCTCAGACATGTTACTCTATCAAGGTATCATTGCCTTTGAACATTTCACCAACTATGCCTATAGTTTTGAAGAGATAAAGCCCCATATGCAACAAGCGTTTGACTTCAATTAACCTTTTATCATTAAAATATGACTACTATATCAGGAGTAACAATGATAAATATTTTAATGATAGAAGACGATCCTGAATTTGCAGAGCTCTTAGCTGAATATTTGGCCCAATATGACATCAAAATTACCAATTTTGAAGACCCTTACTTAGGTTTGAGTGCTGGGGTAAAAAAATACGATTTACTCATACTCGACTTAACACTTCCTGGCATGGATGGTCTAGAAGTCTGTGAAGAGGTGGTACGTAAATATGATATACCTATTATTATCTCTTCAGCACGTTCAGACATACAAGATAAACTTGACGGCTTTGAAATAGGTGCAGATGACTACCTACCAAAACCTTATGATCCTAAAGAGATGTATGCAAGAATCACCTCTTTGCTACGCAGGTACTCAAAATCAAAAGACAGTGACAAGAGTATTTCACCTAAAAGTGATTTTGAATTTAAGGGGGATACACTCTATTTTAAAAAAGTTGCACTTTCACTCACCCCTGCAGAGTTTGAGGTACTTTCACTCTTAGTAAAACATATAGGTATCACACAATCAAGAGAACAAATTATAAACACAGCAGGTACCATGAGTATTGACTCTCAGGGGAAAAGCTTAGATGTCATCATCTCTAAAATACGTACCAAATTAGGAGAGCATAACCCCGAAGATAGTAAGCGTATACAAGCAGTACGTGGTGTAGGCTACAAACTAGTATGATAACGTCATTACGTTCTAAGATACGTATTGTTTTTTCACTCACACTTATACTGCTCGCAGCTCTTTTTGTCTTTGCCATTAAATATGACCAACATAAAATAGAAGAACGTAATATTGCCCAAGAGCATGCTATATCACATTATTTGTATACTTACTTTCTTAAACATGGAAGTATAGATGAAGCCTACCTTGATGCACAAAATGTCTCCCTCATTACAGACAAAGGTCGCCTCGTTAAAATGAGACGGCTTTTTACAGATAAAGAAGGGAAACTAAAACACTATGATGTAATGAATGTACATTTAAAACGTATTATTATTATCAATAATGACCGCTTTCAACTTATTTTAGAAAATAAAAATAAAAATCCATTCCCACTTAAACGTGTACTTATTTTTTCGACTGTTTTTATACTCATCGTACTTTTATATATGTGGATTATGAAAAGTTTCAAGCCACTCTCTGAGCTTAAACAAAAAATAAAAACTTTTTCCAAAGGAAATTTGGACATAGACTGTAAAAGTGATAAAAAAGATGAGATAGCCGAAGTAGCCAATGAATTTGACCACTCTGTCACCATGATACGTGAATTACTTCACTCTAGACAACTTTTTTTACGTGCCATTATGCATGAACTTAAAACCCCCATAGCAAAAGGTAGACTTGTCTCTGAGATGCTAGATGACGAGAGAAATAAAGCACGTATGCATACAATATTTGAAAGACTCAATCTACTCATAGATGAGTTTGCAAAAATAGAGAAGATTACCTCTAAAAACTTTGACTTGACCATCAAACCTTACAAAATGTCAGACCTTCTTGAAGCAAGTATAGATATGCTTATGATTGACTCTCCTAAACACCTAATAGATACAAAAATTATCCATGACTATACGGTCAATGTAGATTTTGAACTCTTTACACTTGTGATTAAAAACTTACTAGACAATGCCATAAAATATAGTATTGACAAAAAGATAGAAGTGGTTTTGGACAATCATATTTTACAAATTATTAATAGTGCCAAACCACTGACTGAGCCATTGGAAAACTACTTTAAACCATTTCACACATCCAAGAAAGGTCTTGGCTTAGGTCTTTATATTGTTAAAAGTATTTTAGATATTCATAAAAAAGAGTTGGGGTACATACATAAAAATAAAAAGAATATATTTACAATCGTATAAACCTAATTGTAGTAAAAGTAGAGCATAACTATAGGTGCTCTACTGAGTAAACTTATGCTTTTTTGATGGTATCAGAAAGCATAAATGAAAGTTCTAAAGCTTGAGAAGCATTTAGTCTTGGATCACACTGCGTATGGTAACGGCTCGCAAGTCCTTCAGCTGTAATAGCACAAGAAGTACTCCCTGTACACTCTGTAACATCATTTCCTGTCATCTCTAAGTGTATACCTGCACCAACCGTACCCATCTCTTTATGGATAGCAAAGAACTGTTCTACCTCAGAAAGAATGTTATCAAAATCTCTTGTTTTAAACCCACTAGAAGACTTTTCAACATTTCCATGCATAGGGTCACAAGACCACACAACATTTAATCCAGCATCTCTTACTTTTTTGAGTAATGCAGGAAAATACTCTCGAATCTTACTCGCACCCATACGGACAATAAGATTTAGTCTCCCCTCTTCATTGTCAGGGTTTAAAGCTTGAATTAACTCAATCAATTCATCTTCACCCATGGTAGGTCCTACTTTACACCCAATAGGGTTTTGAATCCCTCTAAAGTACTCAATGTGTGCTTCACTAAGATCTCTAGTTCTATCACCTATCCAAAGCATATGTGCAGAACAATCGTAGTAATCACCTGTTTCTGTGTCTTGGCGTGTTAGTGCTTCTTCATAGTTTAACAGTAACGCTTCATGAGAGGTATAAAGTGTTGTTTGATGAAGCTGTGGCATCACATCAGAAGTCAATCCACACGCAGCCATAAAATTCATTGCATGATCAATCTTGTCACTTAACTCATCATATTTAACACCTAATGGGTTGTCTTTAATAAAATCTAAGTTCCACTGATGTACTTTATTTAAATCAGCTAAACCACCACGTGAAAATGCACGTAAGAGGTTTAATGTAGCTGCAGACTGATTGTAGGCTTTTAACATATTTTTAGGGTTAGGTATACGTGCTTCTTCATTAAATTCAATGCCGTTGATAATATCACCCCGGTATGAGGGTAATGATACACCATCAACTTCTTCAAAATCAGAAGAGCGTGGTTTTGCAAACTGCCCAGCAATACGCCCTACTTTCACTACCGGTTTACCTGTAGAGTACATCAAAACCATGTTCATTTGAAGCATGAGTTTAAAAAGGTTTTTAATATTTTGCGCGTTAAAATCACTAAAACTTTCTGCACAATCTCCACCTTGAAGTAAAAAAGCTTCGCCACGCCCTGCCGCTGCTAATTTCTCCTTTAATTTTCTTGCCTCACCTGCAAAAATAAGTGGCGGGTATGTACTTAATGTTTTTTCTACCTCATTAAGAAGGTCTTGGTCTTGGTATGTTGGTTGTTGCTTTATGGGAAATTCTCTCCAGCTACTTGGTGTCCAACTCATAGTGTATCCTTACTGCAGGCATTTCTGCCCAAAAATTAAATTCAATGATTATATCTGAAAAATGATGAAAAAGTAAGTGGGTGCTTCCAATGAAAAAAAATTTGAATAAAATTGGTAACAATTTTGTTATTTTTAAGAAAAAATATGCCTATTCACATGGTGAATAACTTGTGAATAACTCATATTAAAAAATGAAACCCGTGTTTACGGGCTTTGTTAACTTTCACAACTTGTTCACTATTTTTTCACTACAAAGGTCACAAAATTAGACCACTGAAAAACTGTCTCAATTTTTGTAAATCCAGCATCTTTACACATTTGTATATTTTCTTTAATGGTGAAAGGAATGAGCACATTTTCAAGTGCTTCACGTTTTTGTGCTATCTCATACTCGCTATAACCTTGCTCTTTTTTATATGCGTAATAGATATCTATCATATGTTTATCTAAGACTTTATCTTCAAAGATAATTTTTTCAGAAAAAATGAACATACCATCATCATTGAGTCCATTAAAAAGCTTCTTCACTAGCTCCAAACGCTGTATAGGGCGTATAAACTGTAGTGTATAGTTTGCCACAATAATATCTTCTTCTTTGTACTCATACTCTAACATATCTGCGAATTCTAGCTCTATCTCTGCACCAAATGCCTGACATTTTTGCTCTGCTCTGTCTAACATGGCTTGAGAGTTATCAAGTCCTTTAAGTCTTAACGGTACTGATGCTTTAGAGTGAAGGTCTAACAAAAACTTTGCTGTAGAGGAGCCTAAATCAAGTACTTTCATATCCTCTTTTTGCTCTGCTAAAATGAGTGCAATGACTAACTTTCGCACCTCATCATAAAAAGGTACCGAACGTGAGAGCATATCATCAAAAACAGAAGCCACGGCTTCGTCAAATTCAAACTTCTTACTTATCTTTTTAGAAAAAACTTTATCTTCTTGCAAAGCCGTGTCCTTATTATATATTTCCGCCATTAGACAGAAGTCCTACATGGCTACACTCCGTTCCGACCACTTCGGTTCCAAAGCTACAGACAACAAACTCTTGTTGTCTGTATACGCTTTTCACATCAAACTCAAATTTTTTACTGATTTTTTCTGTGAATACTTTATCTTTCATAGTGCCATTCTACCAAAAACTTCCTCTAAGACTCTATTCCATCTCTAAACTCATCAAATACATCTCTTCACCATCAATAACAGAAACATCTGTACTTTCACAATGTAGGCATTGGTAACGTACTTCACTTTGTTCACTCTCTTTTTTGCAGACATTACAATGGAGTTTAAGATCTTGTAGGTTCATAACAAACTCCGCCCCATCACAGACAGTCTTCTCTTTAAAAGTCTCAAAGGCTGTTTCAAGCAGATGGGGTTCTACCCCACTGAGTTTACCTATCTTTGTGACTACTTTTACCACTTTACTTGCATCATTTGCCTTTGCATGACTTTCACACTGTTCAAGTAATGCTTGTACTATAGAGTATTCATGCATGGGTTAACATATCCTTGGTAAGAGTTCACCTTTTGGCAGATCAAGGTAACGACTGCTTCCATAAGGTGAATGAAGTATCACTTTACCCTCTTTTTTCATACTCACTGCTCCAATGACAGTTGCTTTTTTTGTAGTTTCAAGTTTTTGTAGTGTCTCTATGGCTAACGGTGCATCTTTTGCAGGTAGTGCCAGAATACATGTTCCTTCATTGGCAAAATCAAACGCCTCAAAACCAAACAGCTCACAGATACCCTGCACTGCTTCATCTACAGGTACACTTTTCTCTTCTATCTCAATACACACAGCGCTTTGTTCTGCCCATTCATTGAGTACAGCAGAAAGTCCACCTCTTGTTGCATCTCGCAATGCAGAGATATTCACATTGCTCTCAATCAATGCATCAACTGCTGGCCACAAGGTCGCACAGTCACTCTCTAGGTTACCTGTAATGCCCAACCCTTCACGTTCCATCAAGATAGCCGCACCATGTCTGCCTACATCCCCAGAAACGATGATGACATCACCTTCTTGTAGGTTATTGGCTGAGATGCCCTCTTTTTGTATCTCCCCTATGCCTGATGTGTTGATAAATATCTTATCTACTGCACCTTTGGGAACCACTTTTGTATCTCCACAAACAATCTTCGCCGCAGAGTGTTCAAGTTCTTTTGCCATTGACTTCACTATGGTCTCCAAGTCATCAAACGCAAACCCCTCTTCTATCATAAACGCTGTACTCAAGTAAAGTGGTTTTGCCCCCATCATCGCAAGGTCATTAACCGTACCAGCGATGGCAAGTTTACCGATGTCTCCACCACTAAAGAAGATAGGACTCACCGTAAAACTATCGGTGGTAAATGCTATCTTACCTTCTACTTCCAACACAGCAGCATCTTCAGCTGCGATGAGTATATCATTGGAAAAATAGCGATAAAACAAATCATGGATCAAACTGTTCGTCTCTTCTCCACCACCACCATGGCTTAGTTGTATCTGCTTCATGTTTTGCCTTTCTGCTCTTTTAACATCTTAGCTGTACCAGCAATCTGTTTTATAAAATCCTCTTCAACTTTAGAGAGTTCATTTTTTGTTTTTTCTTTATATGATAAGTATTCTTCATTTGCTTTTTCAAGTGCTTTATCGTGACTAATTTTACCTGCATGGTTCAATATGTCTTTCCCAGTCATCTTTAAAAAGTCATCAAGTTTCTCTATCCAATTTTGCATATACATTGGGTTTTGATCTAAGGCTTGGATTTCTGCTATTTCTATATAGGCGGTAACCATTCGATTCAATAGGTTTAATTCATCTTCATTCAAATAATTTTTAGCGATGCTTGTCTCTTGTTTTGTTGGTTTTGTGCCTTTAAAACTTGTAAGTCCCATATATGGCTTTTCACTGTCAACTCTTTGATACACTACCTCTGCTGCTGTATTGCCGTGAACTGCCCAGTGCATTTTATTTTGCACTGTTTGAAAAAACTGTACAGAAGTCTCTGATTTTGCATCATAGTCAATGCTAGTAGCATAAATATCAAGTACTTTTCGCCAAAACACTTTTTCTGAGGAACGTATATCACGAATACGTGCCAATAGTTCTTCAAAATAATTACCTCCACCAGCCTCTTTAAGTAATTCATCATTCATAGTAAACCCTTTTACTATGTACTCTCTAAGTCGTCCTGTTGCCCATTGGCGGAATTTTGTGCCTTGAAGTGATTTTACTCTATATCCTACAGATATTATGACATCAAGATTATAAAAATTAGTAGGTTTAGTAGAAAAATCGGAATTTCCGATTTTTCTCATGCTAGTATCTTTTTCAAGCTCGTTATCTCTATAAATATTTAAAATATGTTCATTAATCGTTGAACGGCTTTTTTGAAATAACTCTGCCATCTGTTCAATTGTAAGCCATACTGTTTCATCTTCAAGTCTTGTTTGGATCTTTGTTTGTCCATCTTCCGTTTGGTAAATTAGGATATTTGAATTAGTCATTAGATTCCCTATCCTTTTTATTGTTATCTGCTTTTATAAATTTTTTTTTAATCTCTCTTCGTAATATTTGAATCTGTTCATTTTGAGCTTTGTTTTGTTTTATCAATACCTCAGTTAGTTTTTCTAGTTTTGAGTTTGTTTCAATAATGGAAAACTGAATGTTTTCATTGGTTTTAATCAGTAGATCAGAACCATTATCATGCCATACAGAATATGTAAATGCTATAGCTGTGATTAACGTTGACAAAACTGTTAAAATGATAATAATCTTTGTAAAAGTTAAGTTTTTTTGTGAATTTTGATTAGCGGAATCACTGGAGGTTTTAAGTTCACTAGCTATCTGAACCTGCGTCTTATATACTTCTTCCATGAACGATACCGTCTGCTTCTCAGCTTCAATCATCAAATCTATTTTTGATGATAAATCTTTAAATGGCGCTAATCGCCGTTTTTCTTGATCTTGTATCTGTTTAGAAAAATCATAGTCAAACTTTGGAAATGTAGAGTCTAAATTTTCAAACGATACAGCTTCTGAATTAAAGGACGTAGCCATTTCACCTATACTTCTAAAAGAATCAAAACTACTCTTTAATGATTCTCCCATTCCTATTGTTTTTAAAATATCACTAGATAGTCCTGATGAAAAAGAAGAGAACATTTTTCTTGCTAGTTCATGATCTTTTTTATGCCTTTCCAATACCAGTCTATATACATACTCAATATAGGATTCGTTATCTTGTCTTAACAAAGATTCATCAATTTCTTCTTTTAAATATATTACAGGTGTAGCATCTTCTTTTTTTGAACTGCTTTTCCACTCCTTATAGAAAGATGAATGCTCCTCAATGAAAAGTTTAGCAATCTCCTCAAGCTCATCTTTCGACAATTTATTTATATCCTCGCTCTTTAGTGTATATTCTTCTGGTCGCTCTAATTCTTCTCCAACTAAATCTTGCTTCAAATGTACAAAGAAAGGCAAATAACGTTTAAAAAACTCTTTACTTTCTAGTTCTTCCAGTTTCCTGCCAAGCTTCTTCTCTATTCCAATTATTTCTTTAACTCGAACTTTAAATAAATATAAATCACCTATAGAGGTCTGAATATTAGTAAATGATTTAGTACTTGTTCTGAGTTTCTTTATATCAACTGCCATACTTTTCCTCTCATAAGTTTTGTTCGTAATATATCTTTCATATATACTTAATAGTTTATATACTATTTTTTATAGTTATTTTCTATAATATCACCCTACTAATCAATACATTCTATCAAACCTCACCATACCGATAATAAGCATTACAAGCCCCTTCAGAACTCACCATACAAGACCCCACAGGTGTGTTAGGTGTGCAGGCCGTGCCAAATACCCTACAGTCATTTGGTTTAGCAAGTCCTTTGAGGATAGTCCCACAGATGCAAAGTTTATGGTCATCTATAGGTTCTGTGGGCAAGATGTCTGCAAATATTTTTTCTGCATCATATTTGGCATACTGCTCTCTTAGTACTAGTGCACTGTGAGGAATGTCACCTATACCGCGCCAACGAAAATGTACACGCGGTTCCATGAATTTATCTATCATTGCTTGTGCTTTGACATTACCTTCTAAGGTCACAGACCTACTATACTGAATCTCCATTTCACAACGATTTTCATTTTTCTGTTTAAGTATCATCAAAATACTCTGCATCACATCTACCGGTTCAAAACCACTGACTACCACTGGCGTAGCGTAGTTTTTAGGTAAAGACTCATAAATTTTAGCGCCGGAGATGACACTCACATGTGCTGGTCCGATAAAAGCATTGATCTGTGCTTGACCATCTGCCATGATGGCATCTACGGCAGGTGGTACAAGTACATGATTGATGTGAAAATAGAGATTGCTAATACCACGTTTTTCCATCTGTTCCAAAACGGCTGCTGTCATAGGCGTAGTGGTCTCAAACCCTATGGCAAAGAAAATGACCTTTTTATCAAGATTTTCAAGTGCTATTTTTATGGCATCTAAAGGTGAGTAAAGTGCTCTAATGTCATAGCCATTTGCACGCTCTACTGCCAAAGAACTTTTAGAACCTGGTACACGTATCATATCTCCAAGTGTGAGTAAAATGCTGTCTTCTACATGTGCGAGTGCTATGGCATGGTCTATACGCTCTTTAGGCATAATGCACACAGGACAACCAGGCCCATGTATGAAGTCGATGTTCTTTGGAAGTAACTGCTTCAGTCCATACTTCATAATAGTATGCGTATGTCCACCACACACTTCCATGATCTTTAACGGTTCTTTTAAGTGTTTTGCTTCTTCATTGATAGCCCATGCTAACGCTTTGATGGTGTCGGGATCACGAAAACCATTATAAAGATCTTTTAACTCAAGTTCGCTCATCCCTCGCCTCGAGCATCACAGTTATCATCCTCTTCTATGACCTGCCGTCGTTCTTCCTCTTCCATGGCTTCGAGCATCTCTTTGTAGACTTCTAAACTCTGTAGTGCTTCTGCTTCGTCTATCTTATTCATAGCAAACCCCACATGAATGAGTATATAATCGCCTATGTCTACCACGTCAGGCATCAAGTCAAGACTTACCTGCCGTTTAATGCCCATGGTATCAACTGTAGCCATATTGTCTTCATCTATCTCAACTATTTTTGACGGTATAGAAAGACACATAAAAAATCCTTTTTTATCATTTAGTCTCCGACGTCGGTGCATAAGCACAACGACTCTGGTTCCGAAGCTAACAACGTGAAACTATTCACCTTGTCTAAACGCTTCTCATACTTCGTTTAAATTCAATCCACTCTATGACTTTTTGTATACTTGCATCATCTTTGGTATTGACCTCTAAAATGTCAACGTTAGGTTTGATTTTTCTTGCTTCTGTTTTTTCATGCTCAATGTCATAGTCAAAATGAGGCAACAGATCTGTTTTGGTGATGAGAATCAAGTCAGCCTTGGCAAACATCACTGGATACTTTTCTATCTTATCTCCGCCTTCAGGAATGGAGACTAGGACAATGTTCAGATGTGTACCCACATCATAAGAGGCAGGACACACAAGGTTTCCTACATTTTCTACAAAACAGACATCTAGGTCTGTAAGAGGCATAGCATGTAGACCTTTATGCACCATAAAAGCATCTAGGTGACAGGCAGAACCTGTTTGTATCTGAAAGGCGGGTATCCCTTTTGCTTTGATGCGGTCTGCATCACGACTTGTCTCCAGGTCACCTTCAATCACACCAAACTTGAACTTCGCCAAATCTGCCATTTTTTCAAGCAGTGCCGTCTTTCCAGACCCTGGAGAACTCATGAGGTTTATTGCCAGTACCCCATGACTGTCAAAATGACTACGGTTATGCCCAGCTTCATGGTCATTTTTATCTAATATCTTACTAATGACTGCTATGGTTTTAGTGTCATTGAGTTGAGGGTTATGATGTAAATGTTCATGTGCTTTTTGGTGTGTGTGAGAATGTTCCTCCTCACCTTCATGTGTGTGTGCTACAGCACCTTCTGTTATACTACATCCGCAATCTGTACACATCTCTTTCTCCTACCCTACTAATATGTTTGTTCCAACTACCAGTGAAATGATTCCTGCAGCCGTAAACGCTCTTCTTACATTTGTAAGGTTTCCTAAGAAGTTTTGATTGATATAAAGCATCACAATACCAAATAGACCAAAGATCAACATCACACCCAGTGTAAATGCGCCTACCATCATAAAGTCCACTTGCGCACCTTGTACTACACCAAGGGTAATGAGCATACCTCTCACGCCTCCAGCACCCATAAGAAGCCCTAATGTCAGTGACGAACTTTTGGCTACCGCATCACCCTCATGCTCATGTGATTTCCCAAACCAGATGTGGATGTGTTGTTTACCTTCATGTTCGTGTGTACGAAGCTGTATGCGATTTGCATAGACCATATAGAATAGGTAAAGTCCCATCGCTATGATAACCGTAGCTGAAATGACATCACCATACGATAGTATCTCTTCTGAGATAGAGATACTCTGAAGCACTTTTGCAAAGATAAAAAGACTCACCCCATGCCCTATGGCAAAAAGTGCGGTGATCATAAATGTCTTTTGCTTGTTCTTCCCTATGGAAAAGTCTGCAATCGCCGTAAGATGGTCAGGTCCAAAGGCATGAAGCACACCATACCAAAATACTAAAAGTAGTGATAACTCCATTTTCTCTCCTTAAAATAAATACATATTTACTATGATAGTCTTTAAACATTATGTACGTATTAAAAAAATCATTTCTACTCTATTTTAAGGACTAAAAAGTATACTCTTATTATGAAATGTATCTATTGTGATCACCCTTATACCTATCTACTAGGAGACGATCAACGTAAGTGCGGAAACTGCAAGAGAAAATTTAGCCAAAAAAAGCTAGAACGTGAAGCAAAACTCTTCACACATTTTAAAAATGGGAACACTGCCAGAGAGACTGCCCTAAATACCAAAATGCACTTTTCCACCGTGCAAAAGTACTTTGAAAAATTTAGAAGAAACCTTGCACTAGAAGCAGATACCCTCTACAGGGACAATGCCCACAGAGTCACTGGGTATGACGAGTATCTCTACCTCCCAAAAAGTCTTAAAATAGAAGAAAACATACACAAATTACAGCACTTTCTTACCCTCTCTTATGATAGCAAGGTCTATAACCTCATGATGCCACGTGCAAGGGCAATGCCCTTAGAAGATGACGAAGAAAAAGAAAATAAACTCAGACTCAAGTACCTCAAATTCAATAAAGTAGCTAAACACTCTACAGCACAGTCCACCATCACAAATTTTTGGGACTATTTTGAGGCATTCATATTACAGTACAAGGGAGTAAGTGATGAACAATTTATCTTTTATCTGAAAGAAGCAGAGTGGCGGTTTAATACGATTAGCAACATATCGTCTTAGATAACACATTCAAGAAGAAAAGAATGCGTTTAGATTTTCCAAGTAATTGCCTAAGAAGTTGCATAGTTTTCATGAGTACAGATACTTTCCATAAAACTGATAAAAAAGAAGTGAAAATATGACACCTACGTATATTCAGTTGAAATAGTCAACTATTTTTTGTATACTACACGATAATTTACAAAAGGGTTGGAGGATCTTTTATACCTCTAATAACGAAGTATATTTCACTATCAAAAAACAAATAGGAGAAAAAATGAATACTCGAAACTTTTCATCTCTGGTGATTTTAACACTCTTCATGGCTTACACTTCTACCGTAAGCGCACATGAAAGTACAGGTATCAGTGGAGGCTTTATTAGTGGTTTTCTCCACCCAATTCTTGGTTGGGATCATGTCGTAGCAATGGTTGCCGTTGGATTGTGGGGAGCATTTTTAGGCAAACCTGCAATCTGGGTTCTCCCAGTCATTTTTCCTCTGGTTATGGCTTTTGGTGGAGCACTTGGTGTCATAGGTGTGCCAATTCCGGCAGTAGAAACGGGTATTGCCGCATCTGCTCTCGTGTTGGGTATTATGGTTGCTTTTGCAGTCCGTCCACCTATATGGGTCGCAGGAGTCATAGTTGGTGCTTTTGCCATTTTTCACGGTCATGCACACGGTACAGAATTGCCAAATTCGGCAAATCCATTGGCATATAGCGTCGGATTTGTTTTATCTACAGGCTTACTTCATTTGTTGGGTATTGCTTTTGGTCTGCTGGTACACTGGCCTGCTGGAAAAATCGCTGTTCGAGTTGGCGGTGGATTGATTGCACTTGCTGGAGTTGGTTTCCTTGCCGGTATCCTATGAACATAAATAGCTTTGCTACTATTTTTCTCTTAGCTTTGGTATCTACCCAACCAGCACTGGCACATAGCCCCATACAAGGTATAGGTGATTTTTACAATGGTCTTTTACATCCTATTTTAGTGCCAGCCCATCTACTACTGTTAGTGGCGATTGGTTTCTTTGGAGGGCAACAAGGGCTAGATAGGGTTAAACCCGTATTAGGTATGTTTACTTTAGCCACTGTCGCAGGGCTCATCATTGCATGGTTTTCCATCAGCATTGAATTCGAAATTTTTATTTTGATTTTATCTGCTGTTATAGGCTTATTAATCGTCATAAAGCCCAAAGTTTCATTATTTTGGTGCGGGCTTATAGCCCTACTAGCTGGTTTCCTCCTAGGCATAGATTCTGCCCAAGAGGCACTTTCGGGTAAAGATAAATTGGTTACTTTATTTGGCACTAGCATCGGAATAAACCTCTTGGCTCTTTACTCAATCGGGTTTGCCGATTATTTCAACAAAAAAGCATGGCAACAAATTGGCATACGTATCATAGGGTCTTGGGTTTCCGCAAGCGCGTTACTGGTTCTAGCGTTATCTTTTTCATCCCAAGCCTAAAGAAGCAGAAGGCGCTTTAAGATCAGACAAGACTTTACAAATCATTAGAAAAAAGTTATACTTGTACAATATGTTGAACATATAAGGAGTCTCTATGACTGTAGTCAATTATACAGAAGCCCGTAACAATTTTAAGTCCATTCTTGACAATGTTGTCAATGATGCGGACTATACCATCATCAACAGACGTGATGCTGAAGATGCTGTAGTCATGTCTCTTGAATATTTCAATGCCATGCAAGAGACTCTACACCTACTCAAATCTCCTGCGAATGTTGCACACTTAGAAAAGTCTATAACCCAATACAAAGCAGGAAAAGCAGAAAGTCATAAGCTACTAGATGAGTAAACTACTACTCACTTGGACAGCAGAGGCATGGAAAGACTACCTCCACTGGCAAACACAAGCTAAAAAGACCTTAAAACGTATCAATAAACTCATCGAAGCAACGTTACGTGACCCATTTGAAGGCATAGGCAAACCTGAGGCATTAAAGGAGAATTTATCTGGTTTTCACTCACGACGCATAGATGATACACATCGTTTGGTCTATGCAGTGGAAGCAACACAAATTGTCATCATCTCATGTAGACATCATTATTAGCCAATGCCACAACCATTTTTGGTGTTGTGAGGACACAACACCCTACATTCTCTCATGCAACCAAAATGTATTTCACACAATTTAGCTGTAGGGTGTTGTCTCCCGACAACACCTTCTAACCCCAATACGCGACTTAATACTAAATTTTTATTTATTCAAGACTAAAAAGTTCAATATTTTCAATCTAGACACTTGTTCTTTCTATGTTTTGTTAAATATATTAGTTTATTTATTTCAATAAATCAAAAAGGGTCTGTTCTCCTTTTTGGATATTAGAAACCCTTCTATACTCATATATGCTTTTAAGTAATTTATCTATATCAGAAAAATAATCTTTGACAAAATCATAATTTTTTACTTTACTAAACTTTAATTTCATTTTGCAAAATTCGCTTGGTTTCATTTTAGATTTATTAAATTCATTATATTTATCTTCATGAAAAATAATTAACATTTCAATTTCAGGAGCAGTAATAATATTAATTACATCAATTTTATCTACATATGCTTTACTCAAATTGAAATTTTCTCTCCTCGAATCCAATATTCTTAATACAGTTATTTTTTCTTTAAACCCTTTTCTTAAATAGGTTTTCTCAAAATTTTTAGCACTTCTACACCGAATTATCTCTTCTTCCAGTAATTGTTCAGTTTTAAAAACAAGCTCATTAGAATCTAATAGTAACTCCATTATAGCTTGCTCTGCAGAACCTTCACAAATACATGCTACATAGCCATCTAAATTCATAATTATTCACCAAATTTAATTAGTGCTTTTTTAAAATCTATAAAAGATTCATAGGCTGGTACAGTACCTTGTAAATATCCACTTTGATATACTTCACTTTTTTTGATATCATTACGTTTCAATATATTAGAAAGATTATCAACACTAATTCCACCATTATTTCTTGTGATGTAAATATTATCATTTCTTTCGAATTCATCCAATAATTCAGGATAATGTGTAGATAATAAAATAACAGCACCTTTTTTATTTACTTTATGATTCATAAAAAACCTAACTAATGTAGCTGCAAGTTCTTTATTAAAATGATTTTCAATCTCATCAATAATTAAATACCCACCTTTAGCTAAGACTATCATGGCATTAATAAAGACATTAATTCCTTTTATTGTTCCAGATGATAAATATTTTTCCAATTCAACTGGTGAGTTCATTAAAATTTCTTCTTTATCTTTAAATTTCAACCTGATTTCAATATCTTTCTCTTCTTTTTCAATATCAGATTTCAAATATTCAATACTTGAATCTAAAAATGTTATCAATTCCTGTGGAAAATCCCCTAAAACCCTAATAAAATTTATATTAGTCCAATTAATTAAATCCTCAAAATAAATTTGGGTATGGTTCTTTTTATTCAAAGATATCATAATACTAACATCATCAGGTAAGTACTCTTCATCACCTTTTCTTATTTGAATTGGTTTTAAATCTACAAAGTCAAATGTACTTTTTTTTGTTTTAATACTTTTGATACTTTTACTCCATAATTGCTCATTTTCAATAACAAATTTATTTTCAATTTTATCACTAAATTCATTTATTATTATTGTTGTTTTTAACCTATATATAGAGTCTGATAATATACTAAAATAAATATCAAAAACAATTCTATCTTTTCCTATTAAACCATTTAATATATCATTGTTTTTTATGTTACTTATAGATTTATTATTAAGCATTTCAATTACGAAAGAAATCACTTTTAGTGTTGTTGTTTTACCTGATGCATTAATTCCAACAAATGCGATTGCATTGTTCTGGTGAATTTGTGGGGATATTTTATATAGCATTTCACTTTTATCATTTCTAACACGTTGTGTAGTAGTAAAATCAATTACCAAATCATTAGGAAACAATTTAAGACCACTTGCCATTATTTTTAATATTTTCATAACTTCCAAATCTCCTTTTAACACACACAATAAGTAATTAATCTTAGTAATAATATATCATATAAACAAAAAAAGTAATCTTAAAACGTACAACATGTTTTAAAATTACTTTTTTAAAAATCAGGGAATTATGTCTATTAAAAGAACAACACACTCAGTTTCAAAACCTTATAGAATATATAATGTTTCTAATCTTTCTTAAAAATCAAGAACTATCTAAAAAATATGCCACCTGCCCAAGAGCAACCCCTCCATCATTCGGAGGAATAGCATTGGAGATGACAGCCTCAGGAAATCTCTTAAGTACAAGACCCAAAAGCACCCTATTTTGAAACACGCCACCACTGAGAACCATAGGTAAATCATACGGCTCATATACCTTAACTATCATCTCTACTAAAGTATGGAAAAACTTTGAGGTAGAGACAGTAGTATCTGTCTCAGAGAGCATCGCTTCTACTATAGGTAAGATGTTTATCTTCCCCTCTTCCATGCTAAAGTCATAATGCTCTTGCACACTACCATCGTACAGCTCTTCAAGGAGCATACCACTCTCCCCCTCAAAGCTCATCACTTGTATGACACCTAGCAGTGAAGCTACGGCATCAAAGAGTCTTCCTACCGAGGAGCTTAGTGGTGCATTAAGTCCTTTTTGCCATGCGAGGTAGTGGGTTTTGAGTTCTACATTATTAAAAGCTTGTATAGTTGCATTACCTGATAGGTGACTGAGCTTGTCGAAGTCCAATACCTCTTCACCATAGAGGTCAAACAGCAAAGAAAGTGCCACACGTCTTGGCTCTTTGATGGCTTTGGCACCGCCTAGTAGTTTGAAGTACTTAAGATGTGCCACACGTTCAAACCCAGTGTAGTCACACACCATAAACTCACCACCCCACAAGTTTCCATCGTCTCCATACCCAGTACCATCAAATACCACACCAAACACTTTACCTCTAAGTTTTTTTTCTGCCATCACACCTAAGATATGCGCATAGTGGTGTTGTACTTCGACACGCTCAGTCGCCGGTGTAGTATTAGGTTCCTGATCCTGTCGAAGGATGGCATACTTTGTACTCTCATAGTTTGGGTGTTTATCATGGGCTATAAGCGTTGGGTTAAAACTGTAGATGCGTTCAAGAGACTCTATGTTCTTTCTAAAGTATTCTATTGACTCTATGGAGTCCAAGTCTCCAATGTGAGGAGAGAGGATGACTTGATTATCAAACCCTATGGCTACCGTACTCTTTTGGTTGGCACCCAAGGCTAGTACATGTTCACTCAGTGGCTTTGCTAGGCTGATACTAGCAGGGGCATACCCTCTTGCACGACGTAAGATGACTTCTTGACCCCCCACCACCATCACCACTGAGTCATCACACCCATTGACTATGACGCGGTTGTGCGCTAACACATAGTCATACACTCCTTGGAGTTTCTCTAAAGATTCTAGGTTGGTACAGATGGGTTCGTCCGTCACGTTCGCAGACGTAGCAACCAGTGGTCTTTGAAGTTCATCTAAAAGTAATAGATGTAGTGGTGTGTAGGGAAGGAAGAGTCCTAACCTAGAAATATTGGGGGCAATCTGTAGGGGCAATCCCTCGTGGTTGCCCTTGGATTGCAACAAAACAATTGGTCTCTCTTTAGAAGTCAATAACCTCTCTTCATGTTGAGAAAGCTCAGCAAATTTCCCAGCCATCTGTATGTCTCTGACCATCACGGCAAAAGGTTTACTTGGTCTTCTTTTTCTTTGGCGAAGTGTTTCTATAGCCTCTGCATTGGTAGCATCACACATGAGGTGGTAACCGCCTACCCCTTTCACTGCTACAATGTTACCTTCTTTGAGTAGCTCTGCAACTTTTTCTACTCCTCTAGGTTTTTCTAGCACATTGCCTTGGTTATCTCGTAGTTCTAGTGTAGGACCACACTCATAACACCCTATGGGTTGTGCATGGTAGCGTCTGTCTAGTGGATTAGAGTACTCCTCTTTACACACCTCACACATCTTAAAAAACTTCATAGAGGTATGTACCCTGTCATAAGGAAGGTCGTAGATGATAGAGTAACGTACCCCACATTGTGTACAAGTTATAAATGGATATTTATAGCGTCGATTGGTCGGGTCAAAAAGTTCTTCTTCACACTGGCTACATACACTCACATCTGGTGGGATGCGTACAGTCACTTCTCCTTCATCTTCAGTGCTGATGATCTGAAAGTCATCAAAAGAGATGGTGTCTATCTGTGTGGTGGTTAGTTTGTCTATACTTGCAAGTGGGGGAAGTTCTTCTTTGATGGCTAGTACAAATGTCTCTAACAGGGTCTCTGTGGTGGTGATGACTATCTCTACGCCATGGGTGCCATTAAGTACGGTACCTTTAAGTGCATATCTGCCTGCCAGTGTGTAGATGAAAGGACGAAATCCTACACCTTGTACGGTGCCTTCCATGCATATCTTATAAGTAGAAGGTTCCATGTACTACATTCTCCTTGCCAATGGGAAGTTCTTATTCACCCATAGCTTGTATTCTACCATACACAGACAAATTGCAATATTTATACTTCACTACCAAGGGTTATGGCTCCCAATGTAACATTGGCACCATCCACACTCAAACGCTCATTTCTATAGATAGGATAGTTCACACTCAACGCATTGTAGGTACGCATGAGTAGCTGACGGTTTTCAAAGAGTCCACCACTGAGCGTGACCCCTTCTGTACCAATATTTGCATCAGCATCTTCTGCCTGTTGTGCTAAGAAATCGGCCAAAGAGTCTATAAATCCAAAACTTAAAAGATAATCATCAAGTCCAGCAAGCTTAAAACTCATGGCTGAACGAATGGCAAGCCGACTATCTAACTGGTATCCTTCTTCAGTAGCAATGACCTTATAGTCAATACGTGGCCCAGATTTCCCTCCAAATTCTATGGCAGTGGCTTCTAGTACTTCACAAGATTTCATAGCATCATCACCCTCGTAAAGTCCTATGAATGAAGCAGCCATCGCCCAAACCTTAGTGACATCAGAGATATCTGTATGATGAATAAACTGTTGTCTTTCTATCTTTTCATAAAGTTCAGGAAAAGCATTTTTAAAGTTTTGAACTAACCGTGTTCCCCCTTCATCCATACCTTCAATAGCTCTTAACATATCACGTTGTTGGATGATATCTTCATCCCTAAAAAGCACCATCGGTGTATACCCTATCTTTTTTGAAAAAGAAAAGATATGTGACTGATACGCACGGCTAAGGTGTATACCACACAAAGATTTACCCTCTAGTTGATGTTCCACTACAACAGAACGCTGAGCTGCATGGGCCGATTCAAAAGATATGGCATTTTTTTCTTGTATTTTTTCACTGTTGGCAACATAACGAATAAAAGGTTTATCTTTTAAGTCAATGTTTCTATCTACATGTAATCCATGGCTATTTCCAAAGGCTTGAAAAGCATCATATGCACAAAATGAAGGGTTTTTCAAGCGCATAGAAACATGACATGGCAACATGTCACGCCCTTGTTTGATAATAAGATGCTCTTCTAACGCAGATGCCACACGAAGTGTCGGTATTTTATCACTAAAGACAGCATCGATACCTTTATTTTTGAGAGCTATAGAAAATGCTAAAGTGATCTTGTCATCAGGAAAAAAGAGTGGATAAAAAGGATCTTCAAGTTCTTGTTCCACGCGAAACATTAACTTAGGTTTTAAACGTATGGAGGGTTTTTCTACCATCATTAAAGCATCTAACTCTCCTTGGGTAATAAGAAAGTTTTTAGATAACTCTGTAGGGTTACAATACAAAACCCCTTCTAGTTCAACTGTTTTTTCATCTAATAGCGAAAAATGTCTTACTCCATTATACGTAGGAAGTGTGATTTCACCTTGCTTGATTAAAACCTCTGCTGCTTGATTAAAAAATGTTTCTGCTGTTGATGCAACAATATTGGTTACTGAGATGAGTTCTTTTAAACTAAGTGATGTACCACTAAACCCACAAACATTACATGGATTAAAAGGATTAAGTGAAGATACAACATGCTCTTGACATTCAGGACAGTAAGGCACTTTAAAAGGAGTAGAAGCATCTAATAGTTGTAAAACTACTTTTTCTTCATCCTCTTCTTTATCTACCGCTTCTATCTTATAATCTTTTAAAAAAAGTGATTGTGGCACAAGTGAAGATATTTGCTCTGCCAGTGTTTCAAGCGTAGGCTGATCTCCAGAAGCTTCTATCGTATACGTATGTCCCTCACTATAAAGACGAAGAGAAGTGTCAGAGCTCTCTTCAATACGTTTTAACAGCCGTGTAAAAAGTCCATTGTCATGGATGTATTCAAATTTAAACGCTATATGCATCAAGTGCCCTAAATGAATTTGGAAGAATCGCTTGCATATCTATCTCAGCTTTTTTCATGGCTTTAATGTTTAGCGTTTGCAAATAATCTAAAAGTGTTTGCTCCATGAGTGGGACAGCCTCTGCCACACCCTCAGAAAGGGAAAACTCTGTAGCCTCTATGACTGTAGGAACCACACCCATAATCATCGTAGAAGGACGGTCACCTGCTAAATCCATCATATTGAGTGTTTGTAACATCTCAACTTCATGGGCACTCCCTTGCCAATCTACCGCGTCAGGCACAGCGTCAAAGTCAAAAAAATAGACTTCTCCTGCGTTCACACCTTTAGCATTAATGGTATCAATAATTATAAGATGGTCATACCCCACAATGATAGGAATAAGTCTCTGTGCCAGTGTACCACCATCGACTATGTCAATATCATGTTCTCCCTTAAAGTCATACTTTTCACCCATATACTTGATGAAATGCACACCAATGCCTTCATCTCCAAAAAGAAGATTACCAATACCTAGGACTAATATTTTCACTTATCGTCTTCTTTTTTCTCATTATCTTTTTTATCTTCATCTTTTTTTAGATGATAGTCATACCCTGTAAACATCACATCCAATGCGCCATGCTTAAAGCGAATAGCAGACCAAATCACCAAATAGATATGAATGGGGATAAAAATCAAATATCCCCACATCGTAATATGATGGATATAACGTACATTTGCAAGTCCACCCATCCACGCTTCAAGCACACGCATAGAGTCATATAACAAACCACCCACACCTTGATGATAGACATGGACATAAAGTATAAGTCCTGTCACTGACGCCACGACAACTAAAACCATAATGGCAAAGTAGGTCAGAAATTGTAAAGGACCATAAAAACCTTTTTTACGCAATTCTCCTATAAAAAAATATGACTTCAATTGTGTAATCCAAGACTTTATACTAAAAACATCTTTAAGTGAACGTAATTCTCCCTCACTGTCTTTGCCAAAAAAGAACAGATAAATTCTAAGCATCCCAGAAGAAATCAAAATAAATCCTAAAATAATATGCCAATTTGTCCACTCGGCATAAAGAAGTTTATCGGTTGAACCTTCAGGTGAAAGAAATGGATCTGCTATGTAAAAACCGGTAATAATTAACCCTGTGATAACTAAAGCACGTATCCAGTGTAAAATCCTATTACCACTACTGTAGACAAAATCTGGGTGGTCTGAGGTATATTTTTCTTCTTGTCCCATATTTACTCCTTCTCATACATTTTAAAAATCTGTTTTACGTGCTAACAAGCAGCACCACTACTCATAGGGTTGACTTTAAATTCGCTAAGCTCCGTACCCTTCATATCCATCACATGTACAGAACATGACATACATGGATCAAACGAATGAATGACCCTTAGTACTTCTAGTGGCTTTTTAGGATCTTCAAGTTTTAACCCAACTAAAGATGCTTCGTATGGTCCAATGGTTCCATTGGCATCTATGGGGCCAGCATTCCATGTAGTAGGCACCACTGCTTGATAATTCTCAATCAAGCCATTCTTTATGCGCACCCAATGACTAAGTGTTCCACGAGGCACTTCACCAATGAAACGTCCCGTATACTCTTTATCTGGATCTATCTCAAATTTGGTATAGGTACTGTCGTCTGTTTTTAAATTCTCTATTAATGAGTCAAAAATCGTAATCGCATTATCTGAAATGAGTTTGGTTTGTAACATACGTGCTGCGGTACGTCCTAATGTTGTAAAAAGTGCACCAACTGGTAAACCTGTACGTTTAAGAAAACCTCCTACTTCAGCCTGAACTTTTTCATTGCCTCTAGCATAGTTTACAAGTAGACAGGAGAGTGGTCCAACTTCCATCGCTTCACTATCATAACGTGGTGCTTTTACCCAAGAATATTTTGCATTTTCATCAATGATTTTTGCCTCACCATTCACTGTGTCACCATCTATAAAACCAGTATAGTCAGGATCAGTGACACCATCATACGGTTGTAGTGGTTTTGTACCTTTATACCAAGCATGTGTCACATCTTCTTCTATCTTCATATCATCTATGTCAAACACTTGACTCAAGTCACCATCTTTGATGTATCCACTTTGAAAAAGATGCTCTGTACGGTTAAGCATAAATGCTTCACCTGCCATGAAGTTTTTCACGCCTACGCCACCAAGTACGGTCTCTTCGGCACCATATGCTTCTGCAGCCATCACGATATCTGCTTGATACGCACGGTCAATAAAATCTTTAACTATTTTATATTTCTCTCTCCACTGAGAGAGTCTTGTAGGACTTAGTATGTCACGCACACATGTCACACCGCCCACCACAAGACTTTGAGGATGTGGCTGTTTCGCACCAAAAATGGCAAACATCTGTGCTGCTACACGTTGTACTTCAAGTGCTTTTAAGTAGTGAGAAAGTGCGATAAGGTTTTGCTCTGGTGAAAACTTATAGGTGCCATTACCCCAATACGCATTGGCAAATGGCCCAAGTTGTCCTTTATCTACAAATGTTTTTACACGCTGTTGTACAGCTTTAAGTTCATCCGTACCCGTTGCAATTGGTAAATCTGCATATTTAAACGCCAACTTTGATGCTTTTTCAGGGTCAGCACTGAGTGCTGAGACTACATCGACCCAATCAAGTCCATGGAGATGATAAAAATGTACCACATGGTCATGCATATAGAGTGAGGCATTAAGCAGTGAACGAACCAACTTCGCATTATACGGTGCCTCTACACCTAAAGCATCTTCTACGGCCTCTACACCTGCCTTATAGTGTGAATAGGTACATACCCCACAAATACGCTGTGCCATAAGTCCTGCATCACGAGGATCACGCCCTTTTAAAATAAGTTCTATCCCTCTCCATAGCGTGGAGGAGGAGTAGGCTTTTTGCACTACATTATTCTCATCTACCTCAACTTCAATACGTAGATGCCCTTCAATTCTTGTTATTGGATCAATTACTACACGTCTGTTAGCCATAATCTACCCCTCCTTCTCATCATTCTTATTCATAAAAATACTTGCCACTGCATGTGCCCCTATACCTACAACCGTTGCAGTTAAAAGTGTGGTACCTATCTTATCAACCGTGGCATTAAGACCCATCACAAGGTGTGACTGTATAGGTTTTTCCAGTGGCCCCATGGTATCCCAGAAGTCTGGTTCTGAACATCCCATACATCCGTGCCCTGCACCTATGGGCCAGTTAACATGCTGGTTAAACCGCTCCGTTGAACAGTTGTTAAAGGTATATGGTCCTTTACACCCTTGTTTATAGAGACACCATCCATCTTTTGCACCATCATCACCAAAGGTCTCTACAAACTCTCCGGCATCAAAGTGCCCACGTCTTTCACACAAGTCATGTATACGGTTACCATAGGCCCATTTTGGACGACTATAACGGTCAAGCGCAGGGAGTGTACCAAAGAGTAAATAGTGCATGAGTGTACCCACAATGTTTGATGCACTTGGCGGACAACCCGGCACATTAATCACTGGTTGAGAAACAACCTTATCTACTCCCTTAGCGCCTGTAGGATTGGGAGCAGCCGCTTGGATACCACCAAAACTAGAACAAGTACCTATGGAGAAAATAGCAGCCGCATCTTTAGCCGCAGCAGTTACCACATCGAGTCCAGTTCTACCATGAGCACCCAATGTCAAGTATTGACCATTATTCGCTGTTGGTACACCACCTTCCACAAGTAAGACATAACGTCCTTTATACTTCTCTAAAGCATTGTCAAGGTTTTCTTCTGCTTGCCAACCTGCAGCTGCCATGAGTGTTTCATGGTACTCAAGAGAGATATAATCAAAAATAAGAGAATCAATCGTAGGAGCATCAGAACGAATGAGTGACTCACTACATCCTGTACACTCCGCCATATGTAGCCACACAAGAGGTACACGGTCTGCAAGTTTTGCAGCTTCTGCGAACAAAGGAGTAAATTGTGTGGGTAGAGCAAGCATTGCTGTGACACCTGCTGCCCACTTCATGAAATCACGTCGTTCTATACCTCTATCTTCAAGCATCTGTTCAACTGACTCTTCCTTTATAGAAGGTAATTCAGACAACGCCTTCACACGTTTCTTTGCTTTCTCAAATAATGCATCAAATCCACTCATAATTACTCCTTTTGACTTCTTATCTTCAAGTATAGCACTTTTATAATAAAAATTATAAGTTTTAATTAAGAGTAAATTTATCTGATTAAATGTATTATTGAGCTACAGCTTAGGTTGAAATGTGAGATTTTGAGTAGGGTAATACAGTAGTAATGTTGATACATAGTTAAAAATAAAAACCCATACCTCCATCCCTTAGTATCAATATGGCGAATGTTATCTCATTAGCCTATGGAAGATAACAGCTCTTTACTTACTCTAATGTCTTCTGTTATTTGTCTTTTGAGTCTATCTAAACTATCAAACTTTTTATTTTCTCTTATAAAGGCTATAAATGTTACTTTTAACATACCACTCATCACCCCTATATCATCACCTATCACATGGGTTTCTACTGCGTAATGACCATCAGTACTTACACGATGCCCTAAAAAGCTTACAGAGTCTTTCCACTCCCCCTCTACCAATGTACGTGTTGCATAGACACCATCTAAAGGAAGTTGATACTCTTTCACTGCTAAGTTAAGTGTTGCCACAAGTTCATTCTTTCCTAGTCCTTGCCCAGAAATAATCTCACCTTCTATACTATAACTACGTCCTAGTAACCTATTTGCCATGACAAGGTTACCCTCACGTAAATACGCTTTAATCGTACGAGAATGTACCGATACTCCCTCTATAGACACTTCCTCCACTATCTCTACTTTACCGTCAAATAAGTCTTGTAAAGTCTTGGCATTGCCTGCTTTGTTTTTACCAAAGCCAAAGTCATACCCCACCACTATCTGTTCAAGTTGTGGGAAGTCTGTTTTAAGTTTCTCTACAAATGCTTCAGGTGTTAAACCCTTAATCACATCAAAATGGTAAAAACAACATACTTTAGATGTAAAGTGAGAACGCTTATACCCAGGTGTCAAGTACCCACCATTACGCTCTATGATGACCAGTGCATCTGCTTTTTCTGCGAGTGTCTGATGTGCGATATGTAAGCCATCAAACGAACCAATGGCTATGGATTTTATACTGTTTCTGTATTTCAATTATATCTCCGTAGGGTGCGTTTGCTAACGCACCTTTATGTAAGCCTTTTGGCGAATCTTATATTTTGTCAAAATTTTATCACATGGTGCGTTGGCAAACGCACCCTACGCTTTCTTAAAATGGTAAAGGTACTCTTGGTTACCCTCTTTACCCTGAACTTGTGAGAATGCTTGATACTGCTCATCCCAACCCAACTTCTTAACCTCTGCTTCAAACGCTTCTTTACGTCTAGCGATGGTATCTAGGTCTTGCACCACACCCTTAGAGTCACGCTTCACATCTTTACCCACTTCAAACTGTGGCTTGTAAAGGATGATGATGTCTGTACCTTTAGCCACCAAAGCATCCATAGCATCTGTTATTTGTAAAATAGAGATAAACGACACATCACACGTCACAAGATCAAAAGACGCATTACTTTTAAAGTCACGGATGTCTGTCTCTTCATGTAATGTCAGTCTCTCTTCAGCACGTAAAGAGATGTGCAGTTGGTCTGTACCCACATCTACACAGTCAAGACTCTTTACACCATTTTCAAGTACTATCTGTGCAAAGCCACCGGTACTAGAGCCCACATCTAAAGCTCTTTTACCCTCAAAGTCCATCGTATACTCAGCCAAGAAATTTTCCAACTTTCTACCAGCACGGGAAACATAAAACTTAGTGTCTTCTACTTCTACTAAAGTGTTTTCATCTACTTTTGCAGAAGCCTTTGCCTTCTTACCATCTACCATGACATGTCCTGCTTTTATAGCATCATTGGCACGGTTACGGCTCTCAAAGTAACCCTCGTCTACTAGGTATTTGTCTAATCTCATTAAAATCTCCTATATGCATCAGAAAATAAACCTTCTCTTTGTATACGTTCATTTTGCTTATCGATAGCTTCTTTATATTCTTTAAGCCATTCCTGTACTTTTTTAGCAGTTGACACTTTTTCAGTTTTAATACTATTCTCTTTTTTTACGTTTTTCATTCATCTCATTTTAAAAAATTTTCATAATTTACTATTTTGACACCACAATCTACAAACTTTTTGTCACTTGATATCACACACTCACAATGATATGAACTGGCACAGAAACACTGCAAGGTATCTTCCAAATCACTATTGTTATCTAAAGCAAACACAAGTGCTTTAGTCACAACTTCTTTGCCGTAAGGCACAATCATCCATTCTTCTTGTATAGTTTGAAAAAATTTCAAGGTTGTACTTTTATTTTTAGCGATATAATAAATAGTACTCAGCATATCTTCACTAATGACTATCTCATAATTATTTAAAAGTAAATACGTTAAAAGTTCCTTCGATTTTAAATGGTTTTTTCTCTCTTCTATCAAGATATCGAGTACAATATTTGTATCAAGAAATACTCTATTCACTATATTTTTCTTTCGCTATCGTTTCACGTATCTCTTTTGCATCTTTATCTTGAAATCTTTCTTCAACCTTGACAGCGCCAGCAAATTTCATTATTTTATCTAATTTCTTCTGTTTCTCTTTAGCCAATTTCTGCTCTAAAAATGCCTTCACCTCATCTGCATATTTTGCAGAGATAAACACACCTTTGTACTCATGCGACTTTCTGTCTTCTATGTCTATATAGTCATACTCGGAAAACATACTACCATTTCGAGTAAGTTCTCTTATACTCATAGTTGTTGTCATTTTATATCCTTTATCGTCATATGTCTATTGTAGCGTACTATTATTATGTTGTCAAAGTTTTCATAATGTCAAAAAACCCTAAAGTGGTCCACTATCTCATACGCTCTCAAGACATCTTCTTCCACTGCACCTCTACCGATGTTATGAATAATCAGGGGGTCACCATGTTCGTTACGGTTATGAGAGCAGATACCTATGTGGTCGAGTATCTTCTTTTTCCCTTTTAACTTCCACACTACGATGTCACCAGGTTTAAACGCATCCTTGACTCTATAGCCTCTTGAGAGTAAGTATGCCTGAATGTTCTTCACACGTCTATGGTCGATGTTCGGGTCAAGCTTGTCTGTATAGTAAAGCCCTTTATAACGCTCAGGGGTTTTACCCTTATCTTTGTAGATACGCTCTTGCAAATCTATCTTCACCCCACGAAACGCACGCACCACTACATCAGTACATACACCTTTAGAAAGTGGTATGTCACCCATCGGGTATTTTAAAGTTCTATACTCAGGGTTATAGGTGAGTGTTTTACCTATTTGGTTTTGGGCGGATTTTATGAAAGTGTCGTTTGTTGTTGCGAACAGTGATGCACTTAACAATAATATGACAAAAATAAATTTCAAATCTAACCCTTTCAATTAATAAACTTCTTAATATGTTTGTACGCCAAATTTTAATAGCATCTTTGGCAACACATCATCTAAATCTATAATATCTTTATCTGTCAATTCTATGAGTTTAAAATTATACTTTTCATAAATAGCTTTTTTAGTTTCTTTTCGTTTAGCATATTTAGGGTCATTTTCTAATCCCCAATATTCTATGTATACTTTACCCGTTGGTATATAAAAGTCACAATATACTTCCTCTTCTATGGGAAGTCTTCTCTCATAGGCATGTACAATTTCTGCCATATATAACCAATTATCTATTAACATCTCCGCTTTACTTCTAACCATGTGACCATCTGTAGAACGATGTGTCGCTTTAAACTTTTCTCTAAAGTTTGTATTATTGGAGTTTTTCTCTTGAGACACTTCTAATTCCTCAGTATCACCAACCATGTCTTTCATTACCGCTAAAAATGCTTTATGCCTAAAAATAGATTCACTCCATACAACATAAGGAATACCATCTTTAGCATTCTCCTTCTGGATACCACTATTTTGTGTACCAAGTTTTGTAATTGTCCAACCTTTTAAATACTTTTCAATCAAACCTATTTCAGATAAAATCATATTTATTTTACGTGCAGAAAGATTGTACTTTGATGCTATTTTAGTAGAACTAAAAAACTCTTTTCCTTGTGTCACCAATTTATTTGGTATTTCAATATTCTCGTCCCAAACAATATACTTACCATAGGTTTTATGTTCTTTTATTTCCCCACTTTTACTAATACCTAATTCTGTAAGAATATACTCATCTGCTTCCCTAACAATAAACTTTGCTGCTAAAAGCATTTCATCTAATTGATACTTAGTAATACCCATTTTTTTAGATAATGCCGTAGTAGATACCTTTTTCATTTTATTAATTCCCTCCCCATTTTTAAATCATAGCCCTCATCTCATCTTCAGTCAAAGTACTCACACCAAGCCCCTCAGCCTTAGTCAACTTACTTCCAGCCTCTTCACCATACACCAAAAAATCCGTCTTCTTACTCACAGACCCACTTACTTTAGCGCCAAGTTTTTCAAGCATCTCTTTTATGACCCCACGGCTCACAGACATCGTACCAGTAAGCACTACTGTTTTGTCTTTAAATGGGTTTTCAACGGCTTCTACTTTTTCTTCTACTGTTGGTTGTACCACTTCAAAGAGTTTGAGTACTTCTTCTTTGTTGACACGCATAAACTCTAGTAAAGAGTTTGCCATCTCTTCACCTATGCCATCTATGGCTACTACCTCTTCAAGTGTGGCATCTACTATGCCAAGCCCAAACTCTAAGGCTAGTGACTTACCTGCTACTTCACCGATGTGCTCTATGCCCATCGCTGAGATGAGTCTATGTAATGGTGCACCTTTAGTGTTAGCTATGGCATCTAGTAAGTTTTGGATACGCTTTTGTTTAAAGCCTTCCATGCCTTCTAAGTCTTCGAACTTCAAATGGTAAAGTCCTAAAAGATCTGTGATTTTTTCTTCTTTTACAAGTATCTCTACTATCTTCGAGCCAAGCCCATCGATGTTCATAGAGCCTTTTTTTGCAAAGTGTATGATGGAGTTTACCACTCTGTCTGGACAGTCTAGGTTTTGACACTTAATGAGCGTACCTTCATCCAGAAGTTCAGTACTACATGTAGGACACTCTGTTGGTCTAGTTATCTCTTGCTCACTTCCATTACGTCTATCACTCAAAACTTTGGTGATTTTAGGGATGACATCACCTGAACGTATGAGTATGACAGAGTCTCCTACCATGAGCCCTTTACGTTCTATCTCATCGAAGTTATGTAGTGTGGCACGTGCTATCATGGCACCGTCTACATCTACGGGTTCTACTTCTGCAACTGGGGTGATGACACCTGTTCTTCCTACTTGAAGCGTAATGGCATTGACCCTAGTTACTTTTTCTACTGCTGGGAACTTGTAAGCACACATCCACTTAGGTACTTTTACGGTGTAGCCTAAGTCTTCTTGAAGACTTACCTCATCTACTTTGATGACCATACCATCCATCATCATAGGTATCTCACCACGTAAGCTTATGAGCTTATGGTAAAACGCTTCTATCTCTTCTATGGTGTTACACTCTTGTGCATGTGGAGGTTCTAAAAACCCTAGGTTGTACACATAGTCCATCTTTTCAGAGAGTCTACGTTGTGTGAGTGTATTCTCACCTAAACCCCAAGGGTAAAACACAAGTCTACGCTTTGCAGTGATGGACGAGTCTAACTGACGTAAGCTTCCTGCTGCTGCGTTACGTGGGTTGGCAAAAGGCTGTTCATTTTCATCTAGTCTCTCACGGTTGATGATCTCGAAGTCATCTTTACGGATGACTACTTCACCACGTATCTCTATCTGCCCTTTGTACTCTATACTTAGAGGTACAGAACGTATCGTACGTACATTGTCTGTCACCTCTTCACCTATAACACCATCCCCACGGGTGATGGCACGTACAAGCTTGCCATCTTCATAGAGTAAGTTCATACTCGCACCATCGAACTTAGGCTCACAAAAGTAGGTACATTCTCCTACATTTTTCTTCACACGGTCAAGCCACTCTTGTACTTCTTCTGTAGTAAACACATCTTCCATACTCCACATACGTTTAATATGTTTAGCCTTAGAAAATTCATCACGTACCACACCACCCACACGCTTTGTTGGAGAGTCTTCCACTACTTCACTTGGGTTAGCAGTCTCGAAGTCTAGTACTTCATGGTAGAGCTTGTCGTATTCTTCATCTGTAGCTATGGGGTTATCATCTACGTAGTATGCATGTGCCCATTTTTTGAGTATTTCTATTTGTTCTTGGTATTGTTTGCTTGTCATTTACTTCTCAATTAAATATTTGGGAATGTGTGCCAATTCTGGCTAAATATACTGTACCCATTTCTATTTTATACACTAGCAATAAATCGCCAGATATATGTAATTCTCTATAGTCATGCCAGGTGCCATTTAGGCTATGGTCACGAGCTTCTTTGGGTAATACTTTTTCATTTAACAAGTGTTCCAAATAGACTACATACTTTGAATAATGTTGATTAGAAAATTTTAATTTTGCTATATCTCTTTTAAAAATTTTTGTTCTTTCTAGTTCAAGCATTGTTTAGCTTCTGATTTTAATTGTTCCAATGTAACTTTCTCAGCTACACCATTGTCAATTTCTCGCATAGACTCTAATGTCTCTTCATTAGGGATTTTTAGTTCAAAAGGTATGCCTCTTTCCCTTTTTATGCTCTTCATAAACATCGTAATCGCCTGTGAAGTACTGAGTCCTATTTCAGAAAGTATTTTCTCAACATCTTCTTTCAAATCTTCATCTATTCTAGCTCTTACAGTTGCATCTAATGCCATGATACATCCTTTTTAAATTTATTGTAGCACAAAAAGGCTACAGGTGTCAATATTATAAACCTACAACACTACATAATAATGCATTACATTTCTAAAAATTCTTCTACTATGTCTACCACTTTGTCTATGCCTACGGTGGCCTTGTTGTAAATGCGTGTTTTAAAGTGCCTATCTATATATTCGTCTACATCTAGGTTTAAAATAACCGAGTTTTCTACATTTTGTGCAATATAGGCTGTGTCTATCACTTGCCCACTTGTGCCTATCACTATAACCATATCTGCATGGTGGTAGAGTTCTCTTAAATGTTCATAGGCTGGGGCTGCTTCACCAAACATGACAACATTATGACGTACATCATCACTTGTACATGCCGGACACGTTTTACCCTTTTGGGCACTGTACCCAACAAAAAAGACTTCTTCACAACTTTCACAGCGTAAGTCAGTCAATGTACCATGTAAGTGTATCACCTCATCACACCCTGCTTTTTCTAACATGTTATCTACATTTTGTGTAAGCATCACTATGTTGTCACTATGTCTGGCTTTTAGTTTAGCCAGTTCTATGTGTGCACGGTTGGGCTCTTTGTGTTCAATGTCTGCACGTCTAGCATCATAAAAGTCTGAAACTTTTTGACGGTCACGTTGCCAACCTTGAACTGAACATACCTCTTCTACACTATAGTTTTCCCATAGACCGTCATTGTCTCTAAATGTTTTTATCCCAGACTCTGCACTAAGCCCTGCACCACTTAATATATATATCTTTTTCTTGCTCATTGTAATTTCTCCCATACTGCCAATGCTTGCACATGCTCTTTGACATCATGACAACGTACTATGCTAGCACCATTTTCAATAGCTTTTAGATGAATAGCGAGTGTACCTGGAAGTCTCTCTTCTGGCTTACTACTGACTATTTTGTCAATCATCGATTTTCTACTCGCTCCTACCAATACTTCACAACCGAATACTTTAAAGTGTGCCATATTTTTAATAAGTGTTAAATTATGTTCAAGGCTTTTACCAAAACCTAACCCGACATCTAAAATGATGTTTTCTCTTTTCATACCCAATGCTTCACACCTTGAGATACGCTCTTCAAAAAATTGGCTTACTTCTACCATCACATCATCATATTGTGGATTATTTTGCATGGTTTGTGGCGTACCTTGCATATGCATAATGCAGAGTTTAACATCATACTTCACCGCGAGTTTGATAATAGCCTCATCAGACGCACCTGTGATGTCATTAATCAGTCTAAACCCTGAGTTTAATGCATACTCTACAACTTCAGGTGTGTAAGAGTCTACTGAAAAAGTAGCCTTTTGGAAAAGTTTTTCAGTAGAGACGGCATCACAAATGGGTTTCATGCGTTCGAATTCGACAAGCTCGCTCACCGTCTTAGCACCAGGGCGAGAAGAGACTGCACCAATGTCTACAATGTCTGCACCTTCGTCTAGCATCTGTTTTATTTTAAGGATGGCATCATTTTCTAAAAACCTAGAGCCCTCAAAAAAGCTGTCATCATTGGCATTGATCACACCCATAATTTGTCTACTATGCTCTTTTGTTTTCAAAAATTTTTGAAGCTCACTAGCGACTACCTTGAGTCCAAAAGGTTGTGCTAACTCTTTTTTAGAGAGTATTTCCATGTGTTTACGTGTGCCTATGAGTATACAATCATAAACCTCTTTCTCACACAGTATCACACCACCAGGTACCGCCAAGTCTGCACCAATACTTAATGCATCTTGTTTGAGTATATTCGCTGCAGGACATTTAAGGTCTTTAATAAAGAAGTATAACAACTCCATCTTCTTAGCCATAATTCCTACACCACCAGACTCTACCCCTAGTGTTTTAAGTGCTTCTTTCTTATCAAACATAGTACCTAATCTATAAACATGCACACAAAGCTCCTCCATTAATCACGCGAATGCGTGTCTTGTCATCCCGAACACCCTTGTAAGCAGAGCGATTTGAGAGGGATGACGACTTTTGCTTACTTTTCTAGAAAAGTAAGAGAATAACAGTGCCACAATCCAAATAAAAGGAATATTTGGAAACATTATAAATATTCTACCTTTTTTTTCTTGCCAATAGTTTCAAAAGCAAAGCATTCAGAACAAACTGAGGAGGTGAGCCCATATCAAGTGCCACATAACAATCAGAAAAAAGCGTTAGTGTCTTTTCATCTAAATTAAACTGCTTAGAATACATCGCCTCTTTGGCTATTTTCTCAATAATAGCTCGCATCTCTTTGGCATTGGTTCGTTTATGTGTTTGTGTAAATTCATAGACACTAGAAAGTGAAAGTTGTTTTACTTCAAGTCCCAAAGGCTCCTCTTGCGTCTCTTGGGAGAGTACAGTAATAGGCATACGAGATCGGATGGTATCTAAAATGGTTGCTTTACTCTGGGTTATGAGTATGAGTTCTACGTTTAAAGGGGGCTCTTCAATGACTTTTAAAAGTTTATTTTGTACCACAGGTGCAAAACTCTTTGCCGCCATGATTATCACTGTCGTCTCTTCACTTGCCATATAGGCTTTTTCTATCACAAGTTTTGCATCTTCGACTAAAAAAGCATCTTCTTTGAGTATTTTTACTAGACGTTCTGTTGTTCTTTTTGACTCTAATAATCCAACAGTCTCTTCTATATTTGTACTAATTAGCACGCCTGAATGTAGTTTCATGTCTCTAAATCAATATCCCCAAAGAGTACTGCTGAGAGCGTTGCATCAAACAGTTTATAAAGTTGTAGTAGCTTAATATCTAGTTTTGGGTCAGAAGAACGTAAGTTAAAACTATTTTGTACCTCACCATCTAAGAGCCATAAAAAGCTGTCATCACTACGGTAAGAAAGCTTAGTATAAGGATGGTCTCCTCGCCCTATATACCAAATATAATATCCATTAGGATAAGAGAGTTCCAACATATCTTCTAGCAGTTCCAGCTCTTGTGTAGACTGTATAGATGAGATTTGAGGAAAACATGCAGTTAACTCAAAAAAAGGTAACAGTGGTCTATCGTTTGCTAAACTATTGATTGCATTGGTAATATACTTGGCAAACCATTTTCTATTTTCATCTGTAAGAATGAGAACCGTTTTACCTTCAACTGTTTGTTTACATGCATTACGTACAAGCGGTGACCACTCATAACGATGCTCTTCCATCCATGAAAAACATGACTCTTCATCACGTATGGTCTCTAGCGTCCATTTGAGTAGTTGTTGCATAAAACTTATTTATCTAAATTGTAAGCTGCATGTAAAGCACGAATCGCTTGTTCACCTTGGCTTTCATCGATAACCATAGAGACTTTTATTTCAGAAGTAGAAATCATTTGAATATTGATAGCCTCTTCAGCCATCACCGTAAATGCTTGAGCAGCAACACCAGAGTGAGACTTCATACCTACACCAACAATAGATACTTTACAAACATGCTGATCAAAATCCATTCCCTGAATATCATGATCAAATTCAGCCACAACTTTTTTAGCATTTTCATGCTCAGATTGAGGTACTGTAAATCCAAGGTTTGTTAAACCATCTGTAGATTTATTTTGGATAATCATATCTACATTGATATTTTCATTTGCCAACATTGTAAAAATTTCTGCTGCAATGCCTGGTCTATCTGATACACCTCTTAGTGTCACTCTTGCTTGATTTTTATCTAATACCACACCAGATACTAATACTTCTTCCATATTTCCACTCTCCTCTGTTATCAAAGTTCCTTTATTATCTGAAAAACTACTCTTTGCATAGAGTTTTACCCCTAACTTCTTAGCCAACTCAACTGAACGGTTTTGTAATACTTTTGCCCCAAGACTTGAAAGCTCTAACATTTCATCGTATGAAATGGTATCTAATTTTTTAGCCTTAGGTTCAATACGTGGATCTGTAGTATAGATGCCATCTACATCTGAATAGATTTCACATTGGTCAGCATCGAGTGCACCTGCTAATGCCACAGCAGATAGGTCAGAACCTCCACGCCCTAGCGTTGTAACCGAGCCATCTTTATTGGTACCTTGAAAACCTGCAACAACGACTACTTTACCCTCTTTAATGGCTGCTTGCATCGCACTAGGGTCAATGGACTCTATACGGGCATAGGTATGGCTACTGTCTGTCACAATACCAGCTTGTCGTCCTGTCATCGCTACCGCATCAAAACCTTTTGATTGTAGTGCAATCGAAAGTAACGCAGCTGTCACCCGTTCACCAGAACTCAGTAACATATCCATCTCTTTTTTAGCTGGATTACTTGTAAAATGCTCTGCATACCCTACAAGTTTGTTCGTTTCACCAGACATTGCAGAAACCACAACCACAATATCATCACCTGTCTCTTTGGCTTTGGCTACTCTAGCTGCCACATTTTCAATACGCTCTAAATCTCCAACGCTCGTACCACCGTACTTATGTACTCTTAACACTATATCATTCCTTCTTCAATGAAATAATCAATCACTTTCCTATACACTGGACGTTTAAAATACGTCACCTTACTTAACAATTCATCATAACAAACAAAACTATACTCTTTAAACTCTGGAATTTCATAAGCTTCCAAATTGATATTTGCACTCTCTTTTAAACGTACCAAAAAATATTTTTGTGTTTGTCCATCAAAATTATATAGTTTTTTACTTGTTGTATTTTTTGGGAAATCATAGCTAATCCATTCGGGATATTCACCTATAACCTCAACATTATCACATCCTATCTCTTCTAACAATTCTCTACGTAGTGCTTCTCTAGGTGTTTCACCCTCATCTATACCACCTTGTGGAAATTGCCATACATTTTTCATATCTGACCTATGTGCTATAAAAAATTCACATACACCAGGATACTTTGAAGAGAGGATGACCGCTGCCACATTGGGTCTGTAGTTTTTCTCAGTCTTCATACATCATTCTCATTTATATTATTTTCTGATATTATTCTACCTAAAAAACAGTTACAAGCATTTGAAAGGATTATAAATTTGTTAACCTATATTCATATTCCTTATTGTGATTCTAAATGCCACTATTGTTCTTTCAATACTTATGTTGATAAGTTTGATACCCGCACAGCCTATATGCAGGCTTTGCATGAGCAACTTCAATTTGAACTTGTACGTTTTAAAGCTACAAAAAACAGCATACAAACACTTTTCATTGGAGGAGGCACACCTTCCACAGTTGACCCAAAACTCTATGCCCCACTGTTTTCACTTTTGGCACCCTATTTAGCAACAAATGCAGAAATAACCACAGAGGCCAACCCAAATTCAGCAACAAAAACATGGTTAAAAGGTATGCAAGCATTAGGTGTAAACCGTGTAAGTTTTGGTGTACAAAGTTTTCATCAACAAAAACTCACTGCACTCAACCGTGCACACAATCCACAGCAAGCAAAAGACGCAATAGTTTATGCAAAAGAGCTTGGCATTGAACACATCTCTTTGGATCTCATTTATAATTATGAAGGTGACACAGAAGCATTACTCCTTGAAGATATTGAAACCGCCTTTTCACTCCCCATAGACCACATATCTGCGTATGAACTCACAATAGAAAGTGGAACCCCATTTGCCAGCACACCAGAAGTACGACAAGAAGATGAAAACTTAGCTTTTTTTGTAAGTGAGCAGATAGAAAAAAGAGGTTTTAAACCTTATGAAATATCAAACTTTGGAGCGTACCAGAGTCAACATAACAAAGGATATTGGCAAATGGAAAACTATATTGGTGTTGGTGCTGGTGCTGTAGGGTTTTTAAAAGACAAACGTTTTTACCCCCATACTAATATTGACGCCTATCTTCGTAATCCACTTGAAATTCGTCAAGAAGCACTTACAAAAGAAAATTTACTTACTGAAAAGATTTTTTTAGGTCTTCGTTCAGACATAGGCATAGCCAAAGATTCTCTACCTGCTAATATGCAAAAAAATGCTGACTACCTTTGTCAAGAGAAGAAACTAAATTGTAACATGACACACTACTATAATGAGAACTTCTTTCTTAGTGATGAACTTGCTCTCTACATTTTAGGATAATTGGCTAAAATACATTTAATTAAAAATCTAAGGTTACACATGTTTGGCATAGGCTTTACCGAATTACTTCTTATTTCTATACTTGCTATCTTGTTCTTAGGACCAGATAAACTTCCCGGCGCCATAGTTGAAGTAGGTAAATTTATAAAATCCGTCAAAAAAACTGTCAGTGAAGCAAAAAGTTCACTAGAAGAAGAGATTAATATAGCTGATTTAAAAGAAGAAGCACTCTCCTATAAAAAGCAACTCAATGATGCAACAGAAGAGTTAAAAGGCTTTAAAAACCTAGACTTTGATGACTACAGTGATGAGAGTTACGATGATGAAATCTCTACAAAATCTGCAAAAGAACTTAGCAAGCCTGAAACACCTAAAGAGACCAAGAAAACAGAAAATGAACCTCACGTAGAAGAAAAATTAGCGGACATCGAAACCAAAAAAAGTGATGATGTAGTTACCTTTAAGAAAGAAAAAAAGATTGCCAAGACAACAGAGATAGATAAAAGTATGAAAAGTGAAAATGAAAAAAAAGGTGATGCATAATGTTTGATGACTTAAGACCACACCTTGTTGAGTTACGTAAGAGACTGGGTCTCTCTGTTTTGTCTGTGTTTATCGCGTTTATTATTGCTTTTATATTTCATGAAGCTATACTATCATGGATTACCGCACCACTCAATGAAGCATTAGAAGAGGTAGCACACCTCTCCAAAAAAGCAGCAGAGGGTATGGTTACAACCCATCAAGTTGGGGGTGCATTTTTTGTAGCCTTAAAAGTATCATTCTTTGCTGCACTCTTAGGTGCCTTACCTTACATACTCTATCAGGTTTGGCTTTTTGTCTCTCCAGGTCTTTACTCAAATGAGAAAAAAATGGTTATTCCTTTTGTTGTTGGTGGCACCGTTATGTTTCTGGTTGGTGTACTTTTTGCATACTATGTAGTGACCCCATTTGGATTTCAATTTCTCATCACCTTTGGTTCCTTTCTCTATACACCTCTTATCAATATTGAGGATTATGTAGGATTTTTTACCAAGATTATGATGGGATTTGGTATCGCCTTTGAACTTCCCGTTTTTGCTTACTTTTTAGCACTTTTGGGCCTTGTCACCGATAAATCTTTAAAAGATTTTTTTAAGTATGCTATTCTGATTATTTTTGTTGTTGCTGCACTTTTAACTCCACCAGATGTACTTACACAACTTCTTATGGCAGCACCACTGATTGCACTTTATGGTGTCTCTATTCTTATTGTCCGTGCTGTCAACCCTCATATTGAAGACGAAGATGATGACGAAGAGCTAAGTGAGGAAGAGACAAAGTAATGTCTCCTGATCTTCTCACTGAAAATTATGACTATGTACTTCCTCCAGAGTATATAGCCACTGCACCTGTTCAACCAAGAGACCATGCAAAACTACTTGTTTACGACAGAAAAAGTGACACAATTACCCATACCACTTTCCAGCATCTCTTACAATTTATCCCAAAAGAGTGTGATGTCTTTTTAAATGATACACGTGTGATAAAAGCAAGACTATTTGGTACAAAACAACCGACACACGTCTCTAAATCTGGCATAGCACAAGGTGGTGGCAAAGTAGAATTACTCTTTAACAAACCACTAGATGCTCACAACTACCTTGTACTCATACGTGGTAAAGTACAACTAGACTCCATACTTTTATTTGATGATGCCCTGACTGCCAAAGTAGTAGCACTGCATGAAGACGGTGCACGAACCGTTACCTTTACCCATCATAACCAAGCTATTCGTTTTGAAGAACTTGTGTTGGTTTTAGACAAAATCGGGCATATTCCTTTGCCTCCATATATACAACGAGAAGACAATAAGGAAGATGAAACAGATTATCAAACACTCTTTGCTAAAAATGCTGGAGCAGTGGCAGCACCCACTGCCTCTTTACACTTCACACCAACACTATTCTCAGCCCTTGAAAAGAGACATCAAACACACAAAATAACACTACACGTAGGGGCTGGTACGTTTAAACCTGTAGATGAAGAAGAGATACTTAAGCACCCTATGCATTCAGAATATTTTCATATCTCTAAAAGTACATCTCAAGTCCTCGATAGTAACATACCTCTACTCGCTATTGGTACCACAGTCACAAGAACCATAGAACATTATGTACGCACGCAAGAAACGCAAGGAGAGTGTGACCTGTTTTTAAACCCATCTAACGTACCACAACGTGTTACGCATCTACTGACCAACTTTCACCTGCCTAAAAGTACACTTATTATGCTAGTCTCTGCCTTTGTAGGTAGAGAAAAAACACTTACACTCTACCAAGAAGCCATAGAAAAAAAGTATCGTTTTTTCTCTTATGGTGACGCCATGCTCATACTCTAAAGTAAATATTACAAATCTACTATCTCTTTAATAGGTAAGATGTTATATTTTATCTATCAAAGCTAAACTATTTGTGAAAATAGGACAGAAAGTTACAGAACTCTTGAGTCATATAAGAGTTGGCTGAACCGCATATTTATTTATGAAAGTTTATCATGCATATAATTCCTATTTTTCTCTTTATATTATTGTTCTTTTCTGGCTGTAAACAGCCTATAAAAGAACCCTACCAGTACCCAAATTATAGTATTATTAAACCTGAACAAAATTGTATGCCTAAACGAAAAAATATTGAAAAATTACTGTTAGAACATCTAGGGAAACCTTACGTATGGGCAGAAGAAGGCCCAGATGCGTTTGACTGCTCCGGACTTATCTATAACATCTATGGAAAAATGGGTATTGACATTCCAAGAGTTGCGAGTGAACAAGCAAAAATAGGTAAACGCATACCCTTTAAAGATATTTACTATGGTGACCTTATCTTTTTTGGACAAAAAAGCAGTAAAAGTAAGTACATTAACCATGTAGGTATCTATTTAGGTGATGGCTGGTTTGCGCATGCAAGCAGTAAAAGACGTAAAGTAATGATCAGTCACTTTGATAAAGAACCCCAATACTTAAGACGTATGAAACTTTGCAGACGCTACCTTAGTCAAAATGAACGTGCTCAATATATATCGTGTGATGTACCTTTACGAAAAATGGAAACAACGGATATACGCTATACCACACCATGGAAAAGAGGTATGGGACTACCTAGAAAAGCTGTACCATAACGTCACTATTGGTTAACTATTTTCATCTATACTTTTGCCATGAAATTAAACCATATTCTACTACTATTATCTTCTCTTGTCATGCTACTACTTTTAGGGTGTAGTGGCAAACCAAACCACCATCCTAGAAACCCCAACTATGCCATAGAAAAACCGTCTGTAAAATATACCCCTAATAAAAAAAACCTAAGTAAAATGGTTAAGGACTTACAAGGCAGTCCTTATGTCTGGGCAGAAGAGGGTCCTAATCATTTTGATTGTTCTGGATTTACCTACTATCTTTATGGGAGTATGGGCATAGAAATACCACGTGTTGCACATGCGCAGGCACAAGTTGGTAAACGTGTTACAGTCAAAGAGTTACAATATGGCGACCTCATCTTTTTTGCTACCAATAAAAAAAATCGTAAAAAAATAACCCATGTGGGTCTATACTTAGGCAATGGCTGGTTTACACACGCAAGCACTATAAAATATGAGGTCGTATACTCTAATCTATTTACCTCATCTTATTATAAAAAATATTTACGTTTATGCCGTCGATATTTACCCGATGACACACAACAAAAACCATCAGTGCAACCATGGAAAAAAGATAATACCCCATTTAAGAAAACACCTATGAGTAAAGCAAACACCACACATAAAGCTGTTGTCATTAAAACGCCATTTAATCAAATTACTTCAAGACCACCATCTAGTCGCCATTACATTCAAATAGGCTCATACATGGGATACCCTAAACGTACTATTATGAATGCAGTAAAACGATACGGATTTGCCCATACAATTATACGGTTTGAAAAAGATGGAAACAAAATAGCCAAACTACTTATAGGTCCATTTAAAACAAAACAAGAAGCACAAAAAACACTTCCTCGTGTCAAACAACGTATAGAAAAATCTGCTTTTATCGCCGAAATACACTAAGGAAAAAAACAAATGAAATATGCTTCTATTGATGTCGGTTTGAAACGTATTGGTGTCGCTATTTGTTTAGATGGTTCTACTGTGCTTCCTCAAGTTGCCATATTACGGAAAAACAGAAATCAAGCGGCTAGAGATGTCAATACTTTTTTAAAAGAGTGGGAGATAGAAAAACTCATCGTAGGCCTTCCTCTAAACGCAGAAAGTTCCGAAGAGATGCAAAGACGTATTACACATTTTGTCTCTCTTTTAAAGATTGAAATAGAAATTGACTACCAAGATGAACAAAGCTCAAGCATTGAAGCAAAAGAGCTTACTAAAGGTATTTTTCGACATAAGAAAGATGGCAAGATTGACTCTATTGCGGCCCAAATCATCTTAGAAAGATATTTACTCAAATAGCTCTACAAAATTATTCGTATGCTATAATGGTTTTTTTAAATCCAAAATATGTTTAAGGTCGTCCATGAAAACAGAACGCTCCATACTCTACATGCACATTTTAAGTCTTGTTCCAGCAATTGCCTTTTTTTTTATCTATACAGCTTATGATACTTTTTCCATAGTACTACTACTTATTCTTGTTCTACTACTCACTTTTAACGTTTATTTTTATCTATCGAAAAAGAAAATGATTGAAAAACTTTTACTAGTTTCACTGGTTGGAAGTTTTTTCCTCTACGCCTTTTATGGCCTAGGCAGTCACAATGTCCCAGAGACCTATTCAGATTTAAAAGATGGCGACACTGTTACACTTTTTTCCTTTAAAAAACCCAGTAAAATAGATCAAATGTGTTACTTCGTTGGCATCAACAGAGATGTACATTTTAACATGGAATACCAACAAGGAAATCAGTGGAAAAACTTCTATGCCTACACTGAAAAAAACTTCCCATACTCTTACCAATGGAGATGTCATAAGAAAAAAGTGATGACGTCTAAAATACTTCTACGTATTACCCGAAATGAAATGATGCTCAACGAAGTGCGTTTTATGTATAAAGACAAAGTTATTCCCTACCGAACCAATACAAAAAATTTAGATGATGAACCAGATACGATAGTGGATAAAACCTACTACACTAGTATGTTTTTTGATGAAATTTATCATGGAAGAACAGCTTTTGAAATACTCGATACACGAACCATTTATGAAAATACACACCCTTATCTAGGTAAAATCATTCTCATGCAAGGTATTAAACTCTTTGGTATGAACCCTTTTGGATGGCGCATGATGAATGTCATGTTTGCTGGACTGATGATAGTCATATTTTATCTGTTAGCCCGCGAGATATTTAAAGAAAAACACTATGCATACACTGCGGCATTTTTAATGACTTACTCCTTTATGCACTTTACACAATCACGCTTAGCGCACATAGATACCTTTGGTGTACTGTTTGTTATCTCCTCTTACCTCTTTTTATACCGTTTTATTGTGCAGCAGAAACTCTCATTACTGCTCATAAGTGGCGTATTCTTTGGACTAGCCTCTGCTGTTAAATGGTCTGCTGTGTTTGCATCACTTGGTTTTGTACTCATAGCTTTCTATTTACTCATCAGCAAATACCCTTTACAAAAACGTTTTTCTGGTTACAAACTTTTACTCTATGGTATTCTAGCCTATGGCGTGGTAGCCATTAGTGTTTATGGGTTTACATTTTACGATATTTATGCCAGAACAGGGTCTATACAAAGTATTATAGACTACAACTTTAATATGTTTAATTACCACTCAGGTATTGTCACCACGCATGCGTACTCTTCGCCGTGGTGGTCATGGATGTTAAACATGAAACCTATGTGTTACTATAGAGACATTAAAGACGGTCTCTTCTCTGCTATAGATGTTTTTGGCAACCCTGCTATTTTCTGGACAGGCTTTATTGCGATGCTCTATGTACTGATTATCGTTATTCGTAAATTTTCTCTTGAAGCAACATTTATATTGTTGGCTTTTTTAGGACTTTACTTGCCTTACATTTTTGTAGGCAGACTGATGTTTATCTACCATTTTTACTATGCTATGCCATTTATGGTATTAGGTATCATCTATTTATTACGAGATATAACAAATCATTTTTCATGGTACAAAAAAGAATATACCCTCATCTATTTAGGCCTAGTTATAGCACTCTTTTTAGCTTTCTACCCTGTACTCTCAGGTACACCTGTAGCAAAGCCTTATGTCGATGATTATTTAGTATGGTTTAAAGGATGGTGGCTCTAATGACAAATCAACAAACACCCATGAAGCTAGGTATTGTCATACCTTGTTACAATGAAGAAGAAGGTCTTAGCGAAACGACCAAACGGCTCACTACACTAATAGATAAATTAATAGCGCAAAAAAGTATTAGTGCAGAGAGTTTTATCTGTTATATAGATGATGGTAGTAAAGATAAAACATGGGAACTTATAGCACAGTTTCAAAAAGAATCCTCTTTGTTTAAAGGTATTAAACTTTCACGTAACTTTGGTCACCAAAATGCCCTCATTGCAGGACTCATGCAACTTAAAGATGAAGCCGATGGACTCATCTCCATGGATGCTGACTTACAAGACGATGTCGAACTGATAGAAACTTTTGTAGAGAAGTACCAAGAAGGGTATGATGTTGTATACGGCGTAAGAGATGACAGGAGTAAAGATACCAAATTTAAACGAGGTACAGCAAACTTTTTTTACAACTTTCAAAATATTATGGGCATTGAAGCCGTACAAAACCATGCAGACTATAGGCTACTAAGCCAAAAAGCACTTCATGCACTCGCTAATTTTAAAGAGATCAATCTCTTTTTACGTGGTATTGTGCCTATGCTTGGCTTCCGCTCATGTAATGTGTATTATCAACGAGAGGAACGCTTTGCTGGCGAGACAAAGTATCCCCTCAAGAAAATGCTTTTATTTGCACTAGATGGCATAGCTTCTTTTTCTATTATGCCTCTACGTTTCATCACTATGATTGGATTTATTTTATTTATGCTATCACTCTTTGGTATTGTATGGGTAGTATTTGAAAAACTCTTTCTTGGTAATGCGGTTCAGGGTTGGTCCTCCATGATGATATCTATCTACTTTATAGGTGGTATTCAGGTCATGGCACTAGGTGTCATAGGTGAATATGTCGGTAGAACGTTTCAACAAAGTAAAAAACGCCCACGGTATATCATAGAACAAGAGATATAAACTTTGCAAAAAACACTGTTACAGTTTTTACGCTTTAATCTTATAGGTATAGTGAACACCCTTTTTGGTTTTTCCATTATTCTGCTACTTATGTACATAGGGTTTAGCGCTACGTCTAGCAATGCTATAGGTTATGGTCTAGGTGCATTACTCTCTTACTATCTCAACAGAAAATATACCTTTAAAGCACACCATACCACAAAACAAGCCTTGAAATTTTTTACTATCTTAGCAGTAGCATACATCTTAAACTATTTAACACTTCAATGGCTACTCACACTCGCCAATCCATATGTAGCACAATTCGGATCAGCTGTTATCTATACACTTAGCTCTTTTATTTTGTTTAAAGTGTTTGTATTTAAAGGGTAATATACCCATCTTTTATTGCACTTTGGTATAATCTTTTGATTTTAAAATAATATACTCAAAAAAAAAGGACATACAATGAAAAAAATCGTTTTTATCACAACATTAACATTCATAACAAATGTTTACGCAGCAACCCCGACTCCTACCGCTACACCAGTGCCAACTGAAACTGCTTCTCCTTCTGCAACGCCAGTGGCAACAGCTACACCGGCACCTACAGAGACAACTGCTCCTTCGGCAACACCTGCAGCAACAGCTACACCGACACCAACTGAAACAGCAACTCCAGCTGCAACACCAGCACCTACAGCTACAAACAATCCGTCTGCAACGCCAGTTGTACAGCCTACTGCAACAACAAAGCCTTCGGCAACACCTGCTACAACAGCTACACCATCACCGACAGAGACTGCTTCACCTTCTGCAACACCTTCACCTAAGGCAGAAATAGATGAATGTCAAGATGTAGAAAAAGCACCAACTGCACAAAATGATACTTTTTCAGCAAATCAAAATGAAGTCACAACGGTAGATGCACAAGAAAATGATACAGCTGGAGATGCAAAAATAGATGCAAAATCTCTTAAACTCCTTGATGCGTCTGGAGAAAGCACAACAACATACTATAAAGAAGGAGAAGGTTCTTGGATAGTAGATGCTGAAAGTGGCGATGTACTTTTCGATCCAGACAGCAGCTTTACCGGTAATTCAAGTGTAGCCTACTACATCGTAGATACATGTGGTAATGCTAGTAATCATGCAACAATCACGATGTCTTTAGAAAATGAAGACAAAACAAAAAATGCAGATGGCACAACACCATCAAGTACACAATCTTCAGATAGTGGTTCCGCTTCAAGTACTGTAAGTATCATCTTACTTATGATTATGACAGCTTCAATCGCTCTTTTCTTCACAAGAAGAGAGAAGTTAAACTAAGTATTAATTTTTAACTTAAATTACAGTATGGTGAGTATTGTTACTCATCATACTTTTGTTACTTTTCTATCACCCTCAAAGACTCTAAAATAACTCCTAGTTTTTTACCACTACTATCTACACGTTCTATTTCTAGTAGAACCTCTGACTTTTGACTTGAGAGTAGCTTATTAGGTATTTGAATGCTATAGTCATTAAACTGTGAGTCTACTACTACGTCAGATATTTTTTCTCCGTTAAGACTAAAACGAAGAGTTCTAGGTTTCTTATTAGAAGCATTCATAATAATATACTGCATCATCAACGTGTACGATTTTCCTGTGTGTCTTCTCATATTACGTAGATGTAGTTGTGCTTTACTTCCTACGGAGAGGGCTCCATTTCCATTGACTATGCCGTGCCAACCCTCACCTAAAATATTTGAAGCTACTTTAGATTTACGTAAAAAAGAGACGCCTTTTTTCAAGTCTAACTTTTTTTCTACTTTGTAGAGTTTAATATATAAATTTTTTCGTTGTACATTTGATTTACTCAAGTCATTTTGATGTACCCAAGCATCTTTTTGTGTATAGCCAAAATGTTCACGCCACTCTAGTGGCATAACAAACTTATCTACTTCAACTAACATATCATTATCTAAAAAACATTCATTGCGTGTGGCACACAGCACATAATTGCCTCTACGCTCTTCTAACTTATATCTATGTACAGGGTAAAGGTTTTTTTTGTGTATCATTTGATGTCCCAAAATAGGCATTTTATAGATGCTAAATGTACGTCCTATGAGATATTCTATTTTCTCCAGTCCATCTGGTCGTGCATTTTGTTTATAAATAACCCCTGATTCTGTCACTAAAGAGATAGCATTTTGCCCCACTCTCTCTTGTACCCAACTATAAAGTTTATGTGTACCTTTAAGGTGTGATTCATTCACAACGACGTTATACATTTTTAAATTCATAGAGGAGACTATAATGCCTAAAAAGAGTACTAAAAAAAGTGCCTTATGGTACACTATATGGGTAACAAATTTCTGTAATGTATTATAGATAAACTTAAGTGCAAGTCCAAAAGCAAATAAATGTACAATCATAAATATAGCAAAATAGTAACGGTTCCAATAAAATAAAAATGCATGAGGATCATCAAACCTCACTGCTTGCATCACATGGGGAAGATAGAAAACAGTATAGACAACAACCAGGAGTAAAGCTATTGTCTTACCCTTAAATGACTCTCTATAGAGTAATACCAATCCAAATATCATCAATAAAGCTATAGGGGTACCAAAGTTACCTACGGTTAACCCGTACTCATTCATAGCCAACATATCTACAAAAGTCATCTCTTTTTTTATTGCGTAGATATAGGCAACACCTACTTTAACTAGAAAAGTTAAAAGGGTCACAACTATAGGAAAGTTTACTTTATTAAACCACTTCCTAAATAGATACACAAGTAATACTAAAAGAGTAAAACCAATAGCTAAGCTATAGAGTGCAAACATCACACTCTCTTCTGAAGCATTAGGTATGACACGGTTAAATTGTCTATTGAGCAAGTAGTCTGGTCTTAGTTTTAAGCTTATCTGAACACTAACAGCAATAATGAATAACCCAAAACTCATAAACATTGAAGCTTTTAAATTTTTAAATTTCCACAGATGATACAAAGACAAAAATAAAATAAACCCGTAGAACAATACGCCTTCAACTCTAAGCATAGGCGCTAAAAACAGAAGTGCATAAAGGGTTATTATACTTTTCCACTCTAGCTGTTTTTGCTGCATCATACGGTAAGCGTAGACCATAAAAACAAATACCAATACTTGCCACATAGGTTCAGTAAATGAGGACTTCGCATACCAAATACTTAAAGGTATAAAAACTAAAAACAGACTAAGCAATAGACTCAAAAATACAGACAAATCCAATTTTCTATAAATATAATAAAATATAGGTACAGAAGTTAAATACAAGATAACATAACTAAGCAACACATACTCTATGCCAAAGACTTCATAGCCTATAGCAGTGATGGTGGCAGAGAGTGGCAAAATATACCCGATATCTTGATAGTACGTTACAGAACATACACCAGCGGCAAAGTAGTCAGAAGCATCACCAACCATAAAGTCAAAACGATGAAACTCCATTCTTTGTGAAAAATAGACTGCAATTAAAAGCATTAAAAACAAAAAAATCACCCATGGGTATTCTATAGAAGTTCTCATGTCTTTTGCCATAGCAACAAACAAAACTCCCACACTCATTACCATAACGCCAAAGGCTATGTACCTTAACACAGGGCTATAGAGATAATAGGCTGTAAGACTAAACGCTAACGTAAGTATAAATAGACTCATTCCCCATAAAAAATAATCCTCAGACGTAAAATGATTTATCTTCCCTTTGAACATAGGTCTACTTCCTTCTAAAACGTCTATAAAGTCCATAAATCATTGGACCATATTTAATCACTTTCATGATAATATTTTTCATACTTATTCTCCTTTCTTCTATAATCTTGCTTTTAACTTTTGTAGACGTGCATACGATGCTTCAATACGTGACTGACTAACCTTACCCTCTTTCACTAAGGTGACAATGGTATCAACTAGTTTTTTAGATGTTTTAACCTTTTTAGGGTCTAACTGATTTCCTATAAGGAGTATGTCATTTCCAGCACCTATGGCAAGGTTGAGTGTTTTTTTAAGCCCATACTTTTGGCTAATCGCTCCCATTTGTAAATCATCGGTAATGACAACGCCATGAAAACCTAACTTTTGACGTAACAGTCCATCTACTGTTTTCGCTGAAAGTGTTGCTGGATATTTTGCATCAATACGTTTATTGAATACATGTGCAACCATGACTGTGTCCGCTTTATGATTGAGTAGTCTATAAGGCTCTAACTCTTTTTCTTGCCATAAGTTAGTCACATCTACAAAACCTTTATGTGTGTCTCCCACAGAAGAGCCATGTCCAGGAAAGTGCTTGAGTGAAGTAAGTACACCATGTGTATGCATAGCATCTATAAATGTAGAAGCATAGCTTGCTACAAGTTTAGGCTCTTTACCAAAAGAACGGCCTAGTCCATGTATGACATGGTTTTTCATATTAATGTCCAAATCTACCACAGGGGCTAAATCATAGTTAATTCCTACAGATTTAAGCTCTTTACTCATTTTGGTATAGGTACTTTTAATTTTGCTTTGATTCATCTTTATCACATCTGATGCTTTAGGAAACTTACCATAAAAGCCATACTTACTTTTAAGACGTTGTACTTTCCCCCCTTCTTGATCTACTGCTATCAATAATTTACCATCATTTGAACATGCTTGAAGCTGCGAAGTTAGCTTTTTAAGTTGTGCTTTTGTCGCAATGTTTTTAGGTTTATTTTTGTTTACAGGATTGTAGTCAAAGAGTATCACTGCCCCTAAATTATATTTTTTTATATCTTTACATATTTGTGTATTAGGTGTTGCAGAGGTACCATGAAACCCAACCATGAGCATTTGCCCTATTCTCTTCTCTAGTGTTTGTGCATAAGTATTTACACTGAATGCCATGACTAACATCAATAAAATTTTCATATTCTTCCTTTAATAATATGACATTATTATACTATGAGAGACTTTAGAGGACCTCAGCATTTGCATTCGGTTAACTTTTCTTCTTTATAATCCAATTACAAGAGCATCTAGAAAAACTAGAATTTTTCCTCCCTTATTGAAATTTTAGACTCCTTTACACTTTCCCTTTTTCATTGTATAGATGCTCTTTAATCAACAATGATACCTATTTTCAAAGTTTTGAAACATCCTACAATAAATTACACAATCTTTACATTTTATTTATCTAAAATAGATACAATTAAACAAAAGGATGATCCATGCAAAAACTATTTAAAGCTACATTACTCTCTCTATTACTGCTTACAACTGCTTATGCTGCCGAAGATAAGAACACACAACCAGTCATGTCCATGACAGATATTCAAGGTAAAACGTATAAAGTTCAAGGTACTGAACAAGGACTCAACATAGAAGGATTAGAAGGGAAAGTAGTATTTCTAGAATTCTTTGGACATAAATGTCCTCCATGCCTCAAATCAATTCCACATCTTATAGAATTACAAGAAAAGCATAAAGACAACCTTGCCATTGTTTCTATAGAAGTACAAGGTTATGGTAATGAAAACACAGCCAAGTTTGCAAAATCTAAAGGTATGAACTATATTGTTCTTTCTGAAGAGAAAGCTTCTGAAGTGGTAAACTACATTCAACAACGTGCACAATGGAGAGGAAGTATTCCTTTTCTTGTAGCTATGGATACAAAAGGTGATGTACAGTTTGTACAAGCAGGTATGATACCCGAAGCCTCTTTAGAAGAACTCATAGAACAACTTTCAGACAAAAAAAGTACTAACACACCAACAACGATAGAAAAGGTACCAAGCAAGTAAATATGACCCAAAATAGATCCTAGCATCTCAACAAAAGATGCTTACACTTTTTTACATTTAAAGGACAGCATTATGAAAAAAACACTTATTGTAGCATTACTCGCAAGCCTCACTTTTGCATCTGAAACTGAAAATACCCAAACTAAAGTACTCAATACACTTAACCAAGCTGTAGATCGTGTTGAAGATGCAAGGAAAGATACCATGTCAGCCCTGAGCTCAATGATAGAATCTGTAAATACAGCCAGAGCTACTAGCCAAAGTGATGGCAATCGTTCAATCTCTACGAAGATTGTTGAAACACATGCCATAGGTACTATTGCTAAAAGTACTGCTGCTGTTGAAACGGCAAAAGCTAACGCCTTAGCGCTCATTACTCAAGCTATTGACAAACTCGATGCAAATGCCACACAAATCATTTCTGATGCTGTTGCTTCTGTAGAAATTGCAAAAGCAAATGCAGCCAAAGAGATATTAAAAGCTACAGGGCGTGTTGAGATTAGTAAAACACAAAAACCTATGGATATTAAGTTTCCAAAAGAAACACTCACTGTTGCAAAAAATGTCTCTGCCATTCAAATAGCAAAGGCAACAGCGCAAACTGAAGTAGCTAGATCTGTCTCTCTTGTGGAGATAGCACGTTCATCTATGGATGCTTCTATGCCAGATGCGATGAGTCAGCTTACGACTGAAGCATACGAAAACTTAGAAGCCATCAAAGCATCTGCAACTGCAAACATCTCTTCTTACTTAACAAAAATAGAAGTAGTTAAAGCGCACATGCTTTCACTCATAGCTTCTGAAGTTGCAAGAGTAGAAATAGCCAAAGTAGACGCAAAAAAAGAGAGTAATAAATAGCCTATAGGCTCATATATATTTGAAAAATTAGTTTAAACGTACGATACCATTGTGTATCGTCACTATACCTTCTAATTCAGCCTCATAAACCCTATCACCAAACTTTAAAATAGCTTCATCAAAAGTTGGTTTATTTTGACAAAAATAAAAAAAATCATCCTTTGTTACGTCTGTATTGACAGCGTTTCCAAATCGTGAAGCAAATTGTTCTACATCTGTAATAGCTACAGCTTTACCTTCTGTAAGCAATCTATTTGTTCCTAAACTTTCATGAAGTCTTTGAGGCAAAACATATATCTCTTTTCCCATTTGTAAAGCATACTCCACTGAACGCATTGATCCACTGTTTAAATCTGCTTCAGTCACTATGAGTATGTCGCCAAGGGCAACTACCAGTTCATTACGTACCACAAAACTCCATCCCGTAGCACGAAACCCATCATTAAATTGACTCAAAACCAGTCCTTTAGTTTCTATGGATTCTATAAGAGATTTATTAATAGCTGGGTAGCGTATATCTAGACCATTGGCAACGACTGCTATGGTATTTTCTGCTCCTGCACCCTCATGGGCTATGGTATCTACGCCCATTGCTGCACCACTCACAACACATACGCCTCTACTAGCCAGTGCCTTAGATAATTGATAGGTATATTCACGGGTGTAGTTAGAAAGCCTCCTACTCCCAACTATGGAAACTTTAGGTCGCTTAAGTAAATCTACACTACCTTTATAATGTAAAGTTTTAGGGTACTTTTTCATACTCTCCAACGCCTGAATATGTTCTGATATGTTTTGACTCATCATGACTACCTTTCTCTCTTTGTATTTATCATATCAAAGAAAAAGACTAATCATAAAAAAACGCTCAAATTGTCATATTTTTGACTATTATAATATTAACATATTAGTATCTGTAAATACGCACACACTTAATCACCCATACGCATCAACACTTGGACAGTCCAAAGCTAAAAAGTATTCTTTAGGCATTGTAGCATAAGGTGTCCAAGTAAATTACGTATCTGCCAGTAATTTTCTCATGGAAGGACCTTTAAGTTCAATTCTGTGAGCTGTATGAATGAGTCTGTCCATCATGGCATCTGCTATGGTTTCATTACCCAAATAAGCATGCCACTCTTTAATGGGGAGTTGTGCAGTGATGATGATGGAACCACTTAATGTTCTTTCTTCTATGACTTCAAAGAGATCGTTAATTTCATCAGGTTTGAGTGGGGTCACACCAAAGTCGTCAAGTAGTAACAATTTAAATTTTGAAATCTTTGCCATGGTTTTTGTGTAGCTTCCATCCAGTCTGGCTATTTTTATCTCTTGAAGAAGTGTACTGACCCTGTAATACTTCGCAGAGTAACCCAAAGTAATGGCTCTACGTGCAAGGGCTTGTGCTAAAAAACTTTTACCCGTACCTGTAGCACCTGTTAAAAGAATATTTTGTGCTTTTTGTATGAAGTCACAGTTTGCCAAAGAGAGTACCTGTGACTTATCCAGGTTTCTTTTTGCATGGTATTGTATCTGCTCCAATGTGGCTGTGGTGTCTTTGAGTTTAGCCAGACTTAGCATACGCTTGATACGTCTGTCTTCTCTTTGGTTTATCTCTGCTTCAAAGAGATGATAAAGACGCTCTTCAAAGCTGAGTGTCTGATAGCTTGTGCTTTCACTTTGAAATACCAGTGCTTCATGAAAGCCAGATAGGTTAAGTGCTTGTGTCTGTTGTGTAAGTGTGGATAAGGTTATCATTGTTTTCTCCTGTGTATTTTTTAGTCTATGTAGTATTCACTACCTCTAAGGTTTTCATGGGTATTCATGCAAGGGTTATTAACATACTCTTTTTCTTTGTACTGTAAATAACTTTTTGTTTTTAACATGGATTCAATAGAAGTGACTTTAGTGCTCTGTATTTCTAAGGCTACCTTGGATGTCTTCTCCAATGCCTCATTACCCTAGGTCTTGGAGAAAGACAAGATAGCCATACAAGATTTATACCCTCTAGTAGGATGGCTACGTTTTTCCATAATGGACTCCATCAATGCGGTAGTGTAAGTGCCAATACTGTTTGCCCATGTAAGTATACGTGTAGGATTCCATTTCTCATATTGGTATTGATGGCTTGTAGGCATATGGTCTATCTGTGTTGAATCATGATAGCGTTCATGCAGTCTGGTATGATGGGCTATGACTTTTGCATCTAATGAAATAAGTACAGAGTTATTGTTGTAACTTACATCTACTTTGCACCCTAAATATTGATACGGTACAGAGTATCCACTTCCTTCTAGCTCTATATGATAATCTATCCCTACCGTAGCACGTTTAAACTCTCTAAAGATATAATTGTTAGCTCTCAGAGGATGAAGCATAGGTTTATCAAGTGTAATAAAAAGCTCTTTTCTGCTTTTACCTAAACGTTTAATCACTTTATTATTGTAGTCATCAAGTAAGGAACCTATCTGTTCATTGAGTTCATCTACGCTAAAAAAAGTATGATGTCGCAACTTCATCAGTATCCATCGTTGAATAGCTTTTACACCTAACTCTACTTTAGACTTGTCTTGAGGTTTATACGGTCGTGCAGGTTCAACTGCGATGCCATAATGTCTTGCCATGTCTTCATAACTCTCATTGAGTTTGACTACACCTCTTTTGTGGGAAGTGACTGCTGCTTTTAGATTCTCAGGTACTAAGATATTGGGCACTGCTCCATAAAAACTAAAGGCTTGCACATGTGAAGTGATAAAATCTTTACTTGATTGTGTGGGTGTGGCATGTACAAAGGTGTAGCCACTGGTTCCCAAGACGGATACAAATATTTGTGCTTTAGATATCTCTCCACTCTTTTGGTCAACAATAGGCATTGTTAGTCCACTATAATCTATAAAGAGTTTATCTCCTGCATAGTGTACTTGTCTCATAGATGGGTTTAGTTTCTTTAGGTACGTAGCATAATACCTATTGAACTGGCTATAACTATAAAGATTGGGTTCTTTTTCTTTTAGCTCTTCCCATAAGAGCAGCCTAGTCATCCCTTTTTTACTAAGTTCTTCTCGTACCTCTGCCCAGTTTGGATGTATATTTGATAGATCTTTTTTTACAGGTGAAGATGAATTCTTCTTGGTAAATAAATCATTCAAGGCTGTATCACTTAATTCCAAAAGTATATCTAGTTCCATTTCTAACGTCTCACGTATTCTGAGATAGTTAGACACTGAACTTCGTGAAACTCCTGTCATTGTTTCTATTTGTCTGTTGGAAAGTTGGTTAAGATATTTGAGCCTCAACACCTCTTTTATTTTATGCATTGTTATTCTCCTCATTTGTCACCTTTTTAGGTGTATTATAGTGAAGAATACTCTTTAACTTAATCGTATCTGAAGCACGCACTCTCTTGGAAATCTGTCCACATAATACATGCGTGAGGTGTCCAAGTAGTCATGCGTGCACTGTCCAAGTGTTAATGCGTGGGGTGGCTAAGTTTGGTGCGTTTTTACAGTATCAACGTTTTTAAGACATTTTGTTTACTGATTTCTTTCTAAAAATGTATAATCTTAAAAATGCAAAATTTATAAAAAATAAGATACCTTCGACCAATATCTTTGCACTTATAACTGATAAACCTAAGTTTTCTATTCCATAGATTTGAACAACAGAAGATATTGTACCCATAACATAAACATACATACTAAAAAAAATGAAATTAACCATCTTTGATTGTGCATGAAATACAAATGTGTCTAAGAGTTTAAATTGTATGCCAATAGATACAGTTCGTGCAAAAAGATTTGCTATTAAAATATTACTACCTAATGACAATGCTGTCATAAATACAAGAAAATCGATAATAGCTGTCACTATGGATGATAGACCATACCTAAATAGAATAAAGTATATTCTAAAAGAATCTACTAATGGTCTAAAAGAACTTGCTTTATTATCTTCTATATAAATAGTCTCAATTGGAATTTCAATAATAGAGAGGTTGTTAACTGATATTGCCAATTGTTCTGTTTCAAATTCAAAGCGATTTGATTTAATATTCAAACATTCTTTCATAAAACCTTTAGTAAGTCCTCTCAAACCTGTTTGAGTATCTTTAAAAGATTTACCTAAAATAATATTATAAATCATTTTAGAAATATGATTGCCAACATAACTTTTAAATGGTATATCTGAGCTAAATATTCTATATCCTAAAATAAAAGCATCATTATCCTGCTTTAATGCTTCCATTACCTTAAAGCAGTCACGAGTAGAATGCTGTCCATCACTATCTACTGTAACAACACCAGCAATATTTACATAATTAACTAAGATATGATTAAATGCCATTTTCAAAGCAGCACCTTTTCCTAAATTAATAACATGCTCTAAAACAATTACATTTTTATATATATGTATATCTTTTAATTTTTTAAAAATGGCATTAGATTCATCATCGCTCCCATCATTAATAATAAAAATTTTATTGTTACCTATCTCTTGAATAGAATCTACAACTTTTAATAAACTTACATCAGGATTATATGCTGGTATTACAAATGCATATTCTTTACTTATCAAAATATTTACCTTTTAATGTTTGATTCGGAGGTATAAAATAAATAATATTTTCTCCATGTTTCACAGGTTTTAATATACCTTTCTCTATAAACACCTGTATTTTCACCCAATCTCGTAATGATTTTGACTTTGTATTGTCTCTTAATATAAGATACTTACCATCTCTACAGCTATGTTCAAGTTCATTTTTCTGTAAGGACTTTAAAGGATAGAGTCTATCTATCATAAATTGACTTTTTACATTCCTTGCATAATAATTAAATTGTAAGTATTGTCTATTTGTATTTATTTTTACACAAGTATCTTTATTTTTTAATAAAGTATTTACAATATATTTTGACAACTTTTCATCTCCAATATATTGCTGAAAACTTTTTTGTTTGTCATATGCATATTTATTATCTAAAGTACTCATGGCAAATACAAAAGTTATTATCACTATTGCAAAAAAGAAAACAAAATTTGGTCTATATTTATTCATAAGATAATTTAAATTAATGGATAAAAATATAATATAAAAAGATTTTACCCAAAAACTATTACGTGCGTCATATGAAAAGTATTTAGCCCAAATTGCAATGCCTAATAGAAAAAATATTGCACTTTGAATATTAACTGAACTTATGGTACGTAAATCTCTAAATATAAATAAGAACAGCCCAAACCCTATCACATAAGGCATTACTTGAATCGTATGAAAATGCCCTATCAACGGCTTTAAAAAATCAATATTATAAGGGGAGGACCAAAAAGTTTTCCATAACTCGGAAATGGCCTTTTGAATTTCCTCCCAAGTGTAAATGATTTGTACAGATATTTCTTGTAAATATTCAATATTCCCCACTACACCATCTTCACCATTTAAATAATACATAGGTAAATAACTTATAAAATACATTAATGATATTAAAGCTACAAGAAAAATAGATTTTTTATCTTGTATGTATCTTAAATTTAACAATAAATAGATGATATTAAATAAAACAAATACTAATCCTGCTTGTTTAATAATAGAGCTAACCCCTGCTACAAGTAGGGCTGCATATAAGTAGTATTTATATTCTTTTTTTTCCTTATACAATTCTGCTGTATAGAGTAAAATTAAACTCAATGTTCCCATTATCATCACGGGTATATCCATATCTCCTACGGTAGTTCTATATTCTATAAGAAATGGATATAAGAATAGAAGCATAAAGAGATAACTTTTATTTTTACTTTCATAATATAATGTTGTTAATAATACAATACTTATAGTGGGTAAAACAAACATGCTAATACGTGAAATTAGCCATATATCACTTGTACCTTGTACTTTATATAGCATTGCCCATATAGAAGGCAATAACAAAGGATATGCAGCATTAATAGGGTCATAATAATTATCAAATAATTCTATACCCCACCTATTCCATGCATTCACTGCATCCCAGCTATTAAACCCTGTACCTATATATTGATAAAGCGGAATAATTGCAATGAAAGATATGATCCAGAAAATGTAATATATATTATTATTTTCTTTTGTTTTTCTAAACATATAGATAAAAGAAGTACAAAAAAGAAGTAATGCCATAAGTTGTACAACAATATTTGGAATTTTTAGGTAAAAAATAATAAGAAATAATAGCCAGCTACCTGTAAAAGAAAGTATCATCCCATAGCTTAATACCAAAGAGTATTTTAAATCATTGTATCTATAATAGATAAATATTTGTGGTGCTATAAACATAGCATAAAATCCTATAAAAGATTGTAATAATATCATTTTGCTCCCTACTATGTGTAAATTATTATAGAGAGACTATACAAGTCTCTCTTTCTATATATCTACTTTACAACATTTAATCTATGATAGTCTGCTCCAATATATTTACCCTTATTATAGCTATAAACCCAAATATCTAACTTACCACTATTGTATAGCATTTTAATATATTCCATTAATAAGCATCGCTGGTTAAACGATGCTTACTATCACTACTATTACTCTTCCATTTGAACGCGACATTCTGATTTTCATAAATAACGAAATAATTTTAATCAACTTATTATTCTTATATTTATCTAACTTTATAGCTATAGGTTTTTTTACCAACTACATTTCCACCCCATGAAGTTCTAGTTTCTAATGTAAGAGTTATCTTGTGTCCTCTAGGAAGGTTTATACGTGCGGAAGTTCCTATTGAATGATAACTAATAATTTTTTTATTAGCTGTATTATCCCAAATAAAAATACGAATTGCTTTTGCTGAACCTTTATTCCATCTAAATATTTGACTCGATGAAACATAATAACCTGTTGGTGAAGTCATTTCTGCTAGTTTAGAAGCTTGCTTTTGCACCTGTAATCTATGATAATCATATCCTTTATATTTTCCTTCATTATAACTATATAGCCAAATATTCATACTTCCACTAAGATTTGATGGTGTCTTCACAGTATAGCTTGTCTGCCCATAAACATATTTATTGACTAACCATGTACTACCCACTTTTATTTGTATTTTATTTCTACTATCTCCTCCATACTTTTCCCATCTTATTGTTATGCTTTGTCCTGCATTTACTATCGAATTGTAGCTTGGTGATATAACTTGTGCTAGTTTAAATGTTTTCTTCACATTAAAGGTACGATAGTGTTGCCCTACATATTTCCCTTTATTATACGTATAAAGATAGAATCTTGCTTGTCCACTTGATGTTGATGGTATTTTTATTGTTTTACTTGTACCTGTCACATATCCTTGATAAGTTATTTTCCCTGCTATATATAATTTTAGGTATTTTCTATCATCTCCACCATCATTTGTCCAACGTACTGTTACGTTACTTCCAGCATTGACTGTGCTATTGTATGTTGGTGCAGTAATCTGTGCAGCTTTAACAGTAATGGTTTGCTTTTTCACATTAAAAGTACGATAATGGTACCCTACATATTTTCCATTATTGTAAGTAAAGAGATTCAATTTTGCTTGTCCATTTACAGTAGATGGTATTTTAATTAATTGACTTGTACCTGTCACATATCCTTGATATGTTATTTTCCCTGCTATATATAATCTTAGGTATTTTCTATCATCTCCACCATCATTTGTCCATCGTACTGTTACGTTACTTCCAGCATTGACTGTGCTATTGTATGTTGGTGCAGTAATCTGTGCAGCTTTAACAGTAATGGTTTGCTTTTTCACATTAATAGTACGATAATGTTGTCCTACATATTTACCATTAGAGTAAGTGTAGAGATAGAATTTTGCTATTCCGCTTGCTGTTGATGGTATGTTCATTGTTGTACTTGTACCATATGCATATGTAGAACTAATATATTTATTGTTTATATACAATTTTAGATATTTCCTATCATCTCCACCATAATTTGTCCATCGTACTGTTACGTTACTTCCAGCATTGACTGTGCTATTGTATGTTGGTGCAGTGATCTGTGCAGCTTTAACAGTAGTACCTGAAGGCTTTTGATACATAAGTTGTTTAATAATAGGTACCATACTTCTTGTATTGCTATTAAACCCAACTTGTCTATGGTTACTTTTATTATAATTGGTTTTCCAAACAGCTCTATAATTAGATGCAAATTCTGGATAAAAATGCCCATTTTCATGGATATCCATATATTTTTTACCATTATATGTCACCCCTCTCACAGCATACCATATGGCTACCTGATCCCAAACAGGTCTACCTTTAACTATTGTACTGGTACTCGTATTATACGCATGTAAATACGTTGTCTCCATAGGTGTCTTTGTACCATTATAGCCTTTACCTGCCCAAGGCATTAAGTGGCTTACCTGATAATCATTTGAAATAAAAGAACCAAAACTCTTAGTCCATGCTGTAAGCCTTGTATTGTTTGGTGTATTGTTAAAAACATAGTCACTTGCTACTCTAGCTGCGTAGGCTGATTTACCTCGTGAACACATATTGACATTATCATCTGGTGAACTTCCCAATATAATTTCACTCACCTTTTGGTTAACCAGTGCTTTTTCATATTTCAATAATCTTGCTATGTTGAAATTTGTACCAATGACTACTATTTTTACGCTATGATCTGAGGCTTTTTTCAGCACTCTTCTATACATGTCAAGAGAACTCTCTCGATTATAATTTAATTTTCCATCGTCACTATGTTTGTCTTTAACCTTTTTGTGCATTATTTGGCTATCTATTCTAAAGTTTTTTTCGTTTATGTTTGTACTAGACTTAAGTCCATACCATGAACTTATAGGAATGTTATCATTGCTGTTGTAGTAACGATTTATAGCACTAACAGTAATGCCATTATAGTGAGTTGTGTCATGTGCTGACAATGCAATACCCAATATTTTAGCTTCACCCTTGTCCTCTAATGCATGTGCCATTCCTATCGCTGCAGCATCATCACAATCTGTCATCATGTCGGTATCTATAATGATATTGACAGGTGCACTCTTTGCACTGCTCATTGACAAACCTGGGGTGGCACTTCTACTACTAGATATAGACTTTGGAATAACAAGATTTTCATCATCATAAAGACTTTCTAAATAAATACTACTCTCTGGTTTTTCGTAGTTAGGTTCACCATAAGAAGCATAATTAATCTTCGTTGACTTAGTTACTAAAAGATTCTTTATCTCTAAACTAGAGTTATATCTTTCTGTATAGAGTCTAATAGTATGTGTACCTGGTTTTAAAAATATAAATGCTTCATTACTCTTTGCCCATTGAGAGTTTTTACTTATGGTTACTACTCTATCTCGGCGAGAGTCTATCTTAACTTTAAGATGTTTGTTTGTAAGAGTATTAGACTTGTATGTTACTGCAATGTTGTATTGCGTCTTTTGGTCGACTTCTATTTCCCACTCTACATACCCTTGCTTATTTTTTGCATAGCTTGCAACTAAGTCATTGCCTATGTCATTATAAACCACATTTTCCTCTGTGGTTGCATCTTTAACCTCATATGTTGTTGCATGCAGTACCATAGACAGTACCAACAACGTTATGACACTTTGCCAAAAAAATCTTATTACATTTTGCATAACTATTTTCCTTTAGATATTATCTTCTTATAGATAGCCTTTTATATATGAAGATTTTCTCTTCCATAATTTAGGCACGCTTTGGTGTAACAGCATATAGATATTTTCTATACTCGTTATCTATAAGTATGATAATGGGTTTGTGTAATATTTGTGTAATATTGATTATGAAGAATTCAAAAAAAATAATCTTTTGAAATTTTATATCTCCATCATCTTAAAATCAATGGAGATATGTGTATTTAGCGTTTGCCATTAACAATAGAGGTGAAGATCTATACAAGTTATTGATAAAATCTTCAATAATGAACCTCTAAATTAGTCTAGCCCATCCATTTTTACGTATATATAGCACAATACTTTTTCGTTTTATCATCTTCAAATCCCCAAGATATCATAGTCTCACCTTTTGGATCTACTACTATATAGTATTCACAATAATTCTTTCTAATACCATTTAGATTCGTTTTATGGTGATAGACTATATTTCCTTTTGTATCTTTACTAATTTTTACAATCGTACTATCATCTAAATATGGCAACTTATTTCTATATTTTTTAAAATCATTGTAATCTGAAACTGTTGTTTTCATATTACTTACAAAAATATTATGTGCAGAGGTACATCCAACTAACAATAATCCAAGAAAAATTGAGGAGAAGATAGCATATTTCATCTTCTCCTCCTATTGTTTTCAGTCATATGTATAACATCTATATTTTGATTATAGATAGATGCATAATTAACTGCCAATGAAGGCACCATAGAACCAAAGTTATATGCCTCCGTCACTCCACCACCCTTTACCAATTCATCATGGAATTTAGAAAAAGAATTAAATCCTGGTATTAAGTTAGTAAGCCGACTCACAAGTCCACCTTGTCTACCAATATTCTCAAAACTATACCAATTTTCGCCACCTAGCAATTCATTTCTTCCTATTGTATTAGGCAAGAAAGGTGTATTTCCTATTTTATAATTAGTTACATATTTATTCCAATCCTTCTTCTCATACTCTTCACCTCTTTGTAAAGTTGACTCATACCCAACCACTTTCATATACAATGCTCTCAAAGCTGAACTACCAGTACTCATTAAAAAACTCCTTTTAAAACTTCCACCCTGAAGTTTAGATATTAACCCACGAGAAAGTCCATTGGCTATAGATTTAAAAGCGGCTGCTTTATGCATACCTGCTCTCATTAGCTTACCTATACTATGTTTAATATCTACTTTAAATAGAGATGATGTTGCATTACTAACTCCCTGCAGTACTCCTGCACTCAATGCCCCAAAGAGAGCACCTTTCATCGCCCCGCTAAAGGAGCGTGTGAGTATGGCTCCGGAGGCGGCTCCTGCTAGAGCCCCTGTAGTTACAGCAGTGGCTAAGCCTTTTGCAAC
>CACVAS010000037.1 GCA_902727855.1 uncultured Sulfurovum sp.
ATCTCTTGATAAGTTTTTGGCTATTGCTGTTTGACTCAGACCCTCTTTTTTCAAAGCATATATCTGATATCTTTCTTCTTGGGTTATTTGATGATATTTCATGGGAACACCTTTTAAACGTCGAAATTTAAAGGTCTTCTTCTATCATCTTTAACCTTTATCTCTCTATTCTAATTGCTGTTGCACTTGTTGGTTGAATTCAAGAAATGTCGATTAAGCTAATTTTTGAGTAACTCCAAAACCAACCCATCAATAAACGCTTCATCTGAGCGTTCAGGTAATCCACTCTCCTCTAACTTTCTCTGAACCACAGTCAACTTATCATCAATATAATCCATAACATCTTCAAGCTTTTCTTTGCCCTCTTTGACTGAAGTAATGTAAACGCTGTTTTTTAATGGAAAAGTTATGAAATCATGGTCTATTAACTCTTCAACTTCGTCTATAACACGCACAGCATGAGAGAGTGCTTTGAAGTCAACACCTTTCGCTGAAGCCCTTGCGCGATTTCCAAACTGCTCTTCCATCTCTGTGATTTTCTCTAAAAAGTAAGCTATGGTCACCGTTCCTAGAAATCGTTTTCCTAAAACCTCTACGTATTTTCCCTCTTTAGGTACACCCGAACCACGTGAAGTATCTGCCATAATGTATTTAACATATTTATAATTATGTTCCAAGAACAGTTTATCTATCTTAGGGAACATGCTTTCCAGTTTCTCAGACCCCTGCTCTTTAACCAAGTCATTAAAGTACTTTACAAAAGAGTGTAATTCATTGAAACGTTCACCTCGTACATTGTAAACTTTACTCTGCCCTACACAATAGCCGACAAAAGAATGTAAATTTCGGTTATAGAACTTCTTGTAGTTTTCCATGATAATGCTTGTAAAATTTTCATCATTATAAACTTGGGTATCGGCTCTAAACATGGAAAAAAGTATGTCCATAGCTCCTGTTTCCCCTTTTTTCAGAAGAGAAAAGAATTTATAAATGGAAAAAAGTTGTAAATCAATGTCATCTTTAGAGTTCTTCGTATTGTTCTCATTGGAATTAAAGTTATAGTGTTCGATGTCTCTTTTTAAAAGCACATCTTCTCTGTTGGGTATAAAAATACCTTTATAGTCCGTATCCGAATTTGGATTATCCGTACCGTAAAGTTTAGAACCATACATGGTAATGTAGACCACTTGACAGTTCTGTTCTTGTTCAAAATTTTGTATTAGTTTTTTTATGTTCATAGTGAAGTATTATAACTAATTTAGCGAATAAACTCAGTAAAACAACATAGGGAGTATGGTATAATATTTTTTAACAAAAAAAAATATAAGGAAAACTATGTTTAAAAATTTATTCATATCAATGCTCCTACTCTTCTCTTATGCTCATAGTGTTGAAATTTCACTTAACCATAATCCCTTTGGTCCAGACAGTGATGATCCTTCTGAAAAATACAACGTATCACTCTCTTATTATTCACCTACAGACCAAGACTGGTTAGCTATTTACAAACAAGG
>CACVAS010000038.1 GCA_902727855.1 uncultured Sulfurovum sp.
TTAAGATTGCTGTGGATTTGGTGAACAAAGTACAACAGGATAAGAAGGATGGTGATGTTGATATTAATGTTAAGATTGCTCCTAATACTACATTTAAAGTCATTGCTATAAATTTCATTGAAACAACCGATGATGGTGAACTTGCTAAGATCACACCTGATGACAGAGTTTTTATAGATAGCGTTCAAGAAGCAACTGATAATATTTTAAGTAATTACGAGAAAGAAGTTGATGGCAAAAACAATGCTTCTAAAGCTATTTTTGAAACAATCCAGCTAAAAGTTCAAATCTTAGTTAATGAATACAAATCTGAATTAGAGTACGGAGATATAAGTATGAAACTATCAAGTGGTGGAGATGATCGAAGATTAAGTTTTACTCGTACTTACATCAAAGATAAAAAAGAAATCATTGTTAATTTAGGACATATAAAAGTTGACTTAAAGAAACCTAGTAAAGATAAAGAAGGTCTTCAATCTGAACATCCTCCTGAGGAACAAACTCCCTTTAATACTCCTAACGTATTTGATCATGTAGGTTCTGGTAAGAACAAAGTATTCATACACAAAAAAACAGGGTATGTATATAAGAAAAATCCAGCGAAACATGGAGGCCTTAATTATAATGTATGGAGTAGTAAAACGGCCTATGATAACTCTGGACAAAGAGAGTATTCTGTATGGGCTGATTCAGGTAAATCAAGAGGGAGATAATTTCATTTACATAAAAAAAAAAATGTTTATAAACATAGACAAATTATTAGAAAACGAAACAGATCCAAGAAAATTAGGATATTTTTCATATGCAGTATCTATATTTGATGGATGGCTTTCGAGAGAGACTTACACAGCATCTGTAGAGCTAATAAGAAGAACAAAACACCAGGACACTAATAATAAAAGAATAAATTTATTATCCATGTTTTATGAGAAGGATATAATACTATACAAAGACGGCAGGAAATTCCCTTTTAAATCAAAAGAAGATTATCTTAATCAAATAACTCAAGCTATAAACACAGAACATGAACTTACTCTATTAAGCCCTAATTACTGTGCTATTATACAAATCACCTATGATTACACAGATATATTACACTTTACAAAAAAAAAGTACATAGATTTAATTAAAAAAAATGTAGCTAAAGAAGGTCTTCATATATTTACTTATTAAACTAAAAAATCTAGTCCAATTTTTGCAGAAACTTATAGAGTTGTCTTAAGATTTATTAAGAATGATTTTTAATTAGTGTCTCAAAGTAATAAAAAAAGCCTACAAAAAAGTTCTATTTTAATACATTAAGTATGTCTGACAATAAAAACAAAACATATTAAATTCTTAACTCTTTAATTATCAGTACTTTGTTTTTTTATATACGCGATTAAATTCGTTATACTACTTACTTTCCCAAAAAAAACTAACTTTTTTTTGGGAAATACTTTTTCTGTAAAAGCGGCTATGATGATTGTCGATGTTGCGAAATTCTTTATTGAAAAAGGGAGCCAAAT
>CACVAS010000039.1 GCA_902727855.1 uncultured Sulfurovum sp.
TAGGAGAAATACTCCAAAGGGTATCATAGGTTATTTTTTGTGCATTTATGATGAGAGGGAAAATAAATAAGATAAATAAAAGTAGTGCTTTTATCATGATTTTATAATGCTGATTGAAATATAAGTAAAGTATTCTTTTAAAGTATTTAGCGTGATATCTTGTTCAATTGCAACTTTTATATCCGAATCAGGATCTAAGGCAACAAAGCCCTTTCCAAGACTACTAGCTAATAATTTATCGACCATTTTAATGAAACGACCAAACTTTTTCTCATAGGCTTTTTTAGCAAAGACCCAAGTCCCTTTTTTCTCTTTAAAGCCATCTTCGAGAATACTTTCTATAGCTTTGATTATTTCCCTACAATCATCCTCAAAGGCAGAGCCTTACCCCTCTAGCAGCTCCTCCTCTTCTTTGACCCAAATACACCGCACAAACTGCTTAAATTCCCGTTCTAAAATCCTTAAACCCCTTTTTCGATTCCTGTGCGGCTCTCGAAGCGTACTAGTAAAAAGATAAATGACACTATCAACCAATAAATAGCGTTCAATGGAACAATCATGTACGATTATGGTATCTCTAGTCGTTCGTTTCCAATCATTGTTACGATAGATGGGTTGTCGCTTTTTGTAAGCAGCATAAAAGTCTATATAATGGTATTTGCCTTGTAATTTGTCAAATTTTTCTATTTCTTCGTACCCACCCCAAGAAGTAAAAAAATCGCCTCGGTGATAATGACTTGCATACTGAGTGAGTTTGTAAAGAATAAAGGAGTCTGCTTTTTCTATGCTAATTCCTTGTTGAATTTTTTTCTGATATTTTTCATGATACTCATTACTATCTTCATAGTAATGAGCAATAGAAGAATGCCGCACTTGTTTTCTTTTAAAAAACAAATAATTGGAGTAGAATTCAAATTTAATATTAGAATCTATATAAAAGTTATGATATGAACTACTTTCTATATCCTTCGGTCCATAGAAAAAAACTTTAGGAGAAATACTCCAAAGGGTATCATAGGTTATTTTTTGTGCATTTATGATGAGAGGGAAAATAAATAAGATAAATAAAAGTAGTGCTTTTATCATGATTTTATAATGCTGATTGAAATATAAGTAAAGTATTCTTTTAAAGTATTTAGCGTGATATTTTGATCGATTTTAATACTTATATCCAAATCTTGATCTAAGGCAATAAAGCCCTTTCCAAGACTACTAGCTAATAATTCATCGACCATTTTAATGAAACGACCAAACTTTTTCTCATAGGCTTTTTTAGCAAAGACCCAAGTCCCTTTTTTCTCTTTAAAGCCATCTTCGAGAATACTTTCTAGGAAATTAATTATTTTCTTAAAATCATCCTCAAAGGCAGAGCCCTTCAACTTTTGTGCGAGTTGAACCATCGCCTTTTTAGAACTATTTGGAAAAGTTTTGGCTTTGTAATCAGTTTTAAGTTGTTCTGTGACGACCGTTAAGGTCTGTATTAACTGATGCAGGTCCCCGTCAAAGAA
>CACVAS010000040.1 GCA_902727855.1 uncultured Sulfurovum sp.
AAAACAGTGTCAGTAGTCTCTGCTCATACGACAAGAAATCTACCTCTCTTAAAAAGATTCACATAGAAAGCATAGAAAGACATCATCGAATCCCTATAAGTATTTGGGAGAGTTCACTACCTTTTAACAAAGAAAAAATAAATCAACTCATAGCAGAACATCGAGCCTTTTCAACTAATGGTACTTTATCTTTTGAGGACGAAGATTCTATTTTTCAAAAAAATCAAAAACTTTTCAATCAACTAAAAGGCATATGGTATGCCTACCTCTATCCTAGTAACCCAACAAGTGCTAAAGAAACAGAAGGAATCTGGATAGTAAAAACTACCATAAATGATGACTATTCAGTTGTAGACTATTGGGGTAATGCTGGATATTTAAAAATTGGTAAAAACCAAAGCCTTATCATCAAAGAACCTTATGAAAACAATGACTTAACGGTCATTCGTTTTTCAAACCGTCATGTAAGTTTTGAACATTTTCGTTTTACTATTGTTTCTAATCAGAATGGAACTATTGATGAAATGGTTAATTTTGGATTTTATTCTCGTAAGAAGTACTCAGCCAAAGAGGCTAAAGAGATTTTGGGAGATAGGCATAAAACTCAATTGAAATTAGATCTAGAGTTTGAGAAAAGGTTGAAAGAGAGAGGGACAGTTCCTAATTAGTCAACCATAAAAAACCCAATATCAGTTTTTCCCAACCACCCTAAAAACTAACAAAGCCAAATCAGAATATTTATCTATCTGATTTTATCTGAGTGGTTTGTTTTTATAGGGACATTATAATTATCTTAACTTCTAGAGTGTAAAATAACCTAGTAGTTTATGATTTCAGATACAAGGTCGTTGATATCTAGTATTAGCAGGGATATATCCTTTTATACTCACATTTCGATGTGTTACAGCCTCAATTAATATTGTTTCAATATCAATATCTTTTCCTATTTTGGAGTTAAATATTTTTAATATACGTCTTTCGCCTAAATCAAAAACATCAACTACTTCATCTACTGAACCTATTACATTATATGGACTATTTACATTACGAATATTAAGCTTATTTTTCAAACATATTTTAGGTCTATGTTCATTATTTTTAACTTTTTTCTGAATAGGTATCATTTTATTATTTTTCATAGGAGATATTTCTTTTTCTGTTCGAGCTATTTTTTTATTAATCGAGTCTAATTTTATTTGTAGTTTAGAACGCTTTATATTTAATATATCTTGTTTTTCAAAAAGTTCTTGCTTTTCTTGTTTTAATCTCTTTTGTTTCTGATTTTGAGTTATTCTACACTTTTCTAATTCTTCTTCTTGAATCTGATTATTTTTCGTATAACTATTTAAAATCTTTGACTGTAAATTAGGATATTTTTCACTAAGAACAGCATTCATATCTTTAGATATTTTTTTTCTATCGTTATAATAATCTGTACATAGAGTTTTTAAGACTTTTAAGTCTTGATTAATCTTATCAATCCTCTGAACTACTGGATATATTTTTTTCTCTTGAGCTAATATAGCTATCTCCATATCAGCTTTCTTAATCATTAATTTATTTTTATCTATAGACATTTTATAAGCAAATTTATCCATATTTTTATTATAACTTGATAGGTCTATTTTTATTGACTCATCTGCTACTAAATTCACACTTAATAAAAAAACTAATCCCATATTTTTTAAATTGAATATACTCATCATTTAATCTCCATACTTCCATCTTTTTTAATATAAACTAATATATTGCTCTTACAATCTTGATTTACTCTACATTTAGTAAAAATTAATTTTGTCATATCTTTATAAAGTTTTCCATACACATAGGTTTTGATTTTAAAATTTTCATTTTTAGGTAAAGCAGATAATTTACTATATATCTTTCTTGGTTCAGGATGAACAGCAAAATCTTGTAGTCTTAAAATATCAGAAGTTTGCAAAGCTCTCCATTTATTTTCCTCGTAAACTAAAATATCATTGCTATCCAAGTTTTTAGCAAAAATAAGTGTATTTGGAATATTTATATACTCATCTAACTCAACAGTAAGGATATCTTTTTCAGGCTTCAAGATTAGAGCAAAAAGAAAAATAAACATTACATCCAATAGAACTATCATTTGAGAGTTTCGTTTCATGATTAAACAGCTTTATTTGAACTTAAGTATCTATTTAAATACTCATCAATTGCCAATATGAACAGATTAAACATATATGTAATCCCACCTATAATAGTTGTAAGAGCGGCACTATTAAAATTTTCTTTAAAAAGAGTCAAAATTTCATCTGAACTCTCTCCGTAAGAGATAAAATAGGTAAAAGAAAATATTGTTCCAATAACACCCAATAAAGGTGGTAAATTAATATTAAAATCTACAATATTTCCATCTTGAATTTTATTAAAAATAAATAGTATAGATTGCAAAACTGTTGTAAACATCATAATACTATAAATTAATATTAAAAACAATTGAGATTCATTTTTAAAAATAAAAAGTATATCTACCGACTTCAATATGTAATCTGTATAACTTAAATTTAAAGAATATAATGGATCAGCAGGATATACTTCTTTTAAAAGAAACAAATCATAATCATTAAAAGTTGCAATATTAATAGTAACAATCCAAGCTAACAATAACAATAAGCTTATAAATACTCTTTTCATTCTTCCGACTTCCTTTTAGAATTTTTTGGAAAATAATTTTTAGATAAGTTTGATATTGTTGTAAATTTTATATTAATCATTTCCTCTATTTTTAAAAACTCACGCTTATCAATAATATTTTTTTTATTAATTTTAAATTTTTCAAAATTATAAAATACAATTCCATATCCTTCTGTATTAAGATAATATAAACTATCTAGATTAGCTATCTCTAAATTCCAATTGAAAAACTTCACTAAAACTTTTGCATTTTTATCAGTTTCTGATAAATAATGCAGTTTTTGTAAAATTTGATTTTGAAGATAATCAAATTCAATAACAGAAGTCATTACTATTGGTACTGGTTTCTTTGCACAACCTAAAAAAAGAAATATAAGAAGCACAAAATATATTATTTTTTTAGATTTCATCAACACTTCTAGTTACAAGGTTTTTGATACTTCGAATTAGCTGAGATATACCCTTCAATCATTATTCCATTAGGATGTACAGCCTCAACTAAAATAACTTTACTAGTAAATAGGTTTCCATTTTTATCTCTAATTTTTATACTTTTTTCTCTCCCCAAATCTCGTAATGTATATGATTCATTTATTGATTGAATAACTTTATAGGGAGAGTTTGAAGTTCGTAAATTGAGAATACCAGTTAAACAAAAACTATTAGCTACTACTTGTGTATCAATATTTTGTGTTCTATGCTGTTGCTTTACTGGTACAACATATATTCCCTCTAAACTACTTGTATATTTATTTATACTAGATTGTGGAATTGTATATTGTTCATTATCAAATTTAATAATATTATTATCAATTAATATTTGATTCGGTTCTCTTTCTGTAAAATGAACATTATAAAAGTTATCAAACCTTGCTTCAACAAAATAGATTCTCCCATTACAATTCTTTTTGGCTAATACTTCAAAAAACTTTCCTCCAAAGATTGAACTATATTGCTGAATTTTTTCATCAAGTTTCTTTTGAACTTCTTTATTATCTTTAGTTGGTAAAACCCCAATTATTCGAGATAACTGTACTATAGACCTTAATCTACTTTTTTTATCAGAGCTTCTAAGGTTATCCATATTTCTTTGGATATCATTACATATAGCTGGTTCTCTAGTACATACCTCTAAGTTTATTGCACTTAATTGTGTATAACACAATACTATTCCTATCAATAATTTTTTTTTCATTTTAGTTTCCCTTCTAATCCATTTATTTCTATTGTAATTCTAAGAATTTTTTTATTAACTTCTTTTAATCTTTTTTCAAGTCGAGGGATACTATTTCTACTAATATCAATCTGTTCTTTCATATCATTTAACTTAGTTTTTAAACCTTGTAACTCTGCTAAAAAATCTCCTTTAGAACTTAAACACATTTTTAATTCATCTTTGGCATCTTCAATATCTTCATAATACATATTATTAAGTTCGTCTCTTCTATGTGAATACCTCTTAACATTACTATCTCGAATTTCTCTAAAACCTTTTATACTATCTTCATAGTCATTATGACATCCATTGAAACTACTACTGAAAATCAGTAATCCGTCTAAAACGATATCAAGACCATTTTCAATTTTTTCAAGCTCTTGTTTCTGTTTATAGATATCATTTCTAAGTACAGTTTGTACCTTATATAGACTTGATTTATCATTCTCTAATCTCATTTTCATATTGGAAAGAGTTGTACTTGCATCCTCTAAAGCATAGAGTAAAACTATAGAGAGAAAAGAAAAAAGTAATATTATTTTTTTCATTAAAGACCACCTCTTAACTTTATATTTTCTTCTAAACTCTTAATATCTTGTTGTGCTTTCTGATATTTACTATCAACTCTTTGTTGTCGATTTTTCAAATCATCAATACCTGCTCTATTTTCTTTATGTATGATATAATTCTTATTATTAGATTTCAATTCACTAATAAACCTTTTTAAATCACAAGCCATGGCAATATTTATGGTTAAAAAAAATGTTAATGCTATTTTCATTGGGAATTCTCCTTGTTATATAATTTAGTAAAAAATTAAAAATAATTTTCTATATGAAGTATAAACAAAAAATATCAATAAATAAAAAATAATAGATGTAGGAAAGGTGTAAGATGTATGTATATATTTCTTGCCGGGTAGTTTATAACATTTATAATTTATTAATATTAAAAAATTTAATTGTTAAAAAAATGATGAAACCTCTATTAGCCTACCATTAACTTTTTTACTATATCATTTTTCTAAAAAGATTAAACTATGGTAAAAGAAAAAGAAAATATCCTCATTGACAACTGTTTAGACAAATATAGCTTAGCATTAACGCATCAATCAAATAAAAAGTATACTAAGGCTATTGAACTTTTAAATGAAGCTATTTCTGATATTATAAAGCCTCAAAACCCACTTAATGAAGTCCATTTAATAGCAATATTACAAGATACTTTGGCAACTATCTACATGGAAGTAGATGAAAGAGAAAAAGCTTTGTATTATTTTGAAAAGTCTGTTTTAAACATAGAAATATTTTTAGAACATGAAATACAAGACAGTATAGAGCATCAGGAAAATCAAGCGTTAAAGTTGATAGATATGTCTACTTTATATCGGTCACTTCAAGAGTATGATAAAGCCATTGAATCTTCCAAAAAAGCAATAGCCTATTATGAAATACTTATAAATTTAAATGACAAGTACCAAGAAGATAATATATACACCATCAAAGGCGAAATATCTATGATAAATGCCGAAGTGGCTGATATGATTGAGATGGATAGAAAAAAAGCAACTGAATATATTCAACAAGCCATTGAATTTTATGATTTAGCTTTGAGTATTAAGCCTGATACAATTGAATACCAAACAGAAAAAGCTTTAGCTCAGATACTATTAGCCGATAACTACAGTCAAAACTATGACACCTCAGCTGATGCTTTAAGTCTACTTGAAGAGGCACTTAAAAGTTTTGAGATACTTCTCAAAAAGTTACCTCATGATGAACAAATACGTATTAGCTCTGCAAACTCTAAGGCTCATCTTGGACGAATTTACCGAGAGCTTGGCGAAATATATGTGGCATTAGAGTATTTTGAAAAAGCAATTGATGACTATACTCTTTACTTACAAGACCTACCACTCGATTATGAAGCACTTGACCATATTGGCGTGAACCTTAATAATATGGCAAATATTTACATAAGTACCCAAGAAAAAAACCAAGTTTCTAGCCTTTTAACCCAAGCAATAGAGCATTATAATACTATTTTAAGAAAGAGCAAAAAAGGAGAAGATAGTAATTATGATGCATTAATTGTAAAAGAAGTTATCTACCATAAAGCCATAGCCCAGATAGATTTAAGTCGCTTCTATATTGAGTTAGGAGCGCTAGGAAAGGCAAAAGCGATTATACAAGAGAGTATAAGTGATTCAATTGTAGCAATTGAGAAAGACGCTTCTGATATCAATTTTTTAAATCAAAAAGCATTGGCTATCATAGTTCAATCAGATATTGATGATATAGAAAATAACCATACAAAGGCAATTGAGGGCTATAAGGATGCAATTACTATTTTTGATATTGCTCTTAAAATTAAACCCAATGATCTTTTTACTCTTAACCATCGAGGTTTGGCAAAAGGTGATATTGTAACCTCCTGTATTGACTTAGATGAAAAAGAAGAGGGAGATATGTGGTTTACAGAAGCCATGAAAGATTATGACCATGGCATTAAACTTAGCCCTACTTTTACCGATATGGTTATTAACCGTGCTACACTTCTTTCAGATTGGGTATATGCCAATAAACATAGTCTCAAACAAGAAGAACTTTTAGAATTACTTCAAAGCTCAACAGCTGATTTTGATGCCATTTTAGAAAAAAATCCTTACCATTTCTCAGCGATGAATAATAAACTAACCATCTCATCTGATATTGCAAGTATATATAAGGAACAAGGTGAAACTCAAAAAGTTTTAGAGATATATTACGATGAAGTTGAAAACTATACTAAATTTTTAGAAATTTATAACAATGACCTCATGAGCTTTATGAATGCAGGGGTCTCTAAACTACTTTTATCTAAAGAGTTAATAACACTTCAAAAACCTGTAGAAGCATTATCATTTTTAAAATCTTCACTTTCTGACTATGCTACTGTATTAAAAAGTGACCTAAACGACATGGAGACTCTACGTAACCAATCATTAAGTATGCGTGAAATTATTGATATTGAGACTTCATCAGAGTATCTACAAGAGAGTATTGAGCTTAACCATAAGATGTTAAAACTTTATGATAACTATTTTATAGGAATAGAAAAAGAGAAAGATAGTCATACACTTACCTACAACATGACCTTTCCACTAAATAGTTTAATTTATGCTTATAATCGCTCAAAGAATTTTGATGTTAATGCTATTATTAATGCCTTAGAGATGACCAAAGCCAAAACCTTAAAAATGCTTATACGTCAAACAATAGAAGAAAATAATCTAAATCCTGATGACAGAGATAGATTTGTAGAGCTTCAAAAGAAACAAAAAATATTACATAAAGCGTTAAAGTCACTAAAAATTAAAGTTAAAGAACACAAAGAAGCCTATAGTGAAATGAAAACACTAAAATCTGTACCAAAAATAGAACTCAAATCTATTCAAAAAGTATTAGAGAAGAGTTTAACAGAGCGAGAAAAGCTTTATGAAGAACTTCATCACTATAGTAAAGAACTTTCTAAACTTCTAGATCTAGATCTAGATGCTTTTGACCCAAAAATACTTAAAAATATAAATAATGAAAGTGTGGTTCTCTACCCTATTTATGATGCTGACCGTTCAGAGTTACAGGTAGTTGCACTCTATAAAGAAAAAGATGAGATAAAAGTAAAAATAGAATATAAAGTTTTAGAAGATAATCCTAAATTTTATAACTTTATATTATTGATTAAAGATGTGGAGGAGTTTTTTGGATTAGAAGAAGAAAGTGAGAGAGAAAAGAAGATTAAAGCACTTAACAGTAAGTATGGGAAAATGAGTAAAAAAGTATTAGAGACATTATTTGAGTTAGATAAAAATTTTAAAATTCTTACTCTAAAAATAGACCTTGATGAGCTAATCAATAACCATCGTTATAAAATCTTGA
>CACVAS010000041.1 GCA_902727855.1 uncultured Sulfurovum sp.
AGAAGATGAAAAAATTGCGTTGCAGTTTTTCATGGATAGTATTTATCCCTTTCGACCGCTTATCAAAGATAAACAATTGGTTTCTGAAGGAAAAATTTGGCAGGCAACTTACTATGCATTTGTTCATGTTATACCGAATTATAAAAATATTAAAATCTTTTATGAAGAAGATCAAGCCTCTAATATTTACAGAAGTCCTATTAAAACAAGACCTAAGGAATACCAAGGTGGTGTAAAAGGTAGATTTAGACCTTCTAAATTCAAGATAAAAAAAAGAACGTATAACTATTTTTCGAACCAGCATGATTCCTCTTTAGTCCGTTTAGACATGAGTTCTATGTATTATAATAGGACTCAACAAGAAAAATTGATAAGTATAAGAGCAATTAGAACCAATTTAAGAAGTAAAAATCAGGGGTATATAACATTTAGTTATGTAATGGTTGTAAAAAATAAAAAAATAATACATTGGGCGATCAGAGACACCTATTAAGGGCATTCTATTTTTCTTTACAATCCACATGGGCAAAATCATTTAGAAATTACTCCTAGTCAAGTTAAAACTTATTTTGGTCACCTCATCATTCAGGAATAAATGAGACTCAATATACTATTAATCCTCGCATTGATGCTCCCCTTGCTTGTCCTTGGGCAGAAAAAGAAAAAATTGGAAGATGAAAAAATTGCGTTGCAGTTTTTCTTGGATAGTATTTATCCCTTTCGACCGCTTATCAAAGATAAACAATTGGTTTCTGAAGGGGAAATTTGGTACGCAACTTACTATGACTTTGTTCATATCATACCGAATTATAAAAATATTAAAATCTTTTATGAAGAAGATCAAGCCTCTAATATTTACAGAAGTCCTATTAAAACAAGACCTAAGGAATACCAAGGTGGTGTAAAAGGTAGATTTAGACCTTCTAAATTCAAGATAAAAAAAAGAACGGATAACTATTTTTCGAACCAGCATGATTCCTCTTTAGTCCGTTTAGACATGAGTTCTATGTATTATAATAGGACTCAACAAGAAAAATTGATAAGTATAAGAGCAATTAGAACCAATTTAAGAAGTAAAAATCAGGGGTATATAACATTTAGTTATGTAATGGTTGTAAAAAATAAAAAAATAATACATTGGGCGATCAGAGAAACCTATTAAGGGCATTCTATTTTTCTTTACAATCCACATGGGCAAAATCATTTAGAAATTACTCCTAATCAAGTTAAAACTTATTTTGATCACCTCATCATTCAGTAATAAATGAAACTAAATATGCTATTAATCCTCGCATTGATGCTCCCCTTGCTTGTCTGTTTACTTCCCATTTGGCTTCCATCTATAACAAGCCTAACTCCTTTGTTTATAGGTTCTTTTCCTAGAAGATTTTCTAAAAATGCGCTTAAAAAAGGAAAATAATGCGTCTCGTAGTCTGTCCATT
>CACVAS010000042.1 GCA_902727855.1 uncultured Sulfurovum sp.
TACGAATGGCTTCTTCGTAAGAAGTTTCACCAGCTATCATCATGTCAGCGAGTTTATCAGCAATGGTTCTCATGCCTTTTTTCTTGACCTCACTACGAATTTGATGGTCGTTAAAACCTTTTTGCATCAACTCTTTGACATGGTCATTCATAATGAAAAGTTCACCAACAGCTTGTCGACCTTTATAGCCTGTAAAATCACATTCTGTACAACCTTTTGCTTTAAAGTAGATTCCCTTTGGTAAGGAAAGTTCTTCTAAAACGCTAGGTGCTAGAGAGCTTGGTGTTTTACAATCTGGACAAAGCTTACGTGTCAGTCTTTGTGCTAAGACACCGAGTAAAGTCGATGTGAGTAAAAAGTCTTCAATGCCCATGTCCATGAGTCTTGAAATAGCTGAGGTAGCATCATTGGTATGCAGTGTGGAAAGCATAAGGTGACCTGTTAGTGCTGAACGTAATGATATGTCTGCTGTTTCAGCATCACGAATTTCTCCTACCATGATAATGTCAGGATCTTGTCTTAAAATAGAACGTAGTCCAGCTGCAAAAGTAAGACCTACTTTTGAGTTTACTTGAATTTGGTTAACATTTTCAGCGTTGTACTCCACGGGGTCTTCAACGGTAATAATATTTTTATCAGGGGTGGCAATGTGTTGTAAACAAGCATGTAAAGTAGTCGACTTACCTGAACCTGTAGGACCTGTTACCAGTATCATTCCATGGGGATGGGTTAATAGTTTGTTTAAATCTTCTGTAATGTCATCGGTAAATCCAAGCGTTTTAAGGGTTGGAATACTTTCAGAGGTCATTAGAAGCCTCATTACCACCCGTTCACCATGGTAGGTCGGTAAAACAGAAACCCTAATGTCTAAGCTATTACCTGAAATGGTAACTTGGGTACGACCATCTTGAGGAACTCTTTTTTCAGATATATCAAGATTTGAAATAACTTTAATACGTGAAATCACCAGTCCTGTAATATTTTTGTCAATGTCCAAGTGTTTTTTTAAAGCACCATTGATTCGAAGTCGTACTTCACCCTTTTTTTCTAAGGTTTCAATGTGAATATCTGAAGCTCCTTTTTTGATGGCTTGAAAAAAGAGAGAGTTTACCAGTTTTACCACAGGGGCAGACTCTTCATTTGAAAGTAAATCTTGTGAGTTTCTAATAAAATCTAGTAAATCAGACTCAACTTCAATAATATCATCGGAAGAGGTGTCAACATTTTCAAAGTCTGAACCTGTCTGAATCTCTCTAAATTTATCTCCAAGACGTTCAAAGCTCCCTTCATCTAACTGAACAATAGGATAATCAATATCAAGTTTAGCAAAATAGTTAAGTGCTGAAGATAAGCTTGACTTTTGGACAACAGCACAGGGTTTATTTTGTACCTTTGCAAAAAGTAGTTGATGTTTCATTGCAA
>CACVAS010000043.1 GCA_902727855.1 uncultured Sulfurovum sp.
CTCTATGTTTAGCCATCTCTTTTTTACTACTTGTTTTGCTTTCTGAATGGTAGTCATTTTTTTGTGTCCTCTCTTGGATAAGTTTTTTAAAGTCATTCTAAATTAGTTTGACTTTTGTAATTATAGCCTTAATATTCCTATTTAATGCCTTAAAGGAATTTATTATATATAAAAAAATGCATTAAAAGAATTTAAAAAATTCCTTAATAGCATTATTTAAAATTATTAAAAAGGTTGTTGAAATCTGCTTTAAAGGTTTATTTTATGGTGCTAAAATGACCTTTTAGCTATAATTTATAAAATGACTACACAAAGGCTTTTTATGGAATATGAAGAATTCAAAGAAATATTAAAAAATAATAAGATAACTTTAAAAGAATTTTCAAACTTATCTAATACTAGCTATAACACTTGCTTAAAATGGGGTAGAGAAAATAGACCAGTTTCAAATTGGGTTAAACCTTTTCTTGACTTGTATATTAAAAATACAGAATTACAAAAAGAAGTAGACCGACACATATCATTTAAACAAGAATTCTATGAGATGATGAATGGTCAAACAATAGTTGTAAAATAATCTCTCTTTCTACTCCTCCTCTCTAACCTCAATCATCATATAAGATTACTACTACACCTTTCTTCTTTTAGAGAGAATGAGTTAAAAGTAATAGGGTTGTTTTCCTGCTCTCTTTTGGTTCTTTTTCTACTTCCGACTTTTTTAAAAAATAGAAAATTGTTAAAAATCCCCCTTTTTACTTCCGACACTTTTAAAATATGATTTAAATATGATTTCACTGCAATTAAAAAGAGCTTTGAACCATTGTTTTATAGGCTGTTGATAAGGTTTTATTCTCATGCTAAAATATGTGTTTTTTAATAGAGTTACTTAGTTGTATCTTTTTGAGCATACTAAAAAGAGTTAGAAAGAAGTCTAGTTACTCTTAAAGAATAGGCATATTAATATAATTATGATGAGGTGAAAGAAGAGAGAAGAATTAAAAGAAAAAGAGATTGCATAATTATTTATTTTATAACTGGGGTTAGAGTGATGGATAGTAAATAATGAAGTCTGCCAAATAAAAAATAAAAAAAATAAAAAGTTAAAAAAGAAATTCAGCAATTAAAATATTATGGTACTCATGACCACCAACTACAAAACAAGACAACTATAAAAAATACTTAAGAAAACTTTTATTTATCCGTGAAACATTGAAAAAGTAGCTTGAAACTTAAACAAAATTCATGGAAATTAGAGGATATTTTCATCAAAGCCCTAACCTATAGGATTTAGAGAGGTTTTAGGGCTGAAATTATATTCAGGAAACTTGTCTTTCCTGAATATAATTAAATTTATGGACTTTTTGGCTCTTTCAGTAAAAACATTTTAGGGCTTAGGCTTAATTATTTCTTAACTCTA
>CACVAS010000044.1 GCA_902727855.1 uncultured Sulfurovum sp.
GTTCATGAGCGCTACGCTTATGTTAGCTTCGCTGCTTCTCCGAGGTTTTAGTTTTTTTACCAAAAAACATAAAAACCATTTCATATTAATTTGATTATCAATGATTTAACTAAATCAATAATTCAAATCTATCTTATTGATAATCAAAGCGAAGCACTCATGCAATAAACTAATATAATTTAGCTACGCTGAGCCTTCGGGTTTTCCACGAAGTAATGTAATAATTAAAGTAAATACTAAAAAAATGCGTTTAACGGTCGGTGCAGACGACCTGCGCCTTTTAGAGCGCAGGTACGTTTTGTACTTTATTGTACACCGTTTTAGTTTTATGTCATTGTTTAATTATCCAATTGTATGTTGTTGTTATAAAATCACTTAACTGATTTATTTTCTCTTTATACGATTTTCCATCAAGTTCTTTTAAAGGTAAAATTGCCCCCTTCCAATTTTCATTTATTTCCCATTTCCAATTACCCTTAATAGGTAAATTATTATATTGGATGTTATAATTTTCTGGATAAGCTGAAATATAAAAGTAGGAATCATTTGCCATATCGTCTTGCATTGCGAGCCCGAATCCAATACCTAATCCTTTTTTTGCTTTAAAATAAATCCCTGTATCAAAATGATGAGGCCATATCCGAACTTCACTTTTTGCTTGCGCTATTCCTAAGAGTAACACACATGTTTCATTTGCAATAGAGCGGTATTCTACCCAAGTATTCAATTCAATAATTTCAGGCTTTTCCCATATTGAATCAATAAATGTGTAAGAAGAAATCTCAAAGTGTAATTTTTTCATCAATCCTTCTGTCGAGAACTGTAGTGTATTAAAAGATTTTTCGATGTCTTCTTCAATTTCAATTAAAGTTTTTCCTTCGATATGAAACTGCTTAACTATTTCTTTAGTATCAGCTAAAAGGAGGAAGGAAAAATCAGCTAGATTTAGGGCAAGTATATAGTTTTTATCATTTTGCTGAAACCATCTTCCATATATTCTCTTTTCAGTCGATTCAAAATATAAATTGGTGTGGCTGTCATCTTCTTGTTTTGGAACCAAACTTCTATTAACCTTAGCAATGATTTGACAAATCTGATGAATTTTCTCATCAATAGTATGGTACAATTTCATATTATTTTTTTTGATTTTTGTAATTATATAACTTCAGTTCTTGAATATATAATTATTCTAACTAACTTTTCGTAAGTTACTTCTAAGCATTCAAATATTAATTATTTTAATTTAATGATACCCCTCGTTTTGCTACCTAATCGTGTACAACAACCCTATAAAGGTACTTAAACGCATTTGATTCTTCCCTGTTTTAAGAAAAGTTTTGCTCGCTACTCCAATTTCTATTAATACACTTGATTAACAAAGCCATTCGCTACATAAGTAGCCCCTTT
>CACVAS010000045.1 GCA_902727855.1 uncultured Sulfurovum sp.
AAATGCTCAAACAAAAGTATCGTAATCGACGTAAACGCTATAACTTAAGGGTAAATCTGATTTGTGCATTAATCAACTTTGATAGGAATATGATGGTTTAGATGCAAGTTTTGCAAGAAGTCTATTCTCTTCGTTTACTTTTTCAAATTTGTCTATTTTTCTCATCCCAAAATTTTAGCATATTTCTAGTTTTGCAAGATGTCTATTATAAAATGGGTTCAAAGGACAATTGGAAAGCCATAGGTTATGAATTTTCCAATGGATTGACACAAGAAGACTATGATAGACAAAAAGCACTTAATCAAGCCAAACAACTTGAACGAGACAATGAGCTTGATAGAGTGCATGAGGCAACAGCTTTACTCTCTCAAAGTAAATTCAAAGAAGCAAAGAGTACCGATGATACACACCCTTATTTAGTAGCAAAAAATGTCAAAAACCATGGTCTTAAAATAGATGAAAAAAATAACCTACTCATGCCCCTTCAAGATAGTGAGGGTAAACATTGGTCTAACCAAAAGATCAATGTCAATTTTAAAGGCTTTGAGAAACACGCTAAAAAAGAGGGTAACTTTTTTATTATTGGCGAACAAAATTTAGACAAAACCCAAGAAATGATTATTGTTGAAGGATATTCTACAGGGGCTACCATACATGAAGCTACAGGAAAAACTGTTATTGTTGCTGTGGATTCTGGAAATTTACTAGCAGTTACCCAAGCTCTTGATACAAAATATCCTAACAGCACTATTTTACTTGCTGCTGATAATGATAAACGACTAGAGTTAAAAGGAAAAATAAATGTGGGTTATCTCAAAGCATTTGAAGCAGCGAGAAATACAGGACGAAATTTAACCTATCCTTCTTTTTCAAATGAAGAGATAAAAACCAATCATAGTGACTTTAATGATCTTGCTAAAACAAAAGGCTTAAAAGAGGTAAAACGTATTATTGAGAACTCTTTGGAAAAATCTAAAATATTACAACAGAGGGCTAGAGAACTTCAAAAAGAACAAAACCAAACGAATCAGAAAGTACGTAAAAAAGAGGTTGTGAGGTCTGTTAGTATCGGGAGGTAAAACTTGCCTCTCCTCGTGGAGTTGGAAAAGCATCATCAACAAGTAATGACATTTCGAAGCCCTAAAGGCTTGGTCAATCTCTGGACAAGTATAGGTATATTAACATAATTTATTTAATTAAAAAGAGCATCTATATCTAAATTTATAGAGACAACTTCATCAGAGTAGCTGTTTCGCTTAACCCCAGAGAGTGTTAACATGACAATTTGAATAGAACCCATATAATTACTACTCTCTTGAAAAGAAATTTGTTTATTTTCAAGTTCATATGCATATTTTTTATCTATTGTAAAAGGTTGAGTATGATATTTACACTCTATAATATTCA
>CACVAS010000046.1 GCA_902727855.1 uncultured Sulfurovum sp.
AATCAATCTGATATTTTAGAACTTCCCACCTTTAGTTGAGCAAAATTAGAGTTTGATTATTCTAATAAATTAAATGATGTTAATATAAATCTTTATGAAATTAAATATATTTTAATTTTTATGTTATGATTTTTTATTATATTTAATTCTTATTTTTTAATTAATTCTTTATTATGAAAAAAATAATACTAAAAATTATATTATCAATATTTTTATTATTTTGATTTACAAGTTTAGTAAATGCTAATGTAGAATTTACAGATATTAATTGATTAAGTTATATCTGAAATGTTTTTAGTTATGATAATAAAACATATTCATTATGAGATGTTGATAATATGGTTATCTTTTCTAATCCTTCTGAATGGTTTAAAGCTATTATTTATTATAAAAAAGATTGAACTGTAAAAAGATTATGATTTTGAAATTGAAATTGGATTTTAACAGATTTTTCTTTTGTAAGTTGAATATTTTATAATACTACAACTGAACAATGATGTTTTAATTTTTTATCATCTTCTGATAATAAATATATGTATTTTAATTTTAATAAAGCTACTTATCAAACTTTTTGAACTTGTTGAAATGATATATGAGATTTTTTAATTAATGATTGAGAAATTTATATTAATTGAGTTTTATATTCTTGAACTCCTGAAGTAAACCAAACTTGTGAGGCTATTTTTACTACTGATGAAAGCAAATTTGATTATAATTATAAAGAAGAATACACAACTTTTATAGATTATATTGATGAAGACAGAGAAGAATCACTTTTTCAATATTGAACTGATGATAATAAATTTTATATAAGTCTTGAAAATGCTGAAGATATAACAAATTTTTCTTGATGAATTATAAATAATTGATTTATAACTTATAATAATTTAGATAGTCCTTTTGCTGATAGTCCTATTATTACTGCTTTTTCAAGTGATAACAGTAACGTTAATTATTTTGAAATTACTTGAACTTGAAGCTATTATAAAAGAGTTTATGGGCTTAATTCTAATTGAGAAAGGTTTGAAATTGCTGATGATTTAATTGATACACCTTGAACAAATTTTGAATTTAATAAATTGTATTATTTCCCAAATTTCCCTTATTTATATTGATTTGAATTTGAAACTACCTCTAATAGTTTTTCTGATGATATTGTTTTTAATTTAGATTTTTGAAAAATTGTTAAAACTCAAGAAGTTCATGAAGTTTGTTATGATGAAGAAACTAATGAAAATATAACTGTTGATGGTGAAAGTTATAGTTGAAGTTTAGATGACATATGAAAATTAGATATTTATGATCCACCTGTAGAAAATGAATTAGATAGTTGATTATTATGATTTAATTTTACACCTACTTGAAGCTGAACTATTGAAGCTTTAACAAATTGATTAAATGAAACATTTTGAATAGATGTTTTTACAAATTATTTAATTATATTATTACCAGAAACCCCAAATTTAAGTATTCAATTTCCTTTTTTAAAATTTTATGATGACTTAAGTATTTGAATTGAAGTTCATGAAACAGAATTAAAACCAATTAAAGATGATATTTGAATAAATCATGATGAAAAAAGTGAAGTATCTAAAAATTTTATAAGTGTTATTTCATGATTTTTCTATATATTATTTAGATTATGAATTTTATATATTGTTTTCTTTATTTTTAAATTATTTTATTGATTTTTATATTCTTCTATATGATTATTATTTTGAAAAACTATTTTTGATAAAACTAATTGAAATCTTTTCTCACTTTGAATATTTATTTTTACATATATTTTAATATTTTCAATATTAATATGATTATTCTCATATATTTTAGAACTTGATTTATTATTTAATTGAATTGTTGATTTTTGAAATTCATTTTTTAGCTTAATAGTTGTTTCATTTTGAGATTATTCAAATTTTGTTTTATTTATAAATTCATTTTTTGCCTGAATTGTAGCTGTTATTTGAATTTTTATTGTTAAAATTCTTGTAGAAAAATTTTGAAAATTTAATTAAAAAGCTAACTGCAAGTAGCTTTTTAATTTATTTTCAAATTATCATATTTTATTATTAAATTTGCCTGTTATGATTAATTGAATTGAATGACAATTTTGAAGTTGAAAGAGTAGTTTAGCCACTTTTATAGCCTATGAAGTCTCTAAAATTACTAAAAAAATCTGGAGTAGTTGAAAAAATGATTGAATAAATATTATTTTATCTAATATAAAAATGGATAAATTAAATTTACCTAATTACTATTATTTTGATGATGACAAGTTTCTTGAACTATTAAGGACTGCTAACGCTATAAATGATATAGAAAGATATCTATATACTGAAAAAAAGAAAAATTGATGAGGGTTATTAAATTATGATCGTAAAAAGTTTACTAAATTCTATATATTTTTTGATGAAGCTTGAGCTATTGCCAATAATCAAAATAAATTAGAAAATAATAATGTTTATGCTGAATATATAAACCAAAATAGAAAAAACTTTGAAGAAATTTATATTATTACTGCAAAATGAGACCAAACTAATAAAACACTTAGAAGAATGGTGGATTGGTGGTATTATGTTAAACCTTTTGCTAATTTTCCACTTTTAAAGGATATTTGAATAATTAGAAGACAACAAAAAGATGATGAGTGAAAAATTTTAACTTATAAATATATCTGAAAAGACCAAAATTGAGATGAAATTTTAAAAGAAAAGCCACTTGATGAATATTTTTGATTTTTCTTTAAACCTACTATATGGAATTTATATGATGATTTACATAAAAATATAGCTGATAATGAAAAATATATTAATATTGATATAAAGTTACTAACTCAAATTTTAGAGGCTAAACCAAGACTAAAAAACATAGTTAAAGATAAAGAAGAATTTAATCCAATTAAAACTAATTTATTAAAAAATGAAGATTTTAAATTAGAAGATCCAATATTTGCTAAAAAAGAAATAAAAAATGATAAACAAATTGAATCACATCTTAAACATCTTATTAAAAACAATAAGATTTCTGATAAAAATAATTGAAAAATCAATTAGACTTTTTAAATCTCTAGTACAAACAATTTTATATATGACAATATTCTATATATTATGGACTGTTTACAATACTTGATTTTTTACAAAATTAGTTGATTTAATTTCTTAAAATGAATAATTAAAAGCCCTTCTTATGGGGCTTTTTATTATGGGCTAATGTCTTGCTTTGTGTCAAAATTTTTTTTCATCTATTTTTTGAGCAGAAAAAAGGGAACTAACAATAAAAAAAAGTTAAAAATAATTTTTACATAACTAAAAAAAGAAAAAACTTTTAATGTGAAAAAAAAAGAAACCTTCTCACCACAACTACTACTTTTTTTTTGACACTGCCCCCTCTTTCTTTTAAAGTTCCATAACTAGTGAAAAAGCTCCCCCTACCCACTGGGGGGCTTTTTTATTAGTTATACAGTTATATTATTTATATTTTATATTAAAAACTCTATAAAATCTTTTGACTTAATTATAAAAAAGATTATATTGTTTTAGTAAAGTTTTGAAAATGGTTTCAAAAACTATTTAAAAATAATTTGTTCCTTAACATAATCTGAAAAATTAACTATCACTGTTTTAATAATATTAATTAAATTTTACAGCCTTTTATATAAATATATAAAAAATCACTGTTTACATAATTTTTTAAAAATAAGCCTGAAAAGACCTCAAAATCTTTCAGGCTTTTAATAAAAAAACCATATAGTAATATGGTTGCAACTTAGTTTTCCTATTTTGCACTTCTAGGCTTTACAGTCCTAAGACATAAAGATTATTTAAAAAATAATTGCAAAGTCAAAGGCTTTAAAAAGTCCTTTTAAATTTGCCTAAAAATAATCTTAAAAATTATGTTTGAATATATTTGTTCAAGATGTTGAAATAGTATGGTAAAAATTCAAAAAGAAAAAATAAGTAAATGTTATGTTGATTATTCAACTAATAAAAAACATTCTTATAAATTAATTAAAATTTATAAATGTGAAAAAAAACAAAAAATTTAAAAACCCTTTAGAAAATTATTTATATTTCTGAATAGATATGTTTGAATTTAACACCTCAAACCTTAAAAAAGATTTTTCTTTATATTCTGAACTTGTTTGGAACCTTGACCAAGACAACTCAAACATTGCATATATAGAATTATTTGATACTATTTTTTCATATAAAAATATAAATATTTCTTGATTTTGAAAATGATTAATTTTTGAAACTTCCATTGACTGATTTCCTGTCCCTTGTTTTGCCTTACTACATTGAAAACCCCAAGACCATTTAAAAAAATGATGACATTCTAAAGATAAAATAGTTTTATATTCTTCTTTCTTTGTTTTAGACTCATTGCAAAAACTCCCCTTTACAGTATTAGAATTTATTTGAACACTATTTGATTATAAAAATGCACTTCTTTATAGACTTGATGCCTGCCTTGATGTTCCTTATACTATTTTAGAATTAAGTAAGATTTTTCTTGATATGAAAAAACCCAGTTCAGCAATTTGAACTGATAAAAAACACCCGGAGTTTTATCAAACTTATTATTTATGAGAAATACAAAACTCAAAAAATAGAAATTCTTTAATAAGAATATATGACAAGGTACTTGATACCTGGAAAAAACACAAAGCCTTTTTATACCCTCATTTACAAAATAATAATGATGTTAGGAGAATAGAGCTGGAACTTAGACCAGAGCAAGCAAAAAGATTTCATAATTATAATATTATGGAACTCTTAGAAAATAAAAATGATGTTATTGGATCCATTTTTTCAGAATATGTTAATAAAAGAATACCTGAAAAATACCACCTTGAAAAAGGATCGTTAAACATAAAAACTTTCCCAAAAAGAAAATTTGACTTAAAACAAGCTTTTCTTGATTTCTGACATATACCTAAAGACTATTTAAAAAGAAGTTATTGATACGTTAAAAAAGTTGTTCATAATACATGATATAACTGACTATTTCAATTATTGTTTAATTCTGAACATACAGATATATTTTTACAAAAAAATATAAAACTTTGTGTAAATAATATTCTTGAAAATAAACCTTATAGTTTAATGATAAATTCACAAACTATTCAAAATGATGATAACACTATAAATGCTTATTATGAAGTATTAGAAGAATTTATATTATTTTGAAAAAATAACCCTTATTTATCATGAAAAAAAATAAATAAGATTTTAAAAAATAATGTTACAGCTATTAAAATAAAACTAAAAAAAGATTATCTGAATTAAAAAAAATAGAATCTGAATTAAAAAAATAAATTAAAACCTAAAAAATAAAATTATGTGAATTGAAAGCTAAAATAAAACTTAAAAAATAAAAATTATGTTATTTAAAGATATAAAATTATTACCTTGAAAATTTTGAAGATTACAAATTCAAACTTTAAAATGTAGATCCTGTTGATACTTAAATAATTATTCTCTAAAAAAATTAAAAGAATATAAACAAAAACATAAAAATATTACTTGTTGTTGATGCCTTTGAACTATAAAACTAAATAAATAACTTATGTTTAACCCTTTTTACCTACTTACTAAAATATTATCTTATAAAATAATGAATTTTATAATTTATATTTGAATTTTTGCCCTCTGATTTTACTTGTGAAGATTTACAAATATTTCTATAACTTATTAAATTATGCTAAATGATATAATATGATTTATCTTACTTATTCCAATTGTTTTTTGAACTACTATAATAATAAATTACATTGCTTTTAAAACTATGAATAATGATATTTTTATTAAAAATGATGATGTTAAATATATTATTTTCTGTATAATTTTTAGCTTTTCAGTATTGTTTTATTTATTTTTATAAAAATCTGATATAATAAATTTGTAAATTTACAAAAAATCAATATATTAACTTTGCTTAACTCACAAATTAAAAACTAAAAATAGCTATTTTAGCCCTATACTCTTTTTTTGGTTTTGTGATGTTAAGCTATTACCAAGTTGCCAAATTAAGAGTATGGGGCTAAGGAAACTTTAGAAAAAAAGAAATAAACTCTTTAAAAAGCCTATAAAAACTTTTGACAATTAGATTAAAAACTATATATTATTTTTAGATATATAGTTTTTTTGTGAGATTTAAAACTTTTATAACTCTCTGTGTTTACCTTTTTTGTAGAGTATTGGAAAAAAAGGGATTTTAAAAAAATATATTAATTATTAAAAATATTGTTATGAGTAAAATAGAGGCTAAAAGATATACTAAAGATAATGTAAAACAATTACATTCAAAAGATTATGAAAAAGTATCTGAAACAACTTGAGAGGTTTTTCCAAGTAATAGAATTGTAGTTGAATTTGTGGAATATTCTTGAACATATGAAGATAAAAATAAAAAAAATGTTCCATATAATGGCACAAAAATTGAAATAACAAATTTTAAACTTACTCTTGAAGATGGTGCTATAGTAAAAAAGAAAAAAATTATTTGAAATAGAGTTACTGATGATAAAACTTCTGTTTCACTTTCAGAAGAACAATTTAGCGACCTATTACAAATTAAATAAAAAATCATAAAATTTAAGCTTGCCCCTTACTTTTTATTAATATATATTAGGGCAAGTTTTATATATTAGTAAGAAGTAGGGAAATCCTGCTTTTTTTTATTAATTTAAAAAAAATACTTTAATTTTATTATTTTCTTTCTTATGAATGAAGTAGTTGTAGCAAATGCTGTTACAGTTGATCAAACTGCAAAACTTGGTGAATTGTTTTGAAAAGTTATTAATTTTATTATTAATTTATTCTTTTCTATTGTTGATACTATTGTAACTCTAGTAACTCAACCAGCTGTATTATCTGGTATTGCATTTATAGCTGTTGTAACAATCATTTATGGTTATTACAAAAAAAGAAGAATTGGATAATTGTAGCTTTTTAGATAACTTTTTATTAATTTAAAAAGTTATTTTTAAAATTTATAATTTAATATAAAAAAATATGGATATTTTAGGGCTTTTCAATGTTGTAGTTGAACAAATTTTTATAGACTGAACCTTTTTAATTGTTTGTATAGCTGTTATAAAATTTACTTTTTCATTATCTTATTCTTTATTAAAAAAAATATAAAATGACAATTTACCACATTATAGCAACTTCTTTTATTTTATGATGATTTATATATATTTTCAAAATTTCATATATTAAAATTATTTGATTACTAACTAACTTTTTTAAAAATGACTAAAAAAATCATTATTTCCTTTTTTGTTTTTCTATCATTATTTAATTTTGTTTCTGCTGATTTTAGCTCTACTTGAAGTAGTGTTTTTAGTGAATTATCTTTCAGTTGAATTTATAATAATCAATCTGATATTTTAGAACTTCCCACCTTTAGTTGAGCAAAATTAGAGTTTGATTATTCTAATAAATTAAATGATGTTAATATAAATCTTTATGAAATTAAATA
>CACVAS010000047.1 GCA_902727855.1 uncultured Sulfurovum sp.
GTGTCTTCTTTATCCTCTTCAGGCTCAGGAGATGGCTGTGGAGTTGTGTCTTCTTTATCCTCTTCAGGCTCAGGAGATGGCTGTGGAGTTGTGTCTTCTTTATCCTCTTCAGGCTCAGGAGATGGCTTTGGCTCGTTTTTATTTATTGGTAAAGTACACTCATCATTTAATTTGTTATCTGCCTTAATAGCATTGTTGCAAATACCTAAGTCTACACCTCCTAAATCATTTACTGCTCCATTCATGACGATGAATCCATTCTGTAAACCAGTACCTATATCATACGTAGGGTATCCGCCATTTACCATCACGTCAGTAGCTCGTGTTGTTCCAAAAGATACTCCATCTTTATACCATATTCTCATATCTACTCCTGCTATTTCAGGGGTGCTATTAGTAGCTTCGGTTGTTTTCTCATCTTGACTATTATCATTCTTGCTACATCCTATAAAAGTAAGTATTGTCACTGATAAAGTCATCATTAGTAGTTTGTTCATATTTGTCCTTTTTTTGTTTATAAAAATATTATATCGTATAGTTTATGTTTTGTATGATTTTAATTTCCATTTATTTTAAAAGGATACGTATGAAATTTTATTCATTTCCAACATTATTCCCTCTTTGAAGTTGATAATACATACAATATTCACCATTAATAGCGTCTTTAGTTATTGTGGGCATAACTGTTTTTTCGACAGTTAGGCATAACTCACCGTTTTCTTTTGCTGTCCAATAAAGTTTATTGGGGTCACTCGAAGACCTTATAAAACTAGCCCGTATTTTGTCCGCACTAAGTAGAAATTTAAAGGATGCCCAGTGTTTTCCACCAAGAAATGATATTTTTGCCATGTTGCTATCTGTAATAGATAATTCAACTTCTAAGCCATCTGCTTTCCCGTCTATTCGATAAAAATTAATTTCATTGGCGGATAGTTTGGAATTTATGTGGGATGAAAGTAAATCTTTTTGTTGTGTTATGTCACGAAGCAGGTACCTATGTCCTATTTTCGTATTATCACCATAGATAAAACTTTGAATTTTACCACCAGATATTTCCTTATTCCCAAAGTCTATACCTCCAGAAAAAATAATGCCTTCAATAATTGCTTCATCAGGAGGTGATGAGTTTTCTATAATTGTATTATACGTTTGTTTTTCCATGTCGCTACAACAAACACCATCACTTGACAATGATGATATTTGTGCTGTGTAAGAAGTACTATCAGAAGAAGTACTTGCAGGTATATAATCTTGTAGACCACCATCTATTTTAATTGCATAAGCATCTGTAGCATATACAAAAAATATTAATATTTTTATTATATTAGTCATATTTCTCCCTATAAAATATTATCACCTTTATCTGTCGGATCATTCTCTATTTGTGTTTCTTCTTCGACATCCTCATCTGCATCAACAGTAGTTATTTCAGAATCGTTGTCTTCTTCATCTGCATCAACAGTAGTTATTTCAGAATCGTTGTCTTCTTCATCTGCATCAACAGTAGTTATTTCAGAATCGTTGTCTTCTTCTGTTTCTGTATCATTAACAGTTGTGTCCTCTTTTTTGGCAGGGTCAAAGACTTCTATATCAAATGCTTCTAAAGAAGATCGGTCTTGACCATTAAATAAACTTATCACAATATTCTCTGTTAATATTTCTTCGGATGGAGCCTTACCATATAATTCTCCTGTATTCCCATTAAAAGAAGCCCAGTAAGGTTTGTTTGCAATACTGAAGACCATGGTGTTTGTTTGAAATTTTTTAGCCACATTAGGTCTAAATGAATAATTATCATTAACTTTTATTTGAGTTGTAGGATTTCCACTAAGCATTGGAGCCTCACCATCACTTTCAACAAATATAACTATATTATATATTTTATAGTTTACATCTGAAGGATCTCCTAAGTGTAAGGCTATAACTTCTCTTCCATTGAAATTAGAGAAGGGGGTATATGTTACTGATTCACCTGCGAGTGACAATTTACCATTCTCGGGATGTTTATCAATCGTTATTACTGTAACGCTTGAATCCGTTGTGTTGGTGGTTTCTGCTGTATCTGAATATTCTACAGTTTCTTCAATGGCGTTGGGTACAACAGTAAATGTTATCGGTGTTTCTTCTTGTGTGTAAAGAGTATATTCTTGAGATGATGCATAGGCATCATCCTCTGTTCCACTCCCACAACCTATAAACAAGAGACTTGTGATCAGTAAAGCTACGTACATTTTCATTAATTTTCCTTTGATGTATTTGTAATATTGTATCTAAAAATATAGCTCCTATTCACAATATTGTTTTATATTAATATTCATGTTACTATTGCTACCACCCGTAAAAATACTGTTAGAAAAATATACATATTTTTTTCTGTCATAAAGAGGTCTATATTCTAACGTGTACTCCACTTTTCCAGAACTCACTTGATTTTTACTCAATATGGAACTGTCCTCAGAATACATTCCTACAACGACACCACATATCGCCCATTCTGTCGCAGATGAATCTTCAATAACAACTTGTTTAGATACAGGAATCATAGGTATTGATGTATTATTTTGAAAAGGTGTTGTATTACTTTTGTCTGTAAGTTTAATCATTCCTATTTGTGTTTGTATTTTTACTGAAGCATTTGTACATTGTATCTTCTTAATTTTTTCGCATCTTAACCGTAAATTTTCTCCCGCGACCCTATAGGTTTTTGATGATATTGTATTGGAAAGTGCACTGTTGTACAATACTATACTTTGTGTAGAAGCAAGTGAATTCTTTATATTATCATATTCTTTTGGGAGTTGAATAACGACACTCTCTAAATATGAAACCACAAAAATGATTGGTAAAATATAGTTGAGTATCATCTACATACCTGGTGAGTATTAATGAGCATATAGCTGTTATTGTGACCTCTTAGGGAAGCAGAAGCATTGGAGAAAAAGTAAAAAAGTTTTCTGTATAGGTTTGCCTTGAAATCATGTGTTATAGTTGTGACACCATCATTCCCCACAGATGATACAAGCTCAGATTTATCCCATGTTACACCACCTAGTGCAACCGCACAAACCTCCCATGTTGTCACGAACTCTTGTGTATAAACAGAAGTGTCATAAGGGATAACAAGTTCATTATGAACATCTTCTCTTAGTGAGATAGATGACATTGCTACATTTATAAATGAAGATAAAGGGCTTTTGCAAGATATTTTTGGCACAATGGCACATCTTCCTTTCAGTGTTTGATTGCCTATTGTAATGGTTCTTGATGAAGCAGATAGGGAAGAAGCATTTGTTATCATAACAGTATTCGATGACTTTACTTCTTGTAATAAGTTATCAAAAGAAGTAGGGATAACATATTCAGCTGCGTAAATATTAATATAAGTGAATATAGATATTAGTAATAATATTTTTTTCATTAGATGGGTCCTTTTAAAAACTAATAATCATTCGACTGTATTCAGGAGAATTATTGCTTAAAAGTTCTCTAGGTTGAATATATAGTGCAGCTGTATAAGGTGGGTTTCCAATGGTAAAGTAGTCATCTTTTGGATATGTAGGCATTGAAATAGAACAGGTTCTAAGATTACTCCCAGCAGTACAATTGTTTACAATCGGATGGATGAACAATTCATTATTAAATCCATCAACTGCATATTGCTTATCCCCATTCAGTAAGTTGTTTATGAGATTCAATGTGAATTCCCCTCTCTTGCTGCCTGTAGGTAACCAAAAATTTGAATTTTTCATATTAGTGCAGCCAGTAGTACAGTTATGTGTTCTTACTTTTGTAGTGTCTTTACCAAAAGCAGTATAATACCAAGGAACAAATCCATCATCTATACTATTAAGTCCATTAGGTGAAGTATTAGATAGTTCTTTTAGCATTTTAGAGTTGCTGTATGCTCTCAATGCCGATCTTACAGTATTCATCTTTCTAAGTGAATAGTTCTTTCTATGTGAGTATATTTCTTCTAATGAAAAGATGAAAGTTTGATCCGTGTATGCAACATCAGTCACTATCCCTGATGCTGATTCTCTTTTATATTTAACATGTACGGAAGGTGCTTCTTGAGGATCTATATTTGAGCCAATATTGATACCTAATGTACTACTGTACCCAAGCGTAAAATTTAAGCCTATTAATTTAGGGCAATATAAGTCAAGTTGCGTAGAAACTGTTTCTGGGTTTTTTTTACATATTTTTTTGAAATTAGCAACTATATTTTCAATAAGTCTATTTTTTTCAGTAGTAGATAGACTGTTCTTATCCAAGTTGAATCGCAGAATATTGGTTGCAACATATGTTGGTAAAGGAGAAGTATTGTTCATCTTCGTTCCTCCCCATGACCAAGTACTTTTAGCTGTTGAAATATCATCTTGAGCAACAGTCTCATAGGCATTTAGTATTTGTATGAAACTTTGTTTAATGCCCCCTTCCATAATGTCAAAAAACTCTAATTCCTTTTTAACATTATGCATTTCTTTGGCATCTTTTAGATTATAGTTTAAGGCGGCAATCAATAGAGAAATAATAATAGTCGCAAATAGTACCTCCATTAAAGCGAATGCTTTTCTTTTTTGTAAAAAGTTATTTGGATTCAATGTCATTCCTTAATATGGCTTCTATTCTAAACCGTGTTTCTGTAAGCATTAGTGATTTAATTGTTAAAGGACAATGTTCAATACTCTTTTGTACCTCTTTTATAATTGTACTTCCACTTGTCTTATCAATAATAAATTCTATACTTCTGTCTTCTCTTTTTGTAGGTATTGTATCTTCCGTTAGGATGAGTGTTTCTTCTAGGCACTGTTTTGTCAGAATAAGGTTTTGTTTGCTGTACTCAGATAAATTTCTTTCATCGGTGTTTATTGTTTTTGTAACAACTTTACCATACACAGTATTTTCCTCTGTATGCTCTTTTAATGTAAACCCAACACCTGCGAATGTTTGCTCTAATAGAATTTCTATGAGAGCCGTATAGCCTCCTCTTTTAGGAAACTCTGAACCTGGGTAATACCAAATATTTTTTTCTTCATCATAAATTGGCTCAACTCTTGGAATCATTTCAATTCTACTTAAATTAAAACCGACAATGCGGGTTCTATTAATTTTATCTATTGATAAAGAATACGAGGCTATCTCTTTATTTAGAATATCGATAGTCTGCTTAGAAATTAAATTTAATAAATAGGTATTCTCTGTCTTTGATAGTGGAGCATGATATGGTTTAGGCGGTTTCTTTTTGATGTCACTTTGAAAAATTACATATAATAAAGTGCCAAGAATAGCCATAAGAAAGAGTAGTAACAGTATGTTTTTAAGATGTTTTTTCCCATAAATACTTTTTAATTCTTTTGGAGACTCCAATATCACTTCGGCAGAATCGAAATTAAAGTGGGCTTCACTCAAACTGGCGACAGATTCTTGACTCGCATTTTTATCTACAGGTAATATGTCTATCTCAATAGTATCATCATTTGATTCAAAAAGATATAATGAGTTTCTTTTTTTATCATGGTAATACCGTTTATTCCCTTTTCCACTTATTGCGAATAAAATAAGGTATGCGAAATCTTGTCTTAATGAGGATTTAACCTTCTCAGAAAAACAAATATAATAGATAGAACCATCGAATTCTATTTTTTCTAATGGCGTATCACAGTTTTCTTTTGTTTCAAGTACACTTGCGATAATTTTAGATCGATCCATGTTCACTCCAATCTTTCTATATAGATATTTTTCTTATATTTGTTTGAACAAATGAATCAGTAATTTTGTCTATTTTCTCACCTGTTACGTTTATGGTTGAACCTTCTTTGAACTCGCCTGCCGATGTAATAAGTATACATACACCCTTTAAGCAACTTGTTCCATATATTGTAAATGGTATAGGTGTACTGATATGGTTAGAAATGTTGCCTTCTACGGTTAAATCCATCAAATCTATTGTTTCTTCAATAACATCTTGATTTGGACTTTCGTTTTTTGACTGGAGTGCAATTTCTAAATTTATTTTATCTTGAGCTGCTTTTTTGAGTTTTTCATCTCGTTTCTTTTTTTTCTCTTCAACAAAAGATAAAAATATTCTATCTATATCTTGTTCATTGAGAGATGTAGTGTTTTTATCATCTGCATATGCAATGCTTAATCCTAGAATCAGTATTATGTATATTTTTAACATAGTTTGCATCTAAAAGCCTTTAAGTTTTTCAGGTGTGATAATGATTAAAAATTCTGAAGAGTTTCCTTGTTTGGCTTTAGATCCAAACAAACTACCAAAGTTTTTATTTTGTATAAGTAGAGGCATTCCTTCACCCTCTGATTGATTCTCTGACATCTTTAGACCCGTAAGTACTACACTATTTCCATTTTTAACGGATGCAGGCATTTGTATTTTATTAATTGCAATTCTTGGAAGAATATATTCTCCTCCATTTACATTGAATTGTTTATCTCCTAAGTATGAAGATATTGTTATATCTGTGGCTAAATTAATACTGTCTCCACTAAAAGTAGGAACAATCGAGATTACCATGCCAGCTTCAGCAACCTTCGCTTCTGTTACAACCTCTGATGAGCCTTGGTTCTGAACAACCGAAGTTGTAACATAAGGAATTTGTTCTACGGCCTTAAATGTTGTAATTACACCACCTCTAGCTTGTGTTCTAAATTCTTTGACAATTTTTGTTGAACCAAACTTTTCGAGAACTCTAATGAGTTGTTTTTTGTTATTTGAAATTCCTCCCAGACTGAAACCTCCTGAAATTGTATCAGCATAACTCATACCACCTGTTAATGATCTCATGTCAAATTGCTTACCAATTTGTTCTATAGCAACATTCCAATCTATACCAGAATTAAATTCATTATTCACATCAATTCTAATGATACTAACCTTTAGTTTGATAGATTTCTGATATTTAACTTCATTATTAATTAATTCTTTTATTTCTCCAATATAATTAGGTCTATCTGTCACTACTATATATCCTCTGTTAGATATATACGCTGTACCTTCGGAGGAAAGATGTGTTTTTATAAAAGATGTAAATTCTTCTTTAAACTTTTCCTGTAATGTTAATGATGTACCTTGCGAGTTTCCTTCACCAATACCTGTTCCTGAAGAGCTAAAACTTACATCATAGTAAGAGGGGATTTCTACATTTATTGTTTTATAGTCACTTACAGTAATTTTCTTGTTGTTTGATACTGTTAAGTCAAGGTTGGTGTTTTTTGCAAATAGCCTAAGTGCTTCATTTGTGTCACACCCATTGTATAAAAAAGATACTTTATGTATTTCTTTTGGCATGCCTGTTTGTGTTGAATTTTCAATTTTAGCTTTTTCATATTTGTAATCGAAAGAAAAACTATAATCGTATCTTCTACTAAAATGTTTAAACACATCATCTTTAGGTACATCTACTAGAGATATGGATACCGTTGGTTTCCCTTTGCATTGTAGAACAGGGATATAAACTTCAACTATCTTCTTGTTTATTACAGTTATTAAGCCATCTTTATAGGCATATTTTACACCAGTTTGATCATAAATATTTGAGAAGAGTTCAGATAATGTGCCATTAAAGTTTAATGTAACTTTATATTTATTACTAGGTCTAAAGCTTGTGTCAAAGTGTATATTTTTTGACCGTGCTATATTTTTAACAACATTATAAATACTTTTATTTTGAGGGTGAATTGATACTCTTTGATCCATTAGGGAATGATTCATTTTTGTTGCAAGATAGGATTTTTCTTGATAAAGTAATCTGTCCTTATCTTTAGTTAGAGCAGTAGCATCTTTTGTAATACTACTACACCCTCCAAATGCTAATATTATCCCTATAAGTAGTATGTATTTGTTCATATTTTCTCCTCGTGTATGTATATGGTGTGTATTATATCAATATTTTTATCTTAGCTGTTATATTTCTCTAATTTGTCTCAATGTCGCATCAATCTTTCCTTCCTTAAGAAGTCGTATAAAGGTTTGAAGTTTATTTATACCCTTCCCTTCAGTACATGCTTTAAGCTCTATATCATATCTATCGCAATTTTCTTTGTATATCCAAGTTGCAAAACTTGGGTCAATTCGTAAATATTCATATACAGGGATTCTTCCATCATATCCCCATTCTTTTTTATTCCCAAAAGATTTTTTTCTACATATGTCACATCCATTATTATCTGCTATATAGGTCTTAAAATCTTCTTTTAAAAAATCATCTAAAGGGTTTTTATAAATGTAGTCTAGGCTTGAAGCTCTTTCTTCAAGATTCTTTTTATTTACATGATCCTTATCTTCTTTCTTGCAGTTAGGACAAAGTTTTTTTACTAATACCTGATTTACAGATAAGTACAATAGTGAAGCTATGGCTTTTTTGTCCGCACCAAAAACTTGCACAAGTGTATCATGGGTATCAAAACAACTCGGAATATGAATAGTTGAATATATTGTTCCTCCTGCTTTCGCACCTTCTACTACTGATTCCATAAGACCTTTATCTTTTCTTGTCTCTGCAATATAAAGTACATCAAAATCAGAACGCTTGATTTTTTTTAAATAATCTACATAAGTAATCTGTCTTGTTTTATCTTGTGGCATAAATATTTCATGCTGTGTAGCATTCTTCTTATTTAAAATATATTCAATTGGATCTTCAATAGTTATAATGGAAATATCGTCATCTAGTGTTGCCAATAAATGAGATAGAAGAGTTGACTTACCTGACCCTACTTTTCCTGTAGCATATATAAGTTTCCCACTAATGTTTTTAACATCTTCCAAAACTTCTATAAAGTCATCACCATACCCCCATTCACTAAATGAAAAGGTTTTTTTGTCTATTTGTTTTTTGATTAAGAGTCTTGCTACAAGTACTTGTTTGCCACTCAAGGTACCTTCTGGCGTGATAGCAATTCTTGTATCTACCCCTAGTGAATTAAAGACAATTCTTGCATCTTGTGGCAAATGATGCTCATCTGCACTAAACTCACCTTTTGTGTCTTTTGTTGCAGTAACCTTACACGCATGGATGAAGTCATGTCCTTCATCCTTGTCCATTAGATATTCACGTTGATTTACGAGTGCCCCAGAAATTCTAAAATAAACATGGTAAAAGTTCATTGAATATTTGATATGAATATCAGATGCACCTTTATGCATAGCAGACTCTACGAGATTATAAAAACTGAATCTCAAACTCTTTTGACCTTCAGAAAAAAGTTCTTGTCCTTTCTCTTTTGTATCTTCTAAATATAGTTTCAGTGTTATGTATTCGTCTTTTGGAAGAATCAAATAGGGGTGATTGGATTTTTGCATAGGGAAGAAATGAGGTATGACTCTTTCCATCACCCTTTCTTTTACAAGAAAGCCATCTTTATAAATTTCATCTTCTAGAATATAATAGACTTCTTTCTTGTGAATATCATAATGTATTTTACTGCTTGAACGTTCAGATAGGAAATAACATTTTTCTTCTTCCTTTAAAATATCAAAGACTACTTCTCCTAGTTCAATATAAGTATAGTTTTCTCTTTCGACTAAAATATCAAAGAGGTGTACTTTTTTAATCGTATTTTTTTGTTTGGATGTAGCATTGAATTCTTCAGTACCTATTTTTTCTTCTATTCTTTTTTGTATTTTGTCAGAGATAAATGGGATATTCATATGAGCAGGTTTTGACAATGGTACTTTCATGCTTTCTTGTGTTTCACTATCGGATTTCACTCTTTTTTTTAAATAATCAATCATGTTTTAATTTGCTTTCCAACCTATAATTTCTTTGTATCCACAAGGGTCAGTACTTGTTAAAAAGTTTCCTTGCATCCCTGTTAAGTCGTATGTATGCTTCCCCTCAGTATTAATAATCATATTTAAGGGAATTGCTCTCCGTATAAGATATCTTCCAAAACTTGGGAGGGTTGCACAAGACACTGCTGTTGTTTCAGCACCATCTCTCCATGCCTCCTCAAGTGTGCCTGTTGTGCCTTTTTCACCAATAAATTTCCATAGTTTTTGTTCACTTTGGGCATCAACACATCCTAGTTTTTTCGCATATACATTTAATCTTCTACATGTCCTTAAAATAACGGTTTCTAATAATTCAACTTGTTCAATAGGGTTTGTTACGTGTTCTTCCCTTGTAGAGGTTCCTGGTGTGTTCATTTGAGGAGTTTGAGGAAAACTATATGTGTGCATATCTTCATTAGCATACATTCCATTGTTTAAATAACCTCTTTTTGTCACTATATCACTCTGATACTGTTCTGTATCTATCTTATATTGAATAGTGATAGTTGCAAGTGCTAGAAAACTGATAAATGCAAATAACGCTCCACCCATAATGCCCCTTTAAAATACTTTATAAAAATTATTGGCTATATGTTTTATAAAATGTTTTACATAAAAGAGTTTTTCTCTTTTATGTAAAGTGTAGCTATTGACAAGAGGAGTTTGCTTTGGAAAAGGTTATCTTATCTGTCGCAACTGTAGCTGTCCATGGAGACATTTCTGACTGTATAATATCTGCAATAAGGGCAGCTTTTTCAGAGTCGTCATATTTTTCAGTAACAACTTGTACTGTTGAAGCACCACCTACAGGACAAGAGTATAGCCATGTTCCAACATCTTTAGTTCCATTTGTGCCTCCCAATTGATTTTTAATTGAAGCTATACCTGAAATAGCTGTACCTGTAGCTTGCTTTAAATATGCACCTCCATTATGTTGTGCTACTCTTTCAATTCCACCGATCACCGATTGTATGCGTGCCGCTTCTTTTTCTGCTTGAGCAGGTATATACATTTTTTTGAATATAATCCATGCTGTTCCAACAACTATTGCAACTACAATTAATGTGAGTAGCATATCCATCGTTCCAAAACCTGGTCTCATTTTCTTTTGAGTTGAACCAGTTTTTCTTTTGTTCGTGTTCATTAAATTCCTTTAAAATTCATTTTGCAAGGTAATTATATCAAAAAAAAAGCACTCGGTTTTAAAAACTAGCTTTAAAATCAGCAGTAGCTAACATCATACCTGCAACCACAATAATAGCTTGTATAATTTGAGGTGCAACCATTAGTATAGAAAATTTTCCAATAGTATCTTGCATGATATAATTAAGTTTCTCTACTTTTTCTGTTTTTTCATCTAATGCAACTTGAATACCTCTTAAAAGTTTTCCTCGTTCTGTTTCTATTTCAATTTCCGCGGCTTGAAATGGGTTGATAAGTTTTTCTTTTTCAAGTAGTCTCACTAAACCTTCAATATCTTTTTTAGTTGGAGAGTACTTTAAACTAAATTGCCTTTTTAATGCAGGAATCATTTCTGCTGAAGAATATCTCATTTCGTGATAAACTTCTATACTAGCTAATGTTAGCATCCCTCGTATCTCCAAAAAGGCATTTTTTATAATAGGCAGCTTTTCAGTATATAAAAATACTAATACAATTAGAATAATTCCTATTAATCCATTAATCCATAAAAAATTATCCAGAATAAAATTAACAGTAGCACTAAAAGGCATAATCGCATCATCACGCATTTCTTTAAAAATACTTAACATAAAGTTGACACCAAAAAGAGCAACAAAATAAACAATAATAGGTATGAATAGTTTATTTCTAGTTGATCTAGATATTTTGTCAGCCTTTTCTTTTATAGGAGCATACTTTTCAAAAATCATAGAAGGTTTTATATGTTTTTTGGATGCTTCTTTTAAAAACAGTACAATATCATCAGATAATATACCTTTATAAACAACATCCCTGTCACTTCTTCTATCGAGTTCTCTAATAATATAATTTAAATTTGAGATTACTTTTTTGTTTGATTTCAGTCTTTTATATACATCTCGATATTTGGCAAGAATAACAGAAACACTTTCTCCCATATCAGGAGCTTTTACCTCAGCCCTATATATTGTTTTGATAGTTTCCCTATGAGCATCACTAAATCTATTAAATATCGTACTTAAGCCACTTTTTTTCAAAATATTTCCTTTTAACTTTTTCTTTTGCTATACGCTTTTACTATGTCTTCTAAGTATAATTCCTCATCCGAAATCTTTTTTATTATTTGCAAATATTCAGGGTCATATTCTACTGATGCTGCCAATAATTTAAGTGACGGACCCAAGACATTATTTGATGCTCTGGTGTCACCCTGAATATCACTCATCTCAAATGAAATAGCATCTTTATCATAGACAGGAACATTTTTTTTCAACTTACTTAAGTAATTATAAGATTTTTCTCTAGCAAGATTATCTTCCATTGTTTGCTCAAATAAAATATCTTCTACCATATCCTCACCAAAAAGGCCTTCAATCATAATCTCAGCAATATAGTTTTCTCTTTGCTCAAAAAACTTAGCAGCACCTTCTTCAATATAAGCATACATCACTTCATCTACTTTTGCTTTTTCTTCCTGTATTTTTTTTGCATGTGTGTTAATTTCACCAAGAGCGTTTGTGATGTGTGTTACTTGATCTTCAGATAGAAAATACTTCATTTATTCTATCCCTTTAAAAGGATTGGGCGTTGATTCATGAGATAAATTATTGTCCAAGGTTCTATTAGCTTTTATTTTTCTAAGTTTAAAAGTTTCCATGGCTTCTCTGAAGCTATTCGCCATGCCAGGTTGAAGAGCAATATGTTTATAGTTGTCTCTACTGTCTCTTCTTCTTTTTGGTTTAACCTCATCAATAGTTTTCTTTCGTGCATGAGAAGGTTCCAACTTAAATTTAAATTGAATCATTCTTGTATCTATACTTGCAATATCGTCATCAGGGATGCCCTCTCCATAGTTAGGATTAAAAGGTCTTGTCTCCATTCCTTGTTCTTTTAAATGCTTTGAAAAGAGTTCCATCTTCTTATCTAATTCTTCTTTTTTGGATGTTCTAGGCTGCATCTTGTCATCATTGTATCTATCAACTACTACCATAATACCTTCGATGGTTGTGGATGTAGCTATATTCTCATTAGCTAACACCAAGGGAAAGGTATCTTTTTTGTATGGGTAGCTAGTATCTTTTAATGGTTGTGCATAAGGATCAAAAGGGGAGAGTGGTGGGTGAGGATAAAAAGTTGCTTTTCTCTCTTTATTGTAATCATTATCTACTCTTGGATAGCTAGTCAACCTTTTAGCGTAGGCATTTCTAAGTTTTGCAAAAGCTTTTCTAATAGTTTTTATAGGCATTTTTAGTCTTTATTAAAAAAGAAAAACTTTCTTTTCTTCTCTTTCTTGAGTATTGCTTCAGCTAACTTGTCATAGTCAATCGTTACATCATTCATATGTACTTCCAACTTATTTTTAATGCCGCTGGACACACCTTTACTAAAAGCAGCCGCTATATATTGTTGTGCCTTATCTGGATCTAGTAATATTTGATTGTCTTGGTCCATCTTAAATATAACTTCAGCTAAACCATAAATAGGGTCATCTTCTTGTATATTGTATTTCTTTATATATTCTTGAAACTTTTTACTCATACTGATATTCCTCTGTTACTGGAAGAACAGTCTCGATGCCATTGTCTACGCTACTCTCTGAACCTTTCTTTTCACTTGAGTTTTTCTCCCATACCTCTTTTATTTGAGCTACTTTCTGATGATAAAAACTAAAATATTGTGAAATAGCATGCTTTGTTAAAACAGATGCTCTCTTTTCATTAATAGTTATGGCCGTATCTTTACTGCTATTTGTTGTAATTATATAGTCTCTAATAATAGCCCTTGTTTGATTAGAGGCATAGGGTACCTCAATAATGAGGTTTAGTTTTTTATCAAGTAGTGTAGTGAGTTCATTTTTCATGACAGATTTTATGTCATTACATAATTCTTTATCATAAGAGAGAGGTTCTAAATATTCGTTTATCCATACTACTATAGAAGCATCATTGAGTAGGTTACTATATGACATAAGTTTTTTACCCATTAATGTATTTTCAGCCATGCCACTTGAAGGCACTATTATATGGAAAAGTACTTCTATGCCACACCCCTTAAGTGCTTGTATCGCTTCTCTATCTAATAAGACATCTATCAGATTTAAAGTTTGTATCTTATCCGCGTCAATGATAATATCATGAATCGTATCATCTTTTTCAAAGGTATTAATAATGTTATCTAGCATTTCTGTAGTGTACTGCTCTTCATCTTCTTGTAGAGGTATTTCTATTTTAGGAATATGTTTGTATTCTCCTAATCTTTTTGTTAACCTATCCGTATCTATACCATATGCACCATTTATCGCATCTATCATATTGACTGAAATAGTTGTGTTTCCTGAACCACCTGATGCTGACATGACAATGTGAATAATATTTTTACTCATCCTTACTCCTCATTTTTGGTATAAAAATTAAATGGATTAAATTATAACTAAAAAGGGTATCTATATTTAAAAAAACATAAACTAATCTTTTTTTTCGTTATAATTTAGTCAAAATATATCGAGGGAAGCAATGAAACTTATCTTTACACTACTGCTACTTAACTTCCTTACTGAAGTCTCTTATGCCAAAGCATTTTTAGAAGAGCACTTTGCAGATGAGATATTGCGTGTTTCTGCAAAGTATAGTCTTGAACCCTCTATGTTGTTTACGCTTGCGAGTATTGAAAGTGATTTTGAACCTTTAGCAATAGCTGTGGAAACATCTCCTTCTAGTGCTAAAACATTAACGGCTCTTCGGTCTGACAAAATAAGGGTTGTGTATGGTGGTAAAACTTTTCATTCTGGACTCTCTATCGTAAGTATCTATCCAGATAATTTAGAAACAGCAAGTTATATCGCAGGACTTTTAGAAGAGATGGGATTTACATTTGATGTAGGTTTGATGCAGATTAATACTTGTAACTTCTCACTTAAAGAAGCAAAAGATATGTTTAACCCAGAAAAAAACCTAGAGAAGGCTGCTAAACATCTTAGTGGGTGCGTAAAAAGATATAAGAACAAAGTACATGAAGTCGAATGTTATAATAGAGGTGCAGGTAATCTAAATAGAATGTTAAGAAAAAAGAAGTACTACTATCCTTATTATAAGCGATATAAAAAACATTTCACTTCTTATTTTGGTAAGTAAATGGTAGAGAGACCCGTGATGATACTATCAATGCTGTTTGTTTTTTCTTCTTCTGTTCTTCATGCTACTTATGTAGAGCTTGCAGCAAAAGAGAAAGTTTTTCATAAATATATTTTAGATCATAATAGACTAGAAAGACTTGCTATGTATCAGATAACTTTAGCAACAAAATGGATTTATATTGAAAAAAAGAAGACATGTTTGCTACTGGATAATTACAAGGGTCTCTATGAGAATAGAGCAGATATACCGTTATCATGGAGGTGATAAATGATTAATAAATTTATAGTGATAAGAGATGAGGAACATGGATATCAGATTATGGAAAAAATTGTGTCTGAAAGTACCACAAGGTGGATCACCTCATCACATACTCAAATATCAAAAAAAGAGTTTAATGTTTGGGGTAATCCTGCGTTAAAAGTTTGGAAGGCCACACAATCTGACTTTGCAAATGTAGAGCGTATGAAAAAAATACGTCACATTAAAAAAATGAACCTTGATAGACTTAGCGATGAAAAACTAGATGAAGTGTATAGACTATTGAATATTGGCAAAAAAGGATTTGATAATGAATAATGAATCTCAAGGTGTTTCTTTTTTTGAGATGATTATTCAACTCGAAATATTTATGGTCATGTTCTTTTTTGCTATGATTGGAGCATACATTTCATATAGACTTTTTTCTAATTTTTACAAGAAAAAGAAGTATTTACGTCTATTGGCTAAGTATGGTAAAGATGAGATTAAAATAATTACTTTTGATAAAAGAGGTTATCCTGTCATGGTACTTATCACTGATGGTGACAAGAGAATCACAAAGTTTATATAGATTATATGTCTCTTTTTGTTTCAGAAAGCTATATTGGTACACATAGACCTTCTTGTGTTGCCTTAGAATTAAAATTGGTAGCATTTACCTTTATCCCTACCTTTTTTAAATTAGACAAAGAAGTACGTTGTCTTGAAGATATCATGATTCCCTCTGCAAAAAGAGCAAATCTTTTTATAGATGGGATGGATAAGGAAGCTATTGCTCACTATAAAAATGAGAACAGCAACGATTTTATAGATATTTTATGTAGCCTACACAAAAAAGAAGGTGGCAATATATATTTAGGTCAAGATAATGATGTAGCAGGGAATGTTATGGCCTCCTTACTTTACCACCACTTAATAAAAAGGGGCATCCCCAAAGAGTCCATTCTTCGCATACCTCTTTTAGAGGTTGGGTATGATTGGGGTACTTTTGTTGGAGGGTCTTTTTATCCTATAGAGCAGCTTATTAAAATTATGGAAAAAAGAAGAAAAGAGAGATATATGATGAATGTATCACCTCGTACCCAATTTGGTTATAGAGTTTTATATGCTTTGCATTTGGCAGCGTATATCAATAAAAATATAGAAGGGTATCGTGTGCCTAGAAAAAATAGTTATACAAGCACTATTACATATATAGTAAAATTCTTATTAGGAGAAAAAAATTGAAAATGCTATACATCTTTCTTGCTTTCTTGTTTTGGTTGTTTGTGATACTTTCTCCTAGTAGCCTATTTATGGACTTTCATACACTTATTATGTCTAAGTTAGGATTAACACTCTCTATTACACTCATAGATCACTCTTTTATATATACCATTGCTTTTGTAAAAATGTTTTTTATTGTTTTTGGGTTCTTTATTATACTGCCCCTCTTAATAGAATTTATTTTTTTGTCTCATGAACGATTGAAACTCTTTTATCTAGCATGGCAAGAGTATATATGGATGTACGCTCATCTTACTTCTTATGCTTTAGGAGCCATTGTCTTAATAGTAGGTCATTTTTGGTGGGAACTTTTTGGCTTCACTACACACACTATTTGGATTGTTTCTTTGTTGGTGACCATTACTCTGCTATTGTTATTTTGGTTTTATCATTTAGTTTTGAAAAAAAGATAAAAATAAATACTGTGCCTCTTTTTTTTGGTAAAATATTACAATAATTTTGGAGGTGTTTAAATGCTACGAGTTGTTCTTCTTGTTTCTCTATTCTTGTTGGGCTGTAATAAAGATATTGCTTCTCCCAATAATAATTCACTTAAAAATGTAGAAAAAAGATATAGATTTTTACCTAAACCTGAAGTAGAAGAAACGAGTGTTGTAAAACAAGATGAAGCATTTTTAGAAGAAGTGAAAGATGTCTTGGTATCTATAGATACACATAAAAAAACATTGGTTAAAGAAAAAGAGAAAAAGAAAAAAAGAAAATCTTCAATGAAGCAGGCTAAGAAAAAAGTCTTTATTCCTAACGGTGAATCATATAAAACAGATAGTAGTCCTGTGCTTCGTCAAGCCGAAGAAGAGAGTGTTAATACCAATGCTTTAAAGATGTATTTTTAGCAATGGATAACCTTACGTATATCCCAGATTATAAACTTGTTGATTATGATATTAACAAGCAAACAGTTTTGTATAGAATTAAAAGAAATTTTAATGATATTAAAGGGCAGTATAAGGTTACTACAGAGAAATTTAAAAATAATAAGCCTAGAACTGTTTATTTAATTAGTGAGCTATATGTTAAAAAACTCATGGAAGAAAATGCAAAAACCCCTAAGGCTTTGGTTAGAAAAATAGAAGAACGTTACTACGAACTCTACACACTTCTTGATGTGCAGTTTTTTGATAAAAAATATCATAAAAAAAAGAGTGAAGTGGCAAATATGGAACTGATTGACACTATCATTGGTCATTTTATTGTGAATCTGGAGATGGAGGGAGTTTCTTTACTGGAAAAAAGAGCGATGGGAAAAGCTATAACAAGTTTTAAGTTTACCTCGTTGCATTTATCCAATAAGATACTTGCTGCTATTGAAGAATATATAAAAACTTTGGAGGAAGAATGTTCAAAAGTATGATATTTATGGTCTTATTCGTAAACTTGAATGCTGATCTTTGTGCCCCTGTTACTGGTCCAACAAAGACATATCTTAGTGAAGTGGAACTGGCATACACCACATCTGAAACTAAGGTCTATGCTACGTATCTAAAAGAGATACCTGAGATAGAGAAGAAGATTAAAGAACAAGAACTTGTTTTTTCAAGAAATATGCAAAAATGGAAAATTGTAGAGGCTGAGATTCTTATGACAGACAAAAAAATTAATCATCTACTGGAAAATATAAATGGCGTTGAGACCACAAGGAGAGTGAAATGAATAAAATATTGAAGAAAATAACGTATATAGGATTGACGGTTTTGCTACCTATGGGTCTATTTGCTAACTCGGTACAAAAGAAAGCGTTTGCTCATGGGATTACTTCTGCTGTTAAGGCAATAGAAGCAGAAAAGAAACAGTCGTTAAAGCCTCTTACAAAAGAGTATTGTATCGCTATGAGAGGAGTGTATGGAAAGGAAATGTCCGATACTGAGATAGTCAGACTAGAAGTACTGGCTTCTTTTTTAGGGGTAAACCCTTCCTATTTATCTTATAGTGATAGTAAAGGTCAAGCAAAAAAACTTTTATGTTTAGGTATGTCAAAGTCTAAAAAAGGTGCAGATAAGCTATTGGGTGCGATTAGAAAAAAGCATAAGCCTATAGATAAATACACACCAACGGTTATTGCCCTTAAAAACCTCAATACGTATAAACGTATTATTCCTGCTATAGGGCAATACCATGAAGATCAAACACCTGCTATTAATCTTCTTTCTAAGAATATTGAAAGACTAAAAAAAGAGAAAAATAAAGAGATAAAAATATTGACTGAAAAGTTAGAATCAGAGCGTAAAGCCTTAAAATCTCTAAGGTCTAAACTTAGAGGGCTTTATAGTGATTCTTCCATGAGTGAAAGCGAACTTAAAGAGTCAAAAGAACGTGCTAAAAAGAAAGCCAATGACACTCTTATTGCTAAGAAGAAAGCAGCACTTTTAGAAAAGAAAAGAAAAGAAGAAGAGAAGATGAAGCTTTCTACTGGTGGGAAAATAGTCCAGAAAGTAAAAGGCAGCAATATTTATACAGTGGAGAGAAAATAATAATATGAATATTCAAACTGCTACCATCTCAGAGCTTGAATCTGCTGCTGTGTATGGCATAGGTGTATTTATACTCTATATTGTTGCAGTTGTGGCCATTGTTGGATATGAAATACGACAGGCTAAACAAGCCCATGGTATTGTAAGTGTAGGGCAGTACATCTCTAAGTCTATTATTTACGTTATAGGTTTTTTATTATTTGTGACTTTATTTATGTTTGCAATTACAGGTGCACTCCCATCAGGTACAGAAAATCCTTCGATGGGTATTGATGCGTTTTTTAATAATATTTGGCTTGATCAATCACTTATGACGCAGCTTACGACTGACAGTTATATAAAAAATAATGGCACAGATGAAGTCATAAGTGCTGCTCAAACCATTCTTATTATTATGATGATTGCAGAATTAGTCTATCTTGTGCTACTTTTCCTACTTTTTTTCATGTTGTACTCTTTTGCTTTTTCTATTGTTGGGTTAAAATATAAACAAGGCAATGAAGAGATGGATATGGCATTTGTTGGGAATGTGGCACTTACTTTAGCCATAGCGATGATTGGTTATTTAGTTATCACTGGAATTACTTCTTCTTTGCTTCAAAGTGTTTTAGAGTTAGGTATTCGACTAAATAAGATTGATGGTAATATTAATACAGAGATTAACATTGCCGATGATTTAGCTAGAATGATAAAAATTGGTGTAACAAAAGCTAAAGAAGTTTTTAATTAAGGAAAATAAATGAAAATACAAATAATAGCACTTATTGGGTTAGCTACTTTTCTGTCTGCTGACCCTACTGTAGATGAAGTCTTAAGTAATAAGGAAATAGAGAGCTTTTTTTACAATAAGGGCTTACAAGATGGGATTGCAAAAGGCAGGAAGCAAGGTGCTAAAGAGGCTTACAAGAAAGCGAAGAAATCTTTAGAAAAATACGCAAATAAGATGAAGGCAAATGAAGTAGGAAAATATCTTTATAAAGAGCAAAAGATTACGCCACCTAGACTTTATCAGAGACAGGATGAGGATGGAAAAATATCCGTAGTTATAGAAGGCTGTAAGCTAGAGCAACAGCTTTCTCCTAGTGAAATTCTAGCTTTACCTAAGTATGGTGGCAATGAGACCCCTTACCAACCTACACAAAGAACGAGTGCACCAAAACGTACCATCATGTCTGATAATGTTTATCTACCTGGTGTTGATGATGATATATCTAAACCTACGCTTTCTGGTAGTGATGCAGAAATTGCTTATAGAGAGTATGAGGATACAGAGTTCCATAGACAATTGTTTAGAGTTTCAGGTAAACCTTATGCTGTTGTTTCAAATGGGTCATTAAAAGTCATTTTTAATTCATCAGAAGAAGCACATAAATTTAATTTGAGATATAAAATTTCAAGTGTTAATTAGGAGAATGTCGTGAAAAAAAAAGAACTCAAGTCTTCACTTACAGGTTATGGAGAGAGAATTAATTATTTTATTCAGACAAATGCCTATGTGATTACTGTTTTAATTACACTCACCTTTTTGGTGATTAATTGGCGTATCAGTTCACTCTCTGAAAAAATAGAGACAACTTTAGTTGAAAACACTCGTTATATTAAAAAGAATATTGGTCATCCTATCTTTTTAAATGCCGCAGGTGTCATGCTTGTTGCGGATAAAAGTGAAATGGGATTTAAGAATGAGAGATTCTTGAATTATTTAGGTGCTAATATTGCAAACAATATTATTTTAGGCCTTATTAAAATTTCTAATAACTATAAAACAAAATTTAGAAAACATGATGATGTTACAAAATTACATCCAGGGCTACTTGAGTTTTCTAAGCACTTTGTCTACAATAGAAATGTACTTAAGGAATATGAAATAGGGCTTTTAAGAGCAATGGGTGAATGGCGATACCCTGAACATATGGACATCGTGTCTATTGATACAAAGCATTTTTCTGTAGATTCACTAGAAAATGAAAATAAAAATTCATATAGGACACTTAGATCCACAGTTGTTGCAACTACGATTGTGAAAAGTTGGGTCAAAGAGGTAAATGCTTGGGATACAAGACGTGTAGAATTAGAGATAAATTTAATTGCAAGAGCTTCTACCGAGTGGGCAAGCGTGAGTAATCCTTTTGGTATTAAATACACAAGTATTGAATATGAAATTCCTGTCAAACCTACAGTGCGAGAAATTGAACGAGGTAAGAGATAATTATTAAACTTTTAATGATATGTTTTATCTTTAACGTTAGTGTGTATGCTCTTGTACTGAATGATCAAAAAGAGATAACAAAGAAAGAGATTACTTTAAAGGAAGAAGAGAGTAGGAAACAAATAGAGGAGATTAAAAAACAATTGGAGAAAAGATTAGAGCTATTACAAAAAAAGAATATTCTTTTTAGTAAAATATTAGCTTTGTCTCAAGCAAGTTTACTGGAAAAAAAACACTATGAAAACCGTTTAGAAGATGTTTTGGGATTAAAAATAAATGCCAGCACTGTAAAAAGTTTAAAAAAATAAACATTACGAAAAAATATGAGTATAATTGTAGTGTTAAATTTATACAAAGAAAGAGAAAAATATGTTGATAAACAAAATTATGACAATTGTTGTTGTGTTGATAGTCTTTAGTGCATCTGCTTTGGGAGCAGCAGATGGAATGGAAGAAACTTCCGACTATATTACAGGTGGAGCTAAAATATTTGGTCTTATTATGGTTATTTTAATTAATGCCATTTGGTTGGTGTTTCCAATGGGATTAGGCTATATCAGCTACGGATACTTTAAAAGAAAGAGTGAACAAGCTCAAGAAGACTTGGGTGTTAAGGCAGGCCTTGCTGTCTTCTTTTCTTTTATCATAGGAGCATTGGGAGCGTATTATATTGTAGGTTCAATTGGTAAGTCTGCAATGTCTGATGGAGGAACAACAACGTACACTTTAAAAGATGGAAATGAGTTTATGATTTCTAATTTTATAGGGTCAATTATAGATGCATTCGCTGAAGATCTTAACCCTGGTACGACAGGTACGGATACTACAGCAGCACAGACTACAAATTAAAAAAGGAAAGAGTGAACATGAAAAATATTATACTATTGTTTTTTATCTTTAGCATTGCTATTTTTGCAGCAGATACGGGTATGCAGGATACAGAAGATTACATATCAGGTGGGGCTAAGATAGCAGGTCTCATTATGATTGTACTCATTAATGCATTGTGGGTTATCTTTCCTTTAGGACTTGGTTACATAAGTTATAGTTACTTTAAAAGAAAAAGTGAGCAGTCACAAGAAGATTTGGGTATTAAGGCAGGCCTTGCTGTCTTCTTTTCTTTTATTGTAGGTGGACTTGGTGCATACTATGTAGTGGGTTCTGTTGGTAAATATGCAGGAAAAAAAGATACTTTGTCCGCAGGTAATGATTATATTGTTTCTAAATTTTTAGGATCTGTGGTTAAATCATTTAGTACAAGTTTAAAAAATTAAAGAGGGGGGGTAGCATATGCATGAGGTACTTGATGACTTAGCTCAATCTTATAATTTAGAGATATCTGATATTGTTTATATTTATAAATCTTTAAAAGATGTTCCTTTAGAGAACGGGAATGAGTTTATGGACATTGATTTCCTTGTGACTAATGCCACACTTCTGAGTGATTTATCCCAGAAATTCAATCAAAAAACACACGAAATTGTTACACTTTCTAAAAATATAGAAAAGTCATCATTAGGTGAGTATATTTTAGAAAATACTTTTGAAGATGAAGCTTTAGAGGAGAAAGAAAGTATAGAAGAGGAAGACCTAGATGATGAAGTATCTTTAAAAGAATTGTTCCAAGAAGGTAGTGATGATGTGGTTGTTGCTAAAGCCAAGGTCAAAAGAAAAACTACTCCTAAAAAGAAAAAAGAGAAATTTACTGCGAATAAAGAGAAGAAGAAAATAACTTTTTTTCATATGATGATAGTCGGATTAAGTCTATTTTTCATTTTCATCGTATATAACGTTATTTCTGTATATAACAATATGGATGAAAACTCTACGAAAGTTACAAATACATCTCCTCAAGAGAAGCCAGTTATTAGTGGTGGTATTAAATATGAGAAGCCTGGTGGGTCTGCTTATGATGAGTCTATTAAAGATACTATATCTTTAGCCTCCAAAGAGAGGTGGAAAGTTGAGACCCAACCTGAAAAGATTATTCCAACTTCATCAAGAACAGAAGAACCTATTGAGTATATTCAATCTTCTATTACACCTCAGGTTATAGATACACCTCCTGTGACTGAAAAGCCTTCTGTTCCAGAAGATGCAGGAATTGAAATGTTCCAAGAGGAGAAGCATAGTGTAAGTGCCGTATGTGATAGTAATAATGATAAAAAAGAGTATATCTATTTTGTAAAGAATGACAACAGCTATACACCAATTTTTGAAGATCCGTCATGGGATGAAAAGGGTATAATTCTAAACAGCCGTATAATCGTAAAGTCTGTGGATGAAATACAAGGTTTTGCAGAAGTTTATGATGGCAAATACTTACCAACAGAACTTTTTACAGCCTGTACTCCTATAGAACGCTAATAGGCCGATTATCAATGTTAAAAAAAATAAAAAAAGTTGGTGGATTTGTATCTAAGATTGTAAAAGATACTGTATTGAAACAGGTAGATAATCGTTATTTAGTCTTTGATAACACTTTGACAATACATGGTTATAATGAAGAAGAGAGAGTTATTTATTTAAGAAAATTTAACTCTTCTCCTATGCATTGTGTTGAACTCACATCTTCTACAAATCTTGCAAAAGTTTATTTAGAATTAAAAAATCTAGCCAATTCAATCGGTTATGAAAATGATGCAAAAGTACATATTTTTTATAGTAAGTCTGAACTTTTACTGGATGATGGAAACTCTAATGATTTTTGTACAAAGCAGTCAATCTATATTTTTAGCCCTTCTCAAGATGTCGCACTAAGCATCGCAGAACATTATGACTTAGAACTGCTTCCTCCTAAAGATATTATTCTTGCAATATTAGATTTAGGTTTGGCCAACAAGTATTATAACGACTTATCTACGCTTAATATAAAGTCTCTTGTGGAAAAACTTTCCTCTAAAGAAATATTTACTGATGAAATGGGTATGGTTTTTAAAACACTTTTTGCTGAAGGTATTTACAAAACTACAGCAAAAGAGCATCTACTTAATTCAAAGTCTTATAAAATATATCAAGGCTATACACTTAATTCAGCTCCACGTGCAGATAAGCCAGATATTCAATCTTTGATGTCAGAAAAGTGGACGGGATATGTCTCTTTTAGTATTGAATTTTCACGCAAGAATGTTGAATTATTTATTAAAGAACAAGCTAAATATTCTAAACTTTATGGGGAAGATAAAGTCATTAAAAACTCAATTAATACTCTTAAGGAGGACATCTATCCTCAATCACCATCAAGTTATGTTGTTGTTAATTCTGTTGCAGTTATCGATAATGAGAGGGTTATTAATAGAATTTCAAATCACATGAATATAGCATATTTTGAAAAAACTGTATTTGCTAAAGATTTGGTTTACAAAACCCCTTTGTTGGATAGAGATCTCTCTGGTGATTTTTTAATGAAAACTTCTGATGCTAGAAAATATTTGATGTCAATTCATAAGACAAGTAATATTAAAACAAAAAGAAGTATAGACATGTATGGAAAAGATATTTATGGAAACTATATCACATATTCATTTTCAGAAACCAACTCTCCACATGTTTCTTATATAGCGGCTACAAGGTCTGGAAAGACAGTAAATCTACAAAAGACTCTTTTTACTGCACTTGGTGTAGAAGTTGCCTATAACCCCGATTACGTAGAACGATCCTCAGAGGAACTGTTATCTATAGAAGGTAAATATTTTGAGAATAAAGTAAGTGTTGTTAAGGCCCCTTATTTAGGTGATGTGAAAGTGGTCCATTTCGATACAGGGTATTCTTGTGAAAAGTCTGTAGAAGCTCTTAAAATGTATTCTCCTGATAGAGTTGATATTTATAGGGATGATGTAAATTTCCTACGTTTCGGATTAACAGACGTTAGATATGATAAATCTACAGGCCAACTAAATATGGAAGACATGTTATATAATTTAGGCACAATGTCTCTTATTATTGAACTTGAAAATTCAAGTAATAATACCCATGGTACGTTAGATTCATTTGAAAAGAAAGAAATTATACGTGCTTACGAAAAAGTTTTTCAAGATAATGAATACGAGGGAATGAGCTTTGGTGCTCTACGTGCTGATGGTGGGTATATAGATATTATATCTAAAGTTGAGCGTCATTACGGTAAACATATTGAAGATCATATTCTAACCACGGAATTAGAAAATCTACCTGATAACTTTTCATTTATACAAAAGCCATTACTATCTGATATCATATTGATTTTAGAGTTAAAATCTAAAAAATTTACTATTCCTCAAGAGGAGAGAAACGCTTGTGAATCAGCAAAGAGTAAAATATCTGGTTTATCGGAAAATCAAGTTTATGGTTTATATTCGAGTTCTCAGATTAGAGATTCAGATTATTTTTATATGGAATTAGATTCTATTAAAAGTTTAGGGGATGAGATGTTTGTTCCTGTTTTTTTACTTATGATTCAAAGATTATATAGAAGAGATGTTGTAAATGCCCAGAAACTGAAAGAAAGAGGTCTGGATACTCCCAAAGTATTCTATGTTATAGAAGAAGCAAGAAATCTTTTTGAAATAGATTCATTGAGAGACCTACTCACTAGATTTTTACTTGAGAGTGCTAGATATGGTATACATCTTATATTTATTACACAAAATGCCTCCTTTTACCACAAGGAACATTTAGTGAATATTGGTAGTAAAATTGTAATGCCTTCTGATAAACCTGATGAGCAAATACCTGAATTAAGAAGATATTGGTTTAATGATGAAGAAGAAGATGCAAATCAAAAGGCACATATAGAATTTTTTAAAAAGCGTAATAGTAAATATACGGCTTTTGTAAAGTATGGTGGTGGATTAATAACTGTAAAGCCATACGTCAGCAAAGAAGAAGAGTGGCTTTTTAATTCAAACTCATTTGCAATAAGTACCTAGTTTGAAATATATATTGTATATTTTAATAATGTATTCAGCATTATTAAATGCAGAATACCTTGAGAAAGCATATCAATCTGTGACGGGGATGAGCAAGGAGGCAAATGATATTAGTAGATTGGATGATTCTAATTATACTTTTAATGGTCCACTTTGTTGTTGTGATGCCCCAATTAATGCTCTCTTTTCACAAAGCTCACTCACCATAGGTCAAAAAATTTATCCTGCCATTGATGATCTCATTGCATCTGTCTCTTACCAAACCGAGATTAATGACCATACAAAAGCTAGAGTTAAAAATATAAAACTTATGAATGGTATGTACTCCTTTACTGAAGATAAAGAGTATATTTATTTAGGCGGGAATGGAAACAATGGAAATTTACTAGGTTTTACGGGTAGTGGCTGTACGCCTCTTGATTTTTCTAAAGATGAAGATAGAGAACAATACCTTGATATCATCGATGAACTTGAAGGTGGTGGTGATTATCATGTAGTAAATCCACAAAGTGGTGCGTATGGAAGATATCAATTTATGCCTGCAACAGCTAATCAATATTGTAGTAGGGTTACATCATTAGACTGCTGTGGTGACCTCTGGAAAACAGGACCAAATGCTGAAGCATGTCAAGACGAAATGTTTAAAGAGTTTACCGCAGATAATGCAGACACATTAAGTGATAAGAATATTCCTTCTAATAGTTGTACTATATATATTGCTCATCAACAAGGAGTAGGTGGCTTGATGTGGCTTATGACGGGGAATCTCCCTTCTGTATATCAAAATGATGATGGAAGTCCAAAATTCGGGAAGATTACTGCGATAGTACAACAGAATGTTGGTGCTAGTCATTGGGCATCTATGGTAAACTCAGGTCAAACAAACACTGTTGAAGGATTAAGAGAGGGCTATTTAAGTTATTGGAATGAAAGACTTGGTGGTGATATTTTAAATAGTGATGGAGATGCAACTTCAGCAGCAGATATAGCAGCACAAGCAGATGATATTCAGGAAGATGTCGAGGAAAGACGAGAAATGAGAAAAAAGCTTATAAGGGAAGGAATTCTTCTAGAACAAAAAAGAGAGAGCTTTATTTTAGATATAATTAAACAACATATAAGCAATTATACAACGAAAGAGCAAACAGAGATAGAAGGCATATTGGATAGTAATATGAAGGATAAGGATGCAAAGTAAACTTGAACCTGACATAGATATACTTATAGGATTTTTAGAGAATTCTGGAATATCTATACATCATGCTCTACGTATAGTTATGATGCTTCTTTCTTCTAAATCATCTGTTGGGGATATCTTAAAAGATATTTCCCAATTGAGTAAAAATATGCACATTGAGGATAATGGTTTAGATACTGTTAAAATGCTAAAAGATCAAAAAGAGGGTGTAGTATATTTTTCTTTACTAGATGAACTTGCTCGCACAAAGTCTTCTAAAATTCAGATAAATAGTGAAGTATTGGAGTATATCCATCATTTTAAAGTGAAATATACTGCACCTTCTTTCTTAAAAGAAAAACCAAAGGCAAAACAAACTGCACCTAGTAAATTTAAATTAGCAAAAACAGCTTCTCCATTTATTACAAATGATGAATCTTGTTTGTATGAGGGTAATTTATTTAAAGATAGTGGTATCAGTGCTAGAACAGAAGAAAAAGTATTTATTGAAGAGGTTATGCTGCCAAAGAAAAATTATTATTTTAAAAGTTTTAATTTTAAAATAAGAGCAGGCTTTAGTCATGGTGATATTGCAATAAAGATGAATTGAGATGAATATTTTAAAATTTATTTATTTATTTATTTTTTTAAGTAGCTCTGCATATAGTGTTTGTAATATAGAGGCTACTTGTACATCACCTTTGCTAGAAGATACAACTAAGCATAGAATTAAACCTATTTCGTTAAGACTTAAAGAGTTTAATAATGCATTAAAAACCTTAGCTACAAGACTAGAGTATGGGAACTCGCTCAATGAATATGAAATTTTTGAATTTAATAAACTTTATCATAGATATACAATTCGTTTGATGAGTAATAAAAAATTGGTATATGATCTTATTAATTTGAAGAATGTTGCCCTCATGGAAGCAGAGACAGAGGCTATAAAATCTACTGTAATTATAGAAAATATTAATAAGGATAAGAATGATGATTAAGATTGTAATTTTAGGTTTAATATGTTTAAGTACTCTATCTGCGATAGATTCCTCAAAAATCAAAATGGAACAAGATAAGGACGATTTTTCGAGTCATGCAAGAGATGTAATAGGTGCAGGAGAACAAAGTGTAGCAGACGGAAAAGCAGAAAGAGGAGAGTACTCTACTGACATGGATAATCTTCTTGATGTAGTTATTTACTATGATACTTTTGAAAAATATAGTAATAATGTTCCTTATAGAGAAGGGGTTACCTCCTCTAAGAAAGCAGATACTATTGCTCTGGGTACACCTCTTACAAATTATATGCAAGAGCAAAGAACTATTTATGCAAAAGAGAAAAATGCATCAAAAGTAAGTAAGAAAACAACACCTGCTTATTTTGTAGGAGGAGAATGTAGTGTTGTGACTCCTGTAGAAATTAGTAAAAGTAGCGAATTTACTACTTTTAATTGTATGTTAGATTTTGGTGGAGAATATCGAAGAGCCGAAGTGTTTGCAGGGGTATATCCTGACTACGAGAGAGAAATACTCATTGCCTTACCTATTTATGCAAGTTTCTCTAATGGTACAAGAGCAAATTTTAATGGTATTGTCTTAAGAAAAAACAGAGGTTCCATAAATATAGCGGACAGTGTAGATAGTAAAAGAATCAGACACTTAGTGGCTGAATCTGCTTTGCTTACAAATGATGTGGCGTATAGATACGCAACAGAATATATGAGTGCAGTTAAATACTCTAATATTTCCACAGAAATAACTTATCATAAAACACGAGACGAGGATGGAAATATTATTTCTACACCTATCTCTTCAACAAAAATAAAGCCTCCTCAACTAGAAGATTACTTTATGGCAGCAGGGGTGGAACTGGTTTCTGGTTTTGTAGGATTAATAGGTAAAAATTATCTATATGATACACGACCTCTTTTTACTATGAATAGAGAAAAAAGGGTACATGTTGAAGGAGTTGTGGTATTTGACAATCAAGGTTTGGCTAAGAAATTTGGAACCATATCTTCAAAAGAGTTGGCAAATAGTATGAATAACAATGCTCAATATCAAAGTAGAAACATAAGCACCGCTGAGAAGTATACTGGTGCAAAAAAGAGTGTAGGGTTTGATGCAACCTTAAGTAATGCCGCTGTTCAAAGTAGCCAAAATAATCTTATTAATTCTCAATATGGGATTATTTCGCAAGGATCCAAATAAATGTTAATATTGGTTAATTTTGTATTAAATGATTCATTGTCAGATGAAGACTTAATAATACTTAAAGGAAGTATTAAACCTTCCATTATGATTGATGAAAGTTTTGTGGTGATAGATGAGCGTACACCCAAATCTATGCTTTCTTCAGAGTCAATTACTAAAAATATATGGGAGGCTCTTTATAAAAAAGGGTCTTTTGTACTTAGTATTAATGCCTATGCTAAGTCACTTAATGAAAAAATATCCGCACCTTGGGCAATGGGTTTATCTTTATCCCTTTTGAGCCATAATGAAATCTTTGCTTCAGGTAAAGTAGTATTGCCTAACGACAGAAAAGATGAGTTTGTACATTACTCAACAAGACCTATACCTTTAGGAGATGATTTTATGGATTCATTTAAAAATAGAAGAAGTATTTTCACAAAAGGTATTGAGGAAATTCTTGAGTTTCATTCAATAATTATAGAGAAGAAAATGTATGATTCAACTCTTGTAGATATAACGCATGAAATGTATAAAAGTTATTTTTTGACTTCAGGTGAACGAACAATGCTATACGGAGCTTAAAATGCTACATGAACAATTTTCAGCATCCTTTAGAATACTAGCAAATAGCAAAAAAATAAAAAAAAAACACTCTCAAGATATACTGGGTGATGAAGCATATGGTCTATACTCTGAACATCTTCATTCGGTAAAAATAGATTCAGTTATTAATACAATTACAGTAGAAAGTATTACACTCGCCTCGTTAGCACACGGAAGAACACTCTACATGAATAAAGTAGGAGAAGAATATATTGTTAAAAAATATATTCTGAGAGAATTATATTATTATTATCCTCACTTGATTGACTACTTCTGGAGAACTGCATCAATATCAAGATTATTGTTTATTGAAATTCGCAAGGCAGAACTCGCAAAAGCTAGTGAATATAAAGATTTTGATTTTATTGATAGAATGCCCATTGTTTTTCATCTTCCTATAGCATATACAAAGTTATTTAAGAAGTTAATATCAAAAAGTTCTACATACTTTAAGAAGTTAGGGGTGACTCGTTTAAAGAGAGGGGCATCAAGCCTATTTAGATATGTAGATTTATCTTATGAATATGCCGCTTATCTTAATGATATATCCAATAAAAATGTTTCTTTTGAAAATATAGGTAAATATTTTAATCTTATTAAACATAAATATTTTGAGATTGTTGACCTACTCGTTGATAATGATGACTTATATTATCTTTTAGATCATATGTCAATTAGTAAAGAATTTTCATTCTTCATTGATGATAAATTTCCTTTACTTGAAAAAGAGGGGTCACTGAGTAGTGAGTTTAGAGATAAATTTAATGGTATTATCCAAACTTCATGGCATAGCACAGCCCATATTTTTGAAGACAAGGATGAAGTTATTGAAAAGAAAGCTTATTGGTTTTGTGATCAATCCCATTCATTAAAAGAGAGAGGAGGAGTTCCCACACACATCACAGCTTCTGACTTCTATTTACATTTTATATCACAAGAAGATAGACATGCTTCTCATGTGGATATGTTTAATCGTATATACTTCTTTATCAAAAATAGAAATACCTATTTAAAGCCAATGGATGATATATTAAAAAATGAATTTGTGGAAAAACAACTGTTGGAATATTCTTCTACAGAAAAAGAGCATACTTACAATATTGTTTCATCTACTATCACAACAAAGAATATGCTTGAAGAGGCAATGAAAAAACCTATAACAACGATAAGTAATAAATTAGGGGAACAAGTACAAGAAGACATAAAAAATGGTGAATATCTTCATATAAATGATACTGAGAGAACACTTATTTTATTAAACACTATTCATACTATTATTTTTGAACATAAATATCTTTTTCCAAAAACAAAGATTGTTTTTTATGCTAAAATTAGGGATAAAATTTTAAGGAATGAAATTTTGAATATGTTTAAAAAAGAAATAAAAACCATCAATAGAGCAAATAATGTATAGAACTTTATATCAAGTTTTTATTTATGGGTTTGTTGTAATATTAATACAAGGTCAACTTTTTGCTTCTGATGTAGGTGATGATAGAAAAGGGTATAGACCCGTAAAGTCAAGTGATAATAATGACAAGGGTTTCATTCAGGGTGTTGATGTCACACGTAACCCAAGACGTTCTCCTAGTGATGACTTTACCGATAGAGCTAGATTAGAAATGAATACAGTTGCCAATTCCGAACAATATAAAGAGACACAAATACGAAGAAACCAAAGAAAAAAGATTCTCAATGAAGTTTTTGATATATCGATTTTAATGCAGCCTACTAAAAGGATCATTAGACCAGTTGATATGATTGGTATTAGTCCAGCATATATCACTCAAATAGTATTTCCTGAAACTATGAAAATTACTGATGTTATTTCATCCTTTAATGCTTCGGTATTAAAGCATAGTAAAAATCTTCTATGGATACGGCCAAATTCAAATACTTTTTTTAGTGGTAATATTATTCTGACATTAACTGATGGTAATAAAAATTACTCTATGACTATTTTTGCAGAGAGATATTTTCAGAAAGATTGTACTATATCCGATGGTGGATATCTATGTAAAAAAAGGAATATTACATCAGCTGCTGAGTCATCATATTCCTTAAATAATCTGTCCACTTTATATGTCTATACAAATCCTCAGAAAATTGATGATATGAAAGCTATAATTATGTATGAAAAATTGGTTCGTAGACAACTGGACATAAAAGAGCAAGGAGATAGAGTATCTTTTAATTATAAAGGACTTGGATATTCAATTGTACGTGATGATATGAGTGGAAGTATCTTTTATAGAGGTAAGCGTTATCGTGTCGAAATTGGAAGCTAGACATGGGTGGATATAAGCACAATCTTGAAGAACAAAAGGCACTACAAGACTATAGAAGTGAAAATAGTTGGTTTGTTCTCTTAGGTGTTTTTTTGTTTGCAGTTGTTGTTATTTTCTTTCTTTACGATGAAGAGACACCCTTAATAACTTATTTCTTTAATTTTCCTTTTTTTAATAATAAATTGTTTTATGGGGTGAGTTTTATATTCCTTGTAGGTATACGTTGGTGGTGGTATGGCTTGCCTAAGTCTATTGTAAAAGTATTTGAGAAAATACCTATGACTGATACATTTAAAGATGAGATTAATTACACTGAATTAATCTCAGGTAAACAAGCTATATTAGAAAATTTCTTTTATCCTCCCGTAGATGTAGTAGATTCCATGCCTCGAATATACAATATGAAGTTCCTTTCTTCAAAAAATCTCTCTATCCAAAATCTTTTTAATTACTGTCCAATAAAAAAAGAGATTGATCCCAATGGTACATATAGGGTTATATCTTACTTTAGAGATCATCATAGAGAAAAACTTGAGGAACAATTAGACTCTGGCACTACTTCACAGAAAAAAAGTGCTTCTATTGCCCTAGAACGGTACAGAAAGAACTATTATCCAGGAGGAAAGTCTGTAACATCAAAACAAGAAGATTTGTACGAGGATTTATTTTCTGTAATAGAGGGGATGCTTGACAGCTATGGCGGTGTAATAATACTTAAGATTTCTTCACCACTTTCTATTTCTTTTAGAAGAGATAATAATGATAGACTAAAAGTCTCAAGTTTCAGTGTTGATGAAAGTATCTCAGTCTATAAAGAAAACAAAGTTTATTTTTCTATTGATATGATTTATGATACAGCAAGGTCTTTATCTATACTCTTTAATGAGTATTTAGATTCTTTTAGCCTATCAAAAAGCAGGCTTTCAGATAAGAGTTTACATCTCAATGTCCAAGATGACGAGGAGAAGCAAAAAGTTATAGATTTCTTTAAAATAGTTATTACTCGAAGACTTTTACTCAACTATGGAGCGATACCCTCAGGTTGGCTTGTTGGAAGAATAGAAAACTATGATTTACGTGCTGTTATCTCAGCAGTTGATAGGGAATTAATACCTGTTATTACAAAAGTTAATGATGGGAGTAACCCTGTTTTTGGAAATGATGTGTTTGCATCAGAATTTTTATTTCTTTATTGGTCTTTTATGAAGTCCTCAGAGATAGAAGGAGTTATTGAATCTATTGATTGGTGTTTTAATGCTGTAAAAGATGTAAATGAAATGGAAGCAAGAGATATTGCAAAAGAAGAACAAGCAAAAGAAACAGACTTATTGTTTGACGACATGGGAGAAACAGCATGATTAGAGCATTTATTGCAAGAACTCCTAATGGAGAGGTTCTTCCAGTTCTAGGAACACTTGGTGCAAGAGTAATTTATTCTATTAATAAGAACCGTACAACTCGAATGTTATCGCTTATGACATTTTTCTGGTTTTTTTCACCTATATTATTTATGATTACATTAGGATATTTGGTGATAAATTATTATATGAATATTTATGTGATTTTCTTTGAAAAAAGAGAAGTTAAAGCAAAATATAAAAATATTCTTATGCCTATGGTTAGTGGCAAAATCTTTACATCTATTGGGTATCGAGTTTATCCTGAAGAAATGGACGAGCATTTATCAATTTTAAATGATGATTCAGAAGAGGGCAAAAAGGCACTGATTGCGAAAGAAAAAAAATATAAAAAAGTAAGGCATAGACAGTTTGGTTTTGATGTAAATGCATTGACACGGCATCATGTGTTTTTAGGAACAACAGGTGCAGGTAAAACCCTTACTTTGATGACATTATTTCGAGATATAATTAAAAACTATGCAGGTATGGGAATTATTGATGGTAAATCAGATCAGGAAATTGAATTTAGAATTTATAATTTATGTAAAGAGTTGTACTATGAAACACAGTTTTATGCAATCATTTTAAATAGTCCTGAAAAAGATACGCCAAGCAATACATATTCTTCTCTTATGGGATACGATAGTGCGATTAAAGCATCAGAGTTTCTGGGCGAATTTTTGGAAAGTGGTGGTGATGGAGGTGGAAATCATGCACACTTTGTTAGTCGAGGTAAAGTTGCACTCGGTAATGTTGTGATGCACTTCAAAAATAGACAAAAATATAATAATGAAAATTTTACAATGTCTGATATGTCTATTGCACTCGCTCCTTCAGAATTAAATATTATCTACTTTATATCTCATGGAATTATGCTTGACCTAGAGAGGTGTATACTATCGATAGAATCTAAAAATATGGATTTTAAACGACTTATGCAAAAAGCTGAAAGTGTTAAAGTGCCACAAATGCAAGATATTAAACGTTGTGAAGTATTATATGCATACATCAATCAAAATGGGCATTTGTCACGAAGTGTAGAAAACTCGCTAGGTGTAAAATATAGATATTTTTCAGATAATTATGAGCTGCTAGTATCACTTTCAAGTTATATGCAAACAATTTCTACATCATGGAAACGTTATGCTAACGTGATATCTTCAGGAATCTTCTATTATTTTAGTAGTGTGAAAAATAGACATTTTATACACAATGAGATTAATCCTGTCAATGTGCTTGAGGTAAGGGATTGTTATAATAAATTAAAAAATGCTGATAGTGATGAACATCAATTATCACTGGTGTACTTTAGAGAAAACAACTTATCACCTGATTTATATTTTGAGGCACTAGGTTTAAATGAAGAAATAAAGAAAAATATAGAAAACTTGAGTGATCAAGAAATGCAACAACATAGCTATGCCGAGCAACAATGGGAAAGATTATTCAAGTTATTTTCTACATATACCAGAGTATTTGGTACACCTGTTGCAGATGTAGATGGAAGAGATATAGTAAGTAATGGGAAAGTGCTTTTTACTATGATTCCTGTACTAGAACTCTCTAGTGATCAAATCAAAATTTTAGCTAAGAATATTATTCTTATGTTTAAAAGTATCGCTGCGATTGGTATTGCTGGAGATAAGCAATCAGCTACACCGATACAATTTAAAATATATCAAAATATGATAAAACCAAATCCAATATTTTTAATGGTGATGGACGAACTGGGTGCATACATTCCTGATGGAGATTTACTCTCCAAACTTTTAACCCAAGTTAGGTCATTAAAAATAGGTATGCTTTTAAGCTTACAAGAATCAATTTCAATGAAGCCAACAGGAAATGAAACAGAGCAAAAAAGACTAGAAGGTAATTTATCAAAGATAATATTGGAAAACAAAGACCCAGATACAAAAAAATATGAAGAGCTAATACCTGATATAGAAATTATTAAAACAGAAGGTCATGTTAAATCGGCTGTAACTCACAAGATAATTGCTTCTCAGTCATTACAAATAAATAAAGAAAAAGCTTTTGATATTGGTATTACTTCCAAGTTTGCAAAGGGTTGTGGTGCGTATTTGGGTAAGGCCAGGGAAGAACCTATTTTCTTTCAGAGTTATTATGTAGGGGATAATGCAAAGAATGCATTACAGATAAGACGTTTTAATTCTTATGATTTTTTAGTGAGCTAAGTTATCTGTGTCCATTTCTTGATACCTGCTAACTGATATACCTGCAAAATATGTAAACAGCATAGCAATGGGTAGAGATAATATAAAAGATTCAAAGATTGGTAAAGTTTCCTCATCCTCTAGTTGAAAATTATAAAAAAATCCCCATATTGCAATAGTAACTATAGCTGTTACTAGTATTATTAACGCCCAAGCAATTAAATCATATTTTTTCATATTCTCTCCAATTTTTATATTTTACATATAAGGATAAGATAGTATATATAATTTTTACTAAAATTTTTGTAAAGGATACAAGTTCATTGTATTGAAATGGGCTATTCTTATTATATGAAATATAGTATTGTGTAGATGATTTATTCTTTTGTACAGAGGGTCACAAGAAATATTCTATCAATGCCTTGTATCAGCAGTGAAATAGACTACTTAGTAGGCCAGGAATGATAAAACAAGGTCAAAAAGGCTCAAATATACTAAGACATAGCTATGTGGCACACCTAGCCATAAAGAACATAGATTTAGCTGACACAGCCATCTTACTAGGTCATGCAAGTAAAGAAGTTAATGATACTTGGGAAGATATTTAATTAAGAAGATAAATTTGTATCGTATTTAGGACTTAATTTCCTACAAGCCTCTAAAACCTTATGATATATCCCTTTTTATGATATAATATATTATATTTAAAAATAAAGGATTAAATGATGGCACCACTATTAAAAGAAGTAGAAGCATCTTTCATTGTTTGGTTAAAAGAAAGAAATAAGAAAGAGGTTAAAAATATAGAGACTTTTATTTTTAAGAATCAAATAATGTTTATATCTGATGGTATACGTTGGTGTTTTCACTATGATTATGAAAATAATTTAACATGTTCACTTCAAGCTGAAAATATATTGTTATCTGATATTGTTGAACCTGTTGTTCTCGATGAAACATTGAGACTTTTTGCCTAACATACAAATTTTATAAGCAATGCTCAGTAGATATATTTCACTAAATGTATGAATTTTTAATTTTTACATCTGCTATAATATTGGGCAAAGGATAAATATTGAAAAGAATAAATTTTGTTTCTTTCTTAAATCAGAATAAAAGTGTACCTCTAAATAAATATATTCAAGATATAGCAAAAGAAAATAATATTAGTGAAAGTAGTATTCTAAGTATCGTACCAGAGGATGATTTGATCAAGGCATTTCTTGGCACTCAAGAGGGCTTTTCTGATACATTAAAATATTTTTTAAATACTAAGGAAGATATCTCTTTTGACTTTCAAGGCATTGCTGTTGAAATTACCCATAATGTTAATGATTGTAAGTATGAAGTATCATATCAAGGCAATCACTACACACAAAATTTTAAAGATACAGACAGCTTAACCCAAGCGTTGTCTCAAGAACTACTCAATATGACAGAACCGTATGTCCAGAATAAAGACTTACAAAAAGTGATGATGAAAATCATAGATAAAGAAGCTGAAAATATTGAAAAACTAATTGGTCCTGTTACCTCATCAGATGACTATACACATAAGTTAAGAAGAATCTTGAATAGTGATGTAATGGGAGGAACAAATACAATACAGTCGAAACTACTTGAAATAGCACATACAATGCAGCATAGAATGCTTCAAGGTGAGGAGATATCTGATGCACTAGAACAATGTAAATCAGAAATCAAAAACAATACTATACATACACTAAAGAATACGATTTATATTTCAAGTAAGTTAAATCCTCATCAAGAAGTTTACAATGGAGAGAAAAAAGATTTTTCTAAATATGATTACACCTTAGAGCAATCGTACACAGATAATTTATCAAAACATCATAAATATATATTTTCCATCAATGAAGATGGCAGCCTCTCACCTGCAACCGAGATAGACAATACTTTAAAAGTCGCAATTCCTCCTCAAACACCAATTGTAGAGACTAAAAATCTACAAACTTACATTGAAGATAAAGATGATGCTACACCGAAAGAGCTTTATGAGCAGCTAGAAGAAGTTGAATTAAAAATAAACTCTGAATTTTTATTAGTGAGACAACGAGACAAACAAGCAGCACTAGATAAAGGTGCAATATATGATAAAGATTCAAACTTATTCTATATTACAAAGGATCAGAAAAGAAATGATTTTATCCCTTATCTTAAAGAAAACAATCCTAATCCTGCTAATCAAGGTATAGGGGAGAATATAACTAATGATGACTTTAGACAAGCAGTAGAGAGCTTTTTGTCTCAAAGGGGTTTCCACATAAGAGATAATCAACCTTACGAGGAGGAGTCTTCTCGCTGGATTAAGGTTTATAAGGATGGTCAAAAGGTCTCTAAAGGAGGCATAAAGATAAAACAAAATATTTGTGATAAATCAGGTGAAACAGAACCTTATAAAAATGTTCTACTTTTTCAAGATTGGACCAACAATGGAAAGACACCTGAATCTTATTCTGCAAATGATCTCTTTAATGATTCTAAATTTATTACTAACCAAATACGTATTAGATTATCTGAAAATCAAGTAAGCTACAACTCACTATCTAAAAAAGATAAAGAGATGTCATCATTATGGACTAGAACCAGGAATCAGACATCTAATTTGTATATGGATAAAAAAGACATCTTAAGTAATATTGAAAAACTCCTTTATCAAAAAGGTGAGGATGAAGTGGTAAGACGTTTTAAAAATGCAAATAATGATATGAAAAAGATATTGGCCCACCCTTATATTAAGAAGAAATCGTTACCTCAAGAGTATCTGTCAAACTTTAGAATATCAGGCAATACACTACTTATTCCTTTAATTAAAAATGGTATTAAGGCAGGAGCTGAGAAAGCAAAGCTTATTAATTTGCAGAGAATATATCAGGTAGATAATAAAGATGAAAAGCAATCCAAAAATATCATTAAACAATATGGTATCAATGTATCAAAAGAAGATAAAGAAGTAGGGATAACCAGATACAACACTTCATCTAAAGGGGTTTATTTTATCGCATCCGAAAGCCAAAATGCACGTACTATTAAAGATCTTAATAAAAAACAGCCCATCATTTTAGTTGAAGGGGTTGGTACAGGTATTTTTCTAGCCAAGGCACTTAAAGATAAAGGAATAGATACCGAGGTTGTATGTGGGATGAGTATAGGTGGTATTAAAGCGGTTTTAGAAGATATCAAGAGAGATAATCCCAAGCTTTTAGCAAATGTTGTGATATCAGCTGATAATGATGTACATAAAACATATATAGAGGATCAAGTGATAGAAGAGAAAAATGTAGGTAAAATGAACTCTATACAATATTGCGAAGAGTTTGGTGTCTCTATGGCATTACCTGACTTTTCTTTTATGTCAAAAGAAGAGCTTTTGGAACAACAGCCGAGTGATTGGGAAGATTTATATAAGCTCAAAGGTGCAGACTCCGTTGTGACTCAGTTAAATAATCGATTGCGTGAAATTTATTCAACACAAACAACACAAAACCAATCATCCCCCTCTAAAACTGTTAGTGTGGAGTCTTCACAGGATGCAAACATACAACCTATACAACCATAAATAACTTGCAGTAGTGCTTGTTATTTGTAAATTACGAATACCCTATAGTATGTTTATTTACAAATTCAATTTATACAGATTGATTATCTATTTTGATGCTAAGTTTTTTTATTTTTTCTAAAAGAGGGGATAACTTCGCATTTTTCGTATCCATGGGAAGCTCTCTATCTTCATATATGACTACACTTTCTTTCATAAGTTTAGTTCGCTCATCTCTTAGTGTTAACTCTTCTTTAATTTTGTCAATTTTGGTTTGTAAGAAGTCTGATTCTTTTGGCATGAACACGATCTCCTAAAATTAATAACTTTTAGTGTGCTTGTTTTTAAAACGTCTATCTCGAAATGACTTTGACAAACTAATCGAACAATCAGATTTAGCAGCAATCAGCATAAATCCACTACCTAGCTTGTCAGAATTTTTAAAGCCATCCTTTTCTACCGCAACCCTCATGCCTTCAGCTGTTTTCCAATATATGCATAATGTTTACTCATTTTTTCTCCTATTCTAAATGATTTACATATTACTTAGACAGTTTTTGCAAAAAACTGTCTATCTTTTTCACTGTTACTATTGGTTCTGTCCGATTTAGATCTTCTGAAATTTTTTGAATCGAGGCGTAATCTTTAATGCTTACATACTTTAGTTCTTCTTTGAAAACCTGAATATCCTTCACACCCGAAGAGATTAAATATTTCCCTGAAAAAGTCTCGAAATGCTTTTCTATTAGCATAATTATCGTTTCGTTTTTAAATAATCCCCCTGATCTTATTTGCTCATCTTCATCAAGGAGAGAGGATAAACTAAAGGATGTAGTTTCTATGTTTGCATATTGTGTAAGCATCTTTTATTCTCCATTTTCTAAATTATTTCATTTTAATGTATCGAGTAATTTATTTACTCTAGTATTTCTTTCTGCTTCCACCTCTTCTTTGGTTGTGATTCTTCTTAAAGGTGTCTCTATTTGAACTTGCACACAATACTCTGTATATATTCCGTTTCTCCATTCGTGTTTACTGTTATTTTTTAGGTTTTGCAGAACTGACATCATTTCCTCTTCGTCTTCCTTATAAGGTGAAACCTTTACTATTCTCTCTTGTAGTTGTATTGCTTTTTCTAAATCACTAACACCAAGAGAAATATCTCTTTGAGTTTTAAGAGAGTGAAGGATGTCTCCATCCCCTACCGCATCACTTTCCTTGTTTTTATATGCCTCTAGTTCACCCAAAAATAGCCCATCCCTTGAATATGCCACCGCTTTTTCGATATTACCTAAATCAAAGTGGCAACGAGCAATAATCGAATATAAAAAAGGTATCCAAGTTAAATCTATACATTCATTTTCAAGGACATCTGTACTCTTTAGTACCTTTTTGCTTATTTCTTTTCTTTCTTCTCTGTCTGTTATCTCCATAGCACTGTAGAATTCCTCATTGAGAAGTATCATATCAGTTGCTTGGGATTTCTCTGTTTCTTTCAGTATCATCTTAGTTGCTTTGTCCTTTTATTGAATTATTTTACTATAAGACTTTTTAAGTCAAGTGGTTCGACCATTACAATACCACATTTCATATCCTTTAGTGAATTTCAATGTCCTATTATTATGCGTTTTTGTAGCTGCGAGCCTAACTAGCTCTGACGGTTCTTTTGCTCTTCTCCATATTCTGAATATATTAAAGGCAGCTAAAAAAACTACGGACAGTATTAAAAGATATATTATATTCATGTAACCCTTACTTTTTCAATTATTTTATATATCTATGCCGACATATAGGTGTATATGCTAATTGCAAACAACAATGGAAAAAGGATTATGGCAACAACATTTACAACTTGTCGTTTTCTTTCCTTTTTCATCTGTTTCCCTATTTCCGTAGTAGGATTTTTAATCCTGTTTTCTCTATATGTGTGGCAAACAAAGCCTCCGATAAGTACCAAGATTATTGATCCATAAAGTACAAATACTACAAAATCATGTTCGTGCATTTTTATATCTCCTAAAATATTGTTCTATCAAGAACACTTTTTTTGCTACCAATACAAATAAACACTAACCAAAAAACATACATACTTCTTAATCAATGTTAGCTATCTCTAGCTTGTTTTTCTGCATCTCTACCATGGTTAACTTTTTCAAAAAAACTCTATATTTTTTCACAACAATACTCCTTAATAATAAATTGTAGCTATAAACCTAGCTTTTGTTGAATGAAATAAATCTCAAAATCTCTTCTTCTGCTGTATTTTTTTCAACGTGATAAACAGTCTTGTTTAGTTGCGACAAGGGTGCAATATAAACTTCTCTATCTTTATCTGTTCTATATCCCCAAAAATACTGCATAATACCTCCTAATAAATTATAGTGATTTAAACATCACTAATTTTTTCATTTTTTCGTATGCTTTTTGCACCGCCTCAGCATCTTCGTTTTGTCTGCCTTGTATCAACTCTTCCATAGCATCGTAACACTCTTCAAGCTTCTTTTGAGGTGTAGTATCCTCATTATCCGCAATAGCATCATAACACTCTGTAAGGTGTTTCATGAGTCTAGGGTTCTTTGTGTTACACCCTCCACTACGCTCAAAACGCATGGATGGACCACCATTATGTGATGCAGGGCAAAGAGATATATATAAATCTTGATTACGACCATTCCACATAATAAGCTTCATTGGCTCATCATGTCCATTTTGTGTTTCAGATGCGACATGCTCTACACGTTCCAACCACTTATCTCTCATAAATACTCCTTAATAAGTATTATTTCACTATACTAACTATTGATAGTTGTTCCTTCTTTTGCTTAATGCAATCTATCTCGTTTTCCATAGTTGATATGAGTTTTTGATACTCTCCAACTCTTGAATTTCCCTTGATTTCATTAAGTGAGCGTCTAAGTATTTCATCCATCTTGTCTAACTCTTCTGCGAGCATATCTTTTGTCATTCTTTATAACCTCACTTTTAAATTATTTTAAATTAGTAGTTTAAGCTACTAACTCCATGTTAATCTCTCTAAAATCAACATCACCTTGACCACTATCTTTTATTGCTTCTAAAAAACTTTCTTCTATCCAAAATAAATCACAATCATTATTTCTTTCTTCAATTGAAATTATAGTTTTTTGTTCAAGCGATGAGATGAACCCACCAATAACTTGTGCTGATACATCTAACTTTTCTACTAAATCTTCTACATTCTGGCATGAAAAGTTATCACATAGAAAATCATTTGCAGTAGATGCACCACAATCATTTTCTTCTAAAAAACTTTTCAAAAAACTTTCTTCTTTATTTGTTAGTTTACCCATCTAGAATCCTTGATAATTATTTTTAGTTGAACATTATTTCAACTCTTAATAATAGTATATCTAACTGTCACTTAACATAAGTTGAAATAATGTTATATCGTTTATTTAGTAGATTATTGTATCAAAAACCCTCCCATACTTTAACTACAGGACGCATATCTTCCCTGCTTATATCTACATATAACTCTGTTACTTCTTCATTCCCATGTCCTAGTAATTCTGATATGATTGAAAAATCAACATCATTAATAGCCAACATACAAGCATATGAACGTCTTAAAAGATGTATCCCACTTGTACCCTTGTCTATCCCTGCATGATGCAATAATCTATCTGTCTGTTGATATATGGCACTTGCCGTATACTTCTTATTATTGTCTGAACAGAATAATAGTCCATCTTCACAATTAATAGTGTACTTCATGTGTGAATGATACTCTTTAGATAACAACTCTTCTTTGATATACACAATTCTTTGCTTATTGCCTTTACCCTCTATAATCACTCTAATATAACTACCAATTAATAGCCCTGTAGGGTTACTTATAAGCTTTATATTATCTCTTAGGATAGATGATAACTCATCCCCTCCAAGCCCACCAAAAAGGGCTAATTTCATCATTAATTTTGGTTTAGCCGTATGTTCTCCACGAAATGGGTAAGTTTCCATGCCATTGATAAATCTTTTTATCTCTGATGGGGATAAGTAAGTAACTTTTTTATCCTCTTTTTTGATAGGAGTAATTGTACGTTTGCCACCACGGGTACGTCCTAAATTAAAATTAGGTACTTCACCACTATCATCAATAGAATTATTTTCTATATATTTGAATAAACTATTAATTTGGATTAAATATCCTACTTGTGTTTTTTCACTATATTTCTTCTTGTTTGCTATAAATATTTTATCCCTGTAGTCCGTATTGAAGTCTGTTAGCTGCTTAAGCTTAGGTTGAGACTCAAAGAACTCATACAATGATAAGAGAGGATTAGTATACGTGATTAATGTAGATAGTCCTTTAGAGCGTATATCTATCTGTATAGCTTTAAAGTTTTTAATAGTTGTTGCACTCATTAATTGACTATGAGCTTTCATTCTATCAAATGTATTTGCATACTTCTTGTTAATTGATATTGTAAGTACTTTAGATCCTATATACTCTTTTATCCAAAAGAGTAGGTCTTTTTGTGCATTATTATAGGGTGTAAGTTTATGTTTCACGTATCAGCCAATTTTTTAATTTTTTCTAGTTCCACCACATCATACTTATCTTTAGGTCTGTTAGTAGCACTTTTGTTTTTAATAAGGTCATGTAAGCTTATAAAATTAATTTCTTCACTAAATAAACTATTATTTGTTCTATTATCCCATGCTTCTAAGAAATCAACACCATCAATATCTGTTAGTACGTCAATACGCATAGGGGCTAAACCTATTTGTAGTACAAAATTTTCTGACATTAGTTCAGTGACTGTAATTTCATATGGTATTGGAAAATCACTAAAAGCTTTTTGTATCTTTTTTGCATTTTCTACAGATTTTTCAATCCATAAATCAATATCTAGTGTATTTCTGCTGTAACCATAATTTCCCATTGCATATGCACCAATAACTAAATATTTAACACCATATTTGTTAAAGAGTTGTAAGATATCTTTATAATCTTCAAAGTAGTCCATTGATTTATACCTTTATATTTTTAATTGATATTTTTGTTTTGTCTAATCTTGGTGGGTATTTACCATGTACTTCAAAATAATGTTGTGCTGTCATTGATGTCATCATTTTAAATAATTCATCTCCAGATAATCCAAAGATAAAACTATGATGATTTTCATCATGGAGAGACAGTTTTTTAACTGTAATTAATCTCTTTTTATTCATTTATCATCCTTTATATATGCCATATTATACAAGGAAATGATTAATCTAAGTTGAAATAATCTAATATTATTTATATACTAATATGGTGAAAATGAGTTGCTATGTTATTCTTGTGTATACCATCAAAGCTACATAAAATGAATGAATCTAAATAGTTTAACTATATTAAGTTTGGATATAATATAGTATTACTATATTAAAATACACAAAGGATAAAAATGGAAATGTTTGAATTGTTTTTAAAGTCTTTTTTAAAGGAAGACTATGATTATCGTAAGATTAATGCCACAACCATACTCCAAGACGGAAGACAGAAGGCGTATCACTACTATATTAATGAGAGTGAAGAAAATGGTATTGAAATTATGATTAATCAAATTGATAACTGGGTAGCAATTCAGGGCAGCCCTATAAACAACTACGAAAGATTAGTAAAGAACATTTCAGAAGAACATAATATTAAAAATGCAAAAAATGTATTTTTTACAGTAATTATCAGAGATGGAATCAAAGAAGATGATTACTTTACTATGATGGGAAATAGAGATCATAAGCCCACTGCTAGATTTCAAAGGCTACAAATGGATATGGAGGGAGTAGCAAGGTTTATGGGAGAAGGATACATATATGTTGATCTTGATATTATGTATAAAGATATAGAAGAATGCAATAGGGAGTTTAATATGGTTAAACTTTTTTTGAATTCTCTAAAAAATAAGGTTCGCGGCAATTTGTTATCATTAGACTCTCAGAAAAAAGTCTACGAACATTATGGACTCAATGAGCAAACTTTTTATAGTTGGAAAAAGAAGAACCCTGCTGTTTTTGAAGCAATTTGTGACGCTTACTTCTATAAAGATATAAAAGAAATAGTGAATGCACTTTCTGAAATGCCTTCTTTATGTAACGAGAATTGGGGAACGCATGAGACAATGAAGCATTTAGATGGAAGGGAATTTTAAAATAAAGTGGAGAAAGTGCTTTAAAAAAGATTGTTTAAGTTATTTTAATATACATAAAAACAATGGTTGAATTTTTGCTATAATAAAATAACTGGAAGTATTAAAAGTAAAGCTACGCTGTTACATACTTCAAGGAAACGGTATAGAGGAAAAGTGAATTGGCAAAAGCAATAGAGGATTTAACTTTTGATGTTGCAGTAAAGCATCTCCATGACGGGAATGTTCTTAGTCTAAGAAGCCTATCTTGGGTTGGTAACAATAAGCAAAAGACATATAGCCTAAACTCCATTCAGATACTATTCAAAGAAAATGAGTTTCGCCTTTTAGTTTATGATGGTTACGGGAAAAAAATTCCCTCAAGATGTCAAGTAATCTCAAAAAATGACATACCTCATCATATTAATGACACAAAAGGAAATCAAAAATGGGTATATCACAAGCAGAGAGTTCCCAAAAAAACAATTGACAAAACTATCATAGATGAAGAAGAAGCTAAAAAGTTGGTTTATGAATGGTTATTGAAAAGACACCAAAGTGAAAGCGATGTGGTTGTGCCTGAGGTTGCACTAGGGAATAGAAGAGCAGATTACTTAGCACTAGGCAAGAGTATTACAATCGTAGAAATTAAAAGTCAAGTAGATACACTTGATAGGCTAGAGGAGCAACTAAAACAATATTTGAAATATGCAAACTATCTGTATGTTGCTATACACGAAAGCAAACGCAAAAGCATTGAAAAGATGAAGATACCTGATGAGGTTGGAGTCCTCCTTGTGGGGAAGCGTGTAAGGATGTTGAAACGTGCCCTAAAGCAACAAAAAGACTATACTGTATTTCACGGTCACTTAGGCTATAAGGACTATATGGATATGTGTACTGGTATGAAGTGGGCAAGTAAATTCGCGAAAGAAGACATTGATGAAATTTTTCAAAATCTATGTAAACAAGACAGAAGAAACTACTTGGAACTTTTTATAAAAAATAGATATAAAGCAGAGAGTATAAAACGAAAAGAATTATTTTACAACGGTGAAAAAGAGCTATCTGTTGGAAGCAGTAAGGGTATTGGAGTTAACAGAATGAAAGGAGAAGGGCAATATAGTCTAAGCCTAATGTCTTGCTTGGGCTTGAGTAAGGACTTCTTGTACCAGAGTATGACTAAGGCTGAAAGCACTTATCGTAAAAAATTTAAAGACTTTAAATATGCTGATCTTATTATTGAAGATAAAATTGCATTTGGACATACGATTAGGCATATCGGAATACCAAGAACCTACAACATTTCTCTGTTTAAAAAGTATTTAGACCTAAGTAAGCACCATCACCTGTTTGAGTTGCACAAACTAGACCTAGAAAAACAATTCGATAATTATTTTAAAAACTTAACACACACAATAGTTAACTCAAAAAGAAGTACATTTATTGACACTTCTTCCAGATGTTACTTGCAAACTCTATCAAGTCTCTTGGGTGCTGAACATCTTTTGGTAAAAATCACAAAGAATATAAAGAACAGTGTGTCGAAACTTGCCTCTATGTGTATGATTGACGAGGAAATGTTCAAAGAGTGTGATGTCATATTGAATTTAGACACTTCAAAATCACACATTTTCTATCGTGCAAAAGAAGGCTCAAGAGTTGAGGTTATTACAAGAATAGAAACGGATCAAGAGGGAAAAATTAAGTTGTGAATATCGTCTCAACTGAGATAACCTAGTTACCATTGAAATGATTATTTCTTTATTTTTCTTACTAATTAAGAGAACTTTTAGCTAAAAATAAAGGAAAGGATTTAACAAATATGGTATTAAATCCTACTCCTAAACTAAACTAAACTAAACTAAGCTATGTCAACAATCTCTAAAATGTTAATATATTTATTTTTATAGCTGTATATTTAATAATAAACTAAACTATTTAATGATATACTTATGTATAAATATTGAAGGATTCTTATGAATGAAGAGGAAAAAGAAATACACGCATATAAGTTTGGTACAGGAGACTATAATAAGAAGATCATTAAGGCAGAGACTCTTGATGAAGCAGTCAATGAATTTATATTATCGTGCATAGATTTCTCAGAATTTGCCTATAAAAACAATCCTCATTCTGATTCCTTGCATATAGACCCGATAGGCTTTACAGATGGCAAAAAAAATACTGATTGCCCTAACTTCCAATTCTATGAATTGATCCCAGTGTGGGAAGATGGAAAACTATTACGCGAAATATCAATTACGGAATTCAATAATTGGCACATAAGACAAAACAATATACTAGAAGATAAGTCTGAAACAACAGACACTAATAATGGCGGTGTTACTACTTCGAGTATGGTCCATATCGGAAACAATATACTGAACACTTCCATGAAAATAAGACAAATTAAATTAAACATGGCATTAGAAAGAAAATCTAATTTTGTATCAGCAAAAGACAAGCTCTCAGAAATGCAAAGCGAGATGGGGAAAATTGAAGAAGAATATGCAATGTTACAAAAAAAGATGGGTATTTTAAAAACGTACTCAGGTATAGGTAGGGATATTGTAAAAATAAGAGGTGGTGAGACTTCCCGACAACTTAAAATTGATATATTCCAATCATTTAGATATATGAAAGAGGATATCGACATATTAACTGATTTTGAAGGGTTTGATGCAAGGGATTTAGAGCGGTTTGATGAGTTCGCCGCCAAACACTACAAAGAACTTTTACCTTCTGAAAAATGTATTCAAGCATTTAAAATCACAAAACAAGAAATTAAATATGATGATGCGTTTATGCAGCAATCAATGGATCAAGAAAACAGAAAGGTTTATATATTAATTCGTAATGGTGAGAATGTATATAGGGTTTTCAACGATTACAATCTCCATGAAAACTATTTGTTTGTGTTTGATGAACCTACAGAGGTGTTTGGGAATATCGCAAAAGAAATGCTTAACACTGGAAGTTCTCATAGAACAGAAGAGTATTATAATATAAAAAACTCATGGGATGCAAAAATTTCAGGTGGTGAATGTAAAGGAACACATCATCATTCAAGTTTTTCATCGGGTTCGGGATATGTGTGTATTTTACCTCTTAACTATGATGAGGATTTATTAGCAGAAATTCAGGAAGTAGCGGATAAAAAATACGATAATGAGCGTCAAAGAAGAGAAAAATATATAAGAAAATATGAGCTAGAGGATGAGATAGATATTCACTCATGGCGATGGGGAACTTCCTTGGGAATGCATAAAAGAGAGTGCAATAGAGAATACTTAGAGGTTAGACATAGAATGGAGCTAACAGAAGCATATAAAAAGAATGAACACTTAACACTCTTTGCCTTATCAAATAAGAGTACAAACGTATATGGCTATTTTAATAACGCAGAGCTAAAAAGAAAAATGATGCCACACGAAAGTGGCGTTGCATATACTGGATACGATACTTATCGAGATACAAGCAATAAGAATGATTTTTCAGACAAGTTTGATCCTATGACGGCTGAACCACTTATATACCATACCCTATGGTATGACTATGATAAATATAAAGAGAATGCACTTACTGTAGCAAGAGAAGAAATCGAGAAGAAATTTAATGAACAGAACTATAAGAATTTTAATTCTATTGCTATTCTTCAAAACATCATAGACAGTAAGAATATCTTTACGGATCTTCCAATGATAGATGTTATTTTTGGTAAAGGAGTAGAGCTTCTTAATTTTATAAAGGATGGATCAAACCTTATAGATCATTCTTCCACCTATGCTGACCCTTTTGTGAGTGGTGTTGAGCTGAAAAAAGGCGAGAAAGTTTTTGTTATCAGAAACAGTGGTTATCAAATTGTACGATCAGGACATCATCAAGAAAAGGAAAGTCGAAATTTTAAGAGACCTCAAGTAGTTCTTGCCAGTGTAGCTAGTATCAAGGATGGTGTTGTAAAATTAAAGGGTTATTTTGATGTGTATAAAAACTATAACAATGAAAAAAACATATCTGCGGGTAACGCAAAAATATCCATAGAAACACTTCAGGCAGACTGGCTTCTAATTAAAGAGGATATAGAAAAAGAAGTTATTTTAAAAGTGTTAAAAAATAGACACTTTAGAGAAACCGAGTTTAGAATAAAAGGAGTGGCACTAAAAGATATATTGGCTTTAAAAAGAAATCATAAGCATTATAACTTTGGCGGTGGTGTTACTTATGAAAGGTATTAGATGAAAAAACAACTAGAGACACATAGGAACATTAAAGATGATCTATTCTACTGGCTAAAAGAATACATATCATCAAAAGTCTTAACATCTAAAATTGATGATGGATATAAGGGAGAAATTAACAGAAGCATAAGAAGTCAAGCTGTTAAAGATGCAAAGCACATTAAAGAGCTGATGCTCATTACCATAGACTTTAGAAATCGTGGACAATCAGACCTACGCAATAGTACTTTGCCCAATAAATACTTTTATGACTATATAGTAGGATCAAAAAATCTAAAAAGTATTAAGGATATAGATACAACAGTCCGTGATAAATATTTTAGCTTGAATCCAAAAAACCATGCAAAAAGCACACAAAACTTACATATGGTGGCTGTCAATAGTTTCTTTAAATATATAGAAGAAAACAACACTGATGATTTTAGATTTAATCTTGGTAGAAAAAGAGGCGGTCAAAAAACTGTTAGTCCTATTGTTGCCAGTGGAGAAAAGAAGTCGGCATATTTAAACACGTATGATTTACGATATTTTCTCAAACAGTTGGAGTTATTCTCTTTCAAGATGAAAAACACATCTAAGCCTAAGCTCATGACTAAAATTTTAATCTTTGGTGGATTGCGTGGCACAGAGCTATTAAAGATACGAAGAGGTGACATATCTCTTGTAGATAACTTAGGGAGCGTGACAAAAAGTAAATCAAAAGCCCTTAAGGGTAAGTTCTTTAGAATATACGTGCAAGGCAAAGGAAACAAAGAGAGAGTAGTTTATATCGCTGCAAAACATATCAAAGAAGATTATGATAATTATTTAAAAGACAGCGAAGAGTGTATAAATAATCTGTTCTTCTGTACAGAGGGAAACAAGAAGTACTCTATCAATGCACTATATCAACAATGCAATAGATTACTTAGTAAGCTAGGGATGACAGAACAAGGGCAAAAAGGTTCACAGATACTAAGACATAGTTACGCAGCATACTTAGCCCTTAAGAACGTGGATTTAGCCGATATATCAACATTATTAGGTCACGCAAGTCAAGATGTTACAGAGCTTTATATACATATTAGTAAAGAGGACTTACGTGACGTAGATGATATATGGAAAGACATTTGATATATTTATTATTATAGCTGTACTATTTAAGATAAACTAAAGTCTTTTTAGCTATACTATATTAAGAGTTTAGTTTATTCTAAATGACAATTATATTTTAAGAGGATTACCATGTGTTTTACGGACTATGATGAGATTGAATTTAAAGAAGGACAAAGGCTACTAGCCGATGGGAAGCCATGTAATTTTGCAAAGGAAGATGAACAATACGGTGTACTCTGGGTTAGATTTGATGGTGAAGAGAGAGACAGAACCGCACCCATAGAGTGTGTGGTGGTAGTTTAAATTTATTATTAACAGGGATAAAAGATGAAAAACAAGCTAGTAATAGTTAAGGAGCAAGGCATGGAAAAGACATTTAAAAATTCACTACAAGTATTTGAGGTCAGAGGTGGGAACAAGGGCAAGACTGAACAAGTTTTAGCAAAAACAGAAGCAGACGCTATAGAGGTTTCAGATATTATAGAAATGGGGAGAACAACAGCTACAGCGATTGATACCACTCCTACATTAAGACAAATGGTAAGTGGTGCAAATGAGCCAATGGATGATATTGAGTGGTATGATATGACTCTTGAAGAGTGGGTATGTGTCACTATTGATAGTGACTTGTTTATGAATGCGGAAATTGATATTTTATCAGACGATAGCTATATTTGATAAGGAGATTTAGATGGTAGAAAGTTTATTGGCAAAAAGTTTAAATCAACATATGGTCAACCAAACATATAGTAAAATGAGTGAGAAAGATAAATTGGTGTTTCTTGACCACTGCACTCCTATCTTCCAATACCACATGGATCGTTTAGCGAAAATTGAACAGAGTATAATTTACTACTTGGCAATTCCCGACAGAAGAAGTTTAACAAAAGATATATTGCCAAAAAAACAGACAAACTTATTTTTGTCAAAAAAGCTTAGAGTTGAAAGTAAATCTTTGTCCGTATATCTTAAAAGACTTTTTGATAACGGTTTAATTAGCAGAGAAAAAATAAATGATAAGAATTATATCTATAGCATAAAAGATATTATTTTGATAGATTGGCTACGGATGAGAGAGCCTAATAAAAAAACTATACTGATATCCTTGTAGCTAATATTTACTGGAGGTATTTTATATGCAGAACATTTTTATTGAAAACAAAGACGGGAAAAAAGGTATTATGTCTGTAAGAGAAAACGAGGTGAATAAGATTGTTTACTTCAGTTTTGAAGATGGGAGCGAGGACTCAATCAGATATCATAGAGAAGATTCAAATGACTACATAGTTGATGATTTATGTGAATATCATGGATATGCACAACTATAACTTGATAGGAGGTATTTTAGATGGGGATAAAATTTGAAAAGCTATTTAGTGAACCAATTAGATTTTTATATGGCGGTGTATATCTTGGTGGGTTCATAGAAAAGGAAGATGCCTTAGTGTTATTTAAGAAAGAAGAATTAGCCAATAATGGCGAAACTTCTCTTGAACTAAAAGACATAAAAGAAGCATACATTAGGTTTCAACCTACACCATTAGATTTAAGAGAGGATGGAGTAGACGATATGGCATGGATTACGTGCAATAAGAATGATTTCAACGCTCAACAGTGTTGGAAGATTTTATAACGAATTTTGATTAGGATAAATTTATGACATTACTTGATTTAAGAGCATTATTGAAGATAATGGAACACAGCGATGAGGTAACAGACGATACCGAAGTAGTGATTACTGATGGAGTAGACAAATTACAAATCATAGATGCCTATGTTGAAGATGGAGAATTTGTATTTTTTACTTAAGCGTGTGATTTATCAGGAGGCATTTCAGATGATAGCAACAGAAATTCAAAGATTCAAAAATATGTTGGTGTTTTGAAGTGTCATATAAAATCAATTACTAAGGTTGTATTTTAATGCAACCTACTTACTAACACATGTGTTATTGTTAGACAATTTCTTATTCTAATCACAAACCACTAAAAATAGTTATCTTAGTGGTTTATTATTGTATACTTTTTAATATAAAAATTTAAAAGGTTATAAAATGTCAAAAATAATTACTGTTCTTAACAGAAAAGGTGGCGTTTCAAAAACGACAACGAGTAGAAATATTGCTTCAATATATGTATCACAGGGAAAGAAAGTACTTTTGATTGACTTTGATGCTCAAGCTTCACTCACTAAAAACTTTGGACTACTTGATAAGGACTTTGAGGGTGCGAGTGAACATAATATCTGTAATATATTTACAGATAAGCCTATTAAGCCTATAGATATTGGAAAAGAAGGGGAGATATATCACATCTTGCCTAGCAATAAAGAGTTGGAGCGTCTAGGTCTTGATAGTATCATCGGTAAAGATACCAAATTGAAAAACTTTATTGAAGATATGCAATTGCTAGATTTTTATGATGTCATTATTATTGACAATAACCCTGCATTTAATACCCAGGCTATTAACTCCATTCTGGCTTCTGATATTATCATGGTACCTGTTGAGCCTGCCAAAATGGATGTAGAAGGATTACATGGTTTTTTAGAATCGACAGAAGAGACACTGAAGGCTTTTAGACATAAGATAGAAAAGATTATCATTATTCCATCGAAGTATGAAGAGAATACAAGAGTAGCAAAAGATTATTTGGGCATTTTAAATGAGTATACAGAGACGTTCATAAAAGAAAAATGTCCAATATTATCACAAGCTTCTTTTGTCATCACAAAACCTGTACCAAAAACAGTTATTTTTAAATCAGCTGATGGGTATAATAAATCCACGTATGACTATATGCACGAGAACAAGAGTCAAATAAGTATTTCATCTGATAAAGTTAAAACGTTGATAGATGATCTAGAAAAAATTGCTGCTGTTGCGATGTAAGGATAAACAATGGGAAAAGATACTGGAAAAAAGAAAATATTTGGAGGCATGGCTAATCCTTTTGGAGCTGTTGAAAAGAAAGAGTCTCTTGAGAAGGGTAAACGTGTTCAAAGTATAGAAATATCTAAGATTAAAGCACCCAAAGTGCATGATAGAAAAGACTATTCTAAAGAAGCAATAGAAGAACTTTCTAGGAATATTGCGTCTACTGGTGAACTACTGCAACCAATTGTACTTAGAGAGCTTAAAAACGGTGAATTAGAGCGACTTATTGGGTTCAGAAGGATAGAGGCTGTCAAACTACTAAATTGGCAGGAAATCCCTGCTATTGTATTGCAAGATATTTCTGATGAACATGCAATACTTATTATGCTTTCTGAGAATCTTCAGCGAGAGAATCTTAACATTTATGATGAAACCATTGCAATACTTCAATATCTTGCGGTTTCTTTTGGTGAAACAGAAGATGAGGTGAAGAAGCATTTATGGAAACTAAGAAATAGTGCAAGTACAGAGGGCAACGAAGAAGCAGAATTACTTGAAAGAATTAACCAAGTGACATTAAAGTTGGGGAATATAACATCAGGTACTTTAATTAATAGATTGTCTATGTTAAGTTTCCGAGAAGAGGTACTAGAAGCTTTAAAGAAAGGAGAGATTTCTTATGTTGCAGCCAAAGAGCTACATAAGCTTAAAGACTCTGATGAGGTAATTTCTCTTATTGCTTCTTTAATCGAGGGAAGCATCTCATACAAAGAGCTTAAAGTGTTGGTCTCTGAAAAGCGTAAAAAGATACTTCCCACACCAAAAAAAGGTGCCGTAGAAGTAGTATCAGATGCAGACGGAACAACGTTTAAAATGAATAAGAAACTTACTAACCCTCAAATAAAGAGGATAGAACACTTACTTAGTGAGTTTTGATTACTATCGGCTTGTATATAGCATTTGACTAAATGCTATATCTGGTTTAATTGTAATATTTTTAATAGAGCCATTGGCTCTTTTCAAAAATGCAATATCTAATGACTCACCTGTCTCTAAAAAAGTTTTCATGTGATGGTATGTACTTGTGTGATCTCCAGCTTCTTCTTCTCTTGAGACCTCAACAAGCAGTTGTCCGTTATTGCATAAAAAATCTTCCCTAGAGTAAAATTCATCTCCAACCCCCATTTGATCATTAGATGGTATAGCATTATGTTTAATGCATGTATTGGTACGCTCTTTGATATTGCCTGTGAAGCGTGTCTTTTCAATTTTTCTTGTACTTTTGTCAAAGTTTAAATATCTAAGCGTGTTGTAGGACACCAACGGTTTTGTTTCACTTAAAATATTGTCTAATGAGCAAGTAGTGTTCACTACGTAGCCTTTTTCGTTCTGGAGTACATTTCGATTGACTACCATAATATTGTTTCCATCAGGTGAATATAATGTTGTTGATACATTTTTTTTACCAATGTCTATATTGATATTGGGAATATCGCAGGGAATAAGTGCCGAGGTTGTTGTGTCTGATAATATATATGGGGTAGGCACTTTTTGTTGTTTAGGAATTACAATATCATTTTTTACACCAAATGAACCTGCATGTGCATTTAACAGAAGTAACCCCGTAACACCCAAAATAGAACTAATTCTTTTCATCTTTTCTCTCTTTTTTTAATTTAATATAGATTGCTCTTTGTGCTCTAGGTACAATTTTTGTAAGCAATTCTACTTTCACCTCTTTTGATGTGATCTTATCACTTAACCCTTTGGTGAAAATCTCTCTGAGTGCTGCATTCGTTTCTAGGGTACTTTCTGAATAGAGTGTGCCAAAGCTTCTTACTGAGAAAAAATCAAGTATATCTTTGTCAATACTGACTGTATGGTTCTTTCCAAGTCTAACTACAGTACTATTTTTTGCCATGTAAACCTCTGTATATTTTACTCTTATTATTGTATCTAAAAATTTCAATAGGATAAAAGATTATGCTACAATATTAATTAAATCTTCCCAACCAAAGGAAAACCATTGAAAAGTTTATTCATTTTTTTGACCATGTATACAATTGTCTTCGCAGGCGGAAGTATCAATCATGAAGGGTGTACTGATATTAGTGCAGTTAAAAATGCCAATGTACCACTGACAACGCCTATTTGTTCTAAAAATAAACAGTTGAAAATCTTGACTGAGAAGGAATTAAAAGAGATAAGAGGATGTTTGTTTTCTGGTAATAAAACTTTATATCATTGTGCACGTACAGCAAAAACAAAAGCAGAGCTAGAAACTTGTCTAGCTTCCTAGTCATTTCAGAAACAGTTTAATACTTACTCAAAACTTCCCACAAATGAGATTAGATATAAATGGTACTTAGTATGTCTACTACAAAAGTCCAAATTGTCATATAAGAACAAGATCAATATAAGCTAGAAAATAAGAATATGATGGAAAAGTTGATACTGTTCATCAGAGTTCTAAATAGTATATGAAGGTACACGTAGTAAAGATGAGATAACATCAATAAGACTTAACTAGCAACCCTTTTTAATAAAACAAACTTTGATTGTTTACATTACATTCAATAAAAATATAAATATATCCCTTAATTTTTGCTATAATAAATTTAATATTTTATGTAGATAATATTCTACAACTACAAGGAATGAAATGAGCGAAAAAGGATTACCACCTTCAATAAAAAAACGATACGAGTCTAATATCAAAGAGTACTTGAAAGAATTAGACTTTGAAAAAGGGTTGAACTTTACTTTAAGTAATAAGTTAACTTTTTTTAAAAGAATATCATTTTTTTTGTTTTTTGTTTTGCTTTGTTTTGCTATCTTGATGCAAGTGGACCCATCTTTATTTAGTTATGAATTTTACGTTTCAGAAGAAAATATACCTAAAGAACTTCATGTAGCTACTGAGTAAGATTTGCTTAGTTCAGAGCAATACGCAATAGTAAATACTAATGTAGATAAGGTTGCCACTGTCCTAGCATATGCAGGAACAGGCAAGAGTTTCACATTAAAGCAGTTAGCCCTTAGTCACCCTGATAAAAGTATTATTCTTTTTGTATTTAATAAAAGTATGCGTATAGATGCAGAAAAAACGTTCTCAGATGTACCCAACGTAACAATTACTACTTTTCATGGTCTTGCTTTCAGGGGCTATGGTAAATATTATATGGATAGGTTAAGAAAAAATGAGACTTTAAGGGCAGATCAACTTTTGCCGTATGTTGCTACTAAACATACAGAAGAGCACATTATTTATATGCGTGCTCACACACTGCTTCTTTTATTTAAAGATTTTCTCGCGTCATCATTTTCCATAAATGAGTACTTAGATCAAAAAAAATATATTCAATTTATTGGAAATATTACTTGTCACAAAACAATACGTTTGGCACTCTCTAAACTAAAACTTCTTTGGGAAGATATCATCACAATTACTAATTCGTTGCCGTTTGAACATGACATCTATTTAAAGATGTATCAATTAAAGAAGCATCTCTTAGACTATGATTGGTTTTTTGTTGATGAAGCACAAGATATTAATCCTGTCATGGTAGATATTGTTGTTTCTCAGTTATCTGGTGATAGATTGGTTAAGGCCTATTTTGTTGGTGATGAAATGCAACAGATTTATAGTTTTAGAGGAGCAATAAATAGTCTAGCCTTTATACAAAATACTTTTGATGCTGAGGTATTTTATTTATCAAACTCGTATCGTTGTCCTCCTCATATAGCAAAACTTGCTAATAAAATCATATTGGAGCTTGATGGAAAAAAAGAATATACAAGTGTTGCACCTATCAAAGGAGAAAGCAGACAAAAAACATATATTGGCCGTACTTCATCAGGTATAGTTGCACTATTGTCTCAAATGCTACACGCTAAAGTCTATTTCGTTGGAGGAGTGGATGGGTATAACCTTAATACTTTAAATGATTTAGTGAACCTCTTGGGGAAAAAAAGAGAGTATATTAATGACCCTTATATTAAATCTTTTCCTGATTTGAACACCTTAAAAAATCACTCTGAAGAGATAGATGATATAAAAATGATTGGACTCATTGGAATAGTTTTTAAGTACATGAGTGTGAATATATTTAATTTAACAGCTGCGATTAAATCAAGAGCAACTTTGGATATCAACACAGCAGATATCATTGTAACTACTGCACATCGCTCAAAAGGTTTGGAGTGGGAAAAAGTTGAACTTCTTGATGATTTCCCCTTTAATTATGATGAAAACTTAGAACTTGAAGCAGAGGTAGAGGATGAAGAAAAGAGATTGCTTTATGTGGCAATTACACGTTGCAAGGGAGATTTGTCTTTACCTTCAAATATTTTAAAATATCTTAAAGAGGACCCAACAAAAAGTCAATTTCGTGGTAGTGTTGAGGCTAGTACAAAATTATTTAAACTTAGCAATGAAGATACCAGGGAAAAGCTTCTTGATGATATTGATTTGGCATTGTCATTCAAAGAAGAGAGAAAAGAGGAAGAGACATCTCTTAAGAAAAAACCTAAATCAAGATTGACTACAAATATAAAAAAACAACTTTTAAAGAATGATTCCGTTATCAAAAATGACTATATCGGTATCTGTGTTGAATGTGGAAATGATTGTGTTTTTATAAAGAATAATTACGTTGGTTGTGATGCTTGTGATTTTAAGATTTCCTTTAATAAGTATGAGTCTTTTTTAAATCATTTTAAATCAAAAAGTGGGATAGATGAGATTATCCGTATCAGTAAAGCAATATGTTTAAATAAAAAGATAGTCATGCGTTTGGAAGGGAAAAAGGGAGTTTTTTCAGCAGAAGTTGTATTTAAAAAAGATGAAAAATTTGGTTGGGGATTGAATATTTCAACATTTGTCAACACAAGTACTACTTCACGGAAGCTATCAGGGAGAAAAGGCAGCAGAAAGTCTTATTGATTTTAAAATTTATATTCGCTAGTATTATGAAAAAAGGATTATTATGGGTGAGGATGATCATATAGGAGAAAAGTATCATAATATTGGTCTTGTCTCTGGTGACAGTGCATATGAAAAAAGAAACAGACTTAAAATTAATACTATTAATGCCATTGTTGGAAAGAATAGAGATAGAGTAAAGCTCAAAATACCAACACCTAAAACACTAAAAGAACTGTATCATGCAGGATTTAATTTAAATCATCTTTATAATGTTGTTGGTATTACTAGAGAATTTAACGCTGTCAAAGAGAAGACTTCTGAAATGTTTCAAGAAGTACTAGAGGAATTAAACAGGTTTCTCTCACCTTCTCAAGATGATTTGAATGATGATGTAAATAGTTTGGTACAACATAAAATTGATTTAGAAAAGCAAGAACTCTATGAAATAATGCACATCAATCCTGCTTTGCTACTTGGGGAAGAGTATGGCATTAAAGCAGAGGATTTGCCCTATTTGCATCTTATTGAGATCAAAAGACAAAAAATGGGTGAAAACGAGTACAATACAACCATTACAGAGCCTTCTTCTAAAGAGAGTATCACATTTAGAAATCAAGGAGATATTGGATTAAAGGAAGCCTATAGATTGATAATAGAGCATAGAATTAATCATATTAATGCCCAGATCTCACAAGGTAAAAAAGCTCTAGAACGTAGTGTGGAAAATTTAGAAGAAACCATTGATATTGTTAAAGAAAAAGATGAAGAACGTCTTTTAGATAAAACAAATATTTTAAGACAAGCACTTCATAGAAAGAGTGATAACACCCAGGATTACATAGAGGATGTTAACGATGCTTTACAGAATAAGGAACATGTCGAAGGCACATGGGAATCTATTGTCGCACACAGAAAAGAGGTGAATGACTTTTTAACAATTAGTGAGTTTATTGAAGATATTTTACCACAATTAGATGAACTACATACAGATATTACAGCACTTAAAAACTCCTTTTCAGCTTCAGAGAAAGATTTATTACGAGATAACATTGATGAAAAAAGTGCTCTTCTTGAAGGCCAGCTTATGGATAAGATTGGTCACATTCGTGCAAGTAAATACGATGATATGTCTCTTTTTTCAGTGATTAAAAAAGATGATTTATATCACCTTTGTTTCAAAGTTACAAAAGATAAGAATCCTACATTGAAGACTTTTCAGACAGAGAAAGAAGCAGAAGATTATCTCTTTAATGCTTCAATCAAAGAAAAAGTAGCTCGGTTTAATGAGATAAGTACACAGATTGAAGATATGAGAGGAAGACCTTTGATACGTCCTAGAGAGAATGAGATACACTCTAGAATTGGAGATGACTACAGTAAGGGAGTGAATGTTTCTCAAGAAGAACTCTTAGAACTAGGTGCTGCAGGTATAGAATATGGAGTCACTACCCTTGCTAAGAAAGGTGAGGCAAGGGAAAAAATAAACATGCTACATGATGCCATAAAAGATATGGCCAAAGTTTTAAAAATGGATACGAGTGATCTTCTTCTTGCTAAAGGTCTATCTATTTCTCTAGGGGGAAGAGGCATAGGGGGAAGAAATGCTCCCAAAGCACACATTGAATATACGGAACCATTCCCTGTTATTAATTTAACAAGACATAGTGGGGATGGATCCTTGGCACATGAACTCATTCATGGATTGGATTTCCATACAAATAAGATAGTAACTACACATAAAGGTGATGCAGAAGATAAATTTATCGATGCAAAATCGTCACTGTTATCTGCATTAAAAGAGACAGATATGTATGAACATTCAAGCAATAAAGATGCATTCAAGAAAAAAGATTATTGGTCCACTGACCATGAAATGCTTGCAAGAGCAGGTGAATCATGGTTGCTTGATAAGATTGAGGAAAAAGGCGAAAGTAATGCTTTTTTGGTAAGTATTGAAGCAAGTGACCTTTACCCATCGAAAAAAGATAAAAAATTGATTTTCCCAGAGATGGAAAAGTTTATGGAGTCTGTAGTTGAAATATCGAAAAAGCATAATCCTCAAATAGGTATTGAAAACTCAATGATTATTAATGCTAAATTACCTGCTATCCAAAATAAAACACTCCAAAAAGAGAAGGATAACCTAAATCTCTTTAGTGAGGAAGCCGCTGCACCTGCACCCTACTAGAAATAGTAGTGCAAGGCTAATGTCAACCCTCTGTACTTACGTAACGTAGAGCTGTCTCTTTTGTCTTTCATGTTGTAGCTCAAATCTACATCAAAATTATCATCGATGTTAATGAGTGCTCCAAAGTGCAATCCATACATTGAATTATACTGATCATTTTTATCATGTTTAATCCCACCTAGAGAGACACCTACATAGGGTTTAAATAGCATTTTCTCAACCTTGACTGTATTTAAAAGTAAGTCTGATTGTATACTATACTCATTGAGGCTAGTAAAGTCTTTTTCTGCCTTAAGTGTTACTCTGTAGCCTTTGTTCTGCATACCAAACAGTAGACCAACAGCTGCTTCTTTTTCATCATCAAGTGTTTTAAATTCAATATTTTTCTGTGATACAGACACACCGATAAATGTAAACTTTTCTTTGGCCACGATTGTTTGTGTTGAAAGTAGTGTTATTAGTAGTAATAGTGTTATTTTTTTCATCAATTTTTCCTAAAATGTATACGTAGTACCAATTTTTAAAGAATTCATTTCTTTATCATCGGTAGTCATTTTTTCAAAGTTTCCATCGTACTGAGATTCATAATCTGCAAATACAGTGAAATTAGATTTATAGACATAGTTTAGACCTAGCCCCCATTGCATCTGTGAATCACTTAGCTCTCCATAGGTTGTTTTACCATACCCTAAAAGAGCATAAGGCGTAAGTTTATAGTCCATAGGAAGCATCTGTTTCACATAGAAGGCTATGTTTCTTAAGTCTTCCGTGTTTCCATTATCATCTTCTGCATCACCAATAATTGAAGAGTATCTTAGCTCAAAAGCCATATAGTCACTTACTTTCATACCTAGAAGCAATGAACTTGCCACACCTGAGAAGTCTTCCATTTTAGTACGCCCAAAGGCAACACCAATATATGTAGAGTCTTTTTGATACACATCATTAAATCTGTCTTCAGCATACTCTACAACTACTTTTTGAGTGTCATCAATGGGTTCAATTACCTCAGCATTTGCAAGAAGTATCGCAGGGATTGCCATACTGTACAATAATGTCTTTTTAAACATATTTTTCCTTTTTTAAATTAATTTTATATTATATAGTTTTTTTAATTGCATATATATATTTTTTGTATATTTTTTTAATAACACATACGTTATTAGAAAATATCCAGAGGCAGGATATCTATGGTGCAAAATATATATTCAAATAGTCCTTCTTGGTTGCATTTTCAAACCTTTTTATTTTTTTACTCTTAGGTGTAGAATTCCTTTTCTTTTTAGAGGATATCTTTGCTTTCAAAATAACTTTTTTAATACTTTTTTTAGTCATCTTTGATGACTTTACAGTAATTTTAGCTCTAGGTTTAGGTCTATTTAACTTTTTATGTTTTTTTGATTTAGTAAGTTTTTTTCTATCTTTCACTGTTTTTTTGATTTTCTTTTTATGGAATCTCTTACGGGTGGAAGATTTTCTTTTAGATGCTTTTTTGACTCTTTTTTTATACGAACTTTTCTTAGCTGCAAGCTTGGATCTATTCTTTGTCATTTGCTGTACTTTTTTACATGACTTCCTGTCTTTTAGTTCACACCCTCTTTTATAGTTGTATAAGGCATATTCAAGATTTACAGGGATGTCTTTACCATACTCATAGATATCTCCTAGTTTGTAACATGTAAATCCATTTCCTTTATTGCAAGATACTTTATATTTAAACACATCAGCATTTACACCTGAAGACTTTGCACATCCTACACTCATAAACATAATGCCAATACTAAATAATAGTAGCTTCTTTATTGGTCTCTTTCTCATATTTGTCCTTGTCTTTATATATAACATATTATATCACAATAAGTAAAAACTAGGTATTAGTTTCATTAGGTTTTTAATAAAAGGATACAAGTTGAATATAGAGATATTGAAATTATTTACACTCATAATTTAACTTATTATCCACTTAAATTAAAAATGACAACATAACACAATGGCTTTTAAAACTCTTTATTTATTTTTTGTGTAGACTACTGGTACACAAACATGTTTTTTGAAAATAGCCATTTTATTCGTATCGTTTTCGTAAAAACAAGTGCAGTAAATGCGTTAAATTATGACAACATAATTAATAGTTATGTTGTCATAATGTATAATATAGATATAAAAGGAGATACGGATGATTAATTTGAAACCATATACTGTTATAAAATATGATGATTGCTATTTTTTAAAGATATAGGATGGGTGCACGTAAATGACTTTCTAAATAGATGGACTTTTCGTGATACAATTTCAAAAAAGTATTTCACTTATAAAGACCAACTGCAATTTAATTTTTAAAAGGGTTAATAATGAAAATATGTACAAAGAAGCCTCTTTATGATATCCAAAAATGGGCTAAAAAATGGTTTAGAACAAATGAAGAGCTTGCAGATAATACTACAGAGGTCTACCAGAGAGTTATATACCTATTTATAGAGTATATTAGTATACAAGTGGATAACAAAGCACTCTCCTCTATTAAAAACATCAATGAAGACTTTATATTAGATTTCATTGAGTGGCTAGAAGATAATTCTGAAGATGTAGTGCAATTCTCTTCTAGTACAAAGATACTCTATTTAGTGATTTTAAAATCACTCTTTAGATATATAGAAAAACGAGCAGAACATGAGGGCGATGGTACGATTTTCACATGGGATAAAGAATTTGAAGATATTTTGAAGATAAAAAAGAATCGAAGGGGATCATCTAAATTAAAATATCTGGACGATTCGGATATTGTGAACCTTTTAGACTATTTGTCTCAAATGCTAGAACCAGAAAATGCCAAATATTATAATTATATCTACTCATTTGCTATTAAGATGATGATGTATGGTGGCTTTAGGGTTTCAGAATTGTTAAATATAAGACTTAAAGATATTGTTTTCAAAGGTGAAACTTTTGAGGTAGAATTGACTGAAACTAAGTCTAATATTGTGCAATATGTGCCTGTACGTGAGAAATATGTATTAAAAGAATTAAATTATATCAGAGGCCATAAATTGCCAAATCAGTTTATCTTTTCATCATTAACTGGTACCTCCAGAATGAATAGAAGTAATTTATATAGGAAAGTAAATTCTATTTTAAAGGCGGCAGGAGTAGACAAAAAAGGTCTACATATACTAAGACATACCTCAGCAATGCTTCTACTTGAAAAGAACGGTGATGTCTCTTTAGTGAAGCAACTTTTACGACATGCAGATATCTCAACAACAATGATTTATGTGAATAGATCTACGAAACAACTTGGAGAGAAAATTGTATAATTTTGATTATATCCCATAATTATATTATTAATGAATGCTCTATATTGAATTATTTAACTTGTATCGTATTATTCTATAGTAATCAAAAAAACTGGCATTAAACCTTTGTTTATGATATAATATATTATATTTAAAAGGAAAAATACATGTCAGTACTTAACATAAACATTCCAGATGTTGCTACAAAAAAATTAAAACTTCAGTCAATTTCACAAGGTAGAAAGCTTGTAGTTTCCACTAATTGGTTACCACTTTTTGGATTTAATGAAAACTCCAAAGTAGTAGAAAAAGTTATTGGGAAGAATGAAGGCATGGAGATTCTACTCTTTAGTGATTCTCTTTTTGGTTGTGAAAATGAACGTACAAAAAAAGTATACAGTAGATCATACAAAAGTAGAAAGAGTAATCCCATTGAAACATTGTTAGATATACGTTCTCAAAATAAGATCAATGAAGCATTTGGAAGTTCCTCTTATGTACATATTACATTTGAATATGGCAAGATATACATTGTTCCTATTGAAGACAAAAAAGAAGCACGTATAAAAAAAGCAAAAGAGAGGGAAGGCAAAATAGGGGCTTTTGTTGCGTGTAGTTCAGGTATGGATGCTTTAAGCATTTCTAAGTCATTTAACATTGATTGTTTATTAGAATATAGACCTCACGAGAGAAGAGATAAGAATACTGATAAGTCTGAAACTGGAGCCTTGTGTGCTATATCTAATGTTGAGGTAGGACATTTAATAAACGAAGATATATTTACCGTTGACATGGATATGATAGGGAATATAGTAAAGAAGAAGAATACATCTTTTTTTAGTGTATCTACCCAATGTTCTGATTTGAGTGTTGTTAAGGCACAAAGTCTTAAAGAAAAAAGTTTATGTGTAAATGGTGATGGAAGTATTGATACTACTATTGATATGTTTTATGATGTTCTACGTATTCTTGAATCTACACAAATGCCTTTTTTACTATTAGAAAATGTAGGACAACTATTAAACACACAGTACCATACCTTTTTTAAAGCAAGGCTCAATAGATGGGGATATAAAGTATATGAAAAGAATATAGATGCTTCTATGTTAGGGGCTACTCAAAAGAGAAAAAGAGCTTATGTCTTTGCCACAACTTTTGACTCTATACCTTTTTCTTTTCCAGAAGAAAGAGATAATCAGATAACCTCAGTAGAGTTTTGGGATAAGAATATCAAACCATTTTTACATGAGTGCAGGGATGTAACACACTCAAAATCCATTCAAGAAGGTGCCAAGATAGGAAGACTTAGGACTGTCAATAGAGAAAGTAGACATTTCCCTACATTATTAAAATCACAATCACGTATGGCTAAAGACTCTTTAGTAATAAAAGACGGTGAAAGATACTATTTCCCTAGTGAAGATTTAGAACGTCATATTATGGGTATTCCTGATGAGTTTACTTTAGCAGCAGTAAGTAAAACAATAGGTTCTGAAATATTGGGTCAAGGAGTGGAGTATTGTTCTCACCATAAAATTATAGATGAGGTATATAAGCATATTACTTTAGCCCTTTTGGCATAATTATAAAAAGTATTTTTATATAGTTTATATGTAAATACTCATAGATATATAAGTTACATGGAGGTATTATGAAACAAGAAACAATAACATGGGAAGAGCTTCAAGCAAAAGAGGAAGCGAGATTTAAAAAGTGGGGAGAAACCCCTATGAAAGAACGTCTGCCTATCACTATTAATAAGATGTTATATATCGTTAGGGGTGATACAGGAGGAAGTGTAGTTTATGCTGATATGTTGTTAAGCATGCTGCCAAACTCCTCCCATAAAGTGAACATGAACTACTGGTGTTATAAATCTGATAGAGATGATTATCAAACAATGTCAGAATTGATGGATAATTTTAATACCGATTTGATTTTTGAGTATGAAAAGTTAGTTCTCCCTTATCGAGAGGAGCTATTGGACTACTTATCTCAAGACTAAAACAAAAAACATTACTTATTAATTTCATCAGATAAAACAAACGTATTACTCAAAAACCTTGTTTCATGCTGCTCTGTTAATGATATCCCTATAAGACCTTCATAATTTCCTGTAAAAATAGTTGGTCTGCCAAATTCATTCTGAATATTCACCAGTGTGGCCATTATTTGATACCTATCAGAACACTTTGTTATTTGTAATATATTTTCAACATTCTTAACTACAAGTGCCTTAAAATCATGCTGTATGCTTATGGCATGTTTAATTGTCATAGCTAAATATTTATGAGAACCATCTACTTCATCTATAGACATACTTTTAACAATGAAATCCTCTGCTTTTCTTATTCCACCCAAATTAGGCATTTCAAAAATAAGAATATTTCCTTTATTGTCTTTTTTATCATCAGAATAATACGTATTAGGCATTTCAAAAATAAGAATATTTCCTTTATTGTCTTTTTTATCATCAGAATAATACGTACTTGATTGGGCATTGATATGATAAGAAGAAATAGCTCTATCAATCAAAGCATTCCGCCTTTCCTTATCCTCGCTTAAAACAAAACAACTACAGATGGAAGGGTTTAATTGGGTTGTGTAATTGATGTTAAACTCCAATTCTCTTAGTATGTCTTCCTCAGGTAATACTATAGCTCCTCGGCCATATTTCAAATCTTTTTTAGGATTATATGTATTTACGCATTTTCCATTAACTTTTTTAAACCAGCTCATTTATTTTCCTATTTAAATAGTAATTGATGTGGACATCAATTATGATCAAAGAGACATACTCACGCATCATTGCCTAAATGTTCACTCTTTTTGTATCTTGAGAAAAATATTATCAAGACTTAGCTCAGTTTGTTTACTACATCTTGATGTCAAGATCCTTTGGACCAACAAACATAACCCCATCAATCTTAATAAAAGTTGTACCATTTGGAAGAAAATCAAGGACTGTATATTCCATAGAAAATTCATTCAATGTTAGAATAAACTTTATCTTATTAGGAATCTTTTTAGGTTTTTTCATATATTCTAATTTTGATGTTTTTTTAATTTGAACTATGTATTTTTTTGGGCTTGCTGCAATTCGTTCTTCAGCTATTTTTTTCATCTTTTCATTGTCTAAGTTACTAGATGCATATCCCGTAAAGTGTTCTTTTTGTTGAGATAACTCCACTGTATCAATAGCAGATAACAATTTCAATATTTCATACTTGTTTAGTTTAGGCGATGAGGTAGAAGTATTCGTGTCAGTCTGAATATGGGCTATTAACAAATTAACTTTACCTATTAGTTTCTTTTGCTCATTTTGTAGATTTTTTATAGATATATCAGATTGGTATGTCGTAGTCACTAAATATATTATTCCAATACCTAGAACACTTACAATAGAAGTGATCAATGTATCATTTGCTTTTACACCAAACATAACCCATCCAATCTATATGATAGGTTCTCAAATTCTTTCAATCCCTGTATTGTATTTAATATTGCATCTAATTTCATTTTTGATTTCTCTATAGGTTTTAGATTTTTAATAGGCTTTAGCTAATCGTGTAAAAACATTTTATTTAAAGTAATTAATTTGTTTTATTATAACAGAATGTAAATACAAAATTCAATTTTATGACTAAATAATCCACTTGTATCGTATTATTTAAACTCTGTGTGAAAATGAGAATAAACGTAGGATTAGGACTCTATTTATGATATAATATATTATATTTAAAGATTAAGGATTTTTAATGAATAGGTTAACTAAAGGCACTATTGTTACTTTAATTCGAGAAAGAAGAACGGCTTTTGTAAATGATATAGTCATATTCAAGGCAACCGTACAAAGTTCTGGCTCAAAAACTATTAGGTTTGTTGGACTAGGTATGGATTTTTGTCCAAAAGATGTAGCACCAACAATGGAGCAGCTTAGTAAGAAGATGTCATTAGGTGTCTATATTGCCCCCAATGAAGAATTTATTCAAAGATTTATTCAAAGATCAGAAGATTTACGTCTTAATGGACTTAAAAGAGCTGAAATTAATCTATCAACTAATCCAAATTCAAGAAGATTTAATCGTCATAAAAAGTTATTTATTGAGGCTAAAAATATTGTAGATTTAAGAGATGGCAAAAGCCCTAATACAAGAGTTTGAAGTTAACTATCAATATTAAAAAATAAAAGAGAGTAGTTATGTCAACAGATTTATTTTCAGTAGCGAATACTTTAGTTTCAGTAGGTGTAGATAATCCTAAACTTAGCATATTAAGTATGGGGCTAGGACAAGACAGCATGACAATCATGTTTAAGATAGTTCATGATGCTGATTTCAAAGCCAAGTATGCACCTAATGATCTATTGGTTTTATTTGCTGATACAGGGAATGAGAATGATTTTACTTATGCGTACCGTGATAACGTACTTATTCCTTTTTGTAAAAAGCATGAGATTGAGTTTGTAAGTATTACAAACGATATGGGATATCATGGAAATACTTGGATGTCCTTAACACATCAGTGGAACAATGGACATCCAACAATCGGATCAGTCGCATATCCTAAGACATGTACGCACAATTTAAAGCTTTTGCCCCAGTATAGATATCTTGAGAACTGGCTTTTTGAAAATTATGAATGTGTAACTAAAAAAAAGAGAAAGCAAGGCTATGTTCAATTCGCACAGACTCACGGAAGAATTAACTGGATCGTGGGAATTGCCTCAGGAGAGGAGAATCGAGTCTTTGATGCAGAGAAGGAAACTGCTCTTTGGAAAAAGCAAGCCATTCATGTAATTTACCCTCTTATCAGTGAGGGCATGGATCGCCAGAAATGTCAAGATTATATTGGTGGTTTAGGATATGAAATCCCTTTCCCCTCATCCTGTATCTTTTGTCCTTTTGCAAGCAAATTGGAGATCTTGTATCTTTTTCGTGCTTACCCTGACAGATTTAATGAGTGGGTGATGTTAGAGCAAAACAAACTTGATGCACATCAAAGTGCTGTAAGAAACTTGGGTGTAAGTGGTCGTCTTCACAAAGATGGTCATAAAAAAGGGGAAGCAGTAACACTTCTTGATGTTCTTAAAGAAGCCATGAAAAAGCATCCGCATATTACATTAAATGAACTTGCAGAGCATAGATTTTCGCATGGTCATTGCGTTGTGTCAAAATATTAAAGAAGATGGTGGTCATTTATATATTTTTGAACCACTCCAATAAAGAACCTATCTCCTCTTTGGTGCTACATTTTTAGTTTTAAAGAGATTTAAATGTATAATTTGGGAAAATGACAACATAGTATACAGCAGCAGAGAAAGACTTTTCTTCTTGCATTATTAAAGGAAATAAAATGACATATAAAATACTGAAAAGTGACCCCTATAAAGACTCAATAGAAGATTTTGAAGAGGCAGTAAACAAGTATTTAAAAGATGGGTGGGAGCCAACTGGAGGAATATACATGAGAGATGTGTATCAAAAAAGTAGTGGTGTAGAATTTACTCAATTCTTTCAATCAATTACTAAGGTTGACTGAAAGAGAAAAAGTGATTGAACAATCGAGTACAAAATTTTATCAAATTACAAACCACAACAATGGTGAAATTATGCTTGGTCTACAAATCAAAAAGAAATATAGATTTAATCACTATAAAGAAGTAGATTTTTTTGAGATGGATATGCATCCATTTATAATTTCAGCTCCAGGTGCATTAAAACACCTCTATAGTGTAAAACACGATACTTGGACACTCAAGCTTTCTCGTACAGGTACCTCTACATATAACCCCTTTTGCTCAAGTATATATCTTCATCCAGATTTACATGGACTTGGTATTGGTACTATGTTTATGAACCTAATGATTGAAGAGGGAAAAATACTTTTTAAGGACCATGCTATAGCACTAGATCTTCCTTATTATAGCGAGAATAGAACTCAAAGGCTTAAAAAGTTTTATGAGAGCTTTGGCTTTAAGATCATCAAAGAAGGCTCATATGGATGGCATAAGGGCTATAGCGACTCCTTTAGCGTACTTAATACTGTGGATGAGGTAAAAGGTATAGAGGAGAAAGAAGGTGCCACACTTATCATTAGCCAGAGTGGGGCAATAGAAGCCTATCAACTGCAAACATACGATGACAAAAATGTTATTAAAAACCTAAAGGAAATGATAAAGTATTATCGCAATTTAAGTGATAGATATTATCTAAGATTAAAATGGTGTTTTATGGCCATAACTATTGTCTTGGTATTACCATATATCTTTTACGTATCAATTAAATAAATGTCACTTACAAAAGTAAATAGTAAAAGAGCTATTTAGGTAATCTTCTTGTATTAAAGAGTGCGACTAGCACAATAGATATTAATCAAGAAACTAATTTAAAACTATACTATCCTTTCGGATACTCAATAAAGGAAGATTATGAAAGTACCATTTGGGCTTCATAAAGATACTAATCGCTATATTGGTATTGATGAGGCAAAAAACGGTTTAGCTTGTGAATGTATCTGCCCTAGCTGTAAAATGCAATTAAAGGCAAGGCATGGTGATGAAAATGAACACCATTTTGCTCATCACAAAAAAGCAAAAATTAAATGTGAATATTCATACTGGGTTGCTGTACGCTCTATGGCTAAACAGCTAATCGAAAAATATAAGTTTGTCAACGTTGATTATAAGAATGAAAACTTGTTTGCAAAGAAGCCATTTAATACAATATTTATTGATAGTGTAAAGATGAATCCACGTATTAAATCACAGCAGTTTGATTTGGAGATAACTAGCTCTATAGGAGTTTTTTATATATATCTTTTAACAGATAGAGAAGATTCTAGTAGATATAGAAATCATTATAGGGATAGACATAAATATTTTGAAACAAAGTTAGTATTGGAAATTGATTTATCAACTATGAAAAAAAGTGGTGATAAAGCTACTGAATATTTGAATAATTTATTATTTATCCAGTCATTAAATAAATCATTCTTAGCACCATGCCAATATTTCATGGATTATCAGAAGACACCATTAGTTAAACATGAAGAAAAGAAAAAACAATATATTCCTTCTCTCAGCTCAACTCCTAATCAGGATCAGGCAATTTTATATATTAAGTCCATGCTTGATATATCAAATAATGATGAAGAATATACTTCATCTATTCTTTCAGCTATAAAAGATATGGAGCAATTTTATAATGAAGGTATTCTAGCAAGTCTCAAAATCGATCATAATACAAATTTAGGCTACTTTGATATTATATATAGGAAAAACCAACAACTTTTTTTTGGAGCCTATGCTAGACAATATTTTGCTATTCTTTTCATTGAGGATAGATTTCTCATATATAGGATTGATGAGGGAAGTGTGCACATACTATGTGAGACAAATAATATTGAAGCTGCACATATAAGCATTGATAATTATTTTATGGAAATTAATTCAGCCTTTTAGTTAAAACTTATTACTTATAAGTCGTCTGACAAACCATACTTGCTTATACCTCATCCAAATCTCCTTTTGAACCCAAACTCAACGCCCACTTCCCCCCTCTTCTCTCGCTCTTCTCCCCTTTTCTTTGGCGTGAGTCGGGCTTTTAGAGAAAAGTTCCACTGCATTGGGTGGCAAGAAAAGCAAGTGATGTGGAGGGTTCTTTATGGGTATTGGTTAGACTGCTTATAGGTAGTATGTATTTTTACTTATAGTGTTTAATATAAATTTACTTGTATCGTATATCAAGACATTATCCCTGTGTTAGTAGTGTATTAACTTGTATTACTATATAATACATATATAAAAATATGATGAGGTGTAATCGTGATCAAAAATTTACTCAAAAGAAGTGCAAAAAGTACTGAACCAAAAGTCGGTTTAAATTTTAAGTTACCTATTTCAAAAAAAGAACTTTTTGAAACAGTATGTAATAAACATAATATTTCAATGACTGATATGCTTTTATCAATTGTTGATTATATCATTGAAGAGGATAAGGGCATTGAACATACTTTTAATACAGAAAGTTTATTACAAATCAATGAAGATATAAAAAGGCTTGAAAAGGAAATATCTGAATATTATCTCCATTCCAATCATAACTCAATACCTTCAGCTGTAGTGAGTGGAGACAAACAGGAGTTATCAGATTTATATGCATTGGAGAATGAAAAGAGGCGTTTAGAATTAATATTTAAATTTATCAAATATGAGTTAAGTATAAAGAATTGAAATGAGATACATATTAAAAGCACATCAACAAAGAGCCTTATCCAACATAGCTTTAGGGTTTAATACATCAAATAGACTTCAATATATATCTGCTTGTGGTACAGGTAAAACTTTAGTTGGCTATCAATATACCAAAGAATTATTACAAGAAGCTAACAATCAAACAGTTGTATTGTTTTTCCCTTCTCTTGCATTAATCAGTCAGACATATGAAGCGTATAAATCTTATGGGTTAGAAATATCTAAATATGATATACTTTTTGTATGTTCAGATGAAAGTGTTTATGAAGAAGAAACACTAGAAATTGGTAGAAGTGTGGTATCTTTTAATGTAACCACACAAGAAGATTTAATATCAAATTTCTTGACAACTAAAGTACCAGGACCTAAAAAAAATAAACTTATCTTTTGTACGTATCAATCTTCTAAAACCTTAGCAAATGGATTTTTAGATGCAAAATCTAATATAGATTTTGCAGTGTATGATGAAGCACATAAAACTGCATCCATAAACGACTCATATTTCAACTATACTTTAGATAATGAAAATCTAAGCATTGATAAACGATTATTTATGACAGCAACACCCAAACATAAGAGTGTGCTGCAATATGAGAATGAAGAAGCGTATCTTTACTCTATGACCAATACCTCTCGATATGGGGAAGTAGTAGAGAAGTACACCGTAAGAGAAGCTATTAATGATAAGGTTATTTCTCCTTATAAAATAATTGTATCTATTGTATCAGATGAAGAGATTGATAGAATACGTGCTAAAAATACTTCAACCGTTCTAAAAAACATGGAACTCAAAAAAGCAGCCAAAATTATCGCACTTTCAAAAGCCGTTGAAAAATATAGTATTAAAAAAGGTCTTGTATTTACAGAACGCATAGCTAGATCTAAAGAATATACTTTAGCGTATGATGAACTAAATACAGGTGTAAACGTACATCTGGATTCAAAGAAATCGACCAAACAAATCAATGATACCTTTCAACACTTCACAAGGGCCAGTAAAGGTATGATATTTAATGCCAAGTTACTTAGTGAGGGTATTGATGTACCAACAGTAGACTTAGTGGCATTTATGGAAAAAACAGAAAGCAGTATTAACATTGCTCAACGTATTGGAAGAGCTACAAGGTTAGACAAAAACAATCCAAACAAGATAGGCTATATCTTTATTCCTATTTTTCTCTCTACAAAAGATGAAGATATTTTTACAGCTGCTCAAAAGTCTGGAGACTTCTCTGAAATGCTTGAAATTATCAATGTCATGGCAGAACAAGATGAAACATTAAATTCTATTTTTAATAAAGCACGTTCTCATCCAAAAGAAGCTCAAAAAGCATTAAGTGATTTAATCGTTATTGATGAATATTCAAATAGATTTGATATTTCAAAACGTGAGTATCTACAAGAGAAGATATCGGCTTATGCACTTGAGGGTATCGGTTCTTCTTGGGATAAAAATTATGAGGTATTGAAAGAATATTATGAGGAGTTTGAAAAGTTACCTAGAAACAGAATGGTACAGTATAAAATGATAAATTTAGGTGAGTGGATTAGGCAGCAGAGAAGCTTATTTTTAAGAAATAAATTATCAAAAGATCGAATTCAACACTTAGATAAGATTGATATGTCTTGGAAGATAAATCTATTTAATGATGCTTGGGATAAAAATTATGAGGTATTGAAAGAATATTATGAGAAGTTTGGAAAATTTCCCTCTAGTAGTCATGAAAATATAAAATTAAAAAAAATTGGCATATGGATTTTGGCTCAAAAAACAAATTACAATAAAAATAATATTTCTGCTGAACGCGTAGAGTTATTAGATAAGATTGATGTGTCTTGGAAAATATCTAAAAAAGAGTCAGATGAAGTGATATGGCGTAGCAGCTACTCCTTGCTGAAGGCATACTTTGAAGAGTTTGGACATTTCCCATCAGCTAAAAATAAAGATTTAAAGATTAGGCAACTTGGCACATGGATTTTGGGTCAAAAAAAGAATTACAATAAAAATAATATTTCTGCTGAACGCGTAGAGTTATTAGATAAGATTGATGTGTCTTGGAAAATATCTAAAAAAGAGTTAGATGAAGTGGTATGGCATAGCAGCTACTCCTTGCTGAAGGCATACTTTGAAGAGTTTGAAAAGTTACCTAGTCATAATACTATCTATAGAGAAACAAAGCTTGGTCTGTGGCTATCAAATCAAAAAACAAATTACAATAAAAATAATATTTCTGCTGAACGAATAAAATTATTAGATGAGATAGACCCATCTTGGAAAATAGCTAAAAAAGAGTTAGATGAGGCATGGCATAGTATCTACTCCTTGCTGAAGGCATACGTTAAAGAGTTTGAAAAGTTACCTAGTCATAATACTATCTATAAAGAAAAGAGACTTGGTATATGGTTTTTTCATCAAAGAACAAATTACAATAAAAATAATATTTCTGCTGAACGAATAGAATTATTAGATGAGATAGACCCATCTTGGAAAGAAAATAGAATTGAACAAAAGTGGTTAGAGCACTACAGTCAATTAAAAGAATATTTTGATAATTTTAATCAAATTCCTCCAGCTAAGGCTACTTATGAGGGTTTCAAAATTGGTTATTGGCTAGGTACTCAAAAAACAAATTACAATAAAAATAATATTTCTGCTGAACGAATAAAATTATTAGATGAGATAGATCCATCTTGGAAAATATCTAAAAAAGAGTCAGATGAAGTGGTATGGCGTAGCAGCTACTCCTTGCTGAAGGCATACGTTAAAGAGTTTGAAAAGTTACCTAGTCATAATACTATCTATAGAGAAACAAAGCTTGGTCTGTGGCTATCAAATCAAAAAACAAATTACAATAAAAATAATATTTCTGCTGAACGAATAGAATTATTAGATGAGATAGACCCATCTTGGAAAGTAATAAAGAATTCCAAAAGTAATAAAACTTGGGAAGAAAACTATACCTTACTAAAAGCATACCTTGAAGAGTTTGGAAAGTTGCCTAAGCATAATACTATCTATAGAGAAACGAAGCTTGGTATGTGGCTTAAAACATCTCAAACTAGAAAATATCAAAATAGTTGTCTAAGTTCAGAAAGGATTAAATTATTAGATGAGATAGATCCATCTTGGAAAATATCTAAAAAAGAGTTAGATGAAGTGGTATGGGGTAGCAGCTACCCCTTGCTGAAGGCATACTTTGAAGAGTTTGGATATTTCCCATCAGCTAAAAATAAAGATTTAAAGATTAGGCAACTTGGCACATGGATTTTGGGTCAAAAAAAGAATTACAATAAAAATAATATTTCTGCTGAACGAATAAAATTATTAGATGAGATAGATCCATCTTGGAAAATATCTAAAAAGGAAAAAATCAAAGCTACTTGGATGGATAACTATAATTTACTAATGAAATACTATAAAGAATTCGGTGAAGCTCCTCCTCAAAGAACAATATACGAGAATATAAAGATAGGTGTATGGCTAGATAATGAGCGTAAAAAATATGAAAAGGGAAAACTACCATTAGAGTTGAAAAATGTTTTTGCAAGTACTGATATTCCTTGGCTTGGCACACTAGAACATCGATGGAAAGAAAGGTATCTTAGTCTTAAGACATACCATGAAGAGTTTGGGCATTTTCCATCAGCTAAAAATAAAGATTCAAAGATTAGACAACTTGGTTCTTGGCTAGGTACTCAAAAAACAAATTACAATAAAAATAATATTTCTGCTGAACGAATAAAATTATTAGACAAAATTGACGAGTCTTGGAAGGTGAGGGAAATATAACTTCAAACGTTCTCTTGCATTCTTTATTACTAAATTAATAATGCTTTCATATTTTCAATTGACGCATTTTTACTTATTCCTCGCTCTTTTGAGTGGGTGTTTTCTAGCTTTACGTCTACTCCACCATCCTTGCTGCTATTATTAATCTCTAATATCTCATATATTACATCTTCTATTTTAATCTTTTTACCTATATATTGACCATATGGATTGTCAATTTTTTCCATTTCAAAAACTATTTTATCTTTTTTTAATGGGAGTATGAAGTTTATATCTTCTAGCTGAGAATCATAATAAATCTTATCCTCTGTTTTTTCCCATCTAAGATTAAATTGATCTAACAATGGTTTATTCTCATTTAACTGTTTTCTAAAAAGAGATTTTTGGTTGTTACGAGATTCAATGGCACCAGTTTGACCCACTCCAAATTTTACGAAAAAGTGGTCCAACGTATATCCATGTAATTTTTGTGCTTTATTAGAAATAATAAAACGTATCATTGCCTTAAGTTTAGAAAGTTTATCTGGTATATTTACAATCTTTCTATTTAGAAGTTTCTCCATTTCTATACCTGTAGAATGTGATAATATTTTTGCATTTCTTCCTTTAATTCTTATCACATATGAATCCATTTCTTCTGAGTAAAGACAATCATCCAAAATAGTTGTTCGTAAGATTTCTCCATTGGGTGCAGTAATAATAAAGTCGGTCCACCTTAAATCATTAATATATGCTTTTACTTTTTCTCCACCTGAACGTGGATGCTTATAGCCCATTGCCTTTGCAATAGCGTAAAGAGAAATATAAATATCATAGCTGCCATCTGCACTTGATGTTGACTTTTTAAAACCTTCTGAATAGATTAAAGACAATACATCAGCATGTTTCTGATGTAGAGAGTGGCTTACAGATACAATTTCTCCACCACGCCCTGTCCACACTTGTTTCGGTTTTTTATATAATGTTCTTGTACCTCTAGCTCCTGCATTAAAAAGATTTTTACGAAACATGTCTGCATTCATTACATTTTTTCGTTTTTTTTCTGTCAGACTAGCGTACTCTTGAGGAATCATTTCTCTTTCTTCTTCATAGAGCATTGATATCATATTCTTTTGCGTACCATCTCCCTTAGCCATCTTTAAATTCCTTTTTTATCTAATATACACCCAATTAAAGTGATTATCTAGATAATCATACCATTTTCACATTTAAAGGGTGTAATTATCCCCTCATAAAATGATTTAAACACGGCTATATCACAATAAAAGGGGTTATGTGTATGCAAATTGGTCTCTTTTTATACGCTTATTTTGTTTTTTATTACAAAATATTCAAAAATGGTCTATTTAGCTACATCATTTTAAGCAAATACATCAATATCACTACTAAAAGGGGATAGTTTCACTATTAAAAGAGTGTATTTCCCTTATCTATCACTACTAAAAGAGTGTATATAAATTTTATCCGCTAAAAAGTTGATGAAATAGCATGGTTTTTCAAAATCTATCACTACTAAAAGGGGATAGTTTCACTACTAAAAGAGTGTATTCTTCTTATCTATCACTACTAAAAGAGTGTACATCACTACTAAAAGGGGATACTATCACTACTAAAAGAGTGTATTTGCTAGATATATTCTTTAGATATATCTCTACTTTAGTTTTAATACTTAGGAGCTTTAGCTCCATTAAGTATTAAGTAGAGAAATTTTTAAACTTGTTTCGTTTAATATTTAATTTTCATAAAAAATTGTAGCTAACTTAATATTTTTGTTACAATACTTATGTTCTTAAAGAACATCTCTATTATTGTCTAAAAGTAAGTATAAACATTTTTCTCTTGTTTAAGCTCCCTTCCATCCTTTTTGACTTTTGGCAATATAGATTTTAATAAGGTTTGCAATGGATAAGACTAGATTACATGCTGGAACAACTCAGTATCGAGGTGAGAGTAATAACTTACTTGAACTAAGAGCATATATCGAATTTGATAAATATAGCCTTAGAGGCGTTTTTCATCTATCTGTATATCAAGACAGAAAAAGAGATGATGAGTATACAATTACTATGCAATTTGATATTCATCAACTTAGACAAATTATTCATGCTATAAAATTATCTAAAGATGAAAAAACAGAAGGTTACACTTTTTATACTGGTGGATCTGGTGTTAAAAAAAAGATGTTAATTATCTTAAAGAACCAAAAACTTTATGTTAATTTTTCTTCCCAAGACAAAAAAATCTATTCATCATTTGACACTATTGAAAAATTAGGACTTATAGGTTCTCTTGAGTGCATTGCCAACACAATAGAATCAAAAGTACTAGATATGGGTATACAAAAATCTCAAAAAGAATTTAAAGAGCCTCTTACGAAAAAGATAAAAGAAAAAGATGAATTATTTAAACAAACCCTTCTTAATTCACTAAATACTTTATCTGAAAACCTTAAAAAAAGTAAGGTATTGGTTGAATATGAAAACTGATTTACTAGATTATGAAAAAAAAATACAAAACATAATCGATAATGCCATAATTATTGATGCAAAAAAAGAAGCTGCTATTGAAACCATTGATGGTGAAGTTCATTTGGTGCTTATCAATGCCAAACAACTTTTAACACTACTAGATATTGAAAATGATATATCTACTCATTTTGAAGAAAATGGCAAGAAAAGCAAAGACCCCTTTTTTACCTTTGGAAAAATCATTAATCCTAGTGAATCTGCATACAAATATTCTATAAAATCAAAGCATTCTTATAAAATTATGAAAGACAGAAGCACTATCTTAACAAAAGTTGAAAAACATCATGATATATGGAAAAATAAGCAAGATAAATTTTTAAGAGAAAAACTTAATGACGTCTGGGAAAGCAGTCAAGATAAAGAGACTTTTAAAAAAGAATTTGAAGCAAACATGCTTGCTGCTGAAAAAGAGTACAATGATCTTCTTCTAAATTTTTCAAATTATGATGTAGTGATTAGTAATTATGAAAGTTACCTCTATTATCCATTTTTAACATATACTTTAAACAATGGGAAGAGTAAAAACACTATGCTTCGACAAGATGTTCCTAACTTTTTATACTATGAAGAAGATCCCAAAAGAGCTTCAAAAAGAAGTGATAGTGGGATGAGTGAAGTAATAGAAAAATATCATAGAATTTGTGAAAATATTTATTTTAATCCTAAGAAGTAATAAATATCGTTGCTCAATGGAGCTAATTATTACTAGCATAGATTGATTTTTTGATTTCATCAACCTGATAGTTTCGTTTAGCCTGTACCCAAACTATGGGAATTTCGGTACTTTTCATTACCTTCTCAACCAAAACATCTCTCTTTTTCCTATCAGCCCTATTGTGACTACTATCATTAAGTTCTATACATACTACAGGCAAGAATGTTTTTTTATCTACAAGTAAAAAATCAATATGTTTAGATGATGTACGCCAAAAATTTTGATTATATTGTTTTTTGGAAAGTCCTTTTTTCGGTTTCACTATATCTGCTATACGTACTTTTGGAAAGATTATATGATTTTTTTCATCTATTGCTTGTATCAGATAGTGATAAAATTTTGTCTCAGCCTTAGTAAGTAAGAATCGTTTTTCATATTCAAAAGTCTCTTTATTCTCAATTTTGTTTCCAATAATTGCTAACAAAGCAAGAATTAGAAAAACACCCATAATTAAAGTTATATCCATTTTTTACCTTTTTTATCATAACTCTTTCTAGGACCTACTTTTTACATCATTTTATTTCTAGAATTGTATAGTAAGTCTACCTAATTTTATGCGGTATTTTCATACTTGTACCGTATTTTTCAACATTTATTAGAATCTAGCCTAAACGCTGTTAATCTTCTCTATATTATGATACAATATATTATATTTAAATAAAGGATTTAACGTGAAAAACGTATTATTTTTAAGAATCAAAGACACAAGCAATATAGGTGAATGTGATTTAAAGGTCATTGATGCCATAGAAAAAGAACATCAAATATCTCTCAAAGAATATACCCTTAGTCTTTCAGCAGAACATAGAGATGATAATTCAGAGGTATATCTTATCTTCGCAAATGACACATATTTACAAGAAGTTTATCATAAGGTAGACTTTAATGATGTACAAAAAAGAAGATTACGTGGTGAAGAGTTTGGTGTGGATGAGGAAATAGAAGTATTTTATCAAGAGCTTGTTTTAAGTCTAAAAGATGAGATGGCTGATGCTTTTCTAACCAACCCTAGATGGTTCAGTACGTTAGTTTCAAAAATTGAATTACTTTCTCATGAGATTTAATAAGGAGTTAAAATGTTAAGTTTATGTTATTCACCGCACCTCACCCCACTACTTAATTCTAAAGACATATCATCGATAAACAGCTATCTTGATATACAAGCAGGGAGAGGGGTATTGATTGCAGATAAACATTTTGCAATACGTAAATCAAATGGTCTAACCTCATTTGAAAGGATTGATATTTATGTAGCACCTAATGGGCTTATCTTTCTTTCTTCTTTTGTTAAGTCTGATACCCAGGCTAGGAGTATTTTATCTTGATAAATAATGACTACCTTATGAGCTTATTTTTTAATATCAGACACTTTTTATATGCTATACTTTTATTAAAAGACAATCATGCTTAAGAAAAAAGAATCTTTACCTAAATATGTTAAGAAGTCTATAGCCATTGCCTTATATCTAGACTCAGCCTTGATCGCATACAAAGAAGATATGGGAAGTATAGATGACAATAATCTAGCAATTTTAAAAATACAAATTAAAAAAGCCCTCTCTGTAGTTAATTATAAAGTAAGTGGCGAATATTACAGTTCTCTATATGATGAAATTAGAGGGATTTGGAAAGAACTCTCTGAGGATTCACGGGATACAGAAACAGAAGAGCTTCCTTTATTAATAGAACTTCTCTGTATGCTCATAAGTCCTGATTCTTTTAAGGTTTTTTTCGGAATGAAACCTTATAAGGGCAATATAGTTTCATTTGTAAATAAACCCTATTCTGAATTAGTATCAGAAGTTCTTTTACTTGATACAGCATTAAATCAAGCATTTGATACAAAGTCATATACGTTGGCACTACCTAAAGAGAAAAAAAAGAGAAAAAAAACGGTTAGAAAAACAAAACCATTAACTACTCCAAAAAAGAAGAATCTAAAACAAATGTACAAAACAAAAAGTTTAAGAGAACAAGAAGAAGCAGCTAAAAGAAAATTAAGCTCAATTATTGAAGCAGCAAAGAAAAAAGCTTCTACAAATAATGATGAATAAAGTTTACTAACACATAGGTTAGTAAACTTGTATCGTATTCTTCGTTACCTTCTAACTATATTGCTAAAAGACTATCTGTATCTATATATTATGGTATAATATGTTATATTTAAATAAAGGAATTATTGTGAAATCATCACTTAAATTGTATTCAAATAGCAGAGTATCTAAGGGGTTAAAATGAAAAAAGTCTTGAGTACACTTCTTCTTGTTAGTGTCTTTTCAAATTCAGAATATGTAAATTTTTCTGAACTAAGTCAAGATATTTTTAATAAGAGTATTAATCATCTTAAGAGTAAAGTATCTTCAATCAATCAAGACAGTGGAGGTATGGCTACCAGAAAAGTAGGTAAACGCATTAAGTTTCCAATTAACCAAAGGGTTTTATTTTCTAACAGAAATTGTGACAAGGTTATTACTGATGCACTGTATACATCTTGTTATGACTATAACTCAAAGATATCACTAATGATGCATTATACAGTGGATGGAAATCTCTTAAGAAGCAACTATATCAAGGAAAGACCACGATTCTATGGTGACAATCAAATTAATAGAAAATATAGAGTTGAATATTCTGACTATACACACTCTAAGCATGATCGAGGACATATTCGTTCTCATGCCTCCTCTTCATGGAGTAAAAAATCTATATTAGAAACATATTCTATGGTTAATGTATGGGGGCAACGCCCTAACCTCAACAGAATCGCTTGGTTAAAAGTTGAAAAATATGAGCGATTGATGGCTAGAAAGTTTGGGCGCATTGAGGTGCTTAATATTGCAGATATCAGTAAAGCCAATAAACGTACAGGGAAGCGTCAAGTACTCATACCTAATGGTTTCTATAAGGTCATATACAATAATAGCTTTAAGCGTTGTTTTTATTACAGTAATCACAACAACTACAGTATTACTGACAAGATGAAATCTCATATCGTTTCTTGCGATAGGATATACTATTAATGTTTTTCAAATTGAAAACATGTCATTTTGAAAGCTTTTTAACATTTAGCTAATTTTTTTGCTAGAATAAAACATATAAAATAAAAGGATTTACAATGTTCAATAAGATTTTTAGGGTAGCTATCGTCATGACCATGCTTCTGATAATTGGGATAGGTGTAATAGAAATTACAAAATATAAATATGTTGCAATGGATATACTTTATCCATTGTTTGAAGCAGAAACAATTCTGGGAAAAATGCAAGTAACAGCAATGTATTATATTGCATCATTTCTTATGCTTGGTCTGTTCGTGATGGGAATCGGATCTTTACTTGATTCCTTTTATAAAAATAAAAAAGGTTCTTTATGAAAATATTAAAAAATGAGAGCGAGGGATATGGCCTACTTATCTTGCTCTATCTTTTGTCTTTAACGGTATTCCTTTCACCATTACTTGTTGGGGTTACTTTGCTTCTGTGGAATGCTTATAAAAAGAAAGATTGGAATACAGATGATGAAAGAAGGGTGCTTATTAAAAATTTAGTTGCGTATAGCTTTGTGACCATAATTTGTGTTATTTTTGTTTTAGCTGTACTCTATGATATGCTTTTGCCTAGTTACTTACTTGAAGAGAACATTGCTTCAGCTACATCAATGGAACTATCTGTGGGAGTATTTTTAAAGGTTTTTCCTTTTTTCGGATTGGTTTTGGTTTTTATTTTTATATATTACTCAAGAGACCTTTACTTAAAATCTGAATTTCATCGTTATGTTAGAGATGCTTATGGTATAGAAGAAATTACAAATGAGACTTACGAAGTGTCACTAGATAATGCAAATAAAGAACAAGGATAAAATAGTTTTATTTTATCCTTGGTGGTCCTACACCTATTTGGTGTTAAGTGTACCTATGTATCTACATTTTCCTTTATCTATAGAGGTGAAATAATTACTACCACTTTTGTTAATATTATTGCCTGCATAGTAACCCCACCATTCTATTTCTGCACTGCTTTTCATTGATGATTCTGTAGCGGACCAATTGTCGAAGTAGCATGCAAGTAAATTATAGGTACCTGGTCTTTGAACTTGTTGTACATCAACGGTAATTCTTTCTTCTCCTGTACCACTCCATTGTTGGTTTCCATTTCCTCCCCATGAATCATAATCAAGTGCTGCTCCCCAATTGGTTAGATGCTTACTCCAATAAACGATACCTGTTGAATTTTTTATATCATTCATGTTTGTAATATAGTTGTTGTCATCATATTCTAATGAAACGCTAGAATCACTATATGGATTAAACATATACAAATCTATGTCTGTATATTTTTGAGACCATTTTGTATAGATATTAATACCACTCTTTTTACCTAATGCATACGTATACGCTTTATCAAGGATAACGTCTGCAATAGATTCTTTTACTTCACCATCTATTAGGTAATAAGATTCTAATATTCCTGCATTGTATGCAGCATCAATATATTGTTTATACTCTGCTTCTACAGAATAAGGGCTACTATCATAATTTGGATTGTCTAAGGGGATAGGTATTGCACGTACTAGCATTTTTATAAAATCTTTCATTAAAACTTTTTCTGAAGGATAAAACTTAGTTCCTTGGTTTATAACAATCCCTCTGTTGTACGCAGTTGCCACAGTACTTTTATAAATAGAGTGTTCATATAAATCCGTAGGGGCTGTTATCTTTTCTCCGAAGATATAATTATTAAATCCATTATGTGTTTTAGGAATATTAAGTTTATTCAAAATTTTACTTAACCCCTCTGCCCTATTTATGGTTCTTCCTTCAACTGGAAAAGATTGATAGGTATCTAGGGTTAATATTTCACTAAGAACCCTAAAATTACCATAGTCAATATCGTTTTCTTTTACAGATGCGAATCTCCTAAAATCTTTATTGGTTACACATCTTGCATCTGTGAGTGAGAATGTGGTTCTACCTGCGTAAGGCTCATCATATGACCAACACCCCAAATATTGAAATCCAATAAAATCGTAAGAGTCTCTAAGGTATAAACCTACTTTTTTAATCAAAACCATATCTTTATTTATATGACCACTGGCTACAAATCTTAATGTGCCTTCTCCTATAGAAGCTGTCCATGCATTTAGACTTGTTGAGTCACCTATGCGGATTTCATTAAAATAATGAGCTTTTTTCATTTCACTCTCTAAATCCTTCCATCCTGTACCCAGAAGTGACATCTCTGTTGATATATGATCAAAGGATGCCCCTTCATTACTTTTTAGGTCATCGAAGTTTTTTGCTAACTCCTTTATGATCTGTAGTTGCATATTTTCTGTAATAAGAGTATTGTTTGCAGCTTTTGTTTCTATTTCAGTAACGATATCATCAAAAGTAGTATCCATGTCACGAAGATCTTGAAAATCAACGATGTAATTATCGTGTGTACCTTCAAACCAATGTTCCATTAAATTTGAACCAAAATCCCAACCTTTATCATCCATGATTTGAGATATATTATCTACTGATACGTTACATTGCACATCTTTTAGTGTATCTTCATCAATACAAGTGTCAGAAAAAACATAGCTTGTAAGTAGTGTGAGCGAAATCATTGTCTTAATGAGTGACATTTTAATCCTTTAGTTATTTATATTGGAAGTATACCGTAAGTGTTGTTTGTACGGATTTTTCACTCGTATCCTATTTATTTTAGGTTTTAAAATACTCTTTAAAAATATCTAATTCAATCCTTTATTATAATATAATATATTATATTTAATAAAGGACTTAATATGGATGCTTTCAATCATACTATTATGGTACAGGTAGTCTAAGATGAGATCTAATATAACTCCCAATGATCTCAAATTACTTGCGAAAAAAAGAGGTGTTTCTAAAATTGATTCACTTTCTGCAAAGGAATATAGGGAGATTTTATTAAGTAAGCAGACAAGAGGCGATAGTGATGGCTTTTATTTTGAATATAGTATCAATGAGAACAAGGAGGGATATTTTATATCATTGCTTGGTCGTCACTATAGCAATAATTCTATTAACTCTTTTTCTTTTAAGAGAAAGTTGGCATACAAGAAAGCTATTCATGATGCTGCTAGAATATTTTCATTAAAACACCGTTCTTTTTTCAAAGGCATACGGCCATCAACCTCAGCCGAGGTATATTACGTTTTTTATAATCCTAAATCCAGAGACAGTGATGCCAACTCAATGACGATTAAATATATACAAGACACATTGGTTGCATTAAGACTTATTGAGGATGATAACCGTAAGGTGTTAAAACGTGTAGTTCCTAAAAACATTGATACAGAAGTACTATCTAAGAGTTACAAATCAGAGTGTTTTTTAACGTTAAAATAAAACCTTAGTTGTATGGAACTATCACAAAAATATCTCCCATCAGAATAGGTGCATACTTTTTATTTTCGGAAGAAGTTTTTACATCTGATGAATCAAGAGGGTTTGTTCCATCTTCTATTTCATCAGTATCTGAAACACCATCATTGTCATCATCTGTATCAGCATTGTTGCCGATTCCATCACCATCAGTATCTATATATTCATTAGAATTAAATGGTAACGCATCATTGACATCTATTACACCATCATTGTCATCATCTGTATCAATACTATCTATGTATCCATCACTATCTGTATCTGTAAAGTCGCAGACTATTTCATGCTCTCCTAGATCATCAAGTTTTGTTGAAATATTGTTGTCATTTTTATAGTATAGACATTTTGTATAATTTTGATCGTCACTGTAGAGTACTTTACAATAAGCAAGAGGTACTGCGATTTGATTGTCACCTATACGTTCTGGATTAGCACTATACATCACAACATTAACAACATTTACTGTACCTCGTTGCACAGCAACAAACCTTTCATACCGTTCTGCTTTTACCCAGGTATATCTATTAACGTTAGGAGCTTGTGGAATAATATTGGCTAAAGTATATACTGCATCAAGGCTTTCTTGACTCCAATTCCAACTCCCGTGTGAGGCTAAATGTCCTCTGTCATAGCCAGAGTTTGTATAATCATAATATGAAGCTCTATATTCACTTGGTACACTAGACTCAATACTAAGGTATGGACGTTCTTCTATATTGAGTTCATTTACCAAGTCACCATCTAAGGTATATGATACGGCTTTAGGAGATTTTAGGGTATAGTCATAGCAAATATTAATAAATCCATTATTTATTGTTTGATCACAATCTGTATCATTTATGAACTCACTTAGTGTGATTGAGAATAATGGAACAGTAAAAATGAAAATTGCCAAGATTTTTTTATACACTTTAATATCCTTTGTTTTGGGTGTTTTAATTTATTCCTCATACTATATCATATTTATAATCATGGATGAAAGTATATAAACTCTCTTTTTTGTGGAAATATTTAATGAAAATGACAAATATTGATACGCGATAGATTTTTTAAGCTGTATGGTTTTTTTAAGAAAAATGTACTTGATATAGAATACACAATATTATTATGATACAATATGTTATATTAATGCTAATACGCTTATATGATTTATGAGGAGATTAGCAAAAAAGGTTTCAGAATATGAATGAAAAAACAAAAACATTATGGTTAGGTGGTGCAATTCTTGCACTTTATAATAATAATATTCCCGTAAGTGCTGCTCGTATGGCAGTTCTATCTAATTTATTATTATTATCAGACACTGAAGGCAAGACGATGATTTCATATCGTAAGCTTAGTGAGATTACAGGTGTTGCATATGGGAGTATTTCTACAGCAGTTTCTGATTTTGAGAAAATAGGTGCAATTACTAAAAAAGAACAACTATCGGAAGATGGCGTTAAACGAGGGAAAGGTAGTCTTCCTCAAGTGATAGCTTTTGTGCCTGATATCATTGAGAGTGAGTATAGTGAACAAGAATTACATTGGCTCTCTATTGCTGCATCCGTATTGGCTTCTTATGAAAAAATTGGAAGTGCCAGGATATCTTTATTGTTGTATCTTCTTAAAAATATCAATAAACTTTCTAAAGAAGTGTACTGGTTTGATGACATTGCAAAAGATTCTAAAATAGCATATGCTACTGTAGCTACAGCCATGAAAACATTAATAACGCATGGATGTTTAAATAAGAAGAAAGATCTCTATACCCTTAAGATGAAGTGTGATGGAGATATACAAATGATTGCGTATAAATATATGTCAAAGAAGGGATAAATGAGTAACCAGATAACTACAAGTTTTGTAAATGAGCTGCTAGTGGTTGATATCGAACTTGTTAATTTAGCTTTTTCACATTCGGATAAACTTGGAGTAAGTGCTTTGGGTAATTCTGTTGATTCGTTTAGAACTCTTCTTGAATCTGATGTTGGACCATTTATTAATGGAATGAACCTGGAATACAGAAGTTATATTGTAGGGATGCTTCAGGGCATCAATGAAAAATACCTAGAAGCTTCAATGGCGTACTTAATGCTTAATATACAGCAGTAGTGACAGAAGAACCTATTTTCTTTCAGAGCTATTATTTTCTTTCATCTTTAATGCTTTTGCCTGTAGTTTTATCTCTTCAAAAGTTGGTACTGTGCATCCATGCCAAAGTTCACTGCATTGTTTTTTCTTTTTAAAGTTCTCAAGCTGAAAAGGAGAGTATAAATATCTTTCCGTAGTGTGGCTATCACTTTCTTTTAGATAATAGTATGCGTGTACCTCATCCTTGTATATTCTCTTTTTTAAAATAAATGCAAATTCATACAGGGGGTTTTTGAAAGACTTTTTTGCACTCTCTTTATATAAGGCTAGAGCAACTGGATCATATGGAGCATCTTCCTCTAGAGCTATCACAATAATATTTTCACTCTTTCTTTGTTTTGGAGACAGTTTTATTGTCATTTTTAGCCTTTTTGTTTATTGTAACTAACCTTTTTATTAAAAATGGCTCTTCGTAAAATTAGTCACTTTTAACATAATGTTTGCAGAATTTTATGTTTTTTTCTAAAATAATACCATATTCCTTGACACGGTACGAATATCGTACTACAATAGTGGTATAAGTTAAGAAAGAGGTTGAGAGGAGCTTACATCCTCTCTTTTGAGTCAACTTGGCGGCTGACTCTTTTATTATAACGTAAAAGGAACTATCATGACAACAATTGAAGAATTAAAAGATGCACAAGACAAGAGAACAAAAGCTTTTAAGAATAAGAAACAAGAGATTATAAAAAATATAATTGAAACTAATAAACAGTTAAAAGGTGAGGCCTTTGATTCTTTGCTTTGGGCTTCTACTATTAGAGAAGAAGAGTGTGGTGGGATGTTTACAACATATTGGGAAGAAATGGACTGCATTAATTTTGATGGAAAGACACTGGAGAAGTATACAAAAAGTACACATAATGGTGCAAATGGACAGAAAGACTGGTACGATGCACACATTCAACAGGGTAGCCGTATTGATATAGATGAAACTTTTTTGGCATCATTAAACTATAATGAATTTATTTATTGGGTTGAAGCTATTGAGGGTGCAATAGAGAAAGCATATTGTTTGATTATCGAACAAGAAGGCAAACTAAAAGGAGCGTAAAAATGCAAGAAAAAACAAGATGGTTCGCAAATATAAGTGAACCGAGCAAGCAGTTAGAAAAGAGATTCCAGGTGCCATACAACACGGCTCTTGGATGGCAAAAAAAACAAACTGACAGCAGTGATTACAAAGGATACCTGTTTGACCACCTAGTGCTGTTTTTAAGGCTGGAACAAAATACGATTATAAAGTTAAAACAACTTTTTAAAAAAGATGAGCTAAAGGCACTGTGGGGTGCTTTAAAATCTACTATGTACACTATAGACATTATAGAGATGGATAAAGCATTAGCTTATCAATTTGCGGATTATTGCGTATACGAAAGTACAGAAGCACAACAATTTACACAAGAAGGTTTAGAAGTTTTTTCGGTTAATGTGACTAAAAAGTTAAATGATTTGGTTGAATTTGAAAAACTTGTTTTGCTGGAGTTCCTGCGATCCAAAGAAGGAAATCAGTATGTGTTCGATAAAGAATCAATTTAGAAAGAAAAAAATGCCTCGTACAAAAGTCTAAACAATAACACAAAAGATAAAAGTATAGAAGCAAAAACTTACAATACAGAATATACAGAAAAAGAGGACTTATTTTTAATAGAGAATTGGTATAGAATGACTAAAAAAGATATAGCAGTACACATTAATATAACTTATAGTAGTGTAATTTCTCGCTATAAAAAGTTAAAAGTGATTAATTTTACGAAGAGCCAAATTAAAAAACTGTCATATTGGGATATTTTTTCATAAAGGTATTAGATTTACTGGTGTTTAAACCAGTAAACCACGACTATCAATAGTGAATTCAAACAGAACCTCATCACCTATTATTGATTGACCATCTTCTATCTTACATTTAGTAACAATAGCTTTATATTCATCTTCTTTTGTTCCAAAAGTACTGCCTATAACGTTTACATCCCACCCATACGGAGCATTTTCAGATGCTTCACCTCCATTCCAATAGTCATGAGAATCTTCCCATTCTTGACGGTCTTCTTTTATTTTTTCAAAAACTTTCTCTTTTGTTAGCATCATTAAATCCTTTAATAAATATAATATATTATATCTAAATATCTTTATTTAAACGGTACTAAATACACTTATACAAAATAAAGGATACAAGTTAAATTATACTCTAAAAAGAGTCATTGTACTTGTATCGTTAAGTTTAGAATTCTTTCCATATGTCTTTGAATAACTTCTATTTACTGCTTTATTATGATATAATATATTATATCTTCTAGGAGAGTAAAAGAATGGAAAATCTTTCTAAAAACAACCTTTTTGACGTTATGGGTCTACAGATAAAAGTAGATGCTGCTAAAAAGGTTCTAATTAAGGCATATAACGAGAACAATGGTAAACTCTTTATCTCCTATTCCGCAGGCAAAGATAGTACCATATTGCGTCATATTGCACTATCTCTCTATCCAGACCTTGAGGTAGTATTCTCTAATACAAGTAATGAATTAAAAGAAGTTTTAGAATACGCAAAAAAAACACCTAATGTAATTATAGTTAATCCCAAAATGAATTTTAAACAAGTAATAATGAAATATGGTTTCCCCTTAGTAAGTAAGGAAATAAGTCAAAAAGTAAACGAAATAAAAAGAACCCACGGAAAGAGAACAAGATTAAAACGTATGTATGGAGACCATAAAAATAATGGGAAGCTTTCTAATAAATGGAGATTTCTAGCTGAACAATCATTTGATGTGACAGAAAAGTGTTGTAAAATTTTGAAAAAAGATCCATTAGAGAATTGGGGAAAATCTAGGAACCTTAAGCCAATAATAGCACTTATGAAGGATGAGAGTAATCTAAGAAAACAGCTTTCTCTTTACGGGAAAGATGATGGTAATAAAATATATCCTTTTTTAAAGACAGGCTGGACAGAAGAGGATATATTTTTATATGCAGACCTTCACAATATCCGATTTGCAGAATGCTATTATGATAGGATTGTAGACGGGGTTCTGGTTAAAAAGAGAGATAGAACAGGCTGTGAATATTGCATGTTTGGTATAGACCAAGAAAAAACAGACCGATTTGAGAGAAGTAGAATATTAACCCCTAAACGCTTTAAAGCGAATATGAAAATAGAAAACAATGGTGTTACTTTTGAAGAAGCCTATAACCTCATCAAATATGAAGAACACCCCATAGTACTTGATTTATATGGTGGCATAACAGTAGGCATGAAGAATTTACCGAATCATTGGAATGCGTATACTTTTAAAAACAAAACCATTCAAAAGGTCTGTCCTTACTGTGAATCAAGGAAAATACAAAAAGATTTTCCTGTACAAATGACATTTTTGGATACTCCTGAAGAAGATGGCACAAAAAGAGTCATCTTCGTTACTAACGAATATATGCATTGTAAGGAGTGTGGAGGAAATTATATAAATGATTTGCATCTATTTGATTTTCGTTTTAATGTTACTAAACGTGTGGTAGATTATATTTATAAGAATCTCTCCAAAAAGTCTATCTTTGAGGTATCTTCATATATTGGTATCAGTGTGGAAGATCTACATGAAATATTAAATTACTATAGAGCTGACTTCCAGAAAGCTTTGAAAAATAAACAGTCTAGTATATGGTTTGTAAACAATATATAACATACTTTATTACTAAGAACTATACAAAAATAAAGGATACAGGTTAAATTGGGTCTTCATAAAATTATGCCCTGAAAAAGAGTCATTGTACTTGTATCGTTAAATTTATAATTCTTTCCATATGTCTTTAAATAAGCTCTATTTACTGCATTATTATGATATAATATATTATATTTAGAGATTAAGGATTGAGTTATGAAAAAAGCATCACTTGCTATGAAGCTGCAAAGCTATATTACGGAAAAAAGAGAGTTTACTCTTAAAGAGCTTTATCAAGAGTTTGGCGAATATAAAGAGCATAGTGTGAGAGCTAGGCTTTATGAAACTGATGAGTATCAAGAAAAACGCATTATAAAGACCGAGAATGGCTCTTATGCACTTTGTGGTGTTGAACTAGAGGCATTGATTGAAAAGGTTGATACTAGAGAGCATCTGTATACTCTTACGAATGCCAAAGTGACCTATGACCTCCTCCTAAATGATTTGCCGTATAGTACCAACGCAAACCGTGGAGGAAACAGAGACTTGACAGATTACCCTCTGATTACACCTGAAGACTTTTCTTCTATGATTACACAAATTGAAAACTCTTTCTATACTAAACAAAACTATTAAAAGATGAGTATTCACAGTTTGTGATGATGATATCTGGAGGAAAGAGTGGAAAGCGTCAAGTAGATAAATATTTAAAAGTGCTTGAAGGTAGTAATCTTAAGTTATCTAATAGCGGCACATATCGTAAGTACAATAAGAATGGTACCGTTTGCAATATGGGAAAATTTCAGATGCCTGACGAATTAGTACTTAGTTATTCCCTTAGTGGAAAAGAGAGACCAGATATTGATACATCGGCTTCTACAGAGTATCATTTTCAAAGACCACCTTTGCCTAGAAGTGGTGGGTACTCTACGGAAAAGCCCTTGGGTTTAATGGAAGCTATAATTACAAGAACTACGAAAAGAGGTGAAAAGATTTTGGATTTATTTGCAGGTTCTGGCTCGTCTATGGTTGCAGCCTTAAACCTTGGAAGAAGAATACATGGTTTGGAAATTACAAGTAAAGCTATTAATCAATTTATTTTACCCAAAATGAGGGAGTTTGAATCTATGCTTCCTTCACCTGCTTGCGTACAGGTGTCTATGCCTGCTAGACAAACAACAATGTTTGATTTTCTATAACATCCTCATGGAGCCTACCTAAGAGAGTGTTTTAGGTAGGCTCTTGAGTTTATTTAAATACGATACAAGTCAACTAACACATACGTTATTATACTTGTATCGTATTATGTATTACTTTCTTTTTAAAGCCCTAAAAAACACTATAAATTGCCTTATTATGGTATAATATGTTATATTTAAAGATAAAGGAATTGAAATGATAATGAAGAATCAAAACATGAGAGACATGAAGTTCTTTTTTGCATTAGCGAAGTTTGAGAATATACGTACTGCATCTGAGTTTAGCGAGATGATGCTCAGATTTTTAGAAATAAACTCACTGCGTACTGCATGATGTTAGCACCCAGTGATGACTCCCTTATTGGAGAACTGCTTTTTATTGGAAGTATTTCTCTTTTTATAACAAGTTCCATGATCTTATTTGTATCATTCATATATGTATGTTATACGTTTATTGCAATAACGTTGATTCTCTTAGGATTTGGTGTTTATTTAAAAACAAGGCATAGTATTACAGCTAAATAATGAATAGTATTTTCATTAAATATATCTAGTGAGGAGATGAGCATGGAATTTAACTATAATGATGGTGGACGAAGTAAATATTTCAAAGGTCATGCAGGAGATTGTGTTGTCAGAGCATTAACAATATTACTTAATGAAGATTACAAGGCAATATATAATTTTTCTCATAACCGAATTGGGCATACACCTAGAAATGGTCTTGAAAAGGTCCAGGATATATATTTAGCAAAAGGTTTAGTATATGAAGAAATATCAGGATGTGCAGATGATTATTATCTAGATGAAGTTAGCTTTGACTTTATCGTGCAATATAGAGATCATGTACACGCTGTCATAAAGAATGTAATTAATGATACTCATCAAAAGTCAGACTTTTATCAAGCAGAAGGATTCTGGGTAAAAAAAGCAGATTATGAGGAATTGTTAAAAGTCATATACCCAAATGAATATTATGAGGATGATAAAGTAGACGACTATAGTTTGATTTAGATATATTAACGCTCATTGCACTTGTATCGTATTGTGTAACATCTTTTAAAAGATGACTAAATAACTCCCATAATCTCTTTTATTATGATATAATATGTTATATTTAATAAAAGGATTTAGAATGTCAAAACAACCCCATAAAAACCTACTTGATATAATAAAAGAGAAGAAAGAAGACTTCGAGTGGTATCCTACTACTAATGAGATTATACAAGCCCTTTACATCAGCATATATGATGAAGAGAAAAAGAATAGATTTACAGATTTTCCTTCTGTGTCTATGTTAGATATAGGGGCAGGAGATGGAAATGTCTTTAGAGAGATGGATCACTTATATAAAAATACGCAGGATAAAAAAGACGGATTAAAGGTAACTTCAGCGTATGCAATTGAAAAATCAAATACACTTATTCAAGCGATGGATCCCGATGTATTTGTGATAGGAACAGATTTTTGGAATCAGACATTGGTAGACAAAAAAGTAGATATAGTATTTTCAAATCCTCCGTATAGTTCATATAGTCAGTGGAGCGAAAAAGTGATTAAAGAGTCACTGTCTAAGTTTATTTATCTTGTAATTCCTGAAAGATGGGAAGAAGATAAAAGAATTACACATGCACTAGACCAAAGAGATGCAGATGCAGAGGTTGTTGGTTCTTTTTCTTTTGAGGATTCTGAATACAGAAAAGCAAGAGCCAAAGTACATCTTTTAAAAATATCTTTGGCATCTAAGGTAAGGCATCGGTCTAGTACCTGTAATATAGATCCTTTTAACTTATGGTTTAAGGAGACCTATGCTTTTAAAGATGAAGCACCAAAAGAAGAGTCTATTCAAGATAAGGCTGAGACATTAAATAATTTGGTACCAGGTAAAAGCCTTGTGGAACGCTTAGAAGAACTTTACAATCAAGAACTGCTACATCTTCATGCTAACTATCAATCTATTGCGACACTTGATGCAGACTTGTTAAGAGAAATGGGCATCTCAAAAAAGATGATGATTGAGGGCTTAAAGTTAAAAATTGAAAATACAAAAAATGTGTATTGGCAAGAACTTTTCAACAACCTTGATACCATCACTTCACGCCTAACCAAGAAAAGCAGAGAATCATTACTCGGCACATTGACAGAGCACACTTCAGTGGACTTTTCAGTTTCTAATGCCTATGGTATTATTATTTGGGTTATAAAGAATGCTAACAAATACTATGATGCACAGCTACTTAAATTATATGAAGACTTAAGTAAGGTGGAGAATATACGTAACTATAAATCAAACAAAAGAATCATATCAGATGATTGGAGATTTTTAAAAGAAGGATATTCTCATTATGCTCTAGATTATCGTATTGTATTAACATTTTATGGGCTAATTGATACAGAATACGCTTATCAAGCAGTTAATGGCTTAGGTAATGCCGCTGCTGATTTTATAGATGACATTAAGACTGTTGCAAATAACTTAGGCTTTAGTATCACCTCATCAGTAAGTGATAGCTCTATGCAGTGGGTCTCTCAACATAAAAATAATTTTATGCAAAAAACAACCCATGGTAAAATACCTTTAAAGGTAGGAACCAAAACGAATTTAGGAAAGATAGAAGATGTCGTATACCAAGATGAGAATGGATGCTATCAGTATTTTGTTGGAGGGTATTGGACTCATTGGGATTCAATCAAAACAGAAGATGATATTTTTGTAGAAATAAAGACATTTAAGAATGGGAATCTTCATGCTAAATTTAACACTCAATTTATGAAAAAGCTCAATATTGAAGCAGCGAGACTGAACAAATGGATTAAAACACCTCAAGAAGCATCAGATGAGTTTGATATCTCAACAGAGGAGGCAAACGAATATTTTGGAAGTAGTTATACCTTAACGCCCTCTTCTGTCTCTAATCTTTTACCCTCTTTGGTCTAACTCTATTATATATACTAACTCATGTGTTATTGCAACCTCGCAGTAGCACATGAAAGCCATAGTTATTAATCTATTTCATCTCAAAGAGCACATTTATTTTTATTTTATTAAACGATACAAGTCTGCTCTGGATAGAAATTTAAGCATAAAATATCGCATTATGACTTGTATCGTATTATTATTTGATTCATAAAAAACCTTTGTATAATTCCTATATCATGATATAATATATTATATTTAAAGATTAAGGATTTATGATGTTTCAAGAACAAGTTAAACAAATTGAGAGAGGACTACTTTTATTACAGCGTGGTGATGTTCTTGGTGCAATTTATGCAACACAAGGATGGGGTAGTCGAAAGAGTGGGTCACACCTTAAAAATCCATGTGCACAGTTTCATTATAAAATAGTGGATGCTTTTTTACATAGTGGCTATAGTATTCTATCCATAAAAGAAAAAATGGACATAGAGAAGCAATTCTCTCATGCTACACATTTTCGTGAGGGTATTAGTGAGTTTAGAGCTGTTTCATATTATTTTTTAAATCGTGATTATTCTTTACATATGCAGGATAATGTAGCTTTGTATATTACATCTAATCACGACAGAGACAAAATAGACAATGTTAAATTAAGTGTAGCTATGTTGGCTTTTGATAGAGCACTGGCATCTACATCAAAAGTATTTAAGCCCAAAAAAGAACTTATATCACTTGGTGAACAGTTAGCACAGTCTAAAGAGAGTCAGATATGAAACAAGCAGCTCATATCATGATAACTGGAGTGGATGGACTAGAGGGTATACCCAATATTGATTCATACAAATTGGTTATGCTTGAAGAAAAAGACAATGGCAAGATGTTCTATAGAAAATTAATAGCGAATAAAAAACATGTATACAGATTGGAAAATGGTAAAAAACTAAATGTCTTAAAAAGCAGTGGTGCATGGATGCATGAAGATACTATGGCTGCTAAGTGGGTAAATAAGCATAAACATATCATCATCGTTGTAAATGAATCTGGTATCGATTGTTATGCATATGAGATTTTTATTCCTGGTATGGGATGGAAGCGTCCATATGAACTTAGAGAAATTTCTAAATTAAACCTAGGGATGAAATGAGAGAAGTATCATTTTAGGTGTTAATAACTTGTATCGTATTTCTACAAGCTCTCTTTAAAGGTGTTTATTTTCCTTTATTTATGATATAATATGTTATATTTATATAAAGGAAAACCTATGGAACAAGGACTTGTTTTAGAATACAAAACTAAAGAAACAGACCCCTTACAGCTGTACTTTTTGTCACACGAACCTTTTAGCTTTAAACAATCGGTCATTTTTAACAACTCAATTTATGATGTGAGTAAGATTGAAAAGGTTGAGGTGATGCGTATGCCGTCTATGACAATACTTGTATCTAACTCAATGACAAGTAAACAACAAGCAAAGATGTTTTCTGTTGACTCTATGGATCAGGTGTATAGCACACTTGGATTGGAAACTGGCAGTAATGTTATGTTTTTACATTTGATTGATATAAAAGATAAAGGATAAGAGATGTATAACAAAATAATTTTGGCAGGCAATCTTACTAGGGATATTGAGATTAAATATACGCAAAGTGGTTCTGCTATTGGCAATACAGCCATTGCAACAACACGTAAATCTAAATCTCAAACAGGCGAACAGCAGAGGTTGCTAATCAGTATTTAAAAAAAGGATCTAAGCTTTTAGTAGACGGTAGGCTTAAGCTTGACCAGTGGACAGCACAAGATGGTAGTAAACGTTCAAAACATTCAGTCACTGTAGAAAACATGACAATGTTAGGTGGAAGAGATGAGGCACAAAGTGGTGGGTACAATACAGCACCTGCAAATGACACATACTCACAACCTGCACCGCAACAAGAAACACCTTCATATGGAGCACCAACCCAGCCTGCACCACAGCAAAATCAAGCGTCTAACATCCCTGAAATTGACATCAATGAAGATGAACCATTTTGACGTATAACAACACAACTATGTAAATAAATATACAATGAGCCAATACAGGCTCATTAAGAAAGACATTAAAGAAGCCATCCTTACTATAATAAATGATACAAGTCTATTCTGGATAGAAATCTAATAATAAAATAGCTTATTTTAACTCATATCGTTTTAATTATTTGATTGACTATAAACCCTTTATAAACTTGTTCTATCTCTCTTATTATGATATAATATATTATATTTAAAGATTAAGGATTTATGATGAGAGTGTTCGAGTGTGCGACAACTAACGGTAGAGTTTTCAGAGTGGCTATATCTAGCGATAAGGAAGCAGAGCATGGATTATTAAGAATAATACAAGATTCACAAAATAATAGTTATGAAAAGATTGCGACATACAAGGAGATACATAATCGTGTGTATAGTCTTGATGATTTTAAAAAATTAGAAGAGACTCTCGTATGAATATTGCTGTCGAATATAATGTAAATTCTATACAATTTTTTAAAATAGATGGACGAAAAATAAATACCACCTTTTTAAATTTGCTAATAAACAAGTTTAAAGAAGACTTAGGAAGTGTGGTTACTAAGATATGGTCCTACGATAATTTAGATGACTTTAATTACATGGAAACCCTATACGATGGCAATACAACTTCGGCTTCTGAAATTGATATTCCTGAGGATGATATAATCTTTCAATCAATAACAAATTAAAGGTGTATCGTTTTCTTTATCATGTTTCTATATACCCATAAAAAGTCTTTTTATTTAGCCTTTATTATGATATAATATATTATATTTAAAGATTAAGGATTGAAGATGATTACTTTAGCAGACATGGTTGCCAAAGCCCAAAAAGACTGTGTTGACTTGAAAGATGTTGTATTTGAATCAATTGTGGTTTGTGATGATTGTGGTGTCATACTATTTGAATATGATGAAGCCTATGAAGATATCCATGGTAAGGCACTTTGTACTTCATGTTCTGTCTTCTGTGACGATTGCGAAATGTACTTTAAAAAGAGTGATGGAGATGCTGAAAATACCATATGTTACAAGTGTCAAGAGCATACCCATGAGTAAGTTTATGAAGCTTGTAGAACGAATCGATCTAAGGCATATGAAAGGTTATACACTCAGGCGTTTTATTAAAAAGTACAAGGAAGACATACTAGCTTATACGAAAATGAATGATGAGGTATTCTCTAGCAGAACACCTCATCAGCAGAAGATTGATATTTTATGGCAATTGTCATTAAGCAAATTGAATAATGGATACAAAAGCATTTAAAAGGAAACCAGATGACAGAGGAAGAGAAAAAAGTAGCTATTGCTAAAGACCCAAATACTCCAATAGAAACACTTGAAGACTTACTTTTTGATTTAGATGGACCAGTGCAGATCAATCTTGCAAAAAATCCAAATGTAACCTTGGATATGCTAAAACGTATGCATCAAAGTATTTATACAATCAATGCATTTGCTTTAGAGACTATACAGCAGAGGTTTTTTAACAAAACACTCTCAAAAGAGTTATACCTTTTTTTAAAAGAAGATGAGACGTACCGTATTGCATGGGAAAGTCGCAATAATATATTAATAGATACAGCATGGGATATGCAAAATGGGTAATATTAAAAGTATTTAATGTGAAAAATAAAAAAAGTTGGAAATGTCCTCATGGTTCAGTGATTGAGGTAGATGGTTATTATCGCTGCTCTTCTTGTGGTGATGTACAAAATAAGGTTGAACCTCATCCAAAACAACATACATATCAAAAGAAGCCTAAACCAGTTATACATAAAAATATTATAATAAACAAAAGAAATCACTCTACCCTACCGAGTAAACCGATGTTAAACATCACAAGAAAAGGGGCACTCCTCCTGTTAGCACTCTATTTTCTCATGATACTTCTTATACTGTAATTTAAAATATTATCCCCATTCTCATACTTGTATCCTATATAAATTAGTTGTCCTAAACAGAGCTTTACAATTATTTTATTATGGTATAATATATTATATTTAAAGATTAAGGATTGAAGATGACAGAGAATGAAACAAATTTGATAGGACAGACTGTTGAGGTAAAAGAAAACCCTGAAACTATATCTTTTGTAGGACACGTCACAAAAGTGTCCGAAAACAAAATAGATGGCGTTTTAGTGAGTGTTTTAGATCAAGAAGATAATGTTTGGGATATTGAATCTAAATATATATCAATATATAAATAACGCAGTTAAAAAGGACAAGATAATGATTATGAGCGATGCACAAAAAGGTGAGATTAGTAAGACTTTAGGCAATTATGGATATAACGAAGATATGTCAAGATATCCTTGTGTTTTAAGCGATGATGCAGGTAGCCAGTATCATCTTGTTTTAAGTGACGGTATTTGGTTATTTAGTGAGGAGGTTCACTATGGCGATTCTTCATGTGGATATAAAACAGAAGTTGCAGATATTAAATCGTATAGCGATGAAAGATTAAATGAGATGGTGACATCTCACTACCCTTCCCTTGATTTTGTAAAAGAAACGCTTGGTGATGATTGGTCTATGATTGCTTTAGAGTGTGGGTTTGAGTGCGATATGCTTTAATAACGTATGTGTTACTAATGCAAATCTAGCACTTTTTATACTTAAGCCATTTCCCAATCTAAAACCAACACATAAAAAGGTATACGTGGCTTATGGCTTATCTCTTTAGATTGAAAAACTTGACAGACATATTCTATTCTATCTTTTACCTTGTCTTCATCCATATTCACCAAGATCTTATCCATAGCCGTTAAAACACTGTTTAGCTCATGTTCTTCTTCGCAGGCCACCCAGGGTTCATCATTTCCTTTTATTCTATTGGCAGGATTCGTAATCTCTATGTAGCACTCTTCTACCCTCTCTTCTGTTATTTCATTCTCTGGAAAAGTCTCTTGAATATAAGTAGTGGTCTCTTTTAATGTATACATTAATCTATCCTTTTTTAAAAGTATAACTAAATAAAAGGATACAAGTCTATTCTTGATAGTTATCCACTTCATGTGTATACTTGTATCGTATACTAAAGCATATCTCTCAACTTACTTTAAAAACTTGTTAAATATCATACATTATGATATAATATATTATATTTAAAGATTAAGGAATATCAATGCATTACACATTAACAAAGATAGAAGACAATAAACGATTAGACTTTTTACCAAAGTACTTTAAAGGGGTGGCTCTTATACAATTTGAACATTTTCTCTATACTGTTGCAGAGGAAAAAATAAAAGAGTATCATGGTGGATTTTGGGATTTTTATGAAATTGATATAGCAGGGAAAAAAGCACCCTTGATGGTATTGAGTACCAAATCCCCTACCCTGACGCTTCATGGCTTTTCAGAAGACATTGTTGTTAACGCCTTTACAGCATCTTTGGCAGTGTTTAGCATGGCATTAAATCATTTTATGTTTCATTGTAGTCGCAATGAGAAGCTACTTGCATCATTAACAAATACTTACATGACATTAAATGACTATATGTATGGTGACTTTGAGAAAAAAGAAGAAATTGATATAGCACGCCTTTATCAGTTCTTAGATTAGGAGAAAAAGAATGCACCCTACTTTCTATAGTATCGTTCCAAATGGTTTATATAGTACTTTTACTATATGCCGAAATGAGCCTCTTTCTTTTGATGTATTCACCAAGTATACAAAGGAGGTTAAAAATGTCTTTAAGGAGCATACATGCTTATTAAAAGAGGACTTAAGCCTTTCTTTGTTTGAAACCTCATCTATTTTGGATTATGTAAAACCTTATCTTTTTGATAAAGAGGATTGGGTAGATTATGAAAGAGTCATGAAGATGAGTGGTGATGAGCTAACAGATATATTTGAATCGTATATTTTAGAAGATAATGTACCATCATGGTTACTTGTATCTAGACACTATTCTCCCAAAGAGATGCATAGAATTTTTCACAATAGGCATATGAGCGATGAAGAGATACTACACCAAATTATGTTTCTCTCTTTCGATACAATAAAAGGAGAACGCGTAAGAATATCTCCACAAAGAATATCCAGTTTATCTTCACAAATAAATAGGAAATCTATTTATATTTTTGACAGAAAAATCAATTTAGCTAGATTATTGGTTGCTGTACGCACTAGGTATGGGGTAGGGCATCAAAAGGCAATGACTATCAAGGAAGCACAGAGCTATGCAATAGATGATTTTTTAACTCATCTCTCTAATCATTCTGTCGCTTTTAAAGAAAAGTTGATATGTTCAATAAAATATGCAAATAGTGCTAAATCTATACTCCCTGTATTAAAACAGTTGTACAAGGATGAGAAAGAACATATACCCAATGGTGGAAGTGCAGGTGGTGTAAAAGATGGATATCAGCTAGATAGTACTTACAATCTTAATTCACCATCTATACATATAGGGCGATACAATTTTATTTTACAATACCTTGAGGAAGCAACAACTGATGATTCATATGTAACAGTTAGGCTTTATGAAGGGTTTAGTGTATGGGAGTTAGTGTATGAACACTTTAAAGGTGCTACTCTTTTTTAGGGTAGTGGTTTATTTTTGAACAATACGATACAAGTCATATTCTCTGCTTTACAAATCTTTGAATTAGATTTCACATTATAAAATACGATACAAGTTTATTGTGTGTTGAGGTAGAAGAAGTATCAAGGTGAGGGTGGTATCCAAAATTAATTTATGATTTGATATAATGAGATACAGAATTAAAGTAGCCGTTTTATCAACTACATTTGGATTGTGGGCTAACACTCTCTAAACTATTGCTATCTTTCTTTCTCTTATTTATGGCATAAGTGCCACTATAAGCCCAAAAAGGTAACTTCAGCGTATCTTACTTACTTAGTCTAATAAGTAGGTAAGAACTTCAACTATCACAGTTAATACAAGTATTACTAGCTTTAGCATATTTCTAACCCTTTGCAATGAACTCCGACCAAACCACAATCCACAACATTTGTAAAAATGCTTACAGTTTCATTACATAAGATAACGCGTATTACTCCTCTGTATCTCTATCTCTATTATACCCAAAAAGCACTAAATAGCAGTCAATAATATACTATATTGTATCATAAAAAACTAGGGTATTTTTATGATTAATGCATTATAAAACTTGTATCGTATTACGCTGTATCTTTCCACAAATCCCCTTGTGAGCTTTGTTTATGCATATTATTATGGTATAATATATTATATTTAAAAAAACTATTTAGTAGATTAATTAAAGGATTGCTTATGCGTAGTATAAAAGTATATACCTCATCAAGTAGTATTTCAACCAATATCAATGGTGATGACAAAATGATTGCAGGTTGCTACTTAGGAACATTTATAGATGTAGGTGTAGACGAAAAAGAAAAGAGAGAGGAGGTACATACAGTATCTTTTTTAGGTGAGGGTGATACCTATTCAATATTTGCAGCGAACAAAGCAAAAGATAACTCTGAGTATCAATTTACACTTATTGCCAGATATAGCAATCTTGATGAGTGTGAAGCATTTATAAGTAATCATTTGCACGCTAAAACATCGAATAGTTTAATCATGGGGTATGTGATAAAAACACATTAACTTTATACATACTAACCCATAGATTACTAGATAGTTAAACTTGTATCGTATTCTTTACTTATCCACGCTAAACCTATGAATTATCAATATATTATGATATAATATATTATATTTAAAGATTAAGGATTGAAGATGAAAACAACTATAATAAACATATACGGGGCAAGTGGCATAGGTAAATCAATAACAGCTTGTAAGCTTTATGCAGAGATGAGTATATCTCGTAACTATGGAAACATTGAACTCGTTAGAGAGTTTGCCAAAGACCTTGTATGGGCAGGAGACTTAAAAACACTAGCACATCAACCTAGCGTAACAAATGGGCAAGTACAAAGACAGAATATACTTTTAGGCAAGGTAGATTATATTGTGACAGATAGCCCTCTTTGCTTAGGTCTTCTCTACTCTAAAGAAGAACACTTAGATGAGGTTACAAATGTGATTGCAACCGAAAGAGAAAAATATAACGAAGTGAATATTTTACTTAAAAGAAGTAGCGATATCCCATTTAATCCCGTAGGACGTGTACATACCCTAGAAGAGAGTATTGCTATAGACTGTGAAATTAAAAGCTTACTTGATACCCAAAATATCCCATATATTGAATTATCAAACAAACTTGATGTCATATCAATTATACAGCATATAGAAGAAGTACTTAGAAATAAGTAGTTCTTTTGTGCAGATAACTTTTATAAACATTTGTTTTTATAGATAATAAACGATACGAGTCTATTTTTACAATTCATTTTATACCATTTAAAACTTGTATCGTATTATTACTTACTCTTACACCAAATCCCTTAAAACCTTTGCATAATGCCTATATTATGATATAATATATTATATTTAAAGATTAAGGATTTATGATGGCAAATTCATCAGAGTTATACGCTACATTGAGTGGATATAAAATTAAAGATGCATATCGTGTGGTATTAGAGTGCATGGAAGATGGACATTTGTGTTTATCTAAGAGATACAAAATTCCAGAAGATACGATTGGTAGTTACGGGTATTCTTGTGTTGAAATTCCTGCTTTTCAAGAAGAGTGTGAAGAGACCATTGTTATTAATGGTATGGGTAGATGGTGTGGACCACATGCTGCATTGATTAAATTGTGTGAAGAGTTTAATCTTGACATGACTTATAATGATGCTGAACCAGGTTGTGATTTTTTTCATACGCTTATGGTTAATCAAGGTAAAGTGACACTTGATGAAGAATATGCGTATTTAAGCAAAGAGCGTGCAGATGCAGAGGGGTGTATTATCTCTTTTATTGAAGGGTATGATTGGCTAGACCCTAAAGAAGATGAAACTACCTATTTAAAGCTTTTATCTATCGCAAAGGAGTTTGAAGTAGATGAGGATGAGGTTAGAGAAGTTTTAGGCTTGAGTTAAGTAGGGTGGGATTAGTAGTTATAAGCTAATCCACATTTGACTTTTACATGCATTCATTTTATAGATAATAATACGATACAAGTCTATTTTTACAATTCACTTTATACCATTTAAAAACTTGTATCGTATAGTCAATTATTCCTCACGAAACCCCTTAAAACATTTGTATAATTCCTATATTATGATATAATATATTATATTTAAAGATTAAGGAATTAAGATGTATGACAAAGAGACAATTATCACAAAAGACAACATAGCATCATATTATGAGTTTATGGGTTCAAATGAAAGAAGCACTCACAGAGATTTGATACACTTTTCTTTTAACGTTAGAAGCCCTTTGACTATATATGATCTTTTAAATTTAGAACAACATCGAGAACGTATAGACGACAACTGGAAGTATAGCTGTTTCCAAGATGGAAGAGTTAAGAGCCAAAGCTATTTTGGTGTCAAGGATACATTGAAGCCTATAGAGGAGTATGTAGAAGAGATAAAATCTAGCAGTGAGTATAAAGAATATGTTTTCAAATCTCAAATTGTAGTGATGGAGCAGTATAGTAATGACATTTATAATTTATCTGAAAATGATAGCTATACTTTAAACTATTCTAACTCTGATTATAATAGAACTATCAACGATTTGTTAGAAACTTTAAGTTGTATAGACATTGTAGATGTGAATACATATGAACTATGGAAGACTAATAGTGTTCCAAGCATGGACAAGGAATATTTTTACGAAAATATCACTTTTAAGGGTTCAGATATAAGTTTACTCTCTAAAGTGATAAAAGAGTATATATCTACACATTAGTAAATTATTCAGAGCTATTATCTATCGCAAAGGAATTTACGTAGGAGAGGGTGAAGTTAGTCTATAGGCTAACTCTCACCTTTCTTGTATATGCACGCGTGTTTCATAAATAATAAACGATACGAGTCTATTTTTACAATTCATTTTATACCATTTAAAAACTTGTATCGTATAGTCAATTATTCCTCACGAAACCCCTTAAAACCTTTGTATAATTCCTATATTATGATATAATATATCATATTTAAAGATTAAGGATTTAAGATGAAGACGAAGACGAAGATTTTACAGTTAGAGCTTGCACTACTTGAGGGAGCCAAGGCAGAGATAAAGGGCGACAGAGTAATTATCACCATAGATACAGAAAAAACAAAACGTGACATATGGGAGAATCAGATTGAGATGTGGTTAACCATTAAGGGTTCTACTAAAACTTTGAGTAGTGGGTATCTAAGAGTTGTTAGAGATAAACTCAAATTTAAGCAATGGCAATAAAAGGTTTAAATGATGACACACTTAAAAATAAACTCTACAACATATGCCGACTTAGATACATTCTTTTATAGTTGTAAATATCGAGATAATGAGAGCGACTACACTTATGGTTGTTCTTGTGATGAAAATGCAACAGATGGGCAATGTCTCGACAGTGGGTGTCCTTTTCTTACAAAAGTAGATTTGGAAGTGGGAAACAAGGAGAAAGAGACAGAACTCGCAAAAGTAGCTGAAGTACTATGTTTTATATGGAAAGATGAAGCCGAAGATGACGGATATTTAGAACAAGTAGATGGATGGGGAGAAGACACAATAATGGCATATGAAGGAGATATTGAGAACTCTCCGTTCATAGGCTTAACTAATTGATGAGTGTTACATAAAACTTGTATCGTATTTAAAAACATCTTATTTATATACTATGCCATATCTATATATTATGGTATAATATATTATATTTAACAAAGGAAAATTAATGACAATTTTATACAAAAAAGATTCAAAAGGAAAAATCAGAGAAATCAGATTTTCAACAGAGGAGAATATTTTAGTTCAAGAAGCTGGATTACTTAATGGTAAGCTTGTACGTAACGAAAGAGTATGTACTGAAAAGAATCAAGGCAGAGCTAATGCTACTACAGCAGAAGAACAAGCTATCTTAGAGATGGAGAGTAAAATAACTCAAAAATTAAAAGAAGCCTATTTTAAAACCATAGAAGAAGCAGAAGAGACTAAGGTTATTATGCCTATGTTAGCTAAAACAGCAGACCTCAGAAAAATCTCTTATCCTGTACTGGTTCAACCAAAACTAGATGGTATGCGTATGGTATCAACCTCAGCTGCTAAACTCTCACGCAAGAATACACCTATTGAGACATTGGCACATATTGAAACTTCATGGATAGGCGACCACATTTTAGATGGTGAAGTCTATGCACATGGTAGAACCTTTCAAGAGAATATGAGACTGATTAAAAAATACCGTCAAGGGGAAACGGAAGAGGTGCAATACCATGTATATGATATGCCTAGCATAGATGCATCATTTAAAGAGCGTCACGACACTCTGAAGGCATTTATTGGAGAAAGAGATGGCATTGTATTGGTAGAAGCTTACGAAGCCCAAAATGAGGTTGAGGTGATGGCTTATCATGCACAATTTATTGATGAAGGGTATGAGGGTACTATGATTAGATTACTTGATGATACGTCATATGAGTTTAATAAACGCTCTAAGAGTCTATTGAAGCTTAAAGACTTTATAGATGAAGCCTATGAAATTGTAGATGTGGTAGCATCTGAGAAAAGACCAAGCGAGGGTGTTGTTGTATGTAAAATGCCTAATGGAAGTATTTTTAGATGTGGGATGAAATTAAGTCTTAAAGAGAGAGAAACTTTTCTCATTGAGGGCGATGAGCATATAGGGAAAATGGCTGAGGTTCGTTTTTTTGAATTTAGTGATGATGGTATACCTAGATTTCCAGTGTATCATGGTACAAGGTTAGATAAGTAGCCATGACTTATTTAGAGAAACTACAAGATAAGGTATCTTGCTTTGATTGGTATGTATGTCATATATGTGAAGTACAGAACCTTGACGAAGAGAGGATAGGGAGGGATTCCCTTGCTCTGTTACGAAGAGATTACAATTTGATAAAAAATTTTGTTATTTCACCTCATGCTAAAGATGTATCGTATTTGAACAAGATGGAAACATATATAGCGTATGCAAAAAAGAATACCAAGTATCATCTTAATTTTTTAGATTTGGATGCTGAGGTAATAGATTATTTTAGAGAAAATGCTAGTGAACAATGTGAAGAGTCTTTTCTACAAAATCTTTATACTAAACTTTAGGATGAGCATGAGTACAGTAATGAGTATAGAAGAGATAGCAAAGATAGCAAAGATAGCAAAGATAGCAGAACGTGAGGTAGTAAGTGGAGATTTTCGTCCTGTGTGCTTAAATAAAGATGCTATGATAATAATATATCATCAAGGGCATACAGATGATGAGTGCTTACATATGTTGAAGTCATACAATAAAGTACTTGAGCTAGGTAGAGACGCATTATGTAAAAGTTTGATGGACAATGTAATAGATAATACATAAGTATATATTTTTGGAAGTGGCAGCTAAATCTATTAACTCATGTGTTAGTAAACGCTTATTATCTTACACGCTCAACTTGTATTGTATTATTAAATTCTATTCTGTAATCCCTTACAACTCTTTTGTTTTACTCTTTATTGTGGTATAATATATTATATTTAATAAAAGGATTATAGGATGTTCCCTGCTGATAGTAAAGCTTGTTTATCTTCTAAAAAAGGCAAGCAATTATTTTTCGATGACTTACAAGACCTCATACCATTGGAAGTTATTTTAGAGACCGAAGACCTTTTGATTATGGGTACTATCGTTTCTGTTTCTGAGATTAGCTTTGTTTTTCATGGAAAGAACTCAAGCAACCCAGAATACTTAAGAGATGACTATCAAGGCGATTGGACTAAACAGGAGTGTAAAATATTTAGGAAGATCTTGCTTGAAACAAGAGAGGATATTATCACATGAACACTACCTCATCAATTTCACCTGAAATATACAGATGTGTGAAACATTGCAATAATTGCCCTTTTCTGGACAATGGTAAATCTATGTCTCTTAATGAGGGTAGGGTTGATAACATTAAATTAACTTTATTAGAAAGTGATTATAATAGCTTTAATTGTCATAAGACTGTTTATAACTTAGATAAAGATATGAAGCCTACTGATAATCAAAAAGAAAAAATGTGTTTTGGTGCATACCAATTCTTAAAAGAGCAGGGTAAGAGCAACATTCAGATGCGACTAGCCTATTCACAAAATGAAGATGAGGTACACACCCTATGTATTAGTGACAGCATATCTACTTTTGATGGAGAGGGGTGTGATGGATATGAATTTCACTTTAAAGATGATACTATTGAGGACATTTCATTATCTTGTAATGGTTGTTCAGGGTTAGCTTTTATACTCACTGAGACAAGCCATAAGAGTTATAGTTTATAGACTATAACTCTTTGTGTATCGTATTATTATTTGATTCACCCTAAGCCCCTTAAACACTTGTTATCTATCCTTTATTATGATATAATATATTATATTACTAAAGGATTATAGGATGAATTATCTCCCAATTGAAATGCCAGTACTTGAAAAGCTTATGACAATAGCCTATGAAAAAAAGAAAAGAATTTATAAAGATAACGAAACAGGCATCATGTATTACTGGTTTAGAAACAATGGGAAAGGATCTAGAAAAGGTTACTATGTTGACCTTGATACAGTCTCAGATAAGGAAGCTTTCATAAAGATGTCTAAAAACTTTGAAGACGAAAGGGAAAGAATTAAAAAAGAAGAAGCGGAAAAAGAAGCTCACTGGGAATGGGCAAAGGCAAATTATCATGGTATCAAAGCGATACATAGTGAAATAAAATACTATAGTGATGCTCAAACATTAACGAAAGATTGGAATGATAATCAAAAAGTAGAAGCGGAAGGGCATCAAGCAGAATATTATCTTGAAGAAAAAAGGAATCAAAAATTAATCGCTGAAAGATTAAATAAACTCCCACAACCATTAAGAGAATTTGCGGATAAAGATGGTTACTTCCCTGGATTTGAAATATCAGATTTTAGCCAACATGGTACAGGTAGAGGGTATTCGGGATATTTTGAGTCAATCAACTCACAAGTAGCTAAAAAAGAAGGTAAATTTTCCAAAACGGCTGCTGCTAAAATCTTAAGAATTAAGCCTGTTGAAGTAGAAGTTAATCTATTTGCTTGTGAGTACCATCATACGAGTAAAAAATACAACTCTACAGATTTTTATGATATAAGACCATATTACTATTTGATGCATGGACAAGTTGATAATCTTCACAAATACCTAGAAGAGATTGATTGTGTAGATATGGATGATGAAGATGGAATAAATGGGTATATTAATAATTATAAAAAAACGTATAATACAATGGTATCTGAAAAAAGGAGAATTAAATGAAATTTGAGACTATGAAGCACTTAGGACACACAGTATCTATGGTAAGTGAAAGTATGGCAAATAATTTTAAAGATAAGATAACAAATGAACAATATGAGATATTAAAGCATAATGTTTACACAATTGAATTTCATAAAGATAAACATTTAGAAGAGAAATATAACGGTTGCGGTTGCGGTTGGACTGAGATTGATAAAGATGGAAACTTTGTCGATTTGCAATATCTTGATGAGGATGTAGTTGATTGGCGTGAAGAACTTGATGCAGACGAACATGAAATGGAAATTGGAGTAGTTTCTAGTCAAGAAGCTCAGGCACTCTACCTAAGTACTGGACAAAAAGAGCAAAATGTCAATATGTTGGAATTTCATACAGACCAACTAACCCCCTTGATTTTGCCTAATGGCAATGTTAGAGTATTGGTAAATTTTTCATCCACCCAGCTTGTAAGGTTTTAATGCTTTTATCATTACCTCAATATGATATTATTTTCATCTAAATACTAGAGATAAATCTTCCCATTGCAAACATAAGTATAGATTGCTAAATGTGCAAGATCTGTACAAAACGATACGAGTTCATTTGAAGATACGCATATCGTGTCAAAATATATATTTGAACTTGTATCGTATTATTATTTGATTCACCCTAAGCCCCTTAAACACTTGTTATATACCCTTTATTATGATATAATATATTATATTTAAAGATTAAGGAGAAGAGCATGTCAGCAAAATTAATAGGTCTTGATGATGTCAATATAGGAGATATGGTATATGACAGCAGTAGAAGATCGTTTGGTAAAGTAGTGTCTATTGATTGTGAAGATAACAGCTTTCCATTAAAAATAAAGTTTAAAGGCTTTATATCTTTATATAGATATACAGCAGATGGCAAAGCACAGCGGTCTAAAAAGTCAACGCTTTATGATGATATCCCTGCATATATTGTAGAGGAGAATGAAAAAGAGATGAGAGCAAATGAAGAAAAGGTCTCTGCTTTTGTGCACGACCTCAAAGAAGTACTAACTAAGCACAAGGCATCAATAAGTTTTTCAGTGGATGATTGCAGCGACACACATGGAATAAGTGGTGAGCATTTTGTAGTTGCGTTTGATAACGGTAAAGAGTTGTCTTTAACTGATTATGGATGGTGTATCTCCTCCTCGGATATATCCTAGCCATTCTGGTGGCTGTATGGGTTTTCTAAGTCTATTGTAAAAGTATTTGAGAAAACCTATGACTGATACATTTAAAGATACTTGTATCGTATTATTATTTGATTGTCTATAAACCCCTACATATCTTGCTATATATCCCTTATTATGATATAATATATTATATTTAAAGAATAAGGATTTACCTCATGAAAGATTTAAAAATGATTAGATTGTATGGTCACAATAACCAAGATGATGATATGGAGCAAGTAAGCTCACTTGAGCGTCAAATGTCTAAAGAAAGTATTCTTAACGATGGTACAGGGTATGTGGGATTAAATGGTGTACGTGTAACGACTTATTTTATAAAGGATGGTGTTTACACCGTAGCAACCAATGGCATGGGTATCAACAGCAAAACAGGTGGTATGTGGAATGCTCATTTTTACCACAGAAATACCCCAGGGTATACAAGGGTATTGGATAACTGCAAAAAAGACAACATGGGAGCAGGGAACACATTTCAAAATTCTGTATTTTCAAGAGCGTGGCATTGATATGAAAAAAGGGATGGATGCATTAAAAGTGAAATATAAACTAGGTGCTTTAATTTTGGATACTGAAGATAATGAGTTAATTATAATCTTTGATAACGATTGTGGAGGCATAGAGAAGATGAGGTACTTCAAGCTTGTAAAAAATGTATCGCTTACATGGATTGAAAATAAAATAATTAGTGTCATAAATGAAGTAAGTGCCTACAAAAATTTGACCAAAGTATTTCAGAAGGCTATAAAAGATGTGGATGTTGATACCTATGCAACAACGTATGGCATTGGCATACATACTGTTTTAATGAGCGAAGAGGAGTTAAGAAATAAATCCAAGGCAATTTTTAATCTATTGGACAATAAAGGGATTAAATACAAATTGCAATATTCAAGGGCTATGTGGGTATTAAAGATTGTCATATCCAAATCAAAAGAAAATCTAAAGAAAATTAATACACTAAAGATATAGAAGTAAGTGAGGATTTTTAAGTTAATCTCCTCATGAACACATAGGTTATTAAACGTGTATCGTATTATTATTCTTTCCTCTACAAACCTCATCAAAGCTTGTTAACTATCCCTTATTATGGTATAATATATTATATTTAAAGATAAGGATTTAAAGATGAAACTTCACGATATTAAATTAACTTACATCACTATGAGCCACCAAGATAAGAGTGCAGAGGTTAGCACGCTCTCAAAAGTTATCAAAGACAGAGGACGTTTATTATCAGAGAGCTTAGCTATAGGAAACCTTTCTCACTATCAAGCACCTATCATTGAGAGAGAGTTAGCCACACTTACTGAAGCACAAACCAAGGAGATTAAAGAAAGAGGAGATGGGTTTGTGTATGGTGGCGATCGTTTTATAGGTCAAATCATTTTTGGTATCAAGGACAATTTAGAGCCTATTGATGCATACATTACCAAGATTAAAAATAGTCCAGCATATATTGCATTTACTACAAAGGAAGCATAATGGAACCAATTAAAAAAACAGCACTTGAAATCGCATTAGGTCACTTTCTTTCATTGAATGAAGAGGGTGATGAACTAACCGCAGAAGAGTGGTTAGAGGGCAGGCTAGAGATTATACCTTGTGAAATGTATGAAAGCTATTCAGAGGATGAGGTGGTGGAAATGGTTAATGGATTAGCCTTAGAGATAGAATATCAGTTTAAGGCATTACAAGGGGGAAGCAATGTGTAAATACCTACTTTTTGATACGGAATCAACTGGACTTCAAGAGAAAGATAGACTCATACAGGTGGGGTCTATGCTTGTAGAGCATGGTAAAGAGACTATTATCACAGATGAGGTGGTAGGTACACATGAGCCTATCTCATTTTCATCAATGGAAATTCATGGGATAACACCCGAAAAATTGGAAGGTGCTGCACCTTTTTCAGAGACCGTCTTTAAACGTGTACTTGATATACACAATGACCCAAAGAACTACCTCATCGCTCATAATATCTCTTTTGATTTGGGAATGCTTGAAAAGGAAGGATTTAAAAATCAATATACGCTGATTGATACGCTTAGAGTCTCTAGGCATATTTTTAATGAAGATATTAATAGGCTACAGTACTTACGCTATGCCTTAGGTCTTTATCACAAGGAGGAGCAAGAGAGTTGGGATTTAGGTATTGAGATAAAAGCTCATGATGCTATAAGTGATGTATTAATCATGAAGCTACTTTTTTCTAAAATTATTCAGACAGTGAAAGAGTTGTATCCAGAGACCAATGCTATTGCGAAAATAGTAGAGTTAACAAATACACCCATACTTGTAGAAAAGTTCAAATTTGGCAAATACAAAGGTAAGCTAATTTCTGAAGTGGCACAGAGTGATAAAGGGTACCTCTCTTGGATGCGTGGCAATTTAGAAGTAGATGAAGATATGCAACATACAATAACGCATTACATTGGTGCGTGTGAGTACGCTCATTAATACATTGTATTGAAGCAGGTGAATAAACTGTAACTTGTATCGTATTATTATTTGATTGTCTATAAGCTCTTTAGAAACTTGTTATATCTCCCTTATTATGATATAATATATTATATTTAAAGAATAAGGATTTAAAGATGTTTTCAATATTACAAGTTTCAGAAGCAATGAATAAAACTAAAGGATGGGATTGTACATGGTGGAATAACAAAGAGATTTGTGCTGTTATTGATTATGCTGACAAGAAAGGATGGGTATCAAGATTTAGTATTACACAGGTTGAATGGACAAACGAAGGTGCGATGGAATATAAAACATTAAAGCTACAAACACTTGCAGAGGATGAGGTAGCAAGTGGGAGATTAACGCCAATTGACAAAAACGAAGAAGCACAAAGAGTATTCATCGGAATAAAGCCAGGTGAAGGGATTGACCTTTGTTTGGCATATGATGCAATTATTAATGAAGCACTTATCAAGAGACATGATGAGGAACAGAAACAAAAGGAGGAGGTTTAGGGTTTCTATTCGTATGCAATTATATTCATACAACTAAAACATAATTACTTAGTATGGAGATAGATTTAATAGTAGGTGTAGTTTACTCTTTATTTACGCCTATATCTCCTTATATGCCCCATATACAATTTTTTAATAAGTTACATCACGTTAACACTTACAATGGCTTAAAATTGATTTTAAGCCATTGGTTTAAAACTTTTTCGTAGCCATATCACAATACATACTTGTATCGTATTTAATACTATCTCTAAATATCCTTTGCTAAAACTTTACTTTCATGATACATTATGATATAATATATTATATTTAAAGATTAAGGATTGAAGATGAAACTTTTAACAGCTGATGAGGTATTAAGCACCTTAAAAGATAAAGATGCATTCGTGAATATTAATGAGAGTGAAGATAGCTGGCATGAGAGTGAAGATAAATACATCAATGCACTATTTGGATGGAGAGTTAATCTTATAGGCAGTGAATATGCAGATATTGAAGAGGGGTCATATAAATGTGTGGTGAGTTCACTTCATAATGGGATAGATACCAGTGAAGTAATTTTTGAAGCTATTATTAAAGAAGATAATGCAGAGTATGTCTTTGATGGTGTGGGAGAGATTGAAGCATACATTGATACTCTTTTTGGGTTATGTGTTTGGAATAAACCTACTATCAAAGAGATGTCAACTTCTATCCTGGTAATGAATGAGATTAGAGATATTAAATATGAGTATGAACTTGACGATACTTTTGGGCTAGAGTGTGAGATGAGAGAAGTTTCTTATAGTTTAGCAATGAGTGTTCTTGAGAAAGGAGTGTAGTTATGTCAAAACCAACTTTTGCAAATATATGTATGTACCCACAAGATATTAATTTTATGACAAGTTCAGATTTTAATTTTGAGGTATTTAGTAGTGACGGTAATATTGAATATAACGGTAAGCTTGTAGGGGTATATAATGGGTCAAAAAACAAAGTAAGTATTAGAGGGAAAAGGAACAAAGATAATCCTTTAGTCTTATGGTTAGCAGATAATTCTTTTTTTGATTCATCAACAGCTTACCATATTCATAGCACTTAATATCTACATAAGAAATTTTTCTTTTTATCTATTTTGCATAAAAGTATAATTTCTTATTTATTTTTAACACCTTGAACAATATTTTTAATGTTCTGTAACTTGTATCGTATTAGAAACTATCTTTTATTGTCTTCATGAAAAGCTTTGTATATAACTCATATTATGATATAATATATTATATTTAAAGAATAAGGATTTAAAGATGGGAACTTCAAATTTTCACAACACTAATGCTAGTAAAGTATACGCAGTAATCACTGAAGATGAATTTATTTGGGAAGATACTAGAGAAAATATATCTAGTGAATTACTCGCTATGAAAGGTGTATCATTTTATGCATCAGATGATATTCCATTAAGAGATGCTCTACGATCATTCCCTGCGACCTCCATAGGCACACTTGATGGTTATATTAACTATTGTGGTTTTGATGTAAATATAGAAGTGGTAGCTAAAACAGTTTCTGGATATTACGAAGGGTTTAATTTAGACTTTGAACTTAAACTATCTGTTGAGGGTGATGGTTACTATGATGAGAATTTAGAAAATGAAGATGAGGTGGTGGAGGGTATCTTAAATTATGGAGATGCAAGACAACAAGCTCTTATGAAACGTTGGAGCAAAAACTTCTTAGAATTAATCAATAAAGAGATTGACAGATTGACAACCAATTTAGAAAGCGTATATTCAAACTATTCAGATTGTCTTGTAAGAGCAGGTGGTTTTTCAAATGGTGAAAGTATTTATAAATCATGTGGAGAAGCTGCTTAAATGATAGATGCATTAGCATAAGATTGACTTTAATATTGAGTGAATTATATTACAATAGTATACTATATTAAAATACAATATAGTATACTTATAAAATATATTTTTTACACAGTTGTAACTATACAGTTGTAAATCAATATGCAAACAATTTTAAATAAAATATAAAAAGGATTAACATTGGTTCAATGTAATAATTGTATGTGGAGTGGTGAAGAGGATGAGTTGGTGGAGTGTGAAGATGCGTTGGGGATATTTAAAGGATGCCCAGAATGTATCACAGATGCATACTTGAAAGACAAGGATGAAATACAAGATGAAATACAAGAATGAATCATAAGATTTAATTTAGATCATTTTATTTATATCATAAAAATAATTATCTAAAAATATATGTATAGACAGATACCATAGTTTTTATGAGGAGACAGATAAAATTTTTAGAAAGCACAACACTTTTTAATGTATTACAAATGTTTCTCATATTTGCTTGTGTCTAAATTTACTATCAATGTTCATAATATTTAATGAATTAAATATTATGAACATACTTATATCGTTTACATTAAACTTCTTCTATAGAAAATATTATTTAGAGTAATGAGAGTAAAGTATTTCTCACTAGGCAATTATCAAATTAAAATTGATAATTATTTTATTAACTTGTTTCTCATTATAATGATATTTAACTCAATGAAATTTTTTACTACAGGATGAGGCATCATTATGATTAAGATTGCATCATGAATTATTTACTGTTATTTTAAGATAAACACTTTCCCCTTTTAGAATTGGTATCACATATTTTAATGCCTATTATTATCTATTACTAATTGTCTATTTTTATATATTATTAATTTTAGTTAACAAATGTTAGTTTAATTTATTAAACATATGAAATTTTTATATTTACGCTATACAGGTAAAAAATAAAAATACGTCTAACAAAAAATTTATATCTATTAAAATTATATGTATTTTATAAAACACAAAAAATGCAATAATATTGATTTGAAATTGATTTATTTGCATTCAAATGTATTTTATAAAACACAAAAAATGCAATAATATTGATTTGAAATTGATTTATTTGCATTCAAATGTGTTTTATAAAAGTAAATATCTACAATATATATGTATTGTTTTATAAAAATTGTGTCATAATAAACACTGTTGAAACAACATGTATTTTATACGCAAAGGAATTGTATGTCTAAAAAAAGAATTGCAGCAGCTATTGATAAAAACTCTGAGGCATATGCAATATGGGAATTAATAGAACATGGAATGAAACCAAAAGTACTTACACTCCTTCTTTCTAGACTCTATGAATTATCCAAAGAAGGAGGGTACGAATATATGATTTTTGATCCTGTCGTTCTGTCTGAACTTAAGAGCGGAAAGAGTGCTGTAGATATTTTAGAATCATTAAATGAAAGTACAAGTAAGAAGGATAAAAAAACTAAAAAGATAGTAGAGAAACCAGATGACTTACGCTCTGAAGATGAGGGAAAAAAGAAGGGAACAACAAGTATAAAAGATTTTCTAAAAAGAGATTAATTATTAAAAGTACTTATTGATGTTGCTCTCTTCTCCTGATATCTCTTGAAATATATTTATTTGATTCTCATGATTATTTTTTGGTTTTTTCTTTATTCTATCTATAGATATTCTTGTAGGTGGGAGTTTAGGTAATGTTCCAAAATCAAGTACTTTTTCTTTCTTAATAACTCGTGTGTTATTAGGATTCGGAGTTTCTTTTTCTGCTCTAATTGAGGGCGTAGTTTTTTTTAAAGGCTTTGTTTTCTTCCTCTTTATAATCTTCTTTTTTGACTTTGATTTGACGTAATGCTTTTTTGTTTGTGAAGATTTTAAAAGTATTTCTTTGATTTTATCTCTATCTAATTTGTTTTTTGTATCTATTGCAGAATATGACACACTAGGCACAATCAATGATATAATTATTATTCTAAAATAATTCATATTAACTCCTATTTTATTTACAGGTATTTTAGCATATTTTCTTAATGACTTGTGAACTTTCGCTATAATCTATGATATCTTTTTAAAGGAATAACAATGACAAAACAAGACTATTTTACAAACATAGATGAATCGTTTGTTGCATTAAAATACATAAAGGGTAATGCAAGAACCAATAAAGACATAGATGATCAAGATGTAGAATCTTTTGAGAGTATACTTTACAACAAATCATTTTTAAGACTCATGGAAGACTATTGGATTTATTATGTTTTAAATGGATTATTTCTTATTGCTTCATATATGTTTTCACTGAAGCACTTACTTATATATGTATGTACATATCTTATTTTGGCAGGATTTTCTCTGTACAAAATAGAGTCAGGTGTCATGAGTAAGATCTTTTTTTTACCTGCAATTTCGTTACTTTATTTACACTATCAGTTAATTAATCTAACAGCTTCTGACAAATCAGAATTCGTTGGATCCTACATATTTAATGATCTTAGTGAGAATATTGATTCAAAACGTAAAAGAGAGTTTTTCTCAATTTTTAAAATATCCCAATTTTCTTTTATTGTTAGGAGATACAGAACCATACTAATTTTACTACTCATACTCACCTTTATAGTATTTATGCGTTCACCTATTTTAGTTAGTGTTGGATTGTTATCTGTGTATTATTTATTACATAAATATGATGTATATGACAGCGTAACTAAAATTGATAGAGTTTATAGGCTTATTGTTTTTCTTATGATAACTGGAGCGATTGCAGGGTTATTAATACTGGTATTTTTAGGCGGTCTTTATGTGGCAAGGGACCTAGTTGAGTCATTTTTTTATCTGTTACTTATCATATTTTTAGGACATATTATACTCTCTTTGATATCAAAATACAAAGAAGTCTATGTTATTGGTGCTAAAAATTTGGATGATGCAGCAACGTCTAAATTCTATATATGGAAAGATGAGCATGGAGAAAAAGATGGTCTGTACTAAAGTTTAATAAATTAAACAAAAATGTTTAATTTATTAAACTTAATCTCGCTATAATATATTCAATATCACAAAGGATTAGGATGATTATACTGGATGATTATTATTATTTTAAAGAAGAAGTTTTAATGCTCTTTGAAAAAGAGGAGAAAGAAACGAGAAAAGAATTGAAACAAATGCTTGAATTGGTATCATTCAACCTTCTATCAATTCCTTTAGTTGACAGAAGATTATTAGACAAAAATATCTTGAAATACATTACTCCCTATGAAGAGACTTTAACTAACTTAAACGGATGTGCTAATGTATCAGATTTTGTCTCTAGTACTTCCATGACCCCTCCGTCTTGTTATAAGTTTTATCCTGAAGATAGTGTAGTCCATGTCAAAAATAAGGCAGGAAGAAATAAAATAAATTCAGACGAGATTATGTTTAGAATTGATGACGAATTGCTTAGTATTTTAAAATCAGGAAAGCATCTATTCTTTTTAGGAAGTAGAGAAATCAATAAGAGCAAAAAATATACGAATGAAGAGAAAAAGGACTTTGAGTCCTTTGTCATCTTGGAAAATATGGAATTGGGGAGAAAATTTTATTTTGGCGTGTGGTAGCGTATCTTAATCATAAAGATAGTCAAATTCTTTTCCATCTGCAATAAGAGTTGTATTTTTTGGATCATAATAATTGTCTGTCCAATTTGTGTATCTATCGTAGTATTCTTTCACAATCTTTGGTGATTCACTAGATTTATTTTTAGTGACTTTCTTTTTGTATCTTTTTCTATACTTATTCCCTGCGTAATGACCTCCAACTGCTTTCCCTGTAACTCTTACCTTTGTACCTATATTCGCCCATTCATATAGCTTACTGGCCTTTTCTGGAGAAATACGTATACAACCATGGGATGCAGGATATTTTGGAATATAACCCCCATGTATTGCAACACCTCCTTTTGTAATAAAGAGAGAGTGTGGCATCTTGGCACCACCATTTTGACCATTAACTCTTTTTGGATATTTTGAGCTTATGTGGCTTTTTGATTTTAAAAATATTGAAAATTTTCCTCTTGGGGTTCTATGCCCTTTTTTTCCACTAGATATCTTAGTATCCATAAAGATATTGCCATTTTCTTTTGCGTAGAGACGCTGTTTAGACAAATCAACTTCTATTTGTTTATGTCCTAAAGATAGGGTACTAACCAATACAATAATAGGTAATATTCTAGTCACAGTATTCTGCTCCCTTTGTTGCAGCATCTCTTATTGCAGCTGGAACATGTTGTATCTCTTCAATGTCAAATTCATAATCTAGTGTTAGTTGTTTTTCTGTAAAAGTCATTAGATTCTCGGCTATAAAAATGCACTCTTCTTGACTTAAAACTTCTTTTAATACAATCTTTGAAAGTATCTTATCTACATCTTCAATATCTGCTGTATCTTGATTTTTTAGATCTATTACTTTATCTGTATTTTTTGATTCTTTTGACATTTCTTTTGTTATTGTCTTTTCAATATTTTCAAGACGTTTTAACCCTTGGAGAAGGGAACCTTTTATACTTTTTAACTCTTCTAGTGTGTTGTGATGATCCATATATTGTTCCTTATGTTTTTTAAATTATATCAGAAAAGACAAGACAAATAAAAAGAAAGGTAATCTTATTGGTTATAATGATAAAAATAAATTTTAAAAGGATACGTGTAATATGAAAAATAAAATCCTCATTTTGATTCTCTACACATTTGTATTTGTAAGTATTGTAAATGCAAGACCTGCAAACACAAAGACAGATTTTTCTTTAATGAAAGATGATTGTGACTTTAGGTCTACAGGGCATTCATGTTTTAGGTTAGGTCTTTACTATATAGAGCATAGACTAGAGAGCAAACAAGGAATAAAGTATTTAAGGAAATCGTGTATTTTGGGTAGTGGAATAGGGTGTATGGCACTAGGAGAATTATATAAAAATGGCAGTTTCAATTATGCTATCGACTATAAAAAGTCAAAATATTATTATGATAAAGCTTGCTTAAATGGTGAAAAGCTAGGGTGCCGTGCTTATAATAGTCTATATAAAAGGAGATAAAGATGGTGATTAAAAAATTAATAACATATGTGTTATTAAGTGTTAGTGTATTCGCAAATACAGATCTAAGTTTTACAGAATGTAGTAATGGTGAGCAAAATAGTTTAGAGATTGCATATGATGCAGCATTGAATATGGCCAAAGATACTAAAGACGCTATTCAGCATATAAATGGCAGCCTAGTAGGTGATAGATATACGCATTGGTTTGGTGCAGAGAATGAAGAGAGAGTTACTAAAGTTAAGTCTGTAGTAAATAGAATACATGACGTTTTAGTCAATAAAGAGGTTAGTTTTAATTGTGGCATCTGTAAAGAAGACTCAAATTATTATAGAATTTATTCATATGTTGTTCCTGATGAAGAATATATTGTAAACCCTTGTGGAGTGTTTTGGATCCTTGATGTAAACGGAACAGATTCTCAAGGAGGTACAATTATTCATGGTGTATCTCATTTTATATCTGTTGGCGAGACAAAAGATTATGCATATGGACAGTCAAATGCAGAAATACTTGCTGAAAATTCACCAGACCTTGCTGTTATTAATGCAGACAGTTATGAATACTTTTTTGAGAACAATCCTAAACTTGAAATGATAGTAGATTTTGATGGTGATGGTATTAATGATAGTGAAGATCTTGATGATGACAATGACGGCATATCAGATGCAGATGAGATAAAAAATGGTTTAGATCCAAAGAATCCTAGTGATGCAGACATAGATTTAGATGGAGATGGGTTTAGCAATAAACTAGAAATCATCGCAGGAACAGATATAGAAGATGAAAATAGTGTGCCTATCTGGGCACCCATTTTAATGGAGAACATTATTACGTTTATCCCTGTTAAGCCTTGATACTGGAGGTTAGGAATCAACCTGGAACATAGGTCCTATGGTTGGTCATTCCTATCTCCTCATTGAGCTTTGACTCTTTGGTCACATTCACTGACCTATTAGCTTTTTTGACGCTATCTTGTTTATCTGAAATATAAGTAGTCAACTCTCTTGACAAGTGATTATTATTCGTGTGTCTTAGATATTTTTCTGCCTCTTCAAGTTTTCCATTCTCTATTAACTTACCTGCTTCTGAAAGAATATATCCTTCCTTCCCATACGCACCCATTACATAGGTCTTCCCGTTGTTTGTTGTACCCTCAGTGAAATTATGATTGTTAGTTATATTTAATATCTCAACAACATCACTACCTGAATCTTTTATTCGTCTTATATATGTATGAAGTCTATTAGCATCTTCTCCATTAATATGGTTGTCATACGATTTCTTTGTGAGTTCTTGTATGCTCTGAAGTTCTGTAAGCTTAGTAAACGCTTCTCTTCTATCTTTTTTACTTGAAGGGTTTTCATCATATTTAGCAAGAATTGCACTAACTGAAGTTTGCGTCAACCCGTCTTTTATTAACGTTTCTTTTAGTTGGGTGTCATCTGATATATCAATGTTGTCTTTTTTTAACTCATCAATAATAACATTTGTCCGAAGCTCATTGGAGTTTAATATCTCTTTATGTATTTGAGGCATTATCTTTTCAATTCTGTCTGCTTCTTTGGCAAGAGATTTAATGGTTTTGCTGCCAGTATTTTTATCCTGTGTATGTATTATCTCTTTGTAAATACTATCTCTATATTTACCTAGTAGCAGTGAAATTCGTTCCATATCATTCAAAGACATGTCTGAAAGATTAAATTCATTCTTTGATATTCTAAGGGCTATCTCATTATCATTTTTTTGGTTATTTTCTTGTATAGATTTTGTTCTTTGCAACTCTTCTAATAGATTTTCCGTAGCATCTAAATCTTTAGTGAAGTGTGTGATGTTATCTCTTACAAATGAAATCTCGTTATGAATACTTTGCATATCTAACTGAGATTCTTCGGTGGCCTCTCCATATTGTTTTTGTAAACTTGCTATCTCTGCTTTAGCTTTAACAATATCAAGTTTTAAGGATTTAATTTTTTCCTTATTTGTATTAATCTTTTCCATAGTATGGCTAAGAGTATCTTCTGTTTCTAATAATGTACGTAGTTTTTTATCCCCATTTAAGTGTTTATCTAATTTTAGATTCATATCTAAATTATTATTTTTAATATTTAAAATTTCTGCAACGGTGCCTTCTTCTTCTGCCGTCTCAATAAGCCTTTTTTCAAAACCTTCTTTAATATAGTTTCCACCATAATTTTTATCTTTTATTTCTGCCAGCATTATTCTGGCATTACTTTGGCTTTTTGTCTCTGTATCTAAGACGTAAGAAGTTGTTTCTCTAATCTTTTGTTGTAGTTGTGCTTTTAAAATTGCCACTTTCATCTCTTCATTTGAAGAGAATGTTTGGGCAAATGCCAAGAATGCAGTAAATGGAGAAAATCCTGCACCTGATGAAGATAATATTTGTGCCAATCCTTCAGAAGATTGTCTTGCAGCATCTTCAAGTTTTTTAAAACACTCTTTTGCAAGAGATGGAGATGTTTCAACATGATTAGTAGGGCTTTTTGATGTTTCCATACAATCAGAAAAGTCTACAAGCATTTGGTTATTTTGGAGAAAGAAGGAGAGAGAAGGGGAGAGTTTATCTGTAATGATTCTGGCCGCTTCAGTGTAGTTTCTGTGCTGTATATTCCTCTCTATATCAAGGTCGTCAGGGATTCCAAAAATTTCATCTTGATTATCATATTCGTGCTTCATTGATAAATCTTCTATAAGTTCTTCAAAGGCATCTTTATTGTTTGGGTCGATCATTGTGTTTTCCGAGAAGATACTAGACTCAAGTATTTTTTTTGCATGTGTCTTATCTATCTCTGTATTTTCTATTTTCTCCATTAGTAGTATAATATTTTGTATATCGTTAACTCGTTCACTGTCTGGTCTCATATCTAATATTGATTTATCAATTCCTGATCCAATTAGAGTAGACTCGGCCTCATTTGTAAAAACTTTATGATAATTTTTCTGATCTACTTCAGAAGCGGTACCCATATAAATGGCATCCCTTATCGCATTTAGTGCAATATCATTATTTTTATCATTCATCGTAAAGTTTCTTGGGTCATATCTTCTTTGGGTATTAATTTTATCTTGATGAGGAGAAAAAATACTAAATAAATCTTTTTCATTATTTTTTAAAATTTCTTTTGTTTTACTTAGAATAGCTTTGGAGGTCTCTTTTGTAATAGACTTATCATTTTGTGCTGAAGCTTTACGAACTTCATTCATTAGAATTTCTTCACTTTCTTGCTTAAGAGCAACACCGTCTTTCCCATATCTCTCAAGAAGCTCTTTATCACTTAAGATTAAGACTGCAAGTGTCGCAACAGGAGGTTCATTTGTTTTTCTAATAATGTTTCGTGCAGTTTCGCTAGATATTCTCATAGAGATGTTGTGTGTATCTGGAAAATTTTCCTCTAAATCATAAAATGAATGAATGTTATTCATTAAGTCTTGTATTTTTGTTCTTCCTAATTTCCCCATTGCTTGTGTTGAAGCATCAATGCTCATATTATCAAGTTTATCTAGAGTACTTTTAATTGCCAATATTGATGGCGATGGTTTGCTGTTGTCTGTAAGATGTATATCTATAAGCTCAGATAGGGTGATATCGTCTTTTTCTTTATCTTTTAACCCTTTTATGTACGCTTGAGTACTACTGTCATATTGATTGATAGCCTCTGGTGATAAGGAATCTATATGATTTCGATATAGCGTACTGTCATAAGGTATTTCTTCAATCATTTGGTTTTTTAGTTCATTGAACTTTGGATTATGTTGGTTATCTAGTATCCATTGTTGGAAAGTTATATGAGGAGGCATTTCATCGTATAGCGGGCCACTATTTTTTAAAAAATTATTTTTAATTAAGTTCTTAAGGTTTGCTTCATTCTGAGGACCATAGAGGAAGTCTTCATAAAGTATGTGGTGATGCTTTGCTACCTCTTCTGTTTGCAAGGGCAATGCACTTTCTATATTTTTGAACTCACGTGTGTATAAATTTTTAATATTTTTAAGAAGGTAGTCTCTGTTTATATCTATTCTTGCTAATTGTTTTTCAGAGAGTCCTAATATAGTATCTTTTGCATTTTTATGAATTTCTTCAATATGATTTTTTAAATTTCCCGTTCTGTGTCTTTGGAAAGAACGGTTCTCTTCAAGTATTTCTTCAGTTTCTTTAATTAAATTTAAAAATATTTTTAAAGTGGGTGTTTTCTTGTCTTCTAGTTGTTTTATTGCATTTTGCATTTCATCTATGATAATATCGGGGTGCTTATCTGCCCAATCTTTATTTTCTTCGATGTACTTAAAAATATGCCCCACTGTACCCTTGTCTATCTCTCCTAGCTTCACTAAAACTGTTGAGGCAAGTTTTTTCATAATACTACCTGTGTTTTTAGGGTCTAAGAATGCCGTATAGTTTCGTTCTTTTAAGAGATCATTGGTGAGTCCTGCACGAATAATATTTCCCTGTGCACCCGTTTCTGGCAACATTGTTTTATCTATATATGGAAAATGTTTATGAATTTTTTTATGATGGCTGTTGTTTCGGCTTTTAAGTATGTCAATAGTTCGTTGAGGGATGCCGAATTTTCCAGTTGGTGTTGTGCCTGATATATAATCAAGCCCTTTATTGTTAAAAGATTCAAATTCTAACGGACTCTTTTTGTGATAAGTTTTTTCATCTACTTTAGTGGTTGAAGTGGTGATATTTTGTATTTCGTATTCTTCTTCTGGATTACCCTTATCCCCCATTTATGTTTCCTTATGTTTGAAATTAGTTTGGATCTCTATATCCTCTGTCTCTATAATGCAAAGGAGCCTCATGCATATGAGTGGTTTTAAAGGTTTTAGGAGATTCATTTATAGCTATTTTTGTCTCTTTTGCTTGTTTTTTTTGCTGTGTGTTTAAATGGTTAAAGTGATTGTTTTGTCTATCTTTAAACTCTTCTTTCATATCGCTTAGACTGTATTTTAAACTCGATTCAAGTGAGTCTAATTTCTTAGTAATATTTTCTAGTATCGTTTTTTCAGTTATGTCATCTAGTGAAACCGCCATAGGTATTCTTCCTGTTATGAAGGAATTGTTTAAGTTCACTGTTTTTTTGATATTTGATACCTGGGTCTCTATGTTTTGCATTTTCTTTAATAGAATTAGCATCAGATCTTCTGTGTCTAAAGGGTTGCCTTCTTCATCAAAAAGTTTGGTATTCATTGTATGTCCTTCTGTATACATATATAATGTAATATATCATAAAAAAATTAATAGAAAGGGGTTACGCCATATCCTTCCTCTGCTTCTCTCTCTTTTACTTTTTTGATTGAATTCTTTTTGTTTGTATTGATGGGGATATTCTCATCAATTTCTTTTTGAAGTTCTTCTTTTGATTTATTATTTTCAGAGGCTGAACGCACTGTTGGAATCAAGTCATTGAGCACTTCACCACTAGGACCGTAGACTATGGTTTCTTCATTTTCTGGTAAGTACATTTCTTCATCAAAGTGTTGCAAAAAAGATTCAGCTTCCATTGATATCTCTTGAGTATGAAGGATCTCTTCTTCTTTAATTTGATTAGATGGAATATTGACATATAATTCTTTTTCATCTACACCATCAAGACTTTTTAGTGCTTTTTCTTTATGGATATCTTCTGAAATAATAATTGATTTCTTTAAATCATGCAGTTTTTCTATGATAGTATCAGCACGAGAGGTAAGATCATTTAATTTATGGTTAATTTGGTTAAGTTGTTCAAGAATCAAATCTCTTTTTTGAGAAAACTCAAGTTCTTCTTTAGTTAGGCTACTAACATCCTCTGTTTGTTCATGTAAGATTTTTGTGGGGCCATTAGGCTTGAGATCATTTTCTATTTTAAGAAGAGAACCTTCTGTATACTTGGCCTCTTGCTGAAGTCTATCAAGTTCTTGTTGATACTCATCTGGTGCGTCAGAAGTATTATGAATTTGTTCTAATTTATCATTTAATGTAATTTGCTTATCTCTAGTGAGAATGATATCTTTTTCGATGGTTTCTTCTTGTACTCTTTTTTTTAATTGGTAAGCTAATATTGGTATAAAATGATTCCACCCTTGGTTACTAATATCTTCATAGCTCATGGTTTCCGTAACATTAAAAGGTTTTATCTTTTGAGTATCACCTAGTAGTGAAGGAGAGGTGTATATGTAGTGAACTATATCTTTTATTTCTAAGGCTGTGTATTTTTTATTTTCTATGGTGATTCCATCTATATTCTCATCAAATTGACTATCTACGAATGTGGGTAAATCTATTGAAACTGGCATAACTAGACCTTTTTTTAATATACGTAATGATGACACATTATTTTTTTAAAATCAAATTTTCTTTATATTATTTTATATACGTAGTATGTGAGGTGACTTTTCTGTGATTAATATATTTAGATATAAGTTGTATTATCCAAAGTTTTTCATACTCGTAGTATTTATAATTAAATTTATTTTTATATATATATTTTCCAATTAAAAAAAAGAATAGAAGCCAAACCACACCACCATCACTCCATAAATAGGTTATTATTGATAAAGTTAAGTAGATAATTCCTTCTTTTGTTAAAAACATAAAAATAGGATTCATAGTTTCTTGAAACTGCTTTTTATATAAATATTCATCTAAATTAGTAGCAGCGTTTTTATTATCATCCATTTTATTTTCCTATTTTATTGATTGGTCCACAGCTTTTAGAAGTTCTTCTATTTCTTTTTTTGCTATGTCTGATCTAAATATTCTTGCAGCATAATATCCTCTTTTTGCAGTCAAATCTAATAAATCTTTTTTCATTTTCATTTCTTTACCTAAGGCAGTAAAAATTATTTGATCTTTTTTATTCTGAATTGCTGCATGAAATTTAAAGCTGTGCTCATTTTCTTTAGCGATTCTAGAAGACATCGTTAAAGTAGGGTCATGTATTCTTCCCTTATCTCCTTCTCGTATCCTCATCTCTCTAAAGTATTTTATTCTTGTGTTTAATTTCATTTGTGTATATAATTGCTTAAATCTATCAGAGGCGATATGCTCCTTAAATAGTTTTATAGACTCTTTATCGTATTCTGCAAGTGTATCAGCCTCTATAGCGGCAAACTTGGTTTGAAGTGTATTTTTTATCCCATTCGTTACTTCGTGATGACTTATTGCATTCTTTTGTTCGGTGATTGTTAGTTTTTCAAATCCTGAGAGCAATTCATGCTTGTTTTCAGGTAGAGACATATCCATTGGCTTCGCCTCTAAGCCTTTATTTATTTTAGCCCACTCTGATAGGAAAAGGGTCGGATTATCTTGTTTATTAATAGAATGGGCGATTGCTCCTGATGGGTTTTCTTTAGCCTCTCTATAGTTGGCACCCCCTTCTTCTCCACCAAGTATAGAATTTCTCGTTGCATCTTTTCCAGGAAGTTTTATTTCAGCATTTGATTGTTCTTTCTCTCCACCATGTCCTATATTTTTGAGCATGGCAGTTCCTACTACGGCATCACTAATTGAATTTAATTCCAAGTTATTCTTATTTATTTCAGCAGTACCATCAGCAGTCTCTTCTGTTCCAATTTCACTACTTGAACCTGGAGAACTACCTTTTTGTTCAGAGTATCCACATAAAAAGCCTAAATCAATACCAAAATCTTGGGATGAAGGAGCAGAATCTCCTGTTAAACAAGCATATATCTCTCCACCTTTTCCTAAATCTATCTCTTTCTCGAATGTCGCACAAAGACCATCAATGTTTATACCTGTTGTAATATCAACATCCATATCAAAACATTGTGCAATTTCATTAAGTGATTCAACGCTTTCTAAGATTCCATCTAGTCCATAAGAACTTAAAATATCATTAAGACTCTCAGATGCATCTCCTGTTATAGTATTAACAATATCTCCTACACTAACCTTCGTTTTTGAGTTTGTTGTATTGACATAATCGAAACTATATGCAAAATTAATTGATATTAATATACTTAAGAATATTTTACTATGCAAACGGGTTTCCATGCTTATCTCCTTTTTGAGCAATTTGTTCTGTAGATTTTGAAATCAGAAGAGCATTATTATCTGCTAGACCCATTTTTTGAAGTATAAAGTCTGGTAGTTTTAAAATAATTAATAAAGCCAATATTAAGCCAAAGATTTCAACTAATATGCCTGATAAATCATGCAGTAGCGTTAGTTGAAAATAAGATGAAAATGTATCTGTTGATGAGTTTGCAACCGTCATGAGAGAGATAGTTGCTTTTTGTGTAGCAACTAAATTACTCATCAAAAATGAGTACAGCATAGTAAATAATTCATACACAAAGATGAAAATATAGACTGAGAATACTATGAGTGTAGGGTAGAACATAAGGACTAAAGTGTCTCTTAGAAAACCTAATATTTTAGATTCACCTTGGCTACCTTGACTTCCTGTAGAAAAAGCCCAAATAACAATAAATGGGCTAATCACTACATGTAATAGCAAATCTTTAAAATATAAAGTCGTTTTTAATAGTATTAACATTGCGATAGAAGATAAAAAAAGTGTTGCAAAACTCATTTTCCAAATTTGTATAGCAGCTGCTAAGGAAACGACTTGTATAAGGGCATTCCATAAAAAAGATCTTTCAATCAGAGGTGTAGAAGATATTTTTGCATAAATAGCTGCAACATTTGGTATTAATTTAATATAATTTTTCATAGACTTAAATAAGGAAGTTAATCCTTTTGAATCTTTTTTTTCTTCATAATGCACTTTTAGTAAATCTTTATATGTTTTTGTCATATATTCAAATATCCCTTTGTGAATATCTGAGAAAAATGGCAGCATATTATACAAGTAGTAACCACTTATGGTTCCTGTTAATGTTCCTGCAAGTTCTTGGGTAGTGTCACTTATTTTTCCATAAGCAGTGCGAGTACGTACAGCCATAGAACTACTATCTTCCAAACTTAAGGCCTCTGAACCCTTTACCCCTACAGACCTAACAAACTCTTCCGTTTTTTCAGATATTGTTGCATAATCAACACCTTTTGAAAGGAACATGTCTCCATGCTTCATTAAAAAATAGGATATTGGAACAGAAAATGTATTTATCCATCCTAACTTTTCTTGAAGCAGTATTTGGCTTGATGCGAGAACAGTGACAGCTTTTGCCATTAATTCATCACTATTTTTCATTCTTTCTTCGGCTTCCATTATCTTAAAGGCAGTATTATGAGGGAGGGTGGCATGTAGCATATAGCTTTTTTTACATAGCGAAAATGATAAACCAGATATTTTTTGCTTAACAAAAAATGGACTGGTTTCAACTATTTCCATATCCCTAGTAAAATTACTTTGTGTATTTTCATTTAAAAGCCTCATATCATTTGCTTTGTAAAAGTCTCTACATGCAGCCAATATAGGGAGAGTATTGTAAAAATAAGGTATCTCCATCAGAGATGACTTGAATCCCTCTGATATTTGATCTCTTGATATAATATACTGTTTCTTAGCTACAAAAGATAAATAGGGTTCAAGCCCTAAGTCAGACATTGTTGTTCCTAGTTTAGCACCTTGGCTTGCTGAATATCTAATAAAAAATTTGGCGAGTGTACGGTTTTTTCTCATTTCATCTTTTATATCTTGACTTTCTGTTGTAGCAGCTACCCCTTGTGTAACAGTTGAAGAGGGGAGAGAGATAAAAAATATCCCCACGGTTAATAGAACACCAATAGTTTTTAAAACCCCTTGTTCAGTTTTTTGAGTAGCTACTTCTCTATTCATAAGGTAGGCCACACCACCTCTAGCACCCATCATTAGAGAAAACCATATGGCCATGGTCCAAAATATAGTCATACTTAAAATATCATAACCTATATCGAAACGTCTTTGCAGGTTATAATAATATCCCCAAAGTTTTAATTCAAAAAGTTCCATCCATGATGAAACTTTTAGTGTATCATACTTTTTGGCATCTTTTTGGGCATCATCAAATGTAATTTCTGTAAAAATAGATTTAAAAGCAGAGGCAACCCAATTAACAGATTGATCTATTGTGTCAAGTTCTTTATCGTGAATCTTGTTGGCACTTGAAGCATTTTTTCTCCACTCTCCAGAAATTTTCAGTTTTCCTGTAGCCCTATCATATCCCTCAACAACATCAGGATCAAGAGTAACAAGACCTGCTAAAAAAAGAGACATATTTCCATTTTTCACTGAAGTACTATCTGCATTATTTGTTAATGATACATAAGGCTTCACTAGATAGTTATAACTTGTATCTTCAATATTTTTTAGATAAGTGTCAATCTTTGTTGAGTTTCCATCAAGACTTACTTCTTTAAATGATTCGATAGCTTCGTTAGTTTTCTCTTCTAATAATGTAATAACTTCTTTACTCACTAAATTATCTGCTTCAGTAAACTTATTTTTGTATAAATTAAAGTCATTTTCAAAATTTATTTTTTCAAAGTTTTCTACTTTACCAGCCCACTGATTCACATTTGTTTTAGATAGTCTATCTCCATAGATCGTCTCTTTGACGGCATTTAATTTTAATATGTAATTTTTTGAAGTATAGTTACATATATTTGAAATAGCACCTCCATTTTTATACCTATATGTACAAGCATATTGACCTGTTGCAAAATCTATATCAGTAAGTTCTGCATATAGTTCAGCTTCTTTTTCATCCCTATCTTCGTCTAAACCTATATTCGGACATACCCATGGGTTATCTTTTGTATCTTTAGCGTAGGGTTGCATAGTCTCTTTACATTCTAAACCCTGTTGTATATCTTCTGCTGAAAAAAGAAGAGATGTTGTCAAAAATAAAAGTGCTAATATGGCTTTTGATGTTCCTCTCATTTAGCTTACTTCTATAAATTGTTTAGTTTTGTTAGCACCTGTTGAGAAAGAGGTGCTTTGAGCAATTTGGTTACTTACTCCTTCTGCTGCCGAAATTTGGAGTGGAATAATTAAACTTGCAATCTTTGTAATTAAATGACGTAATGAATGCTCTTGCGAGTCTAGTATAGTAAAATGATTTTTAGACATCGTTCCTGCTTTAATAATTTGTGATATCTTATCATAATTCGGTTTGAAAATATTTTCATCCATAAGTAGCAACATGTATTTATCTTGAAGCTCTTCACTGAATGCTTGAATTTCAGGAGGAGAATATACAAAGTGATCTCCTGTTGTTTTTTTATTCCTTTTATAGATTTCTTCTATTGTCCGTATACATTCTTCAATATTATATTGAAAACAAAAGACTATTTTTATTGTTTCTATATCCCACTTTTTTTCCTCTATATCATCAAAAAATCTATCTAGTAGTGTTGATTTTCTTTGAACTTTTTTAATATACTCTTGATAGTGCTTATCTATACTTTTAGTTAAAATTTGTTGGTTTTTTTTCATGTAAAGGGAAAATATTTTAGCAGCACTACTTTTGGATGGATAATTCAAGAAATAGAGTCTGTTAAATCTTCCTTTTCTCAAAAACTCAGGATTGTTTTGCACAATTTGCGTTATATTATTAGCTGTTGCAACGATAGTTATATTGCTATAGTTTAGCTTGTATAGTGTGTTTAATCTAGTTAATAGATTTCCTAATACTTGCTTAGCAATTAAACTATTTCCTGTAAAATCAAACATTTTTTCTATTTCATCAATTAGTATTACATATTTTTGATTTTTTTGTGATAGAAAAAAATCAAACATTTCTTCAAGTGCTCTTGTAGGAGATGGTAAGCTCATGAAATGAGCCAAGTCTAACTCAAGAAGAATACTTTTTGTCGTACCTGCAAAGGCTTCTGCCCAGAATGATTTCCCTGCTCCTGCCACACCAAATAAAAATACGGCAGAAATGGTTCGTATGCCTAATTCTTGTAGTATTTGCATTTGAGCAATATCATTAGTTAAAGCTTCAGCACCTGCTAATCCATCAAGTGTTGCTTTAGGTGTTTTTGCAACAAGACCATATCTCTTATATATAACATAATCTTTAGGCACTTCTAGGTTTATTTGCTCCTGAGTGAATGGGTAATTATCTCCACGTATTTCGATGGTTGTGAAGAATCCCATTTCTCCATAACCATATTTTGTGGGCAATGAAGGTGAAATAATAGTAGATGTCTGAATATCTTCCTTGTCAGTAATGGAATGTATTGTCTCTTCATTTGGATCAAAAAAAATGTTACCTATCCTTATATCAATTTCTTTTGATGATAATGTTGGCATCCTCTCCAATAATGCTTGTTTTAATAAGGGTTTTACTTTAGCAGTGTCTCTATTGTAATATATATCCTCATCAGTTTGTATCCAAAGCATAGATTAATCTTTTGTTAAAGAATCATTAGAATCAACAATTTCATCATCGTATACTGTAATGTCAAAAGGGTCTAATGATGTGGTATTGGCACCATTGGATATATGTATAGTAATATCTTTATAGGTGAAGCTATTTTCTGGACTTATCCCCGTTAAGAGACCATTCGTTGAATCAAAGGTTAACCATGATGGTTTATTAGTAATTGAAAAGGTAACATTACTTTTTGTTTCTGATAAAGTAGGGATAAAACTATACTTTGTATTTGTTTTTATTTGGGTTGTTGGATATCCACTAATTTCTGGTAACTCCTTGGAAATAGCGATTTCTTCTGCACCAGTATCTTCTACTATAGATTCCTCATCATCGTATACTGTAATGTCAAAAGGGTCTAATGATGTGGTATTGGTACCATTGGATATATGTATAGTAATATCTTTATAGGTGAAGCTATTTTCTGGACTTATCCCCGTTAAGAGACCATTCGTTGAATCAAAGGTTAACCATGATGGTTTATTAGTAATTGAAAAGGTAACATTACTTTTTGTTTCTGATAAAGTAGGGATAAAACTATACTTTGTATTTGTTTTTATTTGGGTTGTTGCATATCCACTAATTTCTGGTAACTCTTGGGCCGTATGTTCATTGTATTGAATATTAATTTCTATATTATAAATATTAATATCCATGTACTCTTCAGTACCAGTTTCAATTGTAAATTTGTCATTTCCTATATATCCTGGGTTAGGTCTATATCTTACAAGATATTGATCTATGTATACTTCACCATTTGTAGAAGAGGTTGTTATTTTTACATCAGGGTCACTTGAGCCTATTTGGTATCCAGAATGCTCAACCTTTTCTTCTTCTATTACGGTACTTAGTAAGTATTCTGGACTAAGTTCAAAAAATACTTGATTTCCCTCTTGCATTGTTAAAGAATAAGTATTCTGAGAATTTATTGCATCTTCTCTCCCAGAATTACCACAACCTAATAAAAAGATGATGATGAGAGAGAAGGAAAAGTTTAAAAATCGATGCATTATATACCTTTATTTACTGTAAGTATTATTTTATCAAAATTTATGAAGCCAGTTTCTTTTTTTAAATATTTCTATGTAAAAAATAACTCATGTGAAATATTAGTCTATTTTATTTCCACGATTTAATAAATAATTTACACAATAGAGTCCATCATTAGCTTTGTATACATTATTTACTTTTAGGCAAATTTTACGTTTATCAATAGCGGACCAACTAAGTTTACTAGCAACTTCGCTTTCCGTATAGGGAGAGTTTGTCGGTCTATAAGTCTTTCTTATAATTTTTGCAACTGTGTCATCATCAGTTAGAATTATTCTAAATTTTGCACCTATAGTTCCTTTGCTGTCGATAATTTTGAAAGTTATAAATCCATCACTATCAACATCTAAGGCTGTGCCTATTCTTGTTTCCCCTGGACGTACAACTTGATGTGTAAAAGACAAAAACCGTTTTCCATTTACTTGTTTAATACCAGTAGGAAAAACACCTTCTCTATATACATCTCTTGGTGCAAGAGGGATGGAATCTTGGTATCTACGTATTCTTAGTGTAATTTCCTTATCTGTTATAGAGTGAAAAAAGGCACTATATCCATTCTGAGGTATTGATCCAACTGTTCTTATATGTTCAGAAGCAGAAGAGAAAGTGATTCCTGTTATTTTTGCCTCTTCTACACCATAAGTATTGTCTACTGTTGCTTCTGTATGTTGGAGCTGATCTTCTGAACAGCAAACACCACTAGCACTTTTTTCTTTACTATAAAAACTGGAATTCAAATTTAATTGAGGTACGACCACCTGTATCTGAGGATCGTTTGGTATTGCAAATATCTGTATGGTGGTAAATACAATGATAAGAGCTTTTATCAAAGTGTACCACCGTCTTCTTCTTCCCCATTTTCCCCACTATCGCTATCCCCTAGGCCTGAGTCATCAAATTCATCAGCTGGATCGTCATCTTCTTTATCCTCTTCAGGCTCAGGAGATGGCTGTGGAGTTGTGTCTTCTTTATCCTCTTCAGGCTCAGGAGATGGCTGTGGAGTTGTGTCTTCTTTATCCTCTTCAGGCTCAGGAGATGGCTGTGGAGTTGTGTCTTCTTTATCCTCTTCAGGCTCAGGAGATGGCTGTGGAGTTGTGTCTTCTTTATCCTCTTCAGGCTCAGGAGATGGCT
>CACVAS010000048.1 GCA_902727855.1 uncultured Sulfurovum sp.
TAAAGAGTTTGGGTAGAATCTTTCCTTGAGTTAATTAGGAGCATAAAATGAAAGAAAATGAGACTTTAGAAGTAGAATTATATGCTGATGTTAAAGAGAAGATAGGTAATGGAAAACCAACCATCATTGCTTTTGGTATGAGTCATTGTTATTCATGTCTGGCAATGTCAAAAGTGTTTTCCGAAGTTTTAAAAGAGCATCCTGCGTATCAGATTTATTCGGTAGATGGTCAAAAAGAACGCTTGATTTTACGTGATAAATATAAATTAAAACTTATGCCAGTACAAGTCTTTTTTGATGCAGAAGGCAATGAAGTTTTTAGACATGAGGGTGCTTACAAAAAAGCTGTTTTAGGGATTATTATGAAAAAGTATGGCTTTCGAAGCTACGCATAGAGATTTGGTATAATTACACATGAAATTTAAACTACTCTTTCTATTTATGTTATCTACTTTTTCCATGGCTGAAACCATTACCCTAGCTGTTGCTGCTAATGTCTCTTACGCCATTGAAGATTTAAAAAAAGAGTTTAACAAGCTTTATCCTGATGTTAAAGTTCAAGTCATACTTGGTGGAACAGGCAAATTGGTTGCCCAGATAAAACACAAAGCTCCTTACGACATTTTAATGGCTGCAAACATGATGTACCCAGAAAAACTTTATGAAAGTGGTGATGCCGTGACACGACCTTTAGTATATGCTCAAGGTTCTTTGGCTTACTTGACAAGTAAAAAGTTAGACCTTTCAAAAGGAATGGAACTCCTTTCAATTGACACTGTTAAAAAAATAGCCATTGCCAATCCTAAAACAGCTCCTTATGGTACAGCCACTGTTGAAGCGTTAAAAAATGCAAAAGTTTATGAGGCTATTAAGTCCAAATTTGTTTACGGAGAGTCCATATCTCAAACAGTTACCTATGCCACAAGAGCAACAGACATAGGTTTCATCGCAAAATCAGCACTTTACAGTCCTAAAATGACACAGTTTAAAAAAGATATTCATTGGAAAGAGCTTGATGCTAAACTTTATACACCTATTGACCAAGGGATAGTATTACTTAAACATGCTGAAAAGTCTTTGGGTGCTTCTGCTTTTTATGCTTTTGTTATGTCTAAGAGGGCGAAGAGGGTATTTGAGGCTTTTGGGTATATTGTTCCATAAATTATGATTTTTTCTAAAAAATGGAATATATTCCATTAAAAAAGATAAAAATGTGGATTCTATTCCATGGGTTAAAGTATAGTTTATTGAATAGGTTTAGGTATTTTGGATGTTTAGAGATGTTAGGGTAAGTTTTATAATTATTAGGAGAATATAATGAATTTAAAAGAGTTAATAAGTAATGGTGAAAACAAACAAGTAGAATTTAAAGAAC
>CACVAS010000049.1 GCA_902727855.1 uncultured Sulfurovum sp.
GTTAAAGTATGGATTTAAAGACTATGACCAAGAGTGGTGGCATTTTACACTAAAAAATGAACCTTATAAAAAGACTTATTTTAATTTTGATGTAAAGTAATAGAGATTATTTTTTTAGCACTTATTACATATTTATAGGTTAAAATCTCCTAATTTTTTAAAAGAGAGCATAATGGATAAAAATTTTAATTATTCCAGTTTAAAACTGGGCATCATTGGTGGGGGACAGTTAGGAAAAATAATGTCTCAGAAAGCTAAAAAAATGGGTTTTCATGTGACCATTTTGGATCCAACTTTTAACTGCCCTGCAGCTCAAGTGTCTGACAAACACATTATGGGTGGATTCCATGATAGCCAAAAGTTGGAACAATTGGTGCAAGAGACAGATGTAACAACGTTTGAATTAGAACATGTTGATACTACTGTTTTAAAGAAACTTTATGACAATGGACATAAGATTCATCCTTCTCCGTATGTCATAGAGTTAATTCAAAATAAATATGAACAAAAAAAGCTTTTAGATGAGAGAGGCATTCCTGTTCCTAAATATAAAAGTGTTGAATCAGACGAAGATTTAGCCAGTTTTGGATTTCCAGTGATTCAGAAAACAAAGAAAGATGGTTATGATGGTAAGGGCGTGTTGATGCTTAAAAGTGCTGAAGATATTCCCAATGCCATTAAGAGCGAATCTTTTATTGAAGAACTCATTGATATTGATAAAGAGTTAGCGATTATTGTGGCAAGAAACATTGAGGGTGAAATTAAATCTTATCCTGTGGTAGAGATGCTTTTTGATGATAGAGTTAACATTTGTGACTCTGTCATGGCACCAGCTAAAATTTCGAAAGAGATAGAAGAAAAAGTTATTGAAATTTCTGAAAAATCAATTCGGGTGCTTGAAGGGGTTGGTATTTTTGGAGTGGAACTATTTTTAACCCATGAAGGTGAACTTTTAGTTAATGAAATTGCACCAAGAGCACACAATTCTGGACACTATACGGTAGAGTCTTGTGCTACGTCACAGTTTGAACAGATTATTAGAGCTGTTACAAATTTACCACTTGGGTCTACAAAGTTACTTTCTCCGTCGGTAATGATTAATTTACTTGGTGAAGAAGGTTATGAAGGGGAACCATTCATTGAGGGTATTCATGATGCTTTAGAGATTCCAGAGTTGTCTTTTCATTTTTATGGAAAAACATTTACAAAACCGTTTAGAAAAATGGGACACATTACGGTGTTAGATGATGACATTGACAAAGCATTAGAAAAAGCGACACAAGCAAAAAATATTTTAAAAATTAAAGGGAGTAAGAAGATATGAGTAAAGCATTAGTGGGAATTATTATGGGGAGTGACTCAGA
>CACVAS010000050.1 GCA_902727855.1 uncultured Sulfurovum sp.
TCATAGAAGATCCACAAACTCAGTTACCAGGTACATCTATGCCTAGAGTTGGACTTAACCAAGAAGGTTATGACAAAGTACATCAGTACCTTATGGACATTGGTGATCCAAGTAAACCAGCACGTGACATGGCTGCACCATGGGTTCTTGGTTTCTTCTTTATATTTGCTATTTTAGCTTATCTTTGGAAAAAGCATCAGTGGGATGGTTTACACTAGTAGACTCCACTAAGAAATGAAGCACTGGCTTCATTTCTAAATACTTGGTATTCTTTGAATATCAAGTTCTTTTTTCTTTCAATATTCATTATCACACTTTTATCAACATTTAGGTAACCTAAGCAAAAATTATAATTTGGAGAAACCATGCTTATAGATGGACACGGACGAACCGTTAATTATCTTCGTATATCGCTTACAGAACGTTGTAACTTTAGATGCCAATACTGTATGCCTGAAAAACCATTTTCTTGGGTTCCAAAAGAAAACTTACTTACTTTTGAAGAACTTTTTGTATTTGTTAAAGTAGCCATAGATGGTGGTGTAAATAAAATTCGTTTAACAGGTGGTGAACCACTGTTACGTGAAAATCTTGATGGATTTATTAAGATGATACATGACTACAAACCAGGCATTGATTTAGCGATTACTACGAATGCTTACATGTTAGACAGTGTGGCACAACGACTAAAGGATGCTGGACTTAAGCGTCTTAATATTTCACTAGATTCATTAAAGCCAGATGTTAAAGCTAAGATAGCTGGTAAAGATGTGCTAGCTGGTGTTTTAAGAGGAATAGATAAAGCACTTGAAGTAGGCTTGGGTGTCAAGATAAATATGGTGCCTTTAAAGGGTATTAATGATGGTGAAATTTTAGACATTATAGACTTCTGTCGTGAGCGTAACATTAAAGTTCGTTTTATTGAGTACATGGAAAATGAACATGCAGCTGGAGCTTTAGTAGGAATGCATGGTCGAGAGATTTTGGCTAAAGTAAAAGAGGGACATTACATTAAAGCGTTAGGGCGTGAGGGTGCTAGTCCTTCGTTTAACTATTTACTTGATGGTGAATATGAGTTTGGACTTATAGACCCTCATAAACATGATTTTTGTGAGTCTTGTAATCGTATTCGTCTAACAGCTGAAGGAAATTTGATTCCTTGTTTATATTTTGATGAAGCAATGAGCATTGCTGAGTCAGTAAAAGCAGGAGACATTGAAGGTGCAGCAGATGTTTTAGCACAGGTACTTAAAGACAAACCCAAAGAGAACCGTTGGTCTGAAGAAGAGATAGAGCAAAGAGAGATTTCTAAACGTGCTTTTTATGAGACTGGTGGGTAAGGT
>CACVAS010000051.1 GCA_902727855.1 uncultured Sulfurovum sp.
GATAATGTGTTAAGTTGAAATAAACTTAATATGTAAGATAATAATAAATGACTAAATATTTTAGAATGACAAGAAAAGAAATAAATGTGATAAAGATAATGGAGAAAATAAAAAATAAAGAGATAAGAATAAAAGAAGCATCAAGAATGCTGAATAAATCAGAAAGACAAATAAAACGAATAAAAAAGAGATATTTAATAGAATGAGAAGAATGAATAATGCATAGATTAAGATGAAGGGAAAGTAATCATAAAATAGATAAAGATAAATATATGAAAGCTATGAGAATAATAAAAGATGAATATCATGATTATTGACCAACTTTAGCCTCGGAGAGGCTGAGAGATAAATATAATATAGTTGTTAATGTTTCTACGCTAAGACGAGAGATGATAAAAGCAAATATATGGGAAGCTAAAGAAAATAAAGAAGATAAAACAAAACATTTTACAGCAAGAGAAAGAAAAGAAAGTAAATGAGAGATGATACAATATGACTGAAGCTACCACAAATGGTTTGAGATGAGATGATGATGAGAATACCAATGTTTACTTGTTGCGGTTGATGATGCAACAAATGAATTAACAGTAAAATTTGCGAAAAATGAATGATTAGTAGAGACTATGAAATTCTGGAAAGAATATACCTTGGAAAACTGAAAACCTCAAAATATATATCTAGATAAATTCGCAACATATAAAGTAAATTATCCTAATGCAACTGACGACAAAGAACTTCCCACACAGTTTAATAGGGCTTGTAAAAGTATTTGAATAAAGCTAATATTTGCAAATACACCTCAAGCGAAGTGAAGAGTTGAGAGAATGAACTGAACTCTTCAAGATAGACTCGTAAAAGCCTTAAGAGAAGAAAATATTCAAGATATTAAGATTGCCAATAAATTTCTAAAAGAAAAGTTTTTACCTGAATTTAATGCTAAATTTATGGTAAAATCTAAATCTGATTCTAATCTCCATATGAAACTAGATCAAAGCGAAATAGAAGCAATGAATCAAACCTTTTCAGAACATAAAACAAGAATAATTCAAAATGATTTTACTATAAGATTTGAAAATAACTTCTATCAACTATTCAGAAGTAAAGAAGTTAAATATACTCTTAAACAGTGAGAAAAGATAACTATCGAAAGACATCTAGATTGATCTATTAAACTAAGTAAAGCCTGAATTTATATCTTATTTAATAGATCTCATAAAAGACCTGAAAGAATGTTTAAACTACTTACTGCCCCTTTCTCTCAATCAAGTTTAGATTCAATGAAATCAAACATTCTTCAAAAAGAAAAATTAGAAGTAAAAACAAGCGAAGAAAAACAACCC
>CACVAS010000052.1 GCA_902727855.1 uncultured Sulfurovum sp.
AGGGTTTATTTGACAAAAAAATAAAAATCGGTTAAACTTCTCACAATAAAATTTTAAAGAAGGAGTGACTTATGTTTAGACATACAACCTATACAAATCAAACTATTGGATTGACGGCACTTCTTCTGCTCTTACTCTCTGCGTAATTACGCACTTTTACCCAATACCTCTTTTTAATTATAATTATCACAACAGAATGATTCTGTTCGTGTCCATGAAATCATAGGAATATAGAATGAAATACCAAAAATTTAACAAAATAAATTTGCCAAACCGAACATGGCCAAATGCTGAGATAACAAAAGCACCCATTTGGTGTTCAGTTGATTTACGAGATGGAAATCAAGCTTTAATAAAACCAATGTCTTTAGAGAAAAAGATTCATTTTTTTAACTTGTTAGTAGAGGTTGGATTCAAAGAGATAGAGATTGGTTTTCCCAGTGCCTCGGAAGTTGAGTATGAGTTTACACGACACTTAATCGAAAATAATTTGATACCAGATGATGTAAGCATTCAAATCTTGACACAGGCACGTGAACACTTAATTAAAAAGAGTGCAGAGGCTGTGCGTGGGGCTAAAAATGTAATAGTCCATTTGTACAATCCAACCTCTACTATGCAAAGAGAAGTTGTTTACAACAAAAGTCAAGATGAGATTATTGACATAGCTTTAAATGGTGTGAAGTGGATAAAACAGTATTTTGGAGATTTTGAAAAAGATAATAGGGGTGCTGTACGATTTGAATATTCTCCAGAAAGTTTTACCCAAACAGAATTGGATTATGCTGTGAATATTTCCAATGCTGTCATAGAAGCTTGGAATCCAGAAGGTGATGAAAAGATGATTTTGAATTTACCTTCAACTGTAGAGTCAGCGACGCCAAATATTTACGCAGACCAAATTGAGTACATGTCTACGAATATTGTGCGACGTGAAAATGTTTTGATATCGGTTCATGCACACAATGACCGTGGTTGTGCTGTGGCTTCAACAGAGTTAGGATTAATGGCAGGTGCAGATAGGGTAGAAGGAACATTGTTAGGGAATGGAGAACGAACAGGTAATGTAGACATTGTAACGGTTGGATTGAACATGTACACACAAGGTGTTGACCCAGAGTTAGACTTTTCTAATGTGGATAAAATCGTTCAGGTGGTAGAAGAAGTAAATGAGATTAAAACGCATATTCGTCATCCTTATGTAGGTGATTTAGTTTATACAGCTTTTTCAGGTTCGCACCAAGATGCCATTAAAAAAGGAATGGCTGAACAAAAAGAAGATGATTTGTGGTATGTGCCTTATTTACCGATTGACCCTAAAGATGTAGGACGAAGTTATGAGTCGATTATTCAGATTAATTCTCAGTCAGGTAAGGGTGGTGTGGCGTATATTCTGTCCTCGGTCTTTGGTTATAAAGTGCCAAAAGAGATGGAACCTTATGTGGGTAAAGTCATTCAAGAGGTGAGTGACAAATTTGATGGGGTACTTAGTGAAGAGATGATTGTTAAGAGTTTTGAGCAGTATTTTATGAACCGTGAGAACCATTATAAAGTAGAAAATTTACAGATGCACATTGACAAAGAAGAGACAAGCATAGAGGGTACTTTTTATATGGGTGAAACTTGTAGCATTCAAAAACATAGTGCAAAAGGAATCATTGAAGCTGTGGGTGTTGTATTTGAGCGTTTAGGAGTAGCGTTTGAAGTGGTGGATTATTCTGAACATGCTTTGTCAAAAGGTAAAGATGCAGCTACTGTGGCATATTTTGGGGTAAAAGTTGAGGATGAGGTTTATTATGGAGCTGGTACAGGGAAGAATATTTCTTATGCTTCTGTTACTGCCTTGGTTTCGGCTTTGAATTTGAGTCAAAGAGTGTATAATACGTCAAAAAGGTAATAATAGTGAATAAAGGTATTTGGCTATTCATATTTTTCATGGGTCTTCTTTGGTCGGCTATTAATCCTAAAGATCTGTTCACATGGTTTTTAGAGGTTCTTCCTGCCTTAATAGGCTTGTTTATTTTAGTTTGGACAGCTAAGCGTTTTCCTCTTACACCATTTATTTATATTCTTATACTTTTACATGCCTTGGTACTCATGGTTGGAGGTCACTACACGTATGCTGAAGTGCCTTTGTTTGATTGGTTTAAAGAGTGGTTTGGTTTTGAACGTAACAATTATGACAAAATAGGACATTTTATGCAGGGCTTTGTTCCTGCTTTAATTACAAGAGAAATACTACTTCGTAAAAATGTGATAAGTAGTTTAAGTTGGATGAATTTTTTTATCATCTGTTTTGTTCTGGCTTTTTCTGCTTTTTATGAGTTAATAGAGTGGTTTGTGGCTGAACTAAGTGGTGAAGATGCTGAAGCATTTTTAGGGACACAAGGTTATGTGTGGGATACCCAATCAGATATGGCGTTAGCCCTTTTAGGTGGGATTGTTGCCTTGGTATTTTTTAGTCGTTATCATGATAGACAGCTACAAAACATAGAAAAAGGTAAAAACTAAAATGTTTTATTTAACTGAACAATTCTTCTCTATTCAGGGCGAGGGTAAATACGCAGGGATTCCTTCTTATTTTTTAAGAACAGGTGGCTGTAATTTGTCTTGTCCTGGTTTTGGTGCTTCTTATGATGTGAATGGTGTAGAACAAATGGGGTGTGACACTTATTTTGCTGTTGATGGTCATTTTGCATCCTCTTGGGAAAAAGTGGAAGATGCTTCTGTACTCATTACTCACTTAGAACTAGAGTTTAAAAAGATAGGGTATTTGCCCCAAATGGTTATAACAGGTGGAGAGCCTCTTATGTATCATAAAGATGAAGTTTTTTATGAAGTTGTTTCTTGGCTTGTTGAACAGGGAATTCGGATTACCTTTGAGACCAATGGTACGATTGAGATAGATTTTGAAGCCTATCCTATTTACAAGAAGACGATTTTTGCACTTTCTATTAAGTTAGCAAACTCTGGTGAAGCTTTTTCAAAACGAATTAAACCTAAAGCGATTGCAAACATGGTTAACCATTCAATGGACAGTTTTTTTAAATTTACCATTGACAAAAAACTAACACAAACAACAGCTTTTGAAGAGATTGAAGAGATTACTAAGCCATTTAAAAATCCAAATATCTATTGTATGCCTGTAGGTGAAAGCCGTTCCAATATTTGGCATAATGATCGAGCTGTGTTTGAGTTTTGTATGAAACATGGATTTAACTATAGTGATAGGTTACATATACGCGTTTTTGACACCACACAAGGGGTTTAAATCTAAAATAAATTTTTAATAAATTTTTAAGTTTACTATGAGTTTTGACATTGTAAAATGTTTTTAATTTATAATACGGAGCTTAGAATGAACAGTTTAACCCATTTCTTAGATGAAGTACAAGAACTAAAAAATAAGCATGAGCAATTAAATCAACGTGATGCAAAAGGTTTTAATCTTTTTTCACTACTTTTAAAGTCGACTGATGAAGTTCATCTTCATTCTAAATTTATTTATGAGTTACTCAACCCAAAAGGTAGTCATCATCAAGCTAGACTCTTTTTAAATCTATTTTTAGAAGAGTTAGGACTTGAAGTATCTTCTAAAGATTTAGCTGTTTTTAGAGAAAAAGAAAATATCGATATTCTTATTGAATCTTCTCAAGGGGTTATTGTCATAGAAAATAAAATTCATAGCGAAGACCACTCTTCTCAACTGAGTCGCTATATTAAAAGTATGCAGAACCAAGGTTATAAAAGAAAAAATATTTCCTTGGTCTACTTAACGCTTTTTGGTCATCAACCAACAGAAAAAAAGATGCAAAACTTCAGCATCATCATCTCTTACCGAAAAAATATTGTACGCTGGTTAGAGCGTTCTCTTAAAGAGATAGAAAACATTCCCATTTTACGAGAAACATTACAACAGTATTTAAATTTAGTGAAAGAGCTAACATATCAATCAACACAGAAAGGGTATCTAGTGGAGGTAAAAAAATTATTGTTACAAGAGAATAAGCTACAACAAATAATGGCGTTAGAAGAGCCTATTTTGGAAGCTAAAATAGAGACACAACTTCTATTTTGGCACACATTATTGGCAAAATTGATGCCTCATTATGCTTTTTCATTTTACAATATCAATAATGACAAGAGTCTAAAAAATAGTGTTCGGCGTTATTATAATCTTCAAAAAAATCATCAAGATTATGGTGTCCGATATCAAGTTGAAGAGAATCTCCATTTTTTTATTGAGTTACGAAAAAATATCTATTATGGCTTTGAGTTTGAGAATGAAGAAAATGTAGAGCTTGAACAAAAAAAAGTTTTAGATGAGCTAGAAGTTGTTTGGGAAGAGGGTTCTTCTTTAATTTATTGGAAATATCCAAGTAAAAAATTGAACTTTAGAAAATTTAATCATCAAAATATTTTTGATTTACTTAATGAGAAACAACGAGAAAAAGATATTAGTAGAATAAGTAGAGAAATTATAAATATAATTTCTAATTATAAAAGGAGTATGGCATGTTTGGTAGAGTAGTTTTAAGTTTAATGCTTATGGCATCGTTTGGGTTTGGCATGAGTGCGAGTATGCTACAAACAGCATCTAAAGGTGAATTGGGTTGTATTAAAGGCTTAGGTAAAAAACGAATTGAAGCATTGATGGATTATCGAAAAAAAGAAAAAATCAATACATTAGATGAGTTGCTTAATATTAAGGGAATTGGTAAAAGCACTTTGAATAATATTCAAAATGATGTGAAAAAGAAAGTTTGTACAAATTTTAATCTTGAAAAGAGTCAGAAAAAAGAAAATCGAAAAAAAGATATTAAAGCAGAATAGGGTAGTTTAACAAAAGATTAAGTTTATGCATATATAATCCAAAAAAATGAGAAAAATTAAAGTGAGTAACTATGCCAAACACAGAATTAAAAGCTGAAGCCTTAGCCCTTTTTAATGCAAAAGAGTATGCTAAAGCATTAGAACTATACCAATATATAGCAGGGCAAGGAGATTTAGCTTCACTTTCTACCATAGGGTATTTGTACCATAATGGATTTGGTGTAGAGCAGAGTTATGCTAAAGCCATTGAATATTATGAAAAAGCTTCAGAGGCAGGAGAACATTCATCTTCTTACAATTTAGGATTGCTTTATTTAAGAGGTTTAGGAGTGAAAAAAGACTCGGTTAAAGCTCATAATTATTATTTGAAAGCAGCTGTAAAAGGGATGCCTCAAGCACAATTTGATGTGGCACTCATGTTTGAAGAGGGTGAGGGTTGTGATAGAAATTACTCAGAAGCAGCTTTTTGGTATGAAGAAGCAGCCAAACGTGGTAATGCTGAAGCTTTTAATAATTTAGGAGTACTTTTTAAAGAAGGTACAGGAGTAGAGCAGAGTTATAAAAAAGCTTACATACTTTTTAAGCAATCGGCCACACGAAATTCTCCAGAAGGACAGTTTAATTTGGGGGCTATGTATGGTCAAGGTTTTGGCTGTGAAGAGAACCAAGAAAAAGCCTTAGAGTGGTGTCGAAAAGCCTCTTTTCAAGGGCATCAAAAAGCCAAAGATATTATGTATAGACTACAACAAGATGGACAGATTGTTTTTTAAGGAAAAATTATGATAATCCGAAAACTATTCAAATTTGAAAACGCACACATAGTTAGAGGCTGTTCCACACAACGATGTTCGCAGAATATTCATGGGCATTCTTATAAAATAGAGGTTTTACTCGAATCAAGTTATTTGGATAACGGACAGATGATTTATGATTTTGGTTTAATGAAACAAAGTATTAAAGAACTCATAGAAGCTTTTGACCATTCCATTACACTTTGGTCTGCTGATGAGGTTTCTTATGTCGAAGACATGAAAAAGCATTCGGCTCGTTGGGTTGAGTTACCTGTTTCTCCTTCAGCTGAACAGTTTTCTCGCGTTATTTACCTAATGGTAGAACGTGTTTTAGTCTGTACAGGCATGGTTAATGGAGAACGAGAAGTGAGATTGCATAGTGTTATTGTGCATGAAACTGAGACAGGATATGCACAAGGTTTTAAGGAAGATGCTTATAATAAACTTATGGGAACCATAAGTTTAGCAGATATTAAATTCTCAAAACAGGTAAAATCAGACTGGAGAAACCCTAAATTATGGGATTTTCTCTTAGCAAATCAATTAATGGTAAATCCAAAAAAAGTATAGTATAATTTTACCTATAAAAACCAAAAGGACTTATAAAATGAAAAAACTTACCGTTTTATCAATGATCGCAGCAGCATTACTTTTAACAGCATGTGGAGACTCATCAACTGGAGCAGAAGCTAAAGCAGCAACTGAAACAAAAACAGAAGCACCAATGAAATGTGGTGAAGGTAAATGTGGCGATGCAATGAAAACAGAGGCAGCAGCTAAATGTGGTGGTGATACAAAGTCAGCAGGAACAGAAGCTAAAGAAGCAGCAAGTAAAGCAGTAGAAAAAGCAACTGAAGCCGTTAAAGAAACAGCATCAGAAGCAAAAGCAGCCGTAACTGAAAAAGCAACTGCTGCAGTAGATGCTGTAAAAGAGAAAGCAAGTGCAGCAGTAGACTCAGTAAAATCAGCTGCATCAGCAGCAACAGCAGCCGTTGTTTCAGCAGTAAACTTAGATGATGGAAAAGCACTTTACGCTAAATGTGCTGGTTGTCATGGAGCTGATGGTAAAACTAAAGCTATGGGAAAATCAGCAGCTGTTGCAGGTCAATCAGCAGCTGATTTAGAAACTAAACTTCATGGTTACAAAGCTGGTACACTTAATGCACATGGTATGGGTATGTTAATGAAAGGTCAAGTAGCTTCTATGAGTGATGAAGACATTAAAGCAGTAGCTGCTTACATGGCTGGACTGTAATCGTTAAATTTGGTTGATAACTTTATCAATCATTAGACAAGGCATAGCCTTGTCTTTATTTTGTAAAAAAATCTTCTTTCTTATCACTTTGTAAATTTAACTTTATGGGTATCATTTTAATTAATCTTCCTTCTTCTAAATAGTCAAGCTCTTTTGTAGTCACAAGCATTCCATCTGCTTTGTCCAATGGTGCAACCATGCCAGGTTTCTGACCTTTAATGACTTCAAA
>CACVAS010000053.1 GCA_902727855.1 uncultured Sulfurovum sp.
ATTGGGAATTTTGGTTTTTTTTTGCTATATTTGTGTATAGGCTTTTTAGAAAAAAAAATGAAGACATTACCAAATACAAATTCAAACAAAGCAATTGTCCAGAAATTTATTGATGAAACAAAAACAAGAATTTCTAAGGGTGTTGATATAACATTTACAGGCAAGGCTCAATCTGAATTATTAGATTTAAACCTTCTATATGACATTACTGTCGATGATATAGAAGATGCTATTTTAAATCTTACAACAGAAAATTATTATAGAGGGATAGACCCCTCACCTAAGTCTGACTTTGACGTCTGTGCTTTCTATGCAAACATAGGAGCAGATCATGTCGGAATTTACTTCAAATATGGGCTTGAAGTTGATGGATTACAAATATTAATCTTTTCTAACCATGTCCCCAAATTTCCAATGAATCAACCCTTTAAAAATTAGTATCATGGGAGAAAAAAAGGTCTTAACAAGAGAAAATTTACCTACTAAAGAGTTACAACAATCTATAGAAAAAAACTTTAAAGGTTTAACCTTAAATTACAATGAAGCTTACTATTTAGATTATGAAGTAGATGAAGATACTGGTATCATTAATAAAAAAAATCAAGTTCCACACTATACAAAGGAGCAAACTATTCGTAACATGAAAGCTCTAAAAAGTGCTTATTTGATTGCGAATGGTGCAGCGGCACCTATTGAAATAATAACGTTTAGAAAAAAATATCATATTGCGGCATCGACACTAAGCTTGATTTTAGGTTTTAGTAAAAACACAATTTCAAATATTGAGAATGAAGGAGTCACCTCTTTGCCTAGTGGTCGATTAATTAAAGTTTGCTTAAATGACAAAAAGATACTTTCTCAATATATTCAGACTTCTTTTTTCTTAGATTCTAATAAAAAAAATGAATTAGTTGAGAGGCTAAGCTCTTTATAAAATATATTTACTCCATATTTTCAACCACAAACTGCACTAGATAGTTTGTGGTTTTGTTCTTACAAATAAAAAGTAATCTTGTAAAAAAGAAATCTCGATTAATGGTATCACAACCCAATGCTTTGACAAGAACATCATTTCCTATCTATAGAACGTTTTATACAGCTTCTCTATGCTTTGACTTTTCTATAATTTAATCTTATTTTTATACTTAAAATATTATTGTATTTTGTGTGTATCAGGTCTCACCCTAAATAAATACGACATGGAATTACTGTACCTTTGGATTGAAGATTATAACAATATTAAAAACCAAGGTTTTAATTTTAGCTCTAAATGGAAGTTTGATTATCAGAATGAGCA
>CACVAS010000054.1 GCA_902727855.1 uncultured Sulfurovum sp.
AACTTGAATGCTAAACGGAAAAACTCCATTGCTATCTAAGTAGAAATGGAGTTGTATTATTAGTTTTTTATATCAACTTCCTCAATGAAGGCGTTTAGACCAATGCACTTATCATCAAGTTTCAATTCAATCTAAATAGTTCTTTAATTTATTCTTTAAAGATGTCCTACTAAACTGAACCACCTCAGTCTACCTCATTTTAGTGGATTAAATCGATATGCGAAAGATAGATTTAGTAGCTCTTTTTAAAAGACCAATCTTTTTCTTTCTTTTGAAATTAAAAACAACTTGTATTGGAGACCATCCAAAGTCTTTTGGTAACCCATCTAAATCTGTAATCATAGGATAGCCAAAATCAAAATCTTTGTTATCCCTTTCCAAATCCCAATAGCCACTAAGTTTTCTTCTAGCAATTTCTCCCATATAAGTAGATACATTCTCTAATAACTTACCAAGTGGATAAATTTTTATAGCATAATTCTCTAATTGTTTAGATAAAAAATCTTCTATTTTATCAAGCGATTCAATCGTGAAGTCAAGTTGATATTCAGAGCCATAGTGTTCTTTTAAAACGACTTCTAAATCATCAAGATTGTCATTTATTGACATCAAATATATTTGAAAATCATTCTCCATTTTTTCTTTATCAATAGCCATTTTAATCTAATTTTTTAGGTATGCCGATAATATATTCTATACCAGCATCTTTTAAAGCTTTCAATAATGGTTTTGATGCACCTTTTTCTAAAATCCATGTTACATCGTATCCATTATCAATTAACCAAGCATCTTTTTTTATCCGTTCTTCGTTTGAAAGTTTAACTTTCGAACTTTCTTTAGTATAATATTCTTTACCTGTTTTTACTTCATACATTGTTTTACTATCCCCTATTTGAATATCTAAGTGGCGGTAGGTAAAAGGAGTTTTTATTCTATCAGGAGTAATGCCATCTTGTACCATATCTCTATAATACTGTTCTCGTAGAGTCTTACTAGAATTTTTCATATTAGTATGGTACTGTTTAGACCACCTATCATAGTCCCATCCTGCACTTTTAGGCTTATTTTTATAATCTTGCCATCTTTGAGATTTGTGGTCAGGAGAATTACTAGACAAATTCTTTTTACTGTCTTTAGTGAACTGGTAATATTCTTCTATTTCTTTTTCTGTCCAATCATTCCATTTTTCCTTTAATATTGAAGCATCTTTTTTTTCATTAGATTCTCCATTCTCATCATTCTTTTTGTCTTTCTTAGATTGATTATTTCCACCATCTTTACCATCCATC
>CACVAS010000055.1 GCA_902727855.1 uncultured Sulfurovum sp.
AATTCTGTGAAGGAAGATGCTAAGGATGGGGATGTTGATGTTCGGGTTAAGATTGCTCCTAATGAAACTTCAACTATTTTCTCTTGTAAATTAGAAATAGACGACAATGAAGTAACATTGTTTCAGAATATAAAAGATGCTAGAGATTATATTTTTACATCTTTATACATGAATAGTCTTTCTAATTATGACGATAGTGATGATAGACCTGGAATGAAACCTAGATACATAGCATTTAGAAAACAATTAGACCAATTTATTATTGATATTGGTAATGAAATTGGGCATTTAGGTCAAGATGATAAAGATAGTTTGGTTAACTATGATAAGAAAATGCAAATTTTAAGAAAAGTAAAAGAAATAACAGAAGATTTAATCACAATCAATAATGCTAAAGATGAAAGAAGTAATTTACAAACTATATCAGAAGACCAAGGAAAAGAAATAGGAAATAGAAATATTGCTTTTGGGACACACAGTAACATTATTTGGAGACAAGAAACTTTATTGAAAGCTTCTAAATTTATTTCGATTAGTGGAAAGGATAATTTACCTAAACAAGGAATAAAAGAAGGTCAAACAATCTCTAAGCATTCTATAGATAAACTTGGAGCCGCTCGAGATGCAGCTAAGAAGTATTCTGATATTTTAATATTAGTTCCTAGCAGTTTAGGCAAAAAATCACTTGATCCTTTTACAGGAAAGGTCGATGATCAAGGAAAAGAAATAAATCCAAAAGGGGAAGCTAGAGGAGTTCAAGATGCAGAAAGAAGAGTATTTGTTTATTTTCATAAAAATGTTATTTCAAAGTTAGAAAAAAAATTAACTCAAGAACAAGATTTAACTGAAGAGAAAAATACTGTAACAGGAACCGTTTCTCTTTATTCTCAAATGACTCCTTGTGATTTTTGTAGTGGCGCTAGTCAAGTTTTGAAAAGAGAATTTGACAAAATAGAAATAATAATAGAATCTGGAGTGAATTATCACTTGTAAACATTGACAAATGAATCATATAACAAGTTTTATTAATGGAGTAAAACATGAGGCACTAATAGATTATAATGAAATTGTTGGTTGTTCTCATAATGAACTTATAGAATTACAGAATAAAGCAAAATCTTTAGATGTATTTATTCCTTTAGCTTATCTAGATTTTTTAACTTTTGGAGGGCATAAAATTGGGGCTATGCTATCAAATTGTGACTTTAGTTATAAATTTTGCATTAAACAACTTGATAAAATAGAACAAAAAAAGAACCCTATAGATGGGTTTATTTTTTTG
>CACVAS010000056.1 GCA_902727855.1 uncultured Sulfurovum sp.
CATTTATAGAAGCGTTAAAAAAGATAAATCCAGAATTTAAGATATTTTTAGATTTAAAGCTTTATGATATTCCAAATACCATGGCAGACGCAGCCGAAGAGATAGCCAAAATAGGCGTAGATATGTTCAATATTCATGCCTCTGCTGGATCTGTTGCCATGAAAACAGTTATGCAAAGACTTTCTACTTATGAAAACAGACCTTTGGTGTTAGCTGTTACAGCTTTAACTTCTTTTGATGAAGAGAATTTCACAGCCATATATGAAAAAGGCATCAATGAAAAAGCAGAACAGTTTGCGAAAATGTCTCATGAAAATGGTTTAGATGGGGTAGTTTGCTCTACCTTTGAAAGCAGAGCCATTAAAAATGCTACGTCAGACAACTTCTTAACCCTTTGCCCAGGCATAAGACCTTTTGGCGAAGACGCTGGAGATCAAGAACGTGTGGCTACTTTGGAAGTGGCTAAAGAAGAAGGGGTAGATTTTCCTGTGATTGGTCGTCCTATTTATAGAGATGCGAATCCTGTGGGGAAGGTTGAGAGGATTTTACAGGCTTTATCATAAATATTAAAATAGTACCAATAAAGGACAGCTTTTGTCTTTGCTTGGTGCTATAATTGTTCCATGTTAATTATAAAAACCAAACTTCCAACTAAAAACTTACCTATTAGAAAAGTGTTGTCCAAACTTTTCCAATCTTATATTTATACGGTACTTGATGACAAAGAGCATGATGGCTATAAACATGCTAATGGTAAAGTATTTAAATCTATGAATTTTAAAATTGCTTATGTGGAAAATGAGATTCATATAAAATTTGTTGCTTTAAATCAAGCAGATGAAAAACAACTTGCAGAACATACCCTTTTTAATGAACTTAAACTGGGTGAAATTCAACTTACTCAAACGAACATAAGCATTACTGAGAGAAATTCTAAAATTAAATCACCCATGAGAGTAAGTGGTTTTGTTTGTGCCAATATTAAAGATGGAAAATCAAGTAAAAAAATTTATTTAGAGCCAAAGAGTGTTAAGTTTCAAGAGATAATTCATAACAATACCATTCAAAAGTATGAAGCCTTATTTGGAAAACCTTATCAAGGGGATTTAAAAATAAAACTGGTTAATCAAAAACCTAGAGAGAGAATTTTTCATTATAGTAAAGGGATTATGAAAGCTTGGTATGGGGTTTATGAGATTGAGGGAGATGAGGATATTTTGGCGATGATACTTGATACAGGAATGGGGGCTAACTGTATGAAGGGGTTGGGGTTTTTGGAG
>CACVAS010000057.1 GCA_902727855.1 uncultured Sulfurovum sp.
AGGGAGGGTCATACCCAGCTCCATTCCGAACCTGGAAGTCAAGCCTCCCATCGCCGATAATACTGCAGGCTACGTCTGTGGAAATGTAGGTCGCTGCCACTTTGAGTTTATCTAACTTATCCCCCCCTTTTTTATTGATTCCTTTTTTCCACCTATCTTTAATCCTTTTTTATCTTATTCTCTTTTATCATGACACTCTTTATATTTCTAGTTATTTTTCTTCATGATTCTTGTTTGACTTACGTTACACTTTTATCTTTAGTAGCTCGCTTACTTTAGCTATCCTTACTTTCTCTTATTGGCTTTTAAAATCGACTTTATATTAACATTACGATAAAATACTCTTAATTTTATTTGAGGATACTTCTATGTCTAAAAAAATGGCATCTGCCCGAATCTCTACGGATTCCTCCGAACTACTAACACAACTTAACAACTCACTTCCTTTTGATAAGGTTCTTTATTCAGAAGATATAGAAGGATCCAGAGCTCATGCATTTATGCTTGGCGAACGTGGTATTATTTCTAAAGACGATGTAGCAAAGATAGATCTTGGTTTATCTGAGATTAAGCAAAAAATCGATGATGGTGACATCGTTTTAGATGGGGATGATGAAGATATCCATATGGCTATAGAGCGTCACTTGACTGAGCTTATTGGTGATGCGGGTAAACGTTTACACACTGCCCGAAGTAGAAATGATCAAGTGGCTCTTGATTTTAGGATGTTTGTCCAGAGAAATACTCTTACCATAGCCAAATTACTTTTAGAAAATATAAAAACGTTTATAGATGTTGCTGAAAAGAATGCTGAAGTGATGCTTCCTGGTATGACACATTTACAGCATGCACAGCCTATAAACTTTGGTTTTCATATGATGGCATATGCAAGTATGTTCAAACGTGATTATGAGCGTTTTATGAGTTCATATGAACGTAATAATCTCTCTCCTATTGGGTGTGCAGCTTTGGCAGGTACACCCCATAATGTTGATAGAGAAATAACAGCCACTAAACTTGGTTTTGAGGCTCATACACTTAATTGTCTTGATACGGTTAGTGACCGAGATTTTGCACTTGAGATACTTTTTAACATTAGTACTATGATGATGCACATGAGTCGTTTGAGTGAAGAGCTTATTATTTGGTCTACTTCTGAGTTTGGTTTTGTAACACTGAGTGATAGGCATGCAACGGGAAGTTCTATTATGCCACAAAAGAAAAATCCTGATATTCCAGAGTTATTACGTGGTAAGACAGGTCGTGTCAATGGCAATCTAATTTCTTTACTAACTGTTATGAAAGGTCTTAGTTTAGCTTACAATAAAGATATGCAAGAGGATAAAGAGGGGGTTTTTGACTCTGTTAGAACTGCACACTTGTCTCTTCAAGTGATGAATGAAATGATAGCAGATATGAGAGTAAATGTTGATAATATGGAAGCAGCGTGTATGATAGGACACTTGTCTGCTACTGACTTGGCTGATTATTTGGTAAAAGTTGCAGGGCTTCCATTTCGTGATGCGTATCATATAGTAGGGAATGTTGTTAACTTAGCAGAAGAGAAAGGTTTAGACATCTCTGAATTAACCTTAGAAGATTTACAAAGTGTAGACAATAGAATAGGTGAAGATGTGATAGCACTTCTTGACAACAGAGCTTCCATGAATGCACGTACATCTGAAGGTGGCACTGCGACTATACGCACGTTGGAGCAAGTAAAGAGTTTAAGAGAGTGGCTAGGTTCTCAAGAGTAGATATGGTGAAAATGACTTTTTTATTTTTTTCATTGGCTATCATGACTACTTTTAGTTATGGACACGGAATTTCTCCTGAAGATATGCAAACAATGATAAATGGTGGTAACCTTCATTATATATGGTTGGGTGCTACACATATGCTTAGTGGATATGACCATTTATTATTTTTATTTGGTGTAGTGTTTTTTCTTACGGCTGTTAAAGATATAGTTAAGTTTGTCACCGTGTTTACTTTAGGGCATAGTATTACGCTAATATTTGCTACATTTATGGGTATAACTGCGAATTATTATTTGATAGATGCTGTGATAGCTTTGAGTGTTATCTATAAAGCATTTGATAATAATAAGGGTTTTGAGAACTATTTAGGTGTGAAGTCTCCAAGCTTACTGATAATGGTTTTTACTTTTGGGCTTATTCATGGTTTTGGACTTTCTACTAGGCTTCAACAATTGCCTTTAGGTGAACAAAATTTTGATATGTTTTTGAAAATCATTTCATTTAACATAGGGGTAGAAGTAGGGCAAGTGATAGCGCTATTTTTTATGCTTATTGTGTTAAATGTGTGGAGAAAAAGAGCATCTTTTTTACGTCTTTCTAAAGTGGCTAACCATGCGTTGATGTTGGCTGGTTTTTTGTTATTTTTAATGCAAATGCATGGGTATTTGCACACAACAGATGAAGAGGCATTTGGATTTAATGCAGATGAACATTACCATATACACCTAGATATGGAACAAACTAAAAAAAGAGACTATGTTTACGATAGTTTATAAAAGGAAAAATATGAAAAAATTTATGAAAATTACAGTTGCTACACTATGTGTCATGGGACTAACACCACTTAATGCTGAAGAACATCATGATCATGATCATAAAGAGCATGTACATAGTGATGATAAGGGACATACGCATGGCCCACGTAAAGAGGGTGATAGTGTTTACTTAAGAGCGATGAAAGAGAACATAGCGAATATAGAAGTGAATGCCAAAAAAGAGGTTGAAAAACTGGTTTTAAAAAAGAAGATTCCTGCGAGTTGGTCATCTGTGGAAGTGGCAAAAACAGAGAAAACAACCAACAACACAGATGACTGGGCTGTGAGTTTTAAAAATGGTAAAATTAAAGACAGCTCAAAGCAAACGCTTTATGTGTTTGTAAGTGCCTATGGTAAGGTTGTTGGGGCTAATTATACGGGGAAGTAGTAGTTTGTCTAAGTACCTAAAAGTAGGTATAATACAATAAAAAAGGGGTTTAGGTGTTATTAAATAATGAAGATAAAAAATGTATTGTTAATACATTAAGATATGCGATACCTACACTCCAAGCTCTTTATATATTTGGCAGTCAGAATGATGGCTCTGCTACAGGTCAAAGTGATGTTGATATTGCTTATTTATCTGCTAAAACACTTACGAGTGTAGAACGTTGGGAGGTCTCTCAAAAATTGGCTTCAATGCTTTCTATGGATGTAGACTTGATAGAACTTTCAAGTACAAATACTATTTTTAGGTATCAGATACTTTCTACTGCTGAACGTATTTATGGTGATGGGTATGAAGTAGAAAAATTTGAGACTTTAGCCTATGGTTTTTACTTACGTTTTAGAGAAGAACGTCAGCCAATTGTTGATGAGATAATGAAAAATAAATCTGTGTTTGGAACTTACTAATGCCTGATGTGGTCTTAAATAAAATTCAGACTATAGAGCGGTGTTTGAAGCGTATACGAGAAGAGTATATAGGTTTTGAAGAGAGTTTTGAAGAGAATTATACAAAACAAGACTCTGTCATACTCAATTTAGAGCGTGCATCACAAGCAAGTATAGATATTGCCACACAATATAGTAAAAGTTAAAGGTCTTGGACTTCCAAATAGTAGTAGAGAGCTGTTTGATATGCTTTTAGAGAATAAAATCATTAGTCAGGATAGTTGTAAACAGATGCAAGGAATGGTGGGGTTTAGAAATATCGCTGTACATGACTATCAGAATTTAAATCTTGAAATAGTGATGGCAATCGTAGAGAAGCATCTTGGGGATTTTGAAGGGTTTGTTAGAGAGGTTTTTAGTGTGTATATGAATGGAAAGTAATTTTTTGATAGTACTGACAGATAAACATGCTTTTATGAATGTTCGTCAGTCTGAGAGTGTTACTGTTCTGCTGGGACTTTGAAGACGTGGTTGAGTAAACAATAAGTTTTAATTTTAAATATAATAAATAGGGAAAAAGTAATATGGATGGATTAAAAAAATTTGATAGATTGAATATGTCTCCTAATAATACAGATATTTCTGAATTATTAGAAAAAATTGCATCAGGAAATGCAATCTTATTTACAGGGGCAGGTTTTTCCCTTGGTAGTGAAAATGTTTTAGGTGAAGAGCCACCAACAGTAAAAAAACTTACAGATATTATTGCTAATGAAGGCGGATTTGATGGAGAAAATAATTTAAAATCAACGGCTAATTATTTTCTTAAAGTAAATGATGATAGTGTTTTAATAAAAATTTTATCAGAATTATATACTATAAAAAAAATTAGTCCATCACATAAAGCTATTCTCACACCAAAATGGCGAAGAATATATACAACTAATTATGACAATGTTATTTCTCTTGCAATGATGGATAATGGGAAAGTAGTTAAAAATATTACAACTGATGATTCATCTGAAACGTATTTTAAAGAAGATAATGTGTGCGTAAATATAAATGGATCTATAGAAACATTAAAAAATGATGTTATTCCTGATAGTTTTAAACTCACAACATCATCATACTTATCTCCTGATTCATTTATAACATCTAGATGGTTCCCATCTTTTAAAAAAGATCTTGAACGTTCTTCAGCAATAGTGTTTGTTGGATATTCTTTATATGATATTGAGATTCAAAAGATATTATTTGAGTCTCCAGAATTTAAAAAGAAGACATACTTTATCAATCATAAAAGTGCATCGCCACTGACATTATTCGAATTAAGTGAATTTGGTAAAGTTTATACTACTGGAGTTGATGGATTTGCAAAAGAAATTGTTAATAATTTACAAAAATATGTTAGAGAAGAGGAAGCATTTTATTTAGAATCATTTACTGAGTATAAATTAGAAAAACATACAGAAACAATACGGGATCATCAAATCATAGAATTTTTACTACATGGTAATATAGAAAATTTTTTTATTGATGATTCAATCACTTCTAAGCTAATGAATCCACATATAGTCATGAGAGATCAACTTAATGAAGTTAATGAATTATTTAAAAACTTTAATTATGTGACTATACTTAGCGATTTTGGAAATGGCAAAACAGTTTTTCTAAGAGAAATGATTTCATATTTGACTATCAATGGAAAAAGAGTATTTGAGTTCAACGATATTGATGGCGACTATAGTAAAGATATTGAACAGTTAAGTTCATTAAATTGTGAACTGTATGTTGTAATAGATAACTATGAAATGTATATTGAGGTTTTACAAAATATACTTTTATTGAATGATCCAAAAATCTATGTGCTTTTAAGTACTAGAAGTTCTAATCATGATCAAAACATGCAATTAATTGATAAGTCTGATCAAATAGCGCAAGTTAATATTGATTTACTGAATGATAATGAGATTTCAGATTTAAATAATATTATTGATACTGTTGGTTTATGGTCCGAAAGAGCGGGGTTACCAGAACAAAGAAGATTTGACCTTATTAAAGAAAATAATAAAAGCCAATTTTCTCACACTTTGTTGAATATTTTACAAGCACCTCAAATAAGAGATAGAATTGCAAATTTACTTTCTAGTTTATTTAAAAAGGAAGACAATAAAGATACAATATTGGCAATATGTATATTAGAAATTATGAATATTCCACTTACATATAATAATATTTCTGAAATTGCATTAAATAATTCAATTTATAATACTGAGTTAATTAATAATACTGATTTTAAACAACTGTTCCCTTCTAAAAATAATCAGATAATTTCAAAGTCTTCGTTATTCGCAAGAAATTTATTAGCATATCATTTTAATCCAAACAGTACTGTAACTAAATTATTAGAAGTTGCAGAAAAATTTCATAGTGTACGTAATAATAGTGAGTTTGAGAAGAAAATTTATAAATCTTTATTGAGGTTCGCATTTATTGAGAGAGTGGTTCCTTTGACTAATAAGAGAGATATGTTGATACGGTACTATGAACAATTAAAATCACGATTGGGTGGGTTGAAAAATACACCTCATTTTTGGTTACAATACGCTATGGCAAGAATTGCATTAGATGATTATAATAATGCACAGAATTATTTAGAAACTGCTTATGCTAAAGCCTATGGGGACTACGATACAGCTTACTTAGATGCACAACAAGCAAGACTTTGGATTAAATTATCTATAACTGAATTTGATCAAAATAAGAGTATGGATTATTTTAAAAAAGCACATAATCTATTATGTAACTTATATGATGATCAATATAAATATAGACAAGTTGAAGCATACCTTGAATATTATGATACTAAATATACAAAATTATCAAAGAAAAATAAAGCTAACTTTTTAAATGCAGTAATCGAAATGCATAAAAAACTACAAGAACTAAGAAAAGGTTATACTACTGAGTCAAATAGAATGGATCATTGTTATAATAAGCTAGACCATATACTTCAAAACACATAGTTATTTAATATAGAGTTTCTTCATTCCCGCGTTACATGCGGGAATGATTACTTTACGACGAACAAGAAAGACAAATATTCTTCAATTCCTCAGGAGTCTCTTGTGCAAACGCTTCGTATTCTGGTAGTTCATCGTAAGGGTGTTTGGAGATGTGGTGTAGGGTTTCTACCATGGAGAAGTCTCCCTCTTTGGCTAGGGTGATGGCTTTGTCTAGCATGTAGTTTTTTAGGATGTACTTTGGGTTCGTCTTTAGCATGGCTTCTTGACGTTCTTCTTGGGAGCGTGTTTCTTTTTTGAGTCTTTCATCGTAAAGGTTTAGCCAATTGTCTAGTGGTATGGGGTTCATGGCTAGTTCAAAGATGGGCATTCTCTCTCCGTTGTACCGGCATAGGGTACGAAAAAAGATGGTGTTATCTATGTAGGAATCATGTAGTGCTTCTACAAGATCTGTGATGAGTTTAACATCTTGCGTGTCTTCTGACAATAACCCCATTTTTTTACGCATCACATCAATGTATGCGTTAGGGTAGATGAATTCACCATAGTCATCGAGTTTTTGTTGCATTTTTTCTTTGTCTATGAGTGGAGAGAGTGCTTTTGAAAGCATGGTTAGGTTCCAGTAGGCAACATTGGGCTGGTCACCGTAACTGTAACGACCAGCTTTGTCTGTTTTGTTACAAATAAAGCCAAATTTAAAATCATCTAACATGGCAAAAGGTCCGTAGTCTATGGTAAGTCCAGCTATGGACATATTGTCAGTGTTCATAACACCATGACAAAAGCCAATGGCTTGCCACTGGGCTATGAGTTTGGCTGTACGTTCTAAGACTTCACAAAAAAACTTGAAATAAGAATCTTCTTCTTGTTGTAGATGGGGGTAGGACTCTGCTATGACATAGTCGGTGAGTGATTTGAGCTTATCATACGCTTTGGTGTAGTAGAAGTACTCAAAGCTACCAAAACGTATCCAACTAGGAGAGAGCCTCATGACAATGGCTGCATCTTCAATGTTGTTTCTGAGTAGTTTTGTTTCTGAACCTATGATGCCAAGTGCACGTGTTGAGGGTATGCCAAGATGGTACATGGCTTCACTCATAAGATACTCTCTTATGGAAGATGGAAGTGCTGCGCGTCCATCAGACATGCGTGAGTAGAGTGTTTCACCACTCCCTTTGGTCTGTAGATGCCAACCGTTGATGCTCCCTAGGTTTATGGTTCTACCATCTCCTAGTCTAGGAGCGTAATTACCAAACTGATAGCCTGCGTAACACATAGAGAATGGACGAACATCTTTGGGCACATAGGTACCATTTAGGAGTGATACAAAGAGAGGGTTATCTTTTTCTTGTGTGTCAAGGTCAATGAGTTTTGCTGTGGTGTCATTGAAATGAATAAGATAAGGTGACTCAAGAGGTTGGGGTGTGGTGAAATCGTAAAATTCACCATCGAGTGTTAGATAGTCAGTTTGAAAAGTAAGGTTATTGAGTGTCATAGATAGGTTTTACATTTGTTATGCTTAAGAGTAGATAAGTTTCGAAAGTATGGTATTTTAAACCTGTAGAATATCTTCCAAAGTTCTGTACCCACTTAGACAAACCATATGCCCATCAGGGTCAATCTTTACTACTGAAGGAAAGGCATTTGCACCCATAGAACGGGCTTTGCTAAAGTCGTGTTGCATGAGTAGTTCCGCTCTAGGGCTTTGGTAGAAGTCTATGAAAGCATCTTTATCTAATGCTTTTTTGTCTAATATTTCTTGGTCTTGACTAATGAAAGTACTTAGTACTTCTGGTGAGGTGATGTCTATGCCATCGACATAGAAAGCTTTTTGTATGTGTGAGAGGTAGTTAAAAGCAGCTTCTTCTCCCCAAAGTTCTCGTACTGTAACTATGGCTTTACAAGCGGGGTAGGTGTTGTAGTCAAAGTCGGTTTTGTTGAGTAGATTGTGGTTAAATAATTGATGGGTTTTTTGAGCTACAGCTTGCCAGTTTTGAGCTAGGTAGGCTTTACTATTTTTGTTCCATGTCATTTGACCTGTGGTGCGTAGCCCACCAACTACCAGTAAATAGGTATATGCCCCAGCATAGTTTTGACGTAGTTCTTCCATAACGGGGTGAAACCCCCAACACCATGAACACATGGGGTCTATGACAAAAACCAGCTGGGTATTGTGTTTCACTAACAGTAATCCAGAAGCATACCCTCTTTAACAGCTTGCATACTCTCTGTACCAACCAGTGTTTTTAGAATCTCTAATCCAAAACATACAGCAGTTCCTGGCCCTTGTGAGGTGATGACGTTACCATCTACAACGACTTTGAGTTTGTCTGTGTAGCCTGGGTGGTCTATTTCCTCTTTGGCTCCAGGGTAACAAGTATAGTTGTCTCCTAAGACTTCTGCTTTTTTAAGTACATAAGGTGCAGCACACATTGCAGCGATATATTTTTTGGACTTAAACTCTTTTACCAGTTCTATGATACGCTTGTTTGCAGCCAATGCATAGGTACCATCCCATCCACCTGGAAGCACCATCATGTCAAAATCATCAGAGATAACAGTTTTGATAGACATATCTGCTTGGATAGTAATACCGTTTGCACCTGTCACAAGGTTACTATGTAATTCATCTTCTAAGTATACAACACGTACTTCTATGCCACCACGACGCATAACATCTATGAGGGCGACTGCTTCTAGTTCTTCAAATCCTGTTGCTAAGGGTAGTAATACACTTGCCATTTTTTAATCCTTTTTGTTTATCATAGCAAAAGGTTCGTTAAGTTTTGTACTATTGAAATATAGCAAGAAAGTAATTTTAGCTATAATTCCCAAAATTATTTATATATGGAATACCTATCATGATACAACTGACTAATCTTACAAAAAGCTTTGGGGGACAGACCCTTTTTAATGATGTGAATTTAAAGTTAAATCATGGACAAAAAATAGGGCTTGTTGGACGTAATGGGTCAGGAAAATCTACACTTTTTAAGATTATTTTAGGAGAGGAGAGTCATGACTCTGGCGAGGTGGCTATTCCTAAAAATTATCGTATTGGTACGTTGAAACAGCATCTTGTCTTTACCGAGCCAACCGTACGTGAAGAGTGTGCTTTGGTACTTCCAGAAGATGAACAGTGGAACTTTTATAAAATAGAAAAACTACTCTTTGGGCTTGGGTTTTCTGAAGATGACTTAGATAAAGACCCCTTAAGTTTTTCTGGTGGGTACCAGATACGCATAAACCTTGTGAAACTTTTGGCAACTGAGCCAAATATGCTACTGCTTGATGAACCTACCAACTACCTTGATATTCTGTCGCTTAGATGGCTTAAAGGGTTTATAAAAGAGTTTGATGGCGAAGTGATACTTATTACACATGATAGAGACTTTATGGATAGTGTTACAACACATACAATGGGTGTACAAAGAAAATCTTTACATATCGTTGAGGGGAACAGTTATAAGTACTATATGACATTGGAAATGGCAGATGAGACGTATGAAAAGACCAAAGCCAATCAAGATAAAAAGCGTAAAGAGTTAGAAGAGTTTGTGGCACGAAATAAAGCCAGAGCTTCAACAGCGGCACTTGCGCAATCTAAACAAAAAGAGCTCGATAAAATGGACGAGATGGAAGATTTGCACACAGACGCAAACCTCTCTTTTAAATTTAACTATAAAGATACTCCTGCAAAAGTGATATTTCGTGCTGAGAATCTTGGGTTTGGGTACAACCCTAATGAGCCACTGTTTCAAAACATCACCTTCGCTATGGAAAAAGGCAAATGCTTAGCGATTATAGGTAAAAATGGTAAGGGTAAGTCTACTTTACTTAACTACATAGCTGGTGAGCTAGAAAAGCAACAAGGTGAACTTGACTTTCACCCCTCTACCGTGTTTGCCCATTTTGGACAAACCAACATTGAAAGACTCAATGTTAAAAATGACATCGTCAATGAGATAGCATCTATGTCTAAAGAGATAGGTATACCCCAAGCAAGAAATATAGCAGGGCGTATGATGTTTTCTGGTGAGTTAGCCGATAAGAAAATAGAGGTACTCTCTGGAGGGGAAAGAAGCCGTGTGATGTTAGGCAAAATTATTGCAACACCAGCAAACTTGCTCTTTCTTGATGAACCTACCAATCACTTAGATATGCAGTCTATAGATGCATTGGCCGATGCGATAGATGCTTTTGAAGGCTCTCTTCTTATGGTCACGCACTCAGAGATGTTGTTACATAGACTAGCAGATGCATTGATTATTTTCCATAAGGGTGGGGCTGAGTATTTTGATGGTACGTATGCTGACTTTTTGGAGAAAATAGGTTGGGAAGAAGAGGGTAATACTAAGCCTAAGAAGAAAAAGCCTAAAATAGACTACAAAGAGCGTAAGAAACTCCGTAAAGCAGTGACTAAAGAGCGTAATGAAGAGAGAAAACCTTACACAAAAGAGATAAAAGAGTGTGAGGAAAAAATAGAGAAACTTGAATCTGATATGGCTGTGAAAAATAATGCTTTAGAAAAAGCTTCTAATACGGGTGATAATGATTTAATCATGGAGTTGTCAAAAGAAGTTGGGCTTGTACAACAAGAGATTGATGGACTATTTGAAAGACTTGAAATTGCTTCTGAGCTAGATGATGAGATTGTGACCAGATATGAAGAGAAGTTACAAGAGATAGATGAGTAGGGGATAAACCCTACAGACTCTTATGATTGTCTTCGTGGGAATGATCCCACATTAATTTTCCACCACCTAACATGTGAAAGTGTAAATGGTTCACTTCTTGCCCACCATCTTCACCATTGTTAGTGACAAGTCTATAACCTGTTTGATCTACACCTAGTTTAGTGGCTACCTCTTGGGTAAATGTAGTAAGTCCTGCCATAATTTCTGGTGTAACATCTTGAAAGCAGTCAACATGTTGTTTCGGAATGATAAGTACATGGATTGGGGCTTTTGGATAGAGGTCGTGAAATGCTAAAAAGTTCTCATCTTCTGCTACGGTATTGTTAGGTATTTCTTTATTGACAATTTTGCAAAATATGCACATGTTTGTGTCCTTTAGTGTAGTTTTATATTTTGATTATAACACAGTAAATCTCGAATAAATCCCCTTATTATGAATTTTTAGCTAAAATCACGGCAATTACTACGGAATAAATGGAAATATATGAAAGAATTAGAAGAGAAGATCGTTCAAGCTGATTGCCTTGAAACACTTGAAAAAGTACGTGTAGAGCTTTTTGGTAAGAAGGGTGTTATGGCAGCAGAGTTTGCTAAGATGAAAGATGTGCCTGGCCCTGAAAAGAAAGCATTTGCTGAAGGACTCAATAAAAATAAAGCAGCACTACAGAGTGCTTTTGATGCACGTTTTGAAGTATTAAAAGCTGATGAAATTGAAAGGGTACTAAAGTCTGAAGAGATTGACGTTTCTCTCTATAGTACATTGGCCAAAAAAGGTGCACTTCATCCTGTGATGGAGACGATGGATAAAATTATTGACTATTTTGTTGCACTTAATTTTGCGGTGGAATCTGGTCCAATGGTGGAAGATGATTTTCACAATTTTGAAGCTTTGAATCTTCCAAAGTACCATCCTGCACGTGATATGCAAGATACTTTTTATTTTAAAGATGGTGGACTTTTACGTACGCACACTTCACCCGTACAGATACGTACAATGCTAGAGACTAAACCTCCTATACGTATGATAGCTCCTGGTACTGTGTTTAGACGTGACTTTGATGTGACACATACACCAATGTTTCATCAAGTTGAGGGGTTAGTGGTTGATGAGAAAGGTAAAGTGAGTTTTGCAAACCTAAAGTCAATTCTTACAGACTTCTTACAGTATATGTTTGGAGATGTTGATGTCCGTTTTAGACCTTCATTTTTTCCATTCACCGAACCTTCTGCTGAGGTAGATATCTCTTGTATATTCTGTGAAGGTGAAGGGTGTCGTATTTGTTCACATACAGGTTGGCTTGAAGTTCTTGGATGTGGAATTGTAGATCCAAATGTCTTTAAAGCAGTTGGTTATGATGACGTGAGTGGTTATGCTTTTGGTTTAGGTGTTGAGCGTTTTGCAATGCTTATGCATCAGATACCAGACTTAAGAAGTTTGTTTGAGGGAGATATAAGACTATTGGAGCAGTTTAGATGATAATTACAAGATCTTGGTTACAAGAATTCATAGACCTTAAGAGTGTTTCTAATGAAAAGCTTTACGAAACATTTAATAGCATTGGACTTGAAGTTGATAATCTCAATGAAATAAAAATAGCTGAAAAAGTTGTTGTAGGTAAAATACTTTCTGTAGAAAAACACCCTGATGCAGACAAGCTAAACGTTTGTCAAATCGATGTGGGGTCGGGTACAAGACAGATAGTCTGTGGTGCAGCTAATGTCGTCGATGCCGAGTATGTTGCAGTAGCTACCATTGGTGCAGTGCTTCCAGGTGATTTTGCTATTAAACATGCAAAACTACGTGGTGTTGAGTCAGAAGGTATGGTATGTGCTGCTTCAGAATTGGGACTTCCTGACATGGGCAAAGGTATCATGATACTTGATGAGACTATTGGGAAACTTGAAGTAGGTCGTGAAGTAGGGAGTTACGCATGTATGTCCGATACTATTATAGAACTTGAGCTTACCGCTAACAGAGGTGACTGTCTTTCTGTGTACGGTGTTGCTAGGGACTTGTCTTCTGCACTTGACATTGAGATGAAACCTTTTGAAGTAAGACTAGAGGATAAAATAAAGTTAGGTATTGCCAGAGTTGCTGAAATACATACAGAAGGTGAAATGGATGCTGACTTGCATTATAAACTTGCAACTATTGATAGTTTAAAAAGTTCCTTTCTTGTAAATTTACGTTTGGCTATGGTAGGTCTTGAAGAGAAAGAACAACTCAATAGTTTCCTTGCATACTCAACGCATGCTACTGGTGTTATATTGCGGGCTTATGATAGTCAATCATTTCGAAATTCGGAGGGTAAAATTGTTGTAACTCCTAGAGCAAAAGCACAAGGTATGATGGAAATTGTGGCAAATGATAAGGTATGTTCTCTGGTTGGTGTGAATCAACTGGCTGAAGTCACTGCCAATGATGAGACAAAAGAACTTTTACTCGAAGCATCTTACATGAATCCAGATAGACTTGTTGAAGCTGTATCCAATGCATCTGAAAAGGTAGATGACCTGTATTATAAAACATCACGTGGATCAAGTCCTGAACTTACGTTTGGTTTGTCATTACTAGGCTCTTTAATGGACATGCATACAGACATCTCTTGTTATGAGGGCTCGCTTAATGTAAAAGTAGAAAGAGAACAAGTAAGAGTAAAAGTAGATGCAAAAGAAGTTTCTTCAATTGTTGGTATGAAAATTGAACTTTCTAAAATAGTCACAATACTTAAAAAACTTGGATTTGATACTTCTAAAATGGGTGAGGATACTGTCTCCGTAATAGTCCCACTTTTTAGACATGATATTAAACATATTCAAGATATTTCTGAAGAGATTGTACGTATTGTAGGGATTAATAATATTGAAGCAAAGCCTTTTAGTTTTGCAGAGAAACCACGCTTAAACGATACAACCGATAGATATAAAGCTAAAAAAGAATTTAAGAATCGTGCTGTAGGTGTAGGATATTATGAAAATGTCTCTTATGTCTTCTCTGACAAAACACTTTTACAGAAGTATGGGTTTGTGGTGACACAAGAGGAACTAGAGTTAGCAAACCCTATCGCTGAAGAACTTAACACGCTTAGAAGTACCATTTTGGTAAATCTTTTAAATGCGGTAAAACGTAATGTGAGTTATTCTAAAAAATCTATACCACTTTTTGAAATAGGTGCTGTATTTGGAGATAAAAGAGAACAGAGTGAAGTCATCTCTTTTGTTTTTTCTGGACAAGAAGAAGGTGAAAATGTAAGAAACTCAGGGAAACCTACACCTATAGACTTTGCAGCATTTACACAAAAAGTTGGTGCAGTCATTGGTGGTTTTACATTAGAACCATGTACGTATGATAATGGGCTTATTCATCCATATCAGTCTGCGAATGTTATTGTCGATGGAAAAGTATGTGGATTTATTGCTAAGCTCCACCCAACGGTACAAGAGGACTTTGGTATACCTGTAACATTTATAGCAGAGCTTGACTTTGATGCACTGTTACCTAAACATATTAATGCAAAAGCAATCTCCAAATTTCAGGGAGTGTATAAAGACCTATCTGTTGTGATAGACAAATCACTTTCCTATTATGAAGTGGCAAAAGTATTGCATGCACTAGAGGAGCCTATGTTGAAAGATATTTATCCAGTGGACATTTATGAAGATGAAAAACTAGGAGATAAAAAATCTCTTTCTATACGTTTCTTTATTCAGTCTATGGAAAAAACACTTGAAGATACAGATATCGAATCTATTATGGACAATATCATGTCTATACTTGAGCGTAAATGTAAAGCAGAATTGAGGTAAAAATGAAAATACAATTGGCATCTTCTTATGGGTTTTGTTTTGGTGTGAAAAGGGCTATTGAAATAGCCGAAGAGCATAAAGGTTCTGTAACCTACGGTCCTTTAATTCACAATAAAGATGAAATAAACAGATTAAAAGTTGGGTTTGACATCGGTCTTGCTGAAAACTTGAATGATATTCAAACAGATGATGCTGTGGTGATACGTACACATGGTATCCCCAAAAATGAGCTCGAAGTGTTAAATACACAAGATCATAAAGTGATTGATGCTACTTGCCCTTATGTGACGACGCCTCAGAATATTGTAGAAAAGATGAGTGATGATGGATATAGCATTGTTATTTTTGGTGATGCGAGTCATCCAGAGATTAAAGGTGTTGTCTCTTATGCAAAATATCAAGATGATGCGTTTATAGTATTAGAGCCTGAAGAGTTAGATGACTTACCCCTGAGAGGTAAGGTAGCAGTAGTCTCTCAAACGACTAAAAAACCTGAAGATTTTGCTAAAATTGTTGCAGCACTCATGCTTACGCGCAAAGAGATTCGAGTCTTTAATACCATTTGTAATGCAACTTTTGAAAACCAAGACGCTGCAGCAGAGCTTGCTAAAGATGCAGATGTGATGGTTGTGATTGGTGGGAAACACTCTTCTAATACAAAGCAACTTCACAGTATTTGTCAGCGTGACTGTGCAAATAGCTATTTGATTGAAAATGAAACTGAGCTTGATGCCTCCTGGTTTGACGGTAAAACATTTTGTGGTATTTCTGCAGGGGCTTCCACACCTGACTGGATTGTGCAGAATGTGATTGACAGCATACAAGAGATGAAACAATAGAAGTGATAGTATGAATAGTATTACATTAAAGACAATTCAAAAAATAGACGGTGAAATTAATTTGCCTGGTTCCAAAAGTTTGTCTAATAGAGCATTACTACTTGCAGCTCTTGCTGAGGGAATCACCAAAATAACGAATTTACTTGAGAGTGATGATACTAAACATATGCTCAATGCCTTAAAAAAAATAGGCATTCAGTACATACTCTCAGATGATAAAACTGAATGTACTGTGATAGGAAATGCTGGCGTTATAGACAATGATATAGCTATTGAACTGTTTTTAGGAAATGCTGGTACAGCAATGAGACCACTGTGTGCAGCACTTTGTTTAGGAACAGGTTCCTACCTATTAACAGGTGAGCCAAGAATGAAAGAGCGTCCTATTGGGCATTTAGTAGATGCTCTGCGTCAAGCAGGTGCGAATATCACATATCTTGAAAATGAAGGGTATCCTCCTTTAGCTATAGAATCTAATGGTTTATTAGGTGGTGAAATAAGTATTGATGGTGCCATCTCTAGTCAGTTTTTGACAGCACTACTCATGGCTGCACCATTGGCTCAAAATGATATGCATATAAATATAGTTGGGGAGCTCGTCTCTAAGCCATATATAGACATTACGTTAGATATTATGAAAGATTTTGGTGTTACTGTTGAACATAGTAACTATAAAAGTTTTTTTGTAAAAGCAGGAAATACGTATAAAGCAGTTGATACATTTATGGTAGAAGGAGATGCTTCGTCTGCATCATATTTTTTAGCTGCGGCTGCTATAAAAGGTGGTACAGTTAAAGTCACAGGTATTGGCAAAAAGAGTATACAAGGTGATGTACAATTTGTAGATGTGTTGGAAAAAATGGGTGCCAAAGTAGAGTGGGGAGATACATATGTTACTGTAACTCGAGATGAACTTCATGCAATTGATATGGATTTTAATCACATACCTGATGCGGCCATGACCATAGCGACTACTGCGCTTTTTGTAAAGGGAACAACCACACTTAGAAATATTTATAACTGGAGAGTCAAAGAGACTGATAGACTCTATGCAATGGCGACTGAACTACGTAAAGTAGGTGCAGAAGTTGAAGAGGGCGAAGATTATTTGAAAATAACACCTCCTACAGAACTTTTACATGCAGCTATAGATACCTATGATGACCATAGAATGGCTATGTGTTTTTCTCTTTTAGCGCTTGATGAAGCTTCTGTGACGATTAATGACCCAGAGTGCACGGCAAAAACATTTCCAAACTATTTTAATGTCTTAGAAAGTATCTCACAGTAAAGACTATTAAGATAAAATAAACCTGATTGGTTGATATCTTGTCGGTAAACTTATCACTTTGAATATCTTCTAAACATAAACTATTTCATAAGCATATTTATAATAAAAAAAGGTATAATAACGCAAAATTAGTGTACACATAAGGATAGGAATGAAGTTCGAAGATATCGAAGTAGAAGACGTAGATTTTGAGGCGATGCTTGAGGAATCGTTTAAAAAATCAGAATCAAAAAGTGATTTAATTACAGGTACAATTGTTAAAATTGATGAAAAAGATAACTTAGTAGTTGTAGATATCGGTGGTGGAAGAGATGCAAATCTTGCACTTGATGAAATTACAGATGAAGAGGGTAACGTTACTTTTGCAGTGAATGATAGCATTGATGTTGTTACAATGGGAAGAGGTCGTATTTCTCACAAAGCAGCACTGTCACGTGTGGCATTAAATGAATTTATTGCTGAATATGATGAAGAACAAGAATACATCATCGAAGGTGTAGTTACAAAAACCAATAAGGGTGGTTATGTTGTAGAAGTAGATGGCCTAGAGTTTTTTATGCCACGTACACTCTCTTATCTTTCTTCAAAACTAGATTCAAAAGGTAAAAAAGTTAAAGCTGTCATTGTCAAAGTAGACAAAGATAAAGGCTCAGTAGTCGTTTCTAGAAAAGAACTTATTGAGAGAGATAAAGCTAAAACAGATGAAATTGTTGGTGCATTACTTGAGAGTAAAGACCCAGTCATTGGTACAATTAAGAAAATAACTTCTTATGGTATGTTCGTAGACGTTGGTGGTATGGATGGACTTGTACATTACTCACAGATATCTCATAAAGGACCTGTAAACCCTTCTAAATATTTTGCAGAAGGCGATGAAGTTAATGTTATTGCTCTTGAGTATGATAAAAAGAAAAGACACCTTTCTCTTTCAATCAAAGACGCAAATCCTGATCCTTGGGCAGATATTGACTCAATTATTGGTGTAGGAGATACTGTTACAGCAACAGTTTCTAATATTGAACCGTATGGTGTATTTGTTGATCTTGGTGAAGACCTTGAAGCATTTTTACATGTATCTGAAATCTCTTGGGACAAGAATGTTAAGCATCCTAAAGACTATTTAGAAAACAACACTGATATTAATGTCGAGGTTATAGAAGTTGATAAAGAGGGTAGAAGACTTAGAGTAAGTCTTAAAAATCTTCTTCCAAAACCAATGGATGCATTCACAAACGAAAATAAAGTTGGTGATGTAGTGACTGGTGCAGTAACTTCAATTACTGATTTTGGAGCATTTGTAAAAGTTGGTACTGTAGAAGGTTTATTACACAATCAAGAGATATCTTGGGATAAATCTAAAAATGCAAAATCTGAACTTGCAGTTGGAGATGAAGTTGAAGTGAGGATTATCAAAATTGATAAAGATGCTGGAAAAATCTCTTTATCTAAAAAGGCACTTGAAGACTCACCAGTAAAAGCATTTTCTCAGACACATAAAAATGGAACAATTGTTACTGGTACAGTAAAAGATACTAAAGACTTCGGTGTATTTATCTCACTTGATAATAATGTTGATGCACTCATAAGACTTGAAGATCTTCACCCAATAAAAGTTGAAGAGATTGAAAAAGGTCAAGAAATTAGGGGTGTTATTTCATTTATTGATGTAAATAATGACAGAATAAGAGTTTCTGTAAAAAGACTGGAGCGTCAAGAAGAGAGAGAAGCGATGGAACAGTTAAACCTTGATCAAGACGATAGTATGACCTTAGGTGATGCATTTGGCGATATGCTAAAAAAATAGAGTCACACTTCACTAGACACTAACTAAAGTGTCTAGTTTATGCATTATGCATATCTACATATGAAAACATATACATTAAAATTATAAAAAGGTTATAGAATGTCAAAAAAAACAATTGTTGTTTGTGACCATATACATCAAGATGGTTTGGATATTTTAGCAAATGATAGTGAAATCATTTTCATTAATGCAGCAGATGAGCCAAAGGATAAACTGGTATCTGAAATTATTCCAAAAGCTGATGTTGCAATAACACGTTCTTCTACTGATGTAGATGATATATTTTTAGAAAATGCTAAAAATATTACAGCTGTGGTCCGTGCTGGCGTTGGTGTAGATAATGTTGATATCCCTGGTTCTTCAAAACAAGGTATTGTTATTATGAATGTTCCAACAGCCAACACTATCGCTGCAGTTGAACTTACTATGACACATATGCTCTCATGTGTGAGAACTTTTCCTTATGCACATAATAATCTTAAGCTTGACCGTATATGGAGAAGGCAGGATTGGTATGGTACGGAACTAAAAGATAAAAAACTAGGTGTGATTGGTTTTGGAAATATTGGTTCACGTGTTGGTATACGTTCAAAAGCTTTTGAAATGGATGTTGTTGTATATGACCCATATATTGATAGAACTAAAGCGACAGATTTAGATATAAAGTATACGAAAAACTTTGAAGATATATTATCGTGTGACATTATTACTATACATACACCTAAAAACTCTGAAACGATTGGTATGATAGGCAAAGAAGAAATTTCTAAAATGAAAGATGGTGTTATTCTTATCAATTGTGCAAGAGGTGGCCTTATTGAAGAAGAAGCACTTTTAGAAGGATTGAAATCTGGAAAAATTGGATTTGCAGGTATAGATGTATTTGATAAAGAACCTGCAACAGACCATCCTCTCCTTGATCTTAATAATGTAACAGTTACTCCTCATTTAGGGGCGAATACAAAAGAATCACAAAAAAATATAGCCATTCAAGCTGCAGAGAATGCGATTGCTGCGGCTAAAGGCATTGCTTATCCTAATGCATTAAATTTACCAATTAAAGAAAATGAATTACCTGATTTTGTACGGCCATACCTTGAACTTATTCAAAAAATAGGTCATCTTTCGGCGCAAGTTACTAAATGTGAGGTGAAGTCTATCAAAGTAATGACATCAGGTCCTGTTTCAGACTATATTGAATCTATGGGAACATTTGCAACTGTAGGTGTGCTTACCGAATCACTAGGTGATCAGGTGAATTATGTCAATGCAGAATTTGTGGCAAGCGAGAGAGGGATTGAGCTACATAAAGAAGTGAAACCAAACAACTCTGGATTTACCAATAAAGTTGGCATTAAACTGACTACAGCAGAAGGTACAATTTCTATTGCCGGAACTGTATTTGATGATACTGAACAAAGAATTATAGAAATAGATGACTACACTTTAGATGTTGAACCAAAAGGGACAATGATTTTCTTTAGAAATACTGATACTCCAGGTGTGATTGGTGATGTTGGTGGTATTATGGCTAGAAACGGGTTAAATATTTCAGACTTTAGATTGGGACGTGACTCTAAGAACCAAGCTTTAGCGGTGGTTCGTGTAGATGGGACAGTTACAAAAGCTATACTTGAGCAGCTTTCTGCCCTAAAAGCATGTATCAGTGTATCTCACGCTAGTATATAAAAAGAAAAAGTTATTTTAAACATTATTTAAAGTTATTTATATATTATGAATGAAAGTGGAGTTTCTAACATATGAATAACTCCTCTTTTTATTATAACAATTATGAATATAGGAGCTTAAATATGTTTATTCAAAAACTTTCATTATTTTCATTACTATTTTCTACATTACTTTTTTCTAGTATTGAAAACTTAACGTTGCAAAATGCCCTTGAGAGGCTTAAAAGCGATAATTTAGAATTAAAAATATCACGTTTTACAGAACATATGAAGCAGTATGATATTAAGACTACCAAAGGCCTTAATTATGGAAAACTAGATGCTAGTATTGTGGGTATGCGTTCAAATGATGCTGGAAATGTCTTTGGTTTTAAGTTACAAAGTAGGGAAGCTACATTTGGAGACTTTGGGTTTGCGGAGTTCGATATGTCTGGTAATAGTAACCCTTTACCAGTTGAACCAAAGGCCTTAAACTATCCAAAGTCGCACACTTATTATCAGAGTAAAATCTCTTATACTGTGCCACTTTATACTGGTGGAAAACTTACAGAGTATGAAAAAATAACAAAAGCAATGCATGGTATGAGTCAGTATGATACACGTAAACTATATAATGAAAAGGTATTTCAGACTAAAAAGACTTTTTATGATATTTCTTTAATTAACAATTATATTAATAATCTTTCCAAAATCATAAAAAATATTACGAAACTAGAAAATACTGTAGAGAATATGAAAGATGTTGGATATGCTAAAGATATAGATTTATTAGAGGTTCAAACAAGAAAAGCAGAAGTTGTGAGTATGTATAATCAAGCTAATTTAAATGAAGATTTGGCGTATCAATTTCTTTCATTTTTACTCAATTATGAAGTTTCATCTATAAAAAAAATAAATACTATGGCAAAGCTACCTAGCATAAGTATAAGTAAGATAGAATCTAACAATATTGATATACAAAAAGCGAATTTAGGTTTAGAAATGGCTGGGATGGCACTTAATATTGAAAAGTCCAACTATTTACCTCAAGTAGGGGCTTTTGCTGAATATAGTAGTGCAGATAATAGTTTATGGAATGAATTTTCTGAAAAAGACTCCTACACTGTAGGCGTACAGGTAAATTTAAACCTTTTTAATGGTGGCATAGACAGTGCAAATTTAGAAAAAGCCAAAGTAAATCATTTAAAAGTACAAAATCAGGTTCTTTTAGCAAAAAAAGGTATTGCCTTAAAAGTAAAAAAATTGCATACTGAAATTTTAAATAATGATCTAGATATAAAAAACTTTAAAAAACAATTAAAGTTTGCCAAAAGTGTTTATGCCAATTACAAAGAGCGATATAAAGAGGGGCTATCATCTATTTCAGACGTATTGATAAAGCAGTCTAAAGAAGTAGAAGTACTTTTAAAGCTTTTAACTATTCAGAATACTAGAAATACAAATATATTTGAATTAAAGAGTCTTTTAAATGAAGGGAGTATGTAATGATGAAGTCTATTCGTTTATTTGCAGTCGTATTAACACTATTGAGTGATGCAAACGCTGTTGAGTTTACATTAAGTGGGTCAATTGTATCAGATAATCAAAAAATGATTACAAGTAGATATATGGGTTATGTGAACAATATGGCTGTTTCTGAAGGTGATATTGTTAAAAAAGGGCAATTACTTTATGAGATAGATTCAAAAGAGATTGAAGCGGCAGAAAGACAAGTAAACCTTGGTATTTCTCAGGCTAGACTAGCATTACAAATGAATAAAAATCAATATTCTAATGTTTTGACAAACCTTGCTAGACATAAAAGACTTTATGAAAAAAAAATGGTCTCAAAATTTGAATTAGAAAATTTAGTTTTAGCTTCAGAAAACTTAAGAGATATGGTTTCAATCTCTGAAAAACAGGTTGCACAAGCTCTTGCACAAAAAGAAGAAGTACTCAATCAATATAATTATCTCAAGATACATGCACCTAATGCAGGTGTTATCGTAGCTAAAGAGTTGAATGAAGGTGAAATGGCAATACCCGGTATGCCAGCAGTAGTATTGACAGATTTAAGCTCTCTTAAAATCATTTCTGAAATCTCTGAAACGCAACTTAAATATATAGAAATGAATAAAAGTGTAGATATCACTGTACCCTCTATTGGTTTTAAAACCAAAGGTACTATAATATCAATAATTCCAAATTCAAATCCAATGACGCATAAGTTTAAAATTAAAATGCAATTTGACGACAAAGGTCGTTCAGTTTATCCTGGTATGTATGCAAAAATTCTCATTAAGTAGGTGATATGGAAAAGAAAAAAGAGTACGAAGTTATAAATGTTGCTGGTAAATTAGCAAAAGGTTTTCTTAGAAGCCCTTTGACGGCACTTTTAGGTATATTTTTATTAGTTATGGGGTATATAGCCCTCAACGTTATGCCAAGAGAAGAAGACCCTCAGATTGCGATTTCAGGAGGTGCCGTTATTGTACCTATGCCAGGAGCTAGTCCTAAAGAAATAGAAAATGTTATTGTAAACCCATTAGAGCGTAAATTAAGGGAGGTTCATGGTATAGAGAATATTTATGGTATGGCTATGGATAATGTTGGAATTGTGAATGTCATGTATTATATTGGTGAAAACAGAGAAGATTCCAATCTTAAACTTTATGATAAAGTCATGCAAAATATGGATACTTTACCTCAAGGTACCATGCAACCCATGATTAAACCTTTCGATATTGATATTGATATTCCTATTGTCACTATAGCTTTCTATCCAAAAGGTGATAACTGGATAGGAGATGTTGAACTTTTTGAGATGGTTCGTAAACTACAGCAAAAGATTAATGGTGTGGAAAATGTAGCAAAAACAACACTAAAAGGTGCGAGAAGAGCTCAGTATAATATTGAAGTAGATATGGGAAAACTTTCTGCATATCACCTTTCAATGGGACAAATTATGCAAGCTATTGAATCTGTAGCTGTGGATGTCCCTGATGTTAAAGGACGTACTGCTAGAGGAGAATTGGTTATTTTTGGTGTTAAAAATGCCATTGAATCAGTAGATGATGTTGGCTCTGTGATTGTTGCACAATACATGGGCTCACCTATTTATTTGAGAGATGTAGCCAAAGTAACAGAGGGTGTAGATATTCAAAATTTTAAAACAGCTGAAATTTTAGTGAAAGAAAATAATCAAACAGATTTTTCTGTTTCAAAAAGCCAAATTACGATGACTGTTGCTAAATTGGCGGGTAAAAATGCAGTTTTTGTTGCGCAAGATGTTGTAAAAGTACTTGAAGAGTATGAATCAGAATTTAATAATGCTGGTATAGGATATCTAATTACTAGAAACTATGGAGATAGAGCTAATGAAGCTGTAAACGAGCTTATGCACCACCTTATCATTACTGTCATTATTATTGCTCTCATGTTAGTGTTTGCATTAGGTTGGAGAGAATCGATTATTGTAACATTTACAGTACCTGCAATTTTGGCAGTGACACTTTTTACCGCATGGATGACGGGGCAAACGATGAATAGGATTACGTTATTTGCGTTACTTTTGTCTTTGGGTTTACTTGTGGATGCCGCTATTATTGTGATTGAAAATATACATAGACATTTGCATAGTCATGGTGTAGAAGACAAAGAAATGGGTGAACTACTTATAGAAGCAACTGATGAGATTGGTGCACCTACAAATATAGCAACATTGGCTATTATTTTGACAATGGTGCCTATGGTATTTGTGGGTGGTATGATGGGGTCATTTATGAAACCTATCCCATACAATGTCCCTGTTGCACTCATAGTTTCACTGTTTGTAGCATATATATTTACACCTTATTTAAGTTTGAAGTTACTGAAAAAGCCAGAACACGGACATAAAAAAAACAATCATGAAGAAGGATCAGAATAATGAAAAGTTTGGAGAATTTGATTTATCGTATCCTTGATAGTAAGTTGAATAAAATGCTTATTATTGTTCTAACTGCAGTAGCATTTTTTGCATCACTAATGATGTTCCCCACCAAAATGGTACTTGCTAAAATGTTACCGGGCAAAAGTGACAATACTTTTTCTGTATATATTGACACAGCAAAAGGTTCATCCATTGCACAGACAAGAGCTGTGACATCATGTGTACTTAACCACTTAAAAAAAGAAAAAGAAGTGATGAATATAGAACTCTTTTTAGGACAAGGTATTCCTTTGGACTATGCTGGACTTGTTAAAGGTGCAAGTATGAAACAAACAGAAGATGTTGCGGAAATATCTGTAAACTTAACCGATAAACATCATAGGAAAGAGCCATCTTTTTTAATGGTACAACGTTTACGACCCGTGATTCAAAAAGCGTGTGTACCACTATTTAGAGGTACAAATATCAAATTTGTTGAACAGCCTTCTGGTCCACCAACACTAGCATCTATCGTTGTAGAAGTACATGGGGATAATCTAAAAAAAATACGTCGTTTATCTGTAGATGTAGCTGATGTTCTTAGCGAGACAGAAGGATTGGTAGATATCGATATTATGTCAGATGAAAACTTTAAAAAATTTGAGCTTGTACCAGATAAAGAAAAAATATCACGTTCGGGATTAAGTGTAAAACAAGTGAACAATATATTATATCTTGCATTTGAAGGTATGGTTATCGGGCATAAAAACTCTAAAGATACACCTGATCAAATACCTATATTCTTGGTTTTAGACAGTGATAGTAAAAAAGTAGATCAATCTAATAAAGAGGCACTAGAGTCAAAACTTGCCTCTTTGAATCTTATGAATATGAGAGGCATGATGGTCCCACTTTCGGAAGTTGTAGGCGTCCGAGAGGTCATGTCAAGTACTATGATTATGCATAAAAACTTGTCACGTATGGTTAATGTTGTTGCAGAGACTGATATGGTATCTCAAGTGTACCCCTTACTTGAAGCACGCGATGTTATGTTAGAGAAATTTGGTAAAGACTATAGTATTACTAAAGCAGGTATTTCAACGTATATGTTTGATTTTACGTTAGAAGATAAAGTAACACACGAAAAATTTCTTATTCGTTGGGATGGTGAAATGAAAGTAACACTAGATACATTCAGAGATTTAGGTGGTGCATTTATATCTGCATTGATATTGATCTTTATCCTATTAGTTATATATTATAAAAGTTTTGCAATATCTGGTATTGTATTGCTTGGGTCATTCCTTTCTCTTATTGGGGTTATTGTAGGGCACTGGGTTGCAAATTGGTTTACATCAGAAACTTTCTTTTTAACAGCAACATCTTTGATAGGGTTTATTGCATTGATTGGTATCAGCTCTAGAAACTCATTACTTTTGATTGATTTTGCGAAGTCACTCATGGAGTTTGAAGGTATGAAAAAAAGAAGAGCCATCGCTGTAGCTACAGCAACAAGAGCAAAGCCTATAGCACTGACAGCTGTAGCTATTATTTTGGGTTCTGCACTGTTGGCATCTGACCCTGTATTTGGTGGTCTTGGTGTGGCACTTATATCAGGGACTGTTGCAGCAGTTTTTGTTTCACTTCTCTTTGTTCCTATTCTTATGGATAATGCACGTGCAATGGATTTTGATAAACAACCTTCCTCAGAAAGTGATCATAATATTTCAATCACTAAATAATCTACTCACTCTTCTCTCATGAACACCTTATAAAGGTGTTCATTGCAAGCCTTTACCCAACCTTTGCTATAATTTCCCAATTAATATTAAGGAGCTTAGATGGCTACAATCGGTATGGGTGACATTAAAAAAGGTGCAAGACTTGAGATTACGGGAAACCCTTATAAGGTAACAGATTTTCAACATGTAAAACCAGGTAAAGGGGCTGCTTTCGTACGTATGAAGATTAAAAACCTTGCTACGGGTAAAACGATAGAAAAAACAGTCCATGCAGGTGATAAGTTTGAAGTGCCAGAATTAGAACAAAAAACAATGCAATTTCTTTATGATGATGGCGATTTTTTACAGTTTATGGATACAACAACATTTGATCAAATAGGACTTACACACGAGCAAGTAGGTAAAGATACATTTGATTTTATGATAGATGGTATGGAGGCAGAGATACTTTTTCATGGTGGTAAAGCTATCTCTGTTGAAATTCCACAAACGGTAGTGCTTAAGATAGTCGAGACACCACCTAACTTTAAGGGTGATTCTCAAGGTGGTAAAAAACCAGCTACATTGGAGAGTGGTGCAGTCGTACAAGTGCCTTTTCATGTACTAGAAGGTGAGATGATTAAGGTAGATACTGTTGATTCGAAGTATTTGGAAAAAGCTAAGTAAAATCCTCATATTACATTTTTATAGATTGAAGCGCTTCATACTTTAGCTCTTCAATCCTCATTTTATTTAAAAACCCTCTCACAATCTTTTTTCATCGCGTCTGGTATTGTTGCTATCTTCATAAATTCAGACATAGTAAGCTTTGGATACATAAAGGATATATAGTATTTTGGATCCAATATTTTTGCTTTTCCTTCTTCTATGAGAATAGGGTACGGTAAGATAGATGCATTGTTTCTACCAATACGTTTTATAAACTTATTGGTTCTTTTACTTAGTTGTATACCGATAAGTGTTGATCCATTGGAGAGTGTTTGCGTAAAAAGCACTCTTTTATTTTCTTTTATTTTTTCTAATAGATCATCACCTGAAGCAACCTCAATCATATTTTCATATTTTGGCATACCTTGCATGAATTGGTATTTAGGTAATAGTTGAAACTTGAGACTATCTTCTGAATTGGTTAAATTAGAAAAGGCTTCTATGAGTTGTACTAAAGTCTTGTTGGCTACTTTGTCATCATAATGCTCTTGTAAAAAACCTTTACTCATATAGAGTGGATTTGTAATGCTTATTGTTTTTTCTTTTGTATCAACAAGTACACGTAATGATGCTATAAAGCCTCTATTGGATTTAGAAGCTAGAGTAACTAATTCATTGTTCGTAAAAATAACAGAAGTCAGTGTTTTATCTTTATTGATAGGCAATGATGCAATATGATTAAACTTAGCAGACTTTAATACTTTCTCAACTTCCGTTACCTCCATGAACGGACCTCGTAAATAGGCAGATACTTTACCTTTGTTTACTTCTCCTATTCTCGTATTTGTAGATTTTTTTGCTTTTTGCTCTCTGTCAAAGCTATTAGGCCTATAGTTAGGTGGTATACGTTTTGAGAATTTAATACTACGTGGATTTATCGAAGATTCTGATGTATTAAGTTGGATAGCCTTTGGTACACTAGGTAGTGTGACCTTATAGTCTCCAGGTAGTGTGTTAGTCTCTTTTTCTATCTTTACAGTTTTGGTAGGTTGGATATCAATCTGCTTTATAGGGGGTTTTGTTTGTTTTGCTATACTATTATTTTTAGCTGAAGCTACTCTGCTTAGGACTTCCTTCATACCAAGGTGTGTGAGTATCTCAGGTATTTGTGAATCTAATTTTTTTATAAAATTTAAACGTTTTGTATCTCTTATAGGAAGTGTATCAGCTATATTTTGAAGTCTGAACATACCTAAAACTACTTTTTTTGATTCTTTTTCAATATACATATACATTGAACAAGGAGCAAAGAGAGCAGCATCTGGTCTTGCGCCTTGGGTATCAAATACCTGGTATGAAAACTCTAAATGGCATAGGGAGTATGTCCAGAATGCAGAATAGTTAGAGAGTATCTCTTTAGCATTATTTGTTGATTCAAAAAAGTCATGATATCCAGCGATAAGATAACCTTTGTCAATAAATGCAAGCTCAAACTTATTTTGAAATTCATCTTTAAATGCATCTAAAGTTACATTATCTGGTATGGAAAATTCATACTCAAAATGTATCATAGGTTTTTCTGGAAGGTCAGTATATGTTGTATGTTGTATATCAGCTCCAAATTCATTTGAAATGGATGCATCAAGTGCTTTAAAAGACATGGAAAACTTTTTTCTTACTTCTTTGTTTTGTATATTTAAAATATTTAATACTGCTTCAGGTTCTAGATGCCCTATATGTGTGACATCTTCAGTACGCTTTTTATACATGAGTAAGTTAAATGGTGAAAAACCTGCAATGCGTGGTTCAATATTAAGAAGAGGAAGAATTGTAGACTCTTTTAGAACTGGCATGAATGTCAGAATATCGAGAGTTGTAGAACCCCATTTTGTTTCGAAATGATCATTGATTCTTTTATGTGGGTCTGTAACATTAAATCCAATACTTCTTAATTTTTCTTCAATAAAAGCATTATATTGATCTTCAATATTACCATCTACTGTATAAAATGTAGCAAGTTTTTTTACACCATCATTAGGTGATTTTGTTTGTATATTTTTAGAGGTTTGTTCTGCTAAAAGTAGTAGAGGTAGAAGTATTGAAGCGACATATAAATACTTTTTTATATGGATTTTCATGATTTTCCTTTAAATTCAAGTCATGCAGAAAGCATACTCATTATTAAATAATAATCATAATTTTAACATAAAACTGACCAGGATGATAAAGTAAAGTTATGTGTTAGTGTAGGGAGTGAAGAAAAGCTACCAATAGTAATGGTAGCTTTGTTGTGTAGTTTATGTATTAAAAAAACTTATTTAGTTGCATTTTTTAATTTCATATATTCTGCATATTCTTCAGCAGAAATAGATTTAGTTGCAGCTGATTTTACCGCTGAAACTGCTTCCGTACTGACAGCTTTTGCTGTGTCTACATTATCCGTGATTGTTTTCACTGAATCATTTACATTCTCAGCAACAGTTTTTACAGATGCAGTTGTATCATTAGACACATCTTTTACTGATGTGGCAAGGTTTTCAGAGCTTGTTTTAACAGAAGCTGTAGAATCATTAGATACAGATTTTACAGAATCTGTGCTTGAATCAGAAACTGTCTTAACAGAAGCAGTTGCGTCAGAAGATACATTTGCAGCAGTACTATTGATGTCATTTGAAATAGTTTTAACAGAAGCTGTTGCATCTTTAGAAACTGATTTTACAGAGTCTGTTACATCTTTAGATGTCGCAAGTGTAGATTCTTTCATATCTGTAGAAAGTGTTGCACTTGAATCTTTAAGATCAGTTGTCGTTGCTTTCAAAGAATCTTTTGTATCAGCAGAGAGAGCAGTTGTTGCAGCTGACATATCTTTACTTGTATTTAATTCCATTGTTTTTACATCATCAGATACTTTAATCGTAGAGTCTTTAGCATCTGCACTTACAGTTGTAACTGTTCTTTCTGCTGATTTAGAAGTCTCAACAGCACCTTCTGTCATAGCAGATACAGAATCTTTTGCATCTTTACTCATACTAATTGCTGCTTCTTTCATGTCAGTAAACATGTCTCCAAAACTAAACTCTGCCTGTACTGTTGTCAATAATGTAGCTACTGCTACAGAAGTTGTAATCATTTTTTTCATTTCAATTCCTTTTGATGTGTGTTTTTTGATAGTGATAGTATTACATAAGTAGTATTAATTATAACTTAAATATATAATAAATATAATAAAAAGTTAATAATATTAGTGAATATTTTAATATGATTTTATATTAGAAGGGGTAATTTCGTATCTATTTTATAGAATAGATACGAAGGTGTAAAGGCTGTGTCAAATAAGTCTGGCTAGTGACTATTTATTTTCTAATACAATAGTATTTACTGAGTCATTAGTGTTTTCAGTAATTGTTCTTACAGAATCAGCTGTATCTGTAGAAACACTTTTCACTGTATCAGTAGTCGCATTTGAGACAGTTTTAACAGAAGCTGTAGTATCTGCAGAGAGTGTTTTTACTGTATCATTTGCAGCATTTGAAACTGTGTTTACTGAAGCAATTGAGTCAGCAGAAACATTTTTAGTTGAATCTGCTGTGTTTGTACTTACTGTTTTAACAGAAGCTGTAGTATCTGCAGAGAGTGATTTTGTTGCTTCATTTGTATCTTTAGATATTGCTATAGTTGAAGCTTTTGTATCACCTGAAAGTGTTGTAGTAGTTTCTTTAAGGTTTTTAGTAGTATTTGTCATTGCATCTTTTGTATCTGTAGATAATGCTACAACAGAATCTCTACTGTCTTTAGATGCAGATACTTCAACTGTTTTCACGTCATCAGAAATTTTAACTGTTGAATCTTTAGCATCTTTACTTACATTACTCACTGCTGTTTCTGCAGATTTACTTGACTCAATGAAGCCATCTTTCATTGATACGATTGAATCTTTAGCATCTTTACTCATACTAATAATTGCTTCTTTAATATCTTTACTTGCATTGTCTAAATCTAAACCTGCTTGTACGTTTGTAAGAAGTGCCGCAGCTACTAGAGATGTTTTTACGATTGTTTTCATTTTGTATCCTTTTATATTTTTAAATGATCAATACACAAATTATACACAATGTACTATTAATTATAACTTATATTAATTATAATTATATATATTTTTTATACTTATTATAACTAAAAGTGTGAAAGAAAGATAAAGTAATAATAGTTTTTGAATTGGTTATAAAGAGAGTAAGAAAGTGAAGAAACAGTCATTGATGACTGTTTCTATGTGAATGTAAGTATAATTGGTTTATTTAGCAGCGTTTTTAAGTCTCATGTATTCTTCATAATCATCAGCTGTAATCGTTTTTACTGAATCATTTATATTTTCTGTTACTGTTTTAACAGATTTTGTAGTATCTGATGATACTGTTTTTACTGAATCAGTTGCAGCATCTGAAACTGTTTTAACAGATGCGGAAGAATCTGTAGAAATTGTTTTAGTTGAGTCAGTTGCAGCATCAGAAACTGTCTTCACTGAAGCAGTTGTATCAGTAGAAATACTTTTTGTTGTGTCTGTTCCGGCATCAGAAACTGATTTAACAGAAGCAGTTGTGTCTGCAGAAACTGTTTTTGCAGCATCATTAACATCTTTAGAAACAGCAATTGCTGAGTCTTTTACATCTTTAGATGCAATAGTAGCAGAGTCTTTCAAGTCAGTTGTAGTATTTGTTATTGACTCCTTAGTATCTGTAGAAACAGCAGTTACAGAGTCTCTTGTATCTTTAGAAAGTGACACTTCTGCTGTTTTAAGGTCATCAGAAACTTTCACTGTAGAGTCTTTAGCATCTTTACTTACATTAGTCACTGTTCTTTCAGCAGACTTTGTACTTTCAACAGTAGCATCTTTCATTGCTGTAACACTATCTTTTGCATCGTTGCTCATGCTGATTGCAGCATCTTTCATGTCTTTAAACATGTCTCCAAAGCTGAAGTCTGCTTGTACAGTTGTTAATAATGCAGCGACCGCTACAGAAGTTGTGATCATTTTTTTCATTTTTTTTCCTTTTAGTGTTAAATACTATTCTAGGAGTATAAGTTATATTAACTGAACATTAACTGATAAGTAAATAATATTAATCTATATCAAGTATAAATATAGTTAAGCTGTGCTTATACATCTTTTATTTAGTGATCTAGAGTGATTGTTCGAACAGAATCATTTGTGTTTTCTGTAATTGTTCTTACTGAGGTGACTGCATCATTGGAAACAGATTTTACAGAGTCTGCATTTGAATCAGAAACTGTCTTAACAGAATCCTTTGAGTTGTTTGAAATAGATTTTAGAGAACTTGTACTTGAAGTAGAAACAGCTTTAACAGATTTGCTACTATCTGAAGATATAGTTCTTAGAGAGGCATTAATATCACTAGATACAGTTTTAACTGATTCTAAGGTATCCTTAGAGACGTTTTTAAATGTAGTAGTTGTATCTGAAGAAATTTTAACTGTTGACTCTTTCATCTCAGTACTGGCAACTGCGGCAGAGTCTTTTAAGTCTGTTGTAGTGGTTTTTAAAGCATCTTTCGTATCACTAGAGACATCCATACTAATATTTTTTAAATCATTTGTTGTATTGACATCGATGATTCTTAAGTCATCTGAAATTTTAACGAGAGAGTCTTTAGTATCTTTACTTACATTACTTGTTGTAGTTTCTGCACTTTTAGTCATTTCAATTGAACCATCAGATATTGAGATTATAGAGTCTTTAGCATCTTTAGAGAAACTAATAGCAGCCTCTTTCATGTCAGAAAAGAGTTCGTTGAGGCTATAGTCAGCCTGTAAACTCGTCATAAGTGAAGTAGCAGTGATTGTTGATATAAGAATTTTTTTCATACGTAGCATCCCTTTTATTTTTTCGGAATTATACAGTATAATTATTAATTATACCTTAATATTATGATTAAGATAATACTTAATAAAATATAACTATTTTAATACTAGTAGGATACAAAACTTTGCATCAATTAGATACAATTGCATATCTATTAAAATAATTGATTATCAATCTTAGAGATATATCATTTATCTTAAGATAATATATAATTAACGAAAAAAAGGGTTGTATGTAATGAAAAAAGTATTACTTTCATCTATAATATGTAGTGTCATTGGTATGGCAAATGAGTATACTCAGGCAGATAGAATTTTAGATATGCAAAAAATAGCACAAGCGATGCAAGATATTCAATCTGGGTTTTTTTATAATAATTTAGACATTGTAAAAGCAGGTGCAAAGGATTTAAGTGAGACTATTGTTAAAATAGGGCCTACAAAAGCTGAGAAAGAAAATAAAGACGTTTATGAAAGATGGATGAATAACAATACAGCGATGACTGCTAGGACACAAAGAAGGATTCAAAATTACGCTAAAACATTGGTTGAGCGTTTTCAAGATGGAGATGCTGTACAAGCACTTCAAGTTTACAACAGGGTTTCTGCAGAATGCATGAAATGTCATGTTGATTTAAGAAAGTGGTAGGAATATAGATGAAAAAAAGTATCGTAAGTGCACTTGTTTTAAGTGTAGTACTTCAAGCAAATAGCCCGCAAGTAGAGAGTCATAGCTCAAATGCAAATGAGACAAATACAATCAAATTAACAGGAACAGTTGTTTCCGATGGTCAACAAATGATTGGATCACGGTTTATGGGGTATGTAAAAAAGGTCTTTGTTAAACTTGGAGATAAAGTTGAAAGAGAAGATGACCTTTACGAAATACAATCTGCTGAGTTTGATATGATGAAAATGCAAGCTGATCTTATGCTAGAACAATCTAAAACGATGGTAGAGTTTTGGCGAGACAAGTTAAAACGTTTAAATACAAAAAAAGTTAGATTGAGAAACACTTATAGAAATGACAATAAAATAAACTTTATGGATATGGCTGACTTGGATGCAGAAGCTGCAAATGTAGAGACAATGTTAAAAACGATGCAAGTGATTGTGAAAGAGTCTAACATAAAAGTAAAGCAGCTAGCAAGTACGTATAACTATATTAAAATGAAAGCTCCTTCAGATGGTGTTGTTGTCCGACGAAATATTAGAGTGGGTGATATGGTTATGCCAGGGATGCTAACGATTATGTTAGTAGATATGGAAAGTTTAGAGATAGAGGTTTCTATTTCAGAAGGTGTATTATCTCGTGTGGCTGTAGATCAAGAAGTTAGCATAGAGATTCCTTCTATTAAGTATAAGACAGTAGGTGTTATCTACGCAATTGTACCTGCAATAAATCCTATGACTCATAAGATAAAAATGCGTATACGTTTTGATAAAGGTGAAACCAATGTATTACCTGGTATGTATGCAAAGGTCACTATCTAATTAATCATATATTCTAATGATGCAATATGAATCACATATTGCATTTTCTTCAATTTATTGCTTCTTTTCTACTTTAAACATATAAAAATGATACTTTTTTTAATAGATAACAATATAAATTTATAATAATACTGTTATACTTTATTTACTCATATAAAAGGAATGAAAATGAAAAAAACAGTATTGGCGTTATTGGTAGCATCTAGTGCTCTTTTTGCACAAGAAGTTGAGGTGAGAAACCTTGATAGAATGAAAAATATGCAAAATATGGAAACAGCACTTTCAATGATTCAAAAAGGTTTTCTTTTTGATAATATTCATGTTGTTACTAATGGGGTAAAAGACTTAAAGGTGACAGCATTACATACAGAGTCATTTATCAAAGAGGGTGTTACAAAAGAAGGCTTTAATACTTTAGTCTATGCACATCAACAAGCTGAGGATATTAGTGAACTTGCGGACAGAGTTTTAACAGCATTTGAAAAAGGTGATAGATATAGTGCAGCAAATAACTATTTACAAATTTTAAGTAAATGTCTTTCTTGTCATCAGACAGTGAGATCTTGGTAACAAACTTGCCATCAGAAGGGAAGCTCATTCTCTTCTGAATTACTATATATGTAACTTTATATATATAAATACATTGTAAAATCTAAATTAATTAATTACTTAACTACATCATAATTTTTTTTACTATAATAATAATATATTATAAGTTATTATAAAGGTAAAGTAATGAAAAAAAGACTAAGTATTGGGTTTCTCGTAGTAACACTTATTTCAGGTGTTGTTGCAAAGGAACAAAAAGTAGATAGTAGTGCTGCTATGAGTAGTAAAAAGTCAGCGATTGTTTACACTATTGCAGGTAATGCAGAAGCTAAATATAATGAGATGATTGAAAAAGAGTTGAAGCCACTAGGTTTTCTCACACCTGATCCTAGAAAAGGGGTTAATAAAGTTTATCAACAAAAATATGGTTCTACGACCTTAGATGCACTGTCATTTATGACTATAGTGGACAAAAAAGCAATTAAACCATTACTAAATGTTGATCCTACGATTGCAGGGTTTAATCCATTTAATCTTCTTATTTATAAGCATAAAAATGTAAATGAAACCATTATTTCTCATTTTACGCCTGAAGTGGTTTTTGAAATGTTAGGTACCACAAACCAAGAAGTTAAAGATGGTTACATTGCTAGCATGAAGAAATTAGATGAAGTGATAGTAAAAACGTTTCCAAATGCTAAGATAAGCTATAAAATGTATGAGCAGAAAGCTGCTGACACTATGATGAACTTCGAATATGATTTTGAGCGTCCTGAAGACTTAGATGACTTCGTTGATGAGATACAAGAAAAAATAGAAGATAGTTTTGTAGAAAAAGGCTATATTATGGCTGGCTATTTTAACTTTAAAGAGACGTTTGATGGGAGTAAACTATTGCCACAGATGGATGCATTTTGGACATACTCTCTTTGTCACTTTAAATACTCATACACTATATTTGATAATGCTGGCGCTAGACCAGAAGCTGCCGTATTTGCACCATGTACTATGTATATGTATATTCAAAAAGGAACAAATAAACTTGTCATGGGTATGCCAAGGTTACAAAATTGGGTAAGTTTATTTAATATTACCGACAAAAAACGACTCGAATTTAATCAAAAACTTGACAAGGAAATTGCTGAAATTATTGTTGGTTTAGGAGCAAAAGAGGTAGATGCTACACCATATACACCTATTAAATTATAGTTTTTAACGTTTATTATATTTTACTAATGCTATTCAATATTGCAAAACCTTTTTTGGTCTTGCAATTAAAATATTTATTTCACTAATGGTTTATGCTAATGTTTCAAAAATACTCATATATAAGTGATTGTTCTTTTTCATGAGTGTGTTTGAAATAGCTATATATTACTACAACTACTTATTTTGTCATTGATCTTTTTTTAGGCTATATCATTGGCCTAATGTTCAAAAGATATCACCTGTAAATTCAATCAATTTTTACCTATTCTTTGCTATATTGAAATAATTATTAAAAAGGTTAGATACCATGTCAGAAGAACCAAAACATACACCACAGTTTACACACCTTCATCTTCATACAGAGTACTCATTACTTGATGGTGCAAACAAAATAAAAGCCTTAGCCAAAAAGATAAAAGAGCAGGGTATGACATCTGTAGCGATGACTGATCATGGTAACATGTTTGGAACAATTGACTTTTACAATACTATGAAAAAAGAGGGGATAAAACCCATTATTGGTATGGAAGCGTATGTACATAATCAGGATGAACTTGGTGATAAGTCTGTAAGACAACGCTTTCATCTCTGCTTATATGCAAAGAACGAGGTAGGCTATAAGAACCTTATGTATCTCTCTTCTAAAGCATATATAGAAGGTTTTTACTATTATCCTCGTATTAATTGGGATTTACTTAAAGAGAATTCTGAAGGCATTATATGCTCTTCCGCATGTCTTCAAGGGGAGGTAAATTGGAATCTAAATCTCTCTGAACGTAACATTAAATTTGGTGCTAAAGGATATGAAGAGGCAAAAAAGGTTGCACTTAAGTATAAAGAAGTTTTTGGAGATGATTTTTATTTAGAACTCATGCGTCACGGTATAGGGCATCAATTTGATATAGATAAGCAGATTTTGAAACTTTCTAAAGATACTGGCATCAAGATAGTTGCTACTAATGATACACACTATACCGAGCAAAAAGATGCAGATGCACATGAAGCGTTTATGTGTATTGCAATGAATAAACTCTATGATGACCCAAATCGTTTACGTCACTCAGTACATGAGTTTTATGTAAAGTCGCCTGAACAAATGGCTATGCTTTTTGCAGATATTCCTGAAGCCTTAGAGGCTACACAAGAGATAGCAGATAAGTGTAATCTAGAGATAAAACTAGGCGACCCTACAGCACCTAATTTTAAATTTGCCAGAGAAAAAGCTGCAGAAATTGGTTTGGTACTCCCTGAACCTGAAGTGGAGTACTCATTGGCTAATGATATTGCATTGTTTATAGAGGAATCGAAACGTGGTTTAGAAGAACGCCTAAGTATTGTACCCAAAGAGAAACACCAAGAGTATAGAGATAGACTACAAGTTGAGATGGATATCATTAACAACATGAAATTTCCTGGATACATGCTTATTGTTTGGGAGTTTGTAGATGCGGCTAAAAAGATGGATATACCAGTAGGACCTGGACGTGGGTCAGCTGCAGGGTCATTAGTAGCATTTTCACTACGTATTACCGATATTGACCCCATGCCTTATGGGTTACTATTTGAGAGGTTTTTGAACCCTGAACGTGTGAGTATGCCAGATATTGATATGGATTTTTGTCAAGCACGCCGTCAAGAGATACTAGATTATGTAGTGGAAAAGTATGGGCGTGTGAATGTGGCACAGATTATCACTTTTGGTAAACTACTTGCTAAAGGTGTTATACGTGATGTGGCTCGTGTATTAGATATGCCTTACTCAAAAGCAGATGCTATGGCAAAGCTTATACCTGATGAATTAGGTATTGATCTTAAAGGCTCTTTTGAAAAAGAGCCTAAAATTGCAGCGCTTTTATCTTCTGATCCACAAGCAAAACGTACTTGGGAGTATGCACTTGCACTTGAAGGACTTAACCGTAATGCTGGAACACATGCTGCAGGTGTGGTGATAAGTAACGAACCTCTATGGAAAAAGACACCACTATTTAAGCCAACTGGTTTAGACACTTTGGCGACACAGTACTCTGGAAAATATGTAGAAGATGTGGATCTTATCAAGTTTGACTTTCTTGGACTTAAAACCCTCACTGTTGTAGAAGAAGCACTCAAACTTGTAGAAAAACGACACGGTAGACGTATTAACTTTGTAGAAGAAGATATCAATGATAAAGAGGTGTATGACTATATTGGTACAGGTGAAACACTTGGACTATTTCAAATAGAATCAGCAGGTATGCAAGACCTTGCTAAAAAGCTCAAACCAGATGGTTTCGAAGATGTCATTGCGATGCTAGCACTATACCGTCCTGGACCAATGGAGTCGGGAATGTTAGATGACTTTGTAGAACGTAAGCATGGTCGTGCAGAAATCACATATATGTTTCCTGAACTTGAAGAGATTCTTAAACCTACTTATGGAGTCATTGTTTATCAAGAGCAAGTGATGCAGATAGTGCAGACTATTGGTGGTTTTAGTCTTGGTGGTGCAGACCTTGTTCGTAGAGGTATGGGAAAAAAAGACCAAGCATTATTGGATAAGCTTAAGATGGAGTTTGTTGAAGGGGCTGTTAAAAATAAGTATCATGAGCAAAAATCAGCAGAGCTTTTTGACCTTATTTTGAAGTTTGCAGGCTATGGATTTAACAAATCCCACTCTGCCGCTTACGCGATGATAACCTTTTATACATCATACTTAAAGCACTATTACCCCACAGAATTTATGGCAGCTATTATGACATTGGAGAAAAACAATACGGACAAAGTGGTCAAATATGTCGATGAGGTAAAACGAATGGGCATGAAGCTGCTTCCACCAGATATTAATAAGTCTGGATTGGTATTTGAAGCACGAAACATAGAGGGTGAAGAGGTTGTCATGTTTGGTATGGGTGCAGTCAAAGGTGCTGGTGATATTGCTATTACAACCATGCTTGAGTCCAGAAAAGAGGAAGAATTTAAGAACTTTTCAGACTTTGTATCACGTATTGACTCCTCTAAAGTGAATAAAAAGGTCATTGAATCACTGATTAAAGCAGGGGCATTTGATACATTTGGTTACAGTCGAAAGGCAATGCTCTCCCAGATAGAAGATATTATAGAAGCGGCGAAAAAATCAGGAGATGCGAAAAAACAAGCGTTAAATTCATTATGGGGTGATGATGTTGAAATGACGCAAATTAATCTAGAGCTTTCAAATATGGATGAGTTTGAACCCATGGAAATACTTGACCTTGAAAAAGAGTCGCTAGGTTTTTATGTCTCAGGGCATCCTTTAGATAAATACCGTGATCAACTTGAGGGTATTCAGTACACACTAAGTTCTGAATTAGATGATTTAGCCGATGGTTCTCAAGCGATGTTTATAGGAAAAATAGAAAGTATTACAGAGAAGATATCGAAGAAAGGAAATAAGTTTGGTATAGCCAATATTATGGACTTACATGGAAATATAGAATTGATGCTTTTTGAAAACCGTCTTAAAGAGCTCGAAGATGATTTTGACATCACAAAACCTATTGGATTTAAAGTCAAAATTACTAAAGATGGTGATTTTACGCGTATGAATATACTTAAAATAACAAGTATTAAAGATGCAAAAAAAACAAAGGTAAAAGTAGAAAAAGAGGTCAAGCATGTACCTGAGCCAGATCTTCCTCCACTGATATTAAAAGTCAACTTAATGCCAGATGCAAAAACAGTTGAAGAGCTTATGTGTTTAGTCGAACGACATCCTGGCAAGCGCCCTTTTGAACTACATATAAAATCCAAGCTTGCTGATGTCATTATTGAGAGTAAGATGAAAGTGAGTGAGCATATTATTGAAGAGGCTAAAGAGATAGGTGTATTTCTTGAAGAACAGTTGGCGCTAGAAAACTAAAGTATTAAAACCTGAACAATTGAAGTCTATGCAATGTGTAAAAAAGTTTCTACTATGAGATGAAATATAATTATAGTTAGAGAATATAAGATAATTTATATTTTCTTATATAATCTTAAGGTAAACTCTTAAAATAAACTTTTTACAATTAAAGGAAAATCAAGATGATTATACATAAAACACTTGTGTCATTGCTACTTACTACAGGATTTGTTTTTGCTAATGCTCACCCCAATACAGACGCTACTTTAACAGCAAAGTTTCAAGCCTCATCAGGTAACCAGGAAGCAAAAATAGATGGGTTGATTAAAAAATTAGATACCATAGGTTACTCAACTGTAGCTGAAAATAAAAATTTGCAAGTACATTATTACAATAAGTTTTCTGAGAAAAATGTGGAAATGCTTTCATTCTTTTCTATTATAAATACAGAAAAATTAAGGCCACTTCTTCTAAGTAACCCAGATTTTGGTGCATATGCCCCATTTAATTTTCTAACTTATAAAACACTAGATAAAATGAAAGATGATAACACATGGTATGGACACTTGTCTGTCAATACTATGTTAGATATTATTGGTGATAATAATGAGACAAATCGTGCATTGTTTACAGACATGGTTGGCTCCTTAGATACGTTCGTTAATAATGAAATGAAACCTGAGACAAGTAAGAAGTTTGAACATACTCAACCTTTACCAGAGAATGGACTTATTAAATTTGTAAAAAAGTTTGAAGAACCTGAAGATATTGAAGAGTATGTTGAAGAGTTTATTATGGATCATGATGGACGTTTTGCCAAGCATCATTTCATTATTGCAGGTTTTATTGACCTAAAGTTTGAATATGCAGATATGGATTTAGAATTTGAGAAATATGATGCGTATTGGGTATCACTTTTATGCCATTTTGAGTTTTCAAACTCTATTTTTAATAGAGGTACACCAGAAGCTGGTATGTTTGCACCATGTGCAGTCTATTTCTATATTCCTAAAGGTTCAAATGAGCTACACGTAGGGTATGCAAGTGTAGATAATTGGGTGAATGCTCTGAACTTTAAGTCACAGAAAACCATAGACTATATGCGTGCAATAGATACGGAAGTGATAGAAGTATTTAACGAGATGGGCTTTACTAAAATAGAGACTCCAGTGTTAAAACAAGACATAGTTAAGAGTGCTGAACATACACCAACAGTGATGGAGGAGATAGATAAGTTAAAAAAAGAACTGATGAATCTTAAGGCAGAAGTAGAAACACTTAAAGCCGAAAAGAATCTAATCAAATAATCTTAGTCTTAGCAGCGTTCACAAACCTTATATCTTAAGAGTTTGTGTAATATAGAAACACACAAAATAGATAAGTCCAAATATTTTCACATTTTAACCATTGAAAGAGTGAAAAAGTGCTACTATTCTGATACTAAAATATAAAAATTTAAGGAACTAACACATGTCAAAATTACCACAAATCATATGGTCAAAAATTGATGAGGCACCAGCATTAGCAACATATTCGTTGTTACCAATCGTAAATGCTTTTACACAAGCAGCAGGAGTTTCAGTTGTTGAAAAAGACATTTCACTAGCAGGTCGTGTACTTGCAGCTATGGGTCTTGCAGAAGACGAGTTAACTAAACTTGGTGATGTTGTTTTAGAAGAAGATGGAAACATCATTAAACTTCCAAACATTTCTGCTTCTGTTGGTCAACTTAAAGACTGTATTGCTGAGCTTCAAAGTCAAGGTTATGATATCCCTAACTACCCTGAAAACCCGGCAAACGCTGATGAAGAAGCAACGCAAGCAAAATATGCTGTATGTCTTGGAAGTGCTGTTAACCCAGTACTTAGAGAAGGTAACTCAGATAGAAGAGCTGCTAAAGCCGTTAAAAGATTTGCACAAAACAACCCACATAGACTTAGAGACTTCGCTGAAAACTCAGGTGCATATGTAGCACACATGGGTGGAAACGGTGACTTCTTCGCACACGAAAAATCAGTAACACTTGACAAAGATCAGTCGGTAACTATTGCACTTAATGGTAACACATTAACTACAATTGATGCAATTGCTGGTGAAGTACTTGATGGTACATTTATGTCTGTTGCTGCTCTTAGAGCATTCTACAAGCAAACTATTCAAGATGCTAAAGATAAAGACCTTATCTGGTCTTTACACCTTAAAGCAACAATGATGAAAATTTCTGACCCAATTATGTTTGGTCATGGTTTTGAAATCTTCTTTGAAGAAGTATTTGCTAAATATGCAGATACATTTGCAGCACTTGGTGTTAACCCAAACATGGGTATGTCAGACCTTGAGAAAAAAATAGCTGGTCACGCTGATGAAGCAGCAATTAAAGCAGACTTCCTTGCAGCACTTGAGTCAGATGCTCCAAAACTTGCAATGGTTGACTCAGACAAAGGTCAATCAAATTTTAATGCTTCAAACGATGTAATTATTGATGCTTCTATGCCTGTAGTGGTAAGAGAAGGTGGTAAACAGTGGGACAGAACTGGTGCAGCTGGTGAAACTGTTGCAGTTGTTCCTGATTCAACTTATGCGATGTTCCACGAAGAGATGGTAGCTGATTGTGTTAAAAATGGTCAATACGATGTTTCAACAATGGGTACAATGCAAAACATTGGTCTTATGGCTCAAAAAGCTGAAGAGTATGGTTCTCACCCAACTACATTCGAACTAGCTGAAGCTGGTACAGTGACAGTAACTGGTGCTGATGGCGTTCTTATGAGCTTTGAGTGTGAAGCTGGTGATATCTGGAGACTAGCTAGAACTAAAGATATACCAATTAGAGACTGGGTAAGACTTACAGTTGAGAGAACAAGACTTGAAGGTATCCCTGCAGTATTCTGGTTAGATGAAAACAGAGCACACGATGCTGAGTTACTTAAAAAAGTAAACGAGTACTTAAAAGAGTATGATACTAATGGACTTGATATTCAATTTATGAAAGTGACTGATGCTACTAGATTTACAAATGCTAGAGTAAGAAAAGGTGAAAATACTATTGCTGTTACAGGTAACGTTCTTAGAGATCACCTTACAGACATGTATCCAATCCTAGAGCTTGGAACATCTGCTAAAATGCTTTCTATTGTTCCATTGATTGCTGGTGGTGGACTTTATGAAACTGGTGCTGGTGGATCTGCTCCAAAACACGTTGACCAATTCCTCGCAGAGGGTCACTTAAGATGGGATTCACTTGGTGAGATCTTGGCATTGGCTGAGTCATTAAGATTTATCGGTCAAAAACACTCAGATGCTAAACTTCAAGCACTTACAGAAGCACTTGACGTTGCAAACAATGGCTACCTTGATAACAACAAAGAGCCAGGTAGAAAAGTAGGACAGCCGGACAACAAAGCATCTCACTTCTTCGTAGCTCAGTACTGGGCTGATGCACTTGCTAAAGGTGACAATGCTGAGTTAGCTGAAAAGTTCGCTCCAGTAGCTGCTGCACTTAAAGAGAACGAAGCTAAGATTATGGAAGAGCTTCTTGCTGTTGAAGGTAAAGCTCAAGATGTTGGTGGTTATTTCCATCCAAATGATGAAATGGCTGCTAAAGCAATGAGACCTTCTGCTACACTTAATGCAATTATTGACGCTATATAGTTTTAGTATATAGGTATAACTTCATGGTGGGCAGAAATGCCCACCCTACAAAAAATAAATATTTATACTCCACATAGGGTTGATGTAAGCCTCGTTTGTCGCAAAGCATAATTGATAACAGACATTATGATTTATGTTTTGCTTTGAGGTCCCCTATAGTTCTTAATTTAAAGGTATTATTATGAAAAAAGGTAAAAAAGTATCCATTATTGGTGCTGGGAATGTTGGTGCTACTGTTGCATATTCATTGGCAATGAAGGGTAGTTGTCATGAAGTGGTTTTAAGAGATAGAAATGTTGAAATAGCCAAAGGTAAAGCACTAGACATGTCTCAAGCGGCAAATGCTGCTCGTATGCATACTGTTGTATCTGTAGCTGATGATGCTAGTGGTATGGCAGGTTCAGACGTTGTTGTTATTACTGCAGGTTCTCCAAGACTTCCAGGTATGAGTAGAGATGATCTGCTTATGATTAATGCAGAAATTACAAAAGAAGTGGTTGCCGATGTTAAAGAACATGCACCAGATGCTATTATTATTATGGTTTCTAACCCTCTCGATGTAATGACTTACGTAGCACTCAAAGAATCAGGTTTTCCAAAGGAGAGAGTCATTGGAATGGCAGGTATCTTAGATTCTGCACGTATGGCTCACTTTATTCATGAAAAGCTAGGATATGGTGCAGGACAAATTAGAGCTTCGGTGATGGGTGGACATGGTGATGATATGGTTCCTCTTCCAAAGTTTTCTACAGTGGCGGGTGTTCCTTTAACAGATGTACTTGATGAAGAAGAAATATTGGAAATTGTAGAAAGAACAAAAGGTGGAGGGGCTGAAATAGTTGGTTACCTTAAAACCGGTTCGGCATATTATGCTCCTGCTAAGTCAACGGCACTGATGGTAGAAGCAATTTTAAAAGATACAAAGCAAATTCATCCATGTGCGGTACTTCTAGAAGGTCACTATGGACACTCTGATGTTGTCTCTGGTGTACCTGTTGCTCTTGGTGCAAATGGTGTTGAAAAACTTTTTGAAATGACGCTTAACGAAGGTCAGAAAACGAAGTTTGCAAAAAGTGTTCAATCTGTAAGAACAATGATTGATGTGTTAAAAGAGAAAAACTTTTTTGATAAGTAAAACAGTTTTCAAAATGTACAAGGATAGAGAATATGGAATATAGAATAGAAAAAGATACAATGGGTGAAATGAATGTCCCTGCAGATAAGTATTGGGCGGCACAAACACAAAGATCTGTACATAACTTTGAAATAGGTAATGAGAAAATGCCTTTAGAAGTAGTCTATGGCTTTGCTAATCTTAAAAAAGCCTGTGCATTGGTAAACAACAATCTTGGACGTCTTGAAGATGATAAGACATCTGCAATCGCTAAAGCATGCGAAAGTGTACTTTCAGGTGAGATTGATGATAACTTTCCTTTAGTTGTATGGCAAACTGGTTCAGGTACACAATCAAACATGAATATGAATGAAGTTGTGGCTAATAAAGCCACAGAAATCTTAGGTGGTGATTTCACTAAAGAGAACCTTGTTCATCCTAATGATGATGTTAACAAAGGACAAAGTTCTAACGATACATTTCCAACAGGTATGCGTATTGCTGAAGTAGTTTCTGTAACTGATGGTCTTATCCCAGCATTGAATCAATTGAAAGCTACACTTGACGCTAAGTCAAAAGCATTTTCAGATGTCGTAAAAATAGGTAGAACACACCTTCAAGATGCTACACCACTTACACTAGGTCAAGAGCTTTCTGGATATGTTGCAATGCTTGAAACAAACCTAAAACAACTCAATGATGCACTCGTATATTGTAAAGAGATTGCTATAGGTGGTACTGCTGTGGGTACAGGACTTAATTCGCATCCAGAGTTTTCAGAATTGGTAGCAGCTGAACTTAACAAATTTATGGAAAAAGATTATGGTTTTATTTCTCAACCAAATAAATTTCATGCACTTACAGGACATGATGCTGAAGTTGTACTTTCTGGTGCGCTTAAAGCTTTGGCTGCAAACCTAATGAAAATTGCAAATGATATTAGATGGTTGGCATCTGGTCCAAGATGTGGTCTAGGGGAAATAGAAATACCTGCAAATGAGCCAGGATCTTCTATTATGCCGGGGAAAGTAAACCCTACTCAAGCGGAAGCAATGACGATGGTTGCTGTGCAAGTTATGGGTAATGATGCAACAGTTGGTATCGCAGCCTCTCAAGGTAATTTTGAACTTAATGTTTTTAAACCAGTCATTGCCTATAATGTACTTCAATCTACAAGATTACTTGCAGATGCAATGAGAAGTTTTGATACAAATTGTGCAGTAGGTATAGAACCAATAAGAGAAAATATTGATAGATTCTTGAATGACTCTCTTATGTTAGTAACTGCTTTAAATCCACATATAGGGTATGAGAATGCAGCAAAAATTGCAAAAACTGCACATGCTAATGGTACAACACTAAAGGAAGAGGCTGTAGCCCTTGGATTGATGTCTGCTGAAGACTTTGATAGAAATGTTAAACCTGAAGAGATGATTTCTCCTAAAGCATAGTCCTTATTGTTCCCTTTGTTACTAAAGGGAACAAATAAAATTATCTTCTTTTTACTACTTCTCCTACTTTCTAACGTTAGTGTGTAAATACATAACATATTATATTAATTACAAAGCTTTATATACAAATTAATCAAATCTTATTCATAACATACGTATACTATAGGCATTATTTATAAAAAGGAGTACACGTGAATATTCATGAGTATCAGGCAAAACAAATATTCCAAAAGTACGGTGTGCCAACACCTAGAGGTATCATTGCAAATACATGCGATCAAGCTTTAACAAATGCACAAGAGCTAGGTGGTAGTATCTGGGTAGTTAAAGCACAGATTCATGCAGGGGGAAGAGGACTAGGTGGTGGTGTTAAACTTGCTAAGTCTTTAGAAGAAGTGAGAGAACTTTCAAGAGAAATCCTAGGTATGACTTTAGTTACACATCAAACTGGACCAGAAGGTAAACTTGTTCAAAAAGTATACATTGAAGAAGGTGCAAACATTAAAGATGAGCTCTATCTTTCTGTAGTACTTGACCGTGCAGCTGAAATGCCAATTATTATGGCTTCAACTGAAGGTGGTATGGACATTGAAACAGTCGCAGAAAAAACACCAGAGAAGATCATTAAAATTGCTGTAGATCCTGCATATGGATTCCAAGGTTACCATGGTAGAGAGCTTGTATTTGGTCTTGGTATCACTGATAAGGCTGAGCAGAAAAAAATGATTGATTTTGCATCAAAACTTTATAAATTATATATGGAAAATGATGCTGAGATGATTGAAATCAATCCACTTATTAAAACTGCTGAAGGTGACTTTTTAGCACTTGATGGAAAAATGGGCTTTGATGATTCGGCACTTGGACGTCACCCAGACATTGAAGATATGAGAGATATTCTTGAAGAGGATCCAGATGAAAGAGAAGCTTCACGATATGGACTTTCTTATATTGCTCTTGATGGAGAAATTGGTTGTATGGTAAATGGTGCTGGTCTTGCTATGGGTACTATGGATACCATTAACTACATGGGTGGTACACCTGCAAACTTCCTTGATGTTGGTGGTTCAGCGAATGCTGAGACAGTGGCTAAAGGATTTGAAATTATTCTTAAAAATCCCCAGGTAAAAGCTATTTTTGTAAATATTTTTGGTGGAATTGTAAGATGTGACAGAATCGCAAATGGTATTATTGAAGCAACTAAAATTACAGATGTTAATGTACCAGTTATTGTTAGACTTGATGGTACAAATGCACCAGAAGCAGCAGAAATACTTAAAAATGCAAATATTGCCAATCTCATCGTAGGTGATGACTTAGGTGATGGTGCAGCTAAAGCTGTAGCAGCTGCAAAAGGAGAAAAATAATGAGTATTCTAGTAAACAAAGATACAAAAGTTATCGTTCAAGGTTTTACAGGTAAAGAGGGTTCTTTCCATGCTGAACAATGTATGGATTATGGTACAAAAATTGTTGGTGGGGTAACACCAGGTAAAGGTGGACAAACTCACCTTGGTCAACCAGTTTTTAACACAGTGAAAGATGCTGTAAATACTACTGGTGCTACTGTTTCTATGATTTTTGTTCCACCTGCATTTGTTGCAGATGCAGTAATGGAAGCAGCTTCAGCTGGTATTGAGCTTGCAGTAATTATTACTGAAGGTGCACCGGTACGTGATATGCAAGCGGCTAAAGCTTGTGCTGTTAAAAACGGTATGATGACTATTGGGCCAAACTGTCCAGGCGTGATTACTGCTGAAGAGTGTAAGATAGGTATTATGCCGGGTATGATTTTCAAAAAAGGAAATGTAGGACTTATTTCTAAGTCTGGTACACTGACTTATGAAGGTGCAAACCAAGTATGTAATGAAGGTTATGGTATCTCAACTGCAGTTGGTATTGGTGGAGATCCAATTATTGGTCTTTCATACAAGCAACTTCTTCAGATGTTCCAAGAAGATCCAGAAACAGAGGCAATCGTAATGATTGGTGAAATTGGTGGAGACCTTGAGATTCAAGCAGCAGCTTACATCAAAGAGAATATTACTAAACCAGTTGTTGCATTTATTGCTGGTCAAACGGCTCCTGCAGGTAAGAGAATGGGGCATGCAGGTGCAATTATCTCTGGAAGTGCTGGTACAGCTAAAGAGAAAATGGATGCACTTGAAGCAGCAGGTGTAAAAGTTGTTGTTTCTCCAGCAGAAATTGGTAAGGCTGTTAAAGAAGTTATGGCTTAATTTCTTACTACAAAGGTAAAAGAGTTTGCCACAACAAGCTCTTTTATCACATCTATTTACGCTAGTTTTTAGATAATTTTTCTTAATTCCGACACACTCATGTAACATTTATTTTTCTTATATTACAATAGACAATTATGAGAAAAAAGGATACATGTGAGACAACTTTCCTTAAAAGGGCGCACTTTTCCTACAGATTTAAACCATGCAGGCACCGTGTTTGGTGGTTGGGTTATGTCTAAAATGGATAAAGCTGCCTCTATACAACTCGAAGAGATTATTAAATCACCTGCTGTAACGGTTGCGGTGAGTAATTTAAGCTTTATTAGTCCCATTCACAATGGTGATGTGTTTATGATATACACTAAAATAGACAAAATTGGTAACACCTCTATAGATATTTGTGTTGAACTCATTGTAAGACGTAAAGAAGACTTAACAGAGTACAAAGTGACACAAGGCATCTTTAAATTTGTAGCAGTTAATGATGAAGGAGTACCTGTGACTGTGGCAAGTGTACTAAGAGAGCAGGTACCAAAGTATGTAAAAGAACTTTCTCTAAAGTAGAGTTTGTATTATTTTTTCTTTTGTTTGGTATTTTGAACAGGGTAATGTGTTATAATTCTACAGGTGCAATAGGTAGTTGCTGGTGGTTTTAACCACGAGAGGAAAGTCCGTGCTACATATGAGACAGAGCTCCATCTAACGGATGGCCAGAGTAATCTGAGGGCAAGTGCAACAGAGAGAAAGTAGTCCATCTGTCTTTGGCAGTTGGTCAATGTGAAAGGGTGGGGTAAGAGCCCACCAGTGGCCATGGTAACATGGCTAGCTAGGTAAACCCTGTTCGTAGCAAGAAGTAATGGTATTAAGTCTCATTAGGTCATTGGATTGACAAAACTGCTTCGCTTGAGTGTATTGGCAACAATACACCTAGATAAATAACTACCCACGACAAAACACGGCTTATCGTTGCACCTGTAATTTAAAGGGTATTTATACCCCTAAATTGCTCACAACACTTCAGTAAATATACACTTCTAATTACCCACAGTAAAACATTATAAAGTTATATATTTTATAAGGTTTTAGTCATCCCAAGTGTCTTCACGGTTTGGTCTTGATAAATTATTTATAAGGTCTTCTATTCTAATCTGAATAATATCACTCTGTATTAAAGCATCATTAGCTACTTTTTGAGCCATAACAGCTTCTGGCTCATTAGAGAGTTGATTTGCCGCCAATTGAACTTTTTCTTGAATATATTTTACTGAGAGCATTTGATTTAAAAAGTTTATATTTTCTTGTAACCATCCAGTGTCATATATATCAGCATCACTTTCTGTCAAATATGGACCACCACCACCTTTACGAGGAGTCAACTGCTCAAAAATTGGATTCTCACCTTTTACATATATGAGTCCTGAAGCATACATTATTGCTGAAACAGCTTTACCTGGAGTATTTATTTCCCACCAACTCAACCAAATCTTTTCTATAATTGGTGCTATATAACCTAAACTATTAAATCTATACATCCAAGAATAGGCAGGTGTATTTGTCCCAATATATTCAAAACCTCTTTCCTTTTCTATCCGCTCTAAAAAACCATCATAAAAATAATCATAGATTTCTTTTTTTTGTTTGTCTGTAACCATTGTTTCAAGAATTTTTCCTCTATATAGTGAATAATGAAATTCAGTATCTCCTCGATCAGCTGAATCATTTCTCATTAAAGAGTTATACCAAAAGTTAAGACATATGGGGAAAAGATAATTAAAAAGTTCTGGCTGTAAATCAACATATGCTAAATCATGAAGATAGTACCATAGGTCTTCTTCTGTAACATCCTTCCAATGTGTTTTAGCAATTTGTTTTAATTCTTTATCAAAACCATCAAATTGTTTTTCCTTAATGACTTTTGGACGAGAAGGGTTACCAAATATGTGTCTACTTCTTTCAGGTGTTATTTGCATATATCTTTCCCAAATTTTTTATTAATTCATTATAACTAAAATAGATTACTTATTTACGATATTATGTAGCAAACCACGGTAATTCAAGTTTAACATAATTTTAATATTAAGTAGTATAATAGAAGTTATGAAAAGATTATTAGAAGAGTTCAGAAAGTTACCAGACTATAGGAAAAATAAAGTAGCCTACACAAATCCAAGTGAGATATTGTTTTTGTCCTTGTTAGCCGTAATGTCAGGAGCAAATAGTTTTGAAGATATGGCACTATGGATGAAAGAGAGAAAAAGAGATATAGCAAAACTGTTAGAAAGACCCTTTAAGTCTCCTGCCTACACAACTATCAGGAATGCATATAATGGGATGGATAGTAAAGCTGTAGAGAGGCTACAAAGAGAGTGGGTTGAGGGGTTAAATAACAATACCCAAGATCTAACCATAGTATCAAGTGATGGTAAAACAATGCGAGGGTCAAAAAGTAAAGCGATGAATGAAAAAGCAAGACATATTGTTTCTTTGTTTTTAGCAGATAACAAATTAACCCTCACTCAAAACCAAGTAGAAGATAAAAGTAATGAGATACCTGCACTTATTGCACTACTAGATAATTTAAACTTAAAAAACTGTGTCATTACTATGGATGCGATGCACACGCAAAAAAAACATTAAACAAGATAATCAAAAAAGGTCATCATTATGTTGCACAAGTGAAGGGAAACTCTAAAGAGTTGTTAAAATGGGTAGATTATAATAGTTCCCTATCAAAGCCAGTGGATGAAGCTATAACCTATGACCATAATACCCATGGTAGATACGAAGAGAGGGTATGTCAAGTCTATGATGACCTGTATCAAATAGAAAATAATTGGAAAAATGTTAAGAGAATTATCAAAGTTACTTCCACAACACTCTCACATGGAAAATGTACAACGGAGGTACATCGTTATATCTCTAGTCTTGAAGTAGATGCTAAAACTTTTCTTCATATTATTAGAAGCCATTGGAAGATTGAGAACGCTTTACATTATGTCAAAGATGTCAGTTTTGAGGAAGACATGTGCCGAACAAGAACTGGACAAATACCTTTCATGCAAACAATGATGAGAAGTTTGGCTATTAATTTCATTAATCTTAATAAGTTTACAAATATCAAACAAGCTAGAAAGCTCTTTGCTTGGAATCCTGAAAAACTTTTCTCCCTAGTCAGTAAACTATGATTTATCTTAAACTTGAATTACCGTGGTAGCAAACGCACAAAAATAACTTTTTAAAAAATAGCTACTTTTTGTCCTCATTCTTGCGGGATTTCATCAACTCAATTTTCGTAACGCTTCCCAAACTTTTCTTTTTCCTGATATGTAGCTCATCCCCTTGTTCTAAGCCGTAGTCGTCATATAGTTTTTCAAGGGCTAGAGTGAGGACTACATCGGTTATATCTATTTCTGAGAGGAAGAACCCATCATCGTAAGTGTTGAGGGTTATTTTTGTTGTTTGCTTGCTATATTCAATCGTACTAGTTTTCATTAGTACTCAACTACCAGTGTTTCAATTTTAAAAAGTTCTTCTTCTATGAGCTTTTTAATCTGTTCAATTTTTTGATATTTTCGTGCTGCTTCTTGTTGTGTGATTAAATCAAGATTACCATTCTCTAATACAGGAATAGACATAGCTACACTTTCTACCATAGATGGATAAACCTTTGTAAATTCATTGCTTCCCTTGTCTCCTTTTCTCCCTTTAGCTAATTCTCTTAGGCTTGGTTCAAGGGTAAATCTTACATAGTCAATATCTATATTATCTACTTTAGGTATTAATATCCCTCTGTCCCCATTTGCAGAAAACTTTTCATCTAATACTTTTATATATCCTGCAAAACCATTAGTAGCCCAAGTAAGATATTTACCATCATAGTCATAAGTATCAATATAAGTGAGTGGGGCATTGTTAGAAGCAGAATAAACAGGATATTGACCTTTATTATTTTCACCATAATTTTTTGTATATTTTGATAAGCCTTTTTCTGTTTCAAAAAGTTCACTAACCCTTATAGCCTTACAGGTTTCTAGAGAGCTATCCATGTTGACTTTTATTATTTTTATCTCTCGTTTGTATTCTTTTATCTTTCTTTTTAAATCTTGTATTACATTATATTTTTTAATAACATTTTTTTGATGTTCAACATCAAAACCACCATTCTCTAATAGAGGAATAGATACTTTTATCTTTTGCATATTTTTAAGAGAAGCTCTAAGCTCCCTGTCGAACCCATATACATGTTTTATATTTTCTAGTTCCGACATAAGGTATTCTGGAAGGATGTCATCATGTAGTATTTGCAGAGTTCCACAATGATCAGTAGTTCTAAAAGGCACTCCAGTTTTAATTGTGTTGAATTCAAAATTGCCATCAATACCCCAAATAACTTTATTAAAGTTAAAGTCTTCTATATTGCTTGTAGTATGAAAACCCATAGGGATAAAAACATTTGCACTATATACAGGGATTGTCCCGTCTTTAATGTTTTGTAATTCTTTTTTTGTAACCCTTTTCCCTATAAATAATTTGAAATAATTTGTATCAGAAAGATAGATGTCCTGCGAACTAGTCAATGAATTTTTTTTTTCAGCCACTTCTTTTATCATTTCACTAAATCCACCAATTGTTTCAGATATATCAGATACTAATGATGAAAAATCTTGTATGTCGATTGTCTTGTTTTCTTCTTCAATACCAAGTTCTATTTTATCTTCTCTGCTCCACCACCTGTCAATAGACCAATGACCATCAGGATCAAACATATCAATATCAAAAATTTTACATCTAGGATCTTTATTAAAGTTTTTAAAGTTTGATTTATTTCCTTTGAAAAAGTTATATAAAGTTACTGCTTCATCTAAATCATTTTGCTCTATGTTAAACCTATTTACATCTCTACTTTCTCCAATTTCACTAGCAAGATAAGTAAATACTGGGTCAGTCTGTATATATGCTTTATCATTTTTCTTTGTAAGGCACAGTATATATGTTTTTTTATTTGTAGTAAAAAATGTGTTTAATGGTAGAGAGATTATTCCATCAATAAAACATGTTTCTTTAATAAATGCTCTCAAGTTTTTGTCATTTTGACGATTAAAAATACCATCAGGAACAACTATAAAAGCTTTGCCATTAGGTTTTAATGCTCTTATTATCCACTCCATAAAAAGACCCTCAACACCTATGGCGTTGACCTTATAATATTTTTTTAATTCTTCATCTTTTTTAATTTCATCTTTGAGGTTACTACTCCCACTTGTGACATAAGGTGGGTTTGTTAGTATTAGGTCATATTCATCCTTAATGGGATCACGCAATGTACCCAAAATTGAATTTGTTTTTAATGTGAAACTATCATTAAATATTTTTCCAAATTCCACAGTATGGTTTGGATAATCTTTAATAATTTCACTAAAGTAAATTAACATATTTGCCTTAGCTAAAATAATTGTTTTTTGCTCATCCTTATCAAATCCTTTGTCAAATCCTCTTATAGTTATCTTAGGTATGACAGTATCACCTTTCACTGCATAGAATTGGTCTAATCTACTTTTAATTGGTTCTAATAAAAATTTCCCTACACCACAAGCAGGATCACATATTTTAGCCCCTTCTTTGATCTCATCTTTTGCTATTTTTTCTATAGCACGTATAACTTTTATTGGCGTAAAAAATTGTCCCCAGTTTTTTTTGCTTATACTCTCTTTTAGAAAGCTCTCAAAAAGTTGACTCTTGAAGTCATAGTCAATATGTTCCAATCGACCATAGTCTTTAAACTTTTTTAATACTTTCATAAACACTGTACTATATCCTGAAACTGCCTTTTGGTCTTTGCTAACAAAAATTGTTCCGTTTATGATAGTAGTATTATCTAAAGCGTTGTATGGGAAAAGGTCTTTTATCTTTTTTCTAATATTATCTGCATAATATTGTAAAATTTCATCATCAGTTCTATCGTTTCTTAGTTCCATAAGAAAATCAAAACTATCTATACTTCTCAAAATATCTAAGTCACTTAAGTATTTAAAGATAAATAATTCAACAAATGTATAGAGACAATTTTCAGGTGTTGCTCCGCTTACGCTCCATACATCTTGCCAAATTGAACGTGCAAGGTCTGTAGGATTTACTAGCTTCTTTGGTAAAATATTATTATTTTTTTCATTCAGAGAATAGTTTATTTTTTCTATTAATTTAACTATTTTTTCATTACTTGGGTCAAAATCCTCTTTTATAACATTTCCATTCTCATCACAAATTTCTTTACCTGTTAGAGTATTAACCCAAACCGTATCAATTGTATCCGTGGCTATAGTTATTTTTGCACCAAGTTTATGTGCTACTTCTATTTCTTGTTTAATTGCTTTACTTTTTTGTGCTTTTGTTTTAAACTCTTTTGGTTGCTTAAACTCAATGACCGCAATAACATTTTTTCTATTAACAATAAGTGCATCTACTTTTTTAGTTTCCAATTTTCCATAATCAAGATTTCGGATAATACTTGCACCCTTTAAGGCTTTGAGTGTTGTTGCACCAATATTGTAATAGTCCCATTTACCAATTTTTGATGTTGGGTTATTTTTATCTAACCCCCTTTGCAGTAATTCTTCACTCATGTGCATCCTTTTTTTCTCCAAAAGTGTCTTTGACTCTTGCTTTTTGTGGCTCTATATCCATTTCTTGAAATATCTTTTTATAGTCAATATTGTGATACGCTAATTCTGCCAACAAAGCTGAAACTATATATAAATTTTTAGGAACCTGCTCTCTTGTAGATAAGTTAGTTATCGAATTCCTATTTGCTTTAATAAGGTCTGCAAATTCACGCATAGAGAGATTTGCTCCGCGTATATTTTTCTTAAAATCATCATATTTCATAGCTAGCATAATACCGTAAAAATACTTAATAAGTACATTTAATACGCTAGTTATACACATTATTTAATTATAAAAACACATAAAAATATTAATTTAATCTTGACACACATTAAATAATGTGTTATAATGATTTTATAACATGAAAAGGACAAGATATGGCACAACATTTCCTCTTATCGGCAGAAGCAAGAACATTATCAATTGTAAAAATTGCAATGATGAGTGAAGAAGAAATATTTGAAATTTTCAAGACGATTAGATGGTCTGCAACGAATGGTGAGCCAGTATGTCCGTGTTGTGGTTCTATGAGAAAACCGTACAACATTAAAGCAAGACAACAATTTAGATGCAAAGACTGTTTTCATACTTTTTCAGTAACAAGCGGAACTCTTTTTGCTTCACATAAAAAACCACTAAAAATTTACCTCTTAGCTATAGCAATATTTACAAACTCTGTAAAATCTTTAAGTGCGTTGCAGTTGAGCCGTGATTTGGATGTTCAATATAAAACAGCTTGGGTACTCTCACATAAAATTAGAGAGTCACTACTTGATGATACAGAAAGTGAAATGCTTACTGGTGTCTGTGAAATTGACGGTGTATATGTAGGTGGTAAGACAAGAAAAGAAAATGCCATTGCTGACCGTGTTGACAGAAGAAAAATCAATCATCCCAACAAAAGAGTGGTGATCTCACTAAGACAAAGAGCTAATGATGGCGATGAAGTTATCGGAGCAGTGAAAACTAAAACCTTTGTACTCAAATCTGAAAACAGTTTTGATATTGGCAACATTACAAACAAGCATATTGAGAGAGGTTCAGAACTTCACGCTGATGAAGCAACTGCTTACGATGATCTTCATGCACTCTATGATATGAAGAGGGTAAATCACCAAGTAGAGTATCGTGGTGAAAACGGAGAGAACAATAACCAAAGTGAAAGTTATAATGCAAGATTTAGACGTATGCAATACGGTCAATGCCATAGACTTTCACCTTTGTATCTTTCAAACTATGCCAATGAAATAGCTTATCGTGAAGATACTCGTAGAAAAAGCAACGGTGCTATCGCAAACGATATTCTCACACGATGCCTTAGTCGTGGAGTATCTAATGAATTCTGTGGATATTGGCAAGGGAACAAAAGGGTTGCAGAGCGTTTAGGAGCTTAGGCTTTTATCTGCCATACGATAGCTAACCCGTCTTTACCGACACGCTCGATCAAGCCATTGTTCTCACATCTTTCAAGTGAAGCAAAAATAATCTTTTGAAAACGATTTGTATCAAAATTAACCTTTTTATCAAGACCTCTATTAAAAGCTATCTTTTTACCTATAGCATTTGTACTTAGTGGCTCTGTAGCCGTTCTTAGCATGTCAAGTATCAATACTTTGGCTTCTCCTGTCTTAAAATACCGTTTTTTATGTACCCTTTTAGCTTTGATGGTGCGTAGATCATAGCTATCATCAAAGATATGTATAGTTTGGTCTATGGATTGTAAATTGAGTTTAGATTGTTTTAGAAGTTTTTCATACTGTTTTATCTCTCCTGACACCTCTGCTCTTTTCTTTGTAAGTGCTGATAGTACGTGGGTTTCTGCCATTCTTTCCCTTTCATTATTTATGGGAAAATTTTAGCTGATTTTAGGATTTAAATCTTGTGCGTTTGCTACATAATATCGCTTATTTAGCTCTAAACAAAAACCTTATAATCTAACATATTTTATAACCTTATTCGCTGTAGCGACGTTTGCAGACTATTAGTATGTACCCTCCCATAGAAAACGTTATAAAATGTTCTATATAGGAGGTTTTATAATTAAATGAATGTAATGATTTAGTTTTTTGAAGATTAAATGAAATAGTATAATGCTCCCCATAAACTAGACCACTCTATAGTGCACTGACTAGTTCAGTCTCATATTTTTATTTTGTGGTTTGGGCTTTTGTTGCGATGTGGATTCAACTTGTTTTTTCTTTTATTATGACAAGAGGTAAGGGTAAATACTCGGTTGAGAAACTGATAGATGAAGGTATAGACTCTGCTAGTATTATGATGGCATTTATATCCATTTCAATAGGACTGTTGAATGCAGGTTCTATGAGCTATTAATAAACTGTTATCTATGTTCTATTAGTATTCTCATGTAATAAAACATTAAGGAAATAACAATGATTAAAAAAATACTTTTGGGCTTACTTGCCATACTTATAGTTGGAGGAGGCATTTTCTTCTTTATGAATAGTGAAGATAAGTATGACCCAAGTAAATTCATGGCCAAAGTCAGTGATGGGCTAAATACGGGTTCAACTATGAGTTTTACTTTACCTGATCAATTTGATAAAGTACATACTTTAGAGGACAGTACAAAAAAACTCATCTTAGTTTTCAAAAAAGATGCAGGGCATGCAGTCAATGAATTTTTACAAAAACAAGAAGAGGGTTATTTGGAAAAAAGAAATGCTTTATTTATAGCTGACATTAGTCCTATGCCAGTTATTATACGTAATGCTTTTGCCCTTCCTGACCTAAGAAGCAGCTCTTACAAGATGTTGTTACTTTACGATGACACGATAGTGAAGCAATTTAAAGATGAAGCTAATGTAGAAAAAATAGCTATAGTTACTTTAGAAAATTCTGTTGTAAAATCAACACAGTTTATATCTACAGAAGAAGAGCTGAAAGCCGCACTACAACAATAGATAGTGCGCTAAATAATCATCTATACAACTTTTTCTTATCTAATAAAAGCAGTTGGGTAATTTTATCAAAATTATTATCTGAAATCATCTAGGTCAGTCTCTCCTAGGTGTATATATCTAAAATTTAACATTTTACAAAAGGAATGTTTTCATTACCTCTAATCTAAGATATGTTATGGGCTAATACATAGGGTTGCTATTATTACATGATTCAGCTATAATTTATATATCAAAGATGATTGAGAGTATCATCTTAGGCTAGATTTTTATTGCTTACTTACAATTTACAGTATTATCCTCCCAAAAGAACACTCCGTATTATATTTTGAACATTTCAATAATGAAATGTATAAACAACTAAAGGAATTGCAATGGCAACTCAAGTAAATGGAACAGTAAAATGGTTCAACAGTGAAAAAGGTTTCGGTTTTATCGAACAAGAAGATGGTGGCAGTGATGTATTTGTACACTATCGTCAAATCAATAGTAACGGTTATGACCGTGTTTCGCTTAATGAAGGTCAAAAAGTTACTTTTGAGATAGGTGAAGGCCAAAAAGGTCCACAGGCTGAAAACGTTACTGGTCTTTAAGATTATCAATGGGCAGAGAAGTCTGTCCATAGTTTAGATGATTTTCGTTGAAAAAATATTTATGCTCAATTAAATTTATATACATTCTTTCTATTTAGAACCTTCTGTTTTTTAGAGTTATTCAATTTACACATACTTACTATATATCGCGGAATAGAGCAGTTTGGTAGCTCGTTGGGCTCATAACCCAAAGGTCGATGGTTCAAATCCATCTTCCGCAACCAATTAAATAAAAAAGGAGAAAATATGTCGATAAATACAATAAATATATCTAAAATGATTAAACTAAATACATTGATTAGACTGTTAAGTAACAATGAAATATATGATATTGCCTGTTCAAAATCAGGATTATCAATAAATGATGCTAAAAAACTATTGAATCATAATAACCTCATAAAACAACAGTACTAAATAAGAAATACAACTTTTTTAATCTCTATATAAATGTGGTTGAGATTTTACCACAGCATTTTCTATTTTTAATCTCTCAAAGCCTGCTATAAAGAAAGACTAAATAGAACAATATGTTTTTAGTTTTCTCATAACTTTATTATTTTATATAAGTTGTGAACTATAGATAGCTGTTATTCCTAATGTATAAGCCCCAAGTAGATAGACATTTCTAGGGTTTCCTGATAGTTTGGGTGTTTTTATCTGGGAAACATTAAGTATTGCAAGTCCTACACCAGCAGCATATAAGATGATGGTAAATGTACCATGAGTCACTATACTCTCTAGCAAAAACACAGATACTAAAATCAGACTGTTGTTATCAAGTGCCAGTCCCGTGTATTTTGTTCCTCCAGCTAAGCCGTAGGTACTAAAATAACTCAATCGTATAGCAGCCGCAGCCATCATGATAAAGGCTCCAAGTAAAAATAGTGGTTCAAAATTTCCATAACTTAAAAGAAGTATGGCAGGGGTGACACCATAACTGACTATATCTATAAGCACATCAAGCTGCCCACCAAATTTTGCATGGGTAGCCGTTCGTCCTTTGAGTTTTCGCGCAACTAGCCCATCTGCCCAATCAAAAGCAACAGCCCAAACCATACCAATCATCGCAACAGAATAGATACCTAAAATTGAATAGTAAATTGCAAGTAATGTACAGGCTAATCCTGCGAGTGATAAAAGGTTTGGTATATCTTTTACATAAGAGAGAATAGTTGGCTGTTTCATAGTGTTAGTATCTAACATTTATATAATGGCCGTTTCAATTTTTCTACCCTTATGAAACTGAGCTATGACATCTTGTTTTATTTGAGTCGATGAAGTTCTTGGATTGTAAACGACTTGGACAATCTTTTTACCCATTGATTTTAGATACTCTTCTACCTCAATATTGTGAGGCTTGTTGCCCCAGTCTCCGCCTATGACGAAAATGTCTACGTTGAGTTCTTTACAAGCCGTTACATATTCAAGTGCATGGTATGGACGGACGATATCGACACAACTTAAGGCTTTTAGCATCTCTTCTCGCTGTGCTAATTCAATAACAGGAACATTTGGCTTATAAGAGTTTACAACTTTATCTGATGCAACACCAACTGCTACAGTGTCGCCTAAAGTTTTACAATACTCCAATAGAGCCAGATGTCCGACATGTAATAAATCAAATGTACCTACGGTATATATAACCATTTTTTCTCCAATTTTTTAAGACTTAAAGTCTACTTTTTGTTTTGCTATGTAATGTATATTTTGCTTGTGATTATTTTTATATTACATAGTGAGTACACCTAGGGTGTAGATAGTCAGAATGAATAAAAAGTGTATCATGAAAAAAAGCCTAACAAAAATCTGTTACTGTTAATTTGAGTAGATCTAAGCTTAATATGTAGTTATAGAGTTTTTAAAGGATGATAAAAACGAAGTCAAATACAGATCAAGTACTTGAGATTACGTTCAGTATAACATAATAATAAATATCAATGATAAATAAATAGCAACATTGATTTATGTGTATATAAACACTACAGTGGAATGATATATACAAATTTATAAGTATTTGAAAATATCCTTGTTTTTATTTAAGTCTTCTGCTATAAAATAGAACTAAGAAAGGATAGTTCATGAAAAATAAACCAATGACTTTACTACTCTTCATTATTGTTCTATCAATGAATGTATCAGCTAATGTAAAAATAGACAATGCTTTGAAAAAACAATGTGATTATTTAGTGAATGGAAATGGTAATAATATTGAGGAGTATAACACATATTTACTCGGTCTTATTACTGGTATGAAATATGTAATTCCAGCTGAAGAAGCAAAACAATACGGAAAAGTCACCACAGCAGGTAAGATAAAAACAAAGGCATGTGAAAATACTTTAAATCATATGACTTCAATTGGATTTGAGCTTGATTATTTGAGAGAAACATTAACGCTTTTTTCTACAAGATACGATTAAGTGATTCATCAAGAAAATAACTACAAGTAAAGGAAAAATATGAAGACTACATTAAAACCTACGGGCTTTATATATGATATTTTTGTTAAAAATGTTACCCTTACCTCTTTGCTTTTTAGAATATCATTTTTTCTATTCACTTGGTGGGTACTTACCAACGGAGATGTATCTTCTTGGTGGGTCGGTTTACCAGCTGTACTACTAAGTACAACTGTGAGTATACTACTTTTTTCTCCAGTTGATATTACATTCCTAAGACTAGCTGCCTTCATACCGCTTTTTTTGATTTATTCTTTCAAAGGTGCCGTTGACATTGCTTTAAGGGTTTTTCACCCACGTCTACCTATTAGCCCTGAGATAGTAAAATATTCTTTAAGTTTACCTCCTGGTTTGCCACGTGTATTTATGGTGAATTTAGTTAATTTAGTACCAGGTACATTAACAGTTAAGCTCGAGGATAATGAGTTAACTATTCATATTATGGATAGTCGACTTGATTTTATAAGGGAACTCAATATATTAGAAGAACAGGTGAGTAAGATATTTGGTTCGTCTCAAAATTTTTATAAAGGAGATATGTAAAATGCAACGATTTAAGAATATATTATGTGTGGTAGACCCTGAAACTGGAAATAAAACTGCACTTGAACGTGCTTTGAGCCTCGCAGAGAAGAACAGTGCAAAACTCACAGTGATAAATGTTTTTCCAAGCACAGGCATAAATGTGAACATGTTTAAGCCAAACATACCAGAAAATATAGAAGCATCTGTCATAGAGTTTAGAAATGAACAGTTACAATCTTTTGTCAATACTTTTCCACAGAAAAATAAAATTCATACAGAGATACGTGTTGGTACACCATTTCTTGAAATAATCTATGAAGTACTCCGTAATGGATACGACTTAGTAATTAAGACACCAATAAAATTAGAATGGATGGATCGCATATTTGGTAGTGATGATATGCATCTTTTAAGAAAATGTCCGTGTCCAGTTTGGATGATACATAAAGATACACCCAACTCATATAAAAATATTCTGGCCACAATTGATATAAATACTTCTGAGTTTGAACAAGAGATGAAAGCTAATAAATCTTTAAATGATACCATACTTAAGATGGCAGGAACTCTAGCAGTTTCTGAATTGGCAAATCTTCATATTGTGCATGCTTGGTATGTACCTGGTGAAAGTACATTGCAGGGGCCACGTGTAAGAATGAACCAAATTCAAATGCTGGAATATGCACAAAATGTAAAGCATATACATGAGAAGAAACTAGATGCTCTCATAGATAATCTTTCTAGTAAAAAGACAGGAGAATTAATGGATTTTCTTAAACCTCAAAAACACCTTATCAAGGGGTTTCCAAACAAAGTTATTCCAGAGTTTGCAAAAAAAATAGATGCGGATTTAGTTGTAATGGGAACAATTGGACGTACTGGTATACCAGGGCTAATTATCGGTAATACTGCAGAAGATATACTTAACCAGATGGATTGTTCCGTACTTGCGGTGAAACCATCTGGATTTGTTTCACCAGTGCTACTTAAGAAGTAACTGAAAATGCAGACTGTACTGGTTTTACTAGCAATGTTTTTGATGCTTAATCTTGTTGTCGGGATGTGGCGTATTCTTAGGGGACCAACGACTGCTGACCTTATGCTTGCAACTCAATTGTTTGGTACAATCGCAGTAGCCATACTACTGGTGTTAGCCGAAGTGTCAAATCAGACCAATTTACTTGATGTAGCATTGATTTTTGCTCTGCTTTCTGCTGTTACTGCTGTGGCCTTCGTGCGCCGAACCGATCCAAAGGAGAGCAATAACCATGACATTGATTGAATATATATCATTAATTTTTCTTTTAATTGGAGCGTTCTTCTTCTTAGCAGGAACTTTGGGGCTTCTTAGATTTCCTGATGTCTACACGCGTCTACACGCATTAACTAAAGCAGATAATATTGGACTGGGGTTCATCGTATTAGGACTTGCATTGCAGTCGGATTCTCTTGTTACAGTTGCCAAACTAATACTCATCTGGGTACTTGTACTTCTTTCAGGTGCGAGTGTGGCGCATTTAGTTGCTAAAAGTGCACTAGATAAAGGAATACGTTTATGGAAGTGATAATTAGTATTTTTGATGGCTTATTATGCGTCGTTTTACTATGGGTTGCATGGCAATCACTCTCAAGTACTAATTTATTTAAAGCTATTGTATTGTTTATTACTTTTGGATTGCTCTTAGCAATATCTTGGGTTCGTTTAAATGCGATTGATGTTGCCATAGCTGAAGTAGCCATAGGCGCTGGTTTGACCGGAGCACTTCTTCTAGCAGCATTAGCGAAGTTACACAACACAACCGATACTGACAAAAATTCACCTATGTCGGACAATATCCAATATGAGCAAGGGACAAACAATTGATTGCTAATAAAAATACAAGTGAGGATAAGATAATTCGTTTGGTTTTAATAATATTTCTGACATTTATGGCTTCACTGGTTGGATATGCAGTATTGTCTTTACCTGAATCATCATCAAACCTTCAAGAATTGGTGGCTAAAAATATAGATATGAGTGGTGTAAGTAATCCAGTTACCGCAGTATTATTAAACTTCCGTGTTTATGATACCTTCCTTGAGATGGTAGTACTTCTTGTTGCACTCCTTGGTGTTTGGTCTATTAAAGAAGTGCCTATTAAGTCTATGAGTGATTTTGAAAACCCTGTACTTGATACGTTAGTTGACATTTTAGTCCCTTTTTCAATATTGGTCTCCATTTATCTCCTTTGGGTAGGTGCACATGCTCCAGGAGGTGCTTTTCAAGCGGGGTCAGTCTTTGGAGCAGGATTGGTTCTATTGATGTTATCTGGACGTCAACCATTTTTGAACTTCAATGGCTTAGCACTTCATTTTGCTCTTGTTATAAGTGTAACTATGTTTATTACTATTTCAATATATAGTCTATTTGTATCCGGGGAATTATTGAAGTATCCTCTTTCTCAAGCAGGGAGTATTATCTTTATACTTGAGGGTATGGCAACAGTTTCCATTGGACTTACGTTGACTCTTCTCTTCCATGGCATTTATACAAAAGAGAAATCCAAATAATGAATATGTTTTTTATATATGCCTTGACAGGTACAGGACTTTTTTTTATTGGACTTTATGCTTTGATCATTCATGCTCATTTATTACGAAAAATACTCGCACTGAATATTATGGGCAGTGGAGTATTTTTGGTACTCATATCTTTGGCAATGCGGAGTGGCGATTCAACGCCAGACCCTGTTTCTCATGCCATGGTTATTACGGGTATAGTTGTTGCTGTTTCAGCTACTGCACTTGCACTGGTACTCATGTTAAAGGTAGTTGATATATCTGGCAAATCTAGACTTACAGATCAGGAGGATGAATAATATGTATCACTTTATTATGACGCTTCCATGGGCTATTATTTTGATTTTACTTCCTTTAATAGGAGCAATTATTAGTTTTCTCTGGTCAAAACAAGGAACTAAAGTAGGGATAGTCGCAGTCACTTTTGTACTTATCTCTGTTATCTTTTTCACATGGTTCATGGTTGAAAAAGGCGTCTATCTTCATACGATTAGTGGATGGGCTGCACCATTGGGTATCAATCTATATGCGGACGGATTAAGTCTTATTATGCTCATCATGACTGCTTTAGTGGTCTTAGGTATCAGTGTATATGCTATGGGTTATTTCTCCACAGATCAGGCAAAGCGGTTTTGGCCACTTTGGCTTTTGATCATTGCAGGGTTAAATGCACTATTTTTGTCATCTGATATATTTAATTATTATGTCACCTTGGAATTGATTGGTCTTGCAGCTGTTGCGTTAACTGCTTTAGGAAACACTCGTAAAGCTTTTGTTGGAGCCATGAGGTATCTTCTTGCAACACTTTTGGGTTCATTACTTTATCTCTTTGGCGTAGGGCTCTTGTATCATGGTTTCGGAAGCCTTGATCTTGCCATACTCTCTCAAAATGCTGAAGCAACCCCAATACTTTGGGTATCATTGGCATTAATAAGTGCTGGTTTATTACTTAAGACTGCTCTTTTCCCACTTCATTTTTGGCTACCTCCTGCGCATTCGAGTGCACCTGCACCTGTAAGTGCATTATTATCTGCATTGATTATTAAGTCCTCTTTTTATATTCTTGTTCGTGTTTGGGTGGATATCTTTGGACCTCTAAGTGATGGTACTGTAGCAAGTATATTTGGTTTCTTAGGTATGCTAGCTATTTTATGGGGATCTTTTCAGGCTTTAAGACAAACACGACTAAAGTTATTGGTAGCGTATTCAACAGTAGCTCAGATAGGGTACCTCTTTGTGGCTTTTTCATTAGCATTGAGTGGTGCTACTACAGCTTGGAATGCAGTTGTTTTTCTTGCTTTTGCGCATGCTCTGGCAAAAAGTGCCATGTTCCTCGTTGTAGGTAATTTATTGCGCTTTGGTGGGCATGATGAAATCATACATCTTGATCGGGTTGCACAACGTTTACCTATCACTACAGTTGCATTTGGTTTAGCGGGCATTAGTATTATAGGATTACCGCTCAGTGGAGGCTTTATTGGAAAGTACTTTCTTCTTGAAGCAGCATTACTTGAGGAACAATGGGGATTTATCATCATTCTTCTTATCGGTAGTTTATTATCAGCTGCCTATATCTTTAAAGTGATGAGTCATTTTTTTACTCCATCGTCAAAGCCTCATGATTCAAATGTCATCCCTGCAAATATGGAGTGGTCAGCACTGTTATTAGCAGTCATTGCCATACTATTGGGATTATTTGCTGCATCACTCTTGTCTATTATCGATTTAGGGTCTCCATTTGAATTGAAAGGAGATAATGTATGAATTTCGATAACTTCATTCCTCTTTTGATGATAATCAGTTCATTTTTACCTGCAATTATGATTTTTGGACTTGCCGAAGAAAAACAAAATTTACGTAGAGCATTAAACCTCATTGGTGTTGTATCAACACTTGTGTTTGTTGTCTTTATGTTTATTGGTGTGTATCATGATCATCATTATGAAACACGTTTTTCATTATTACCAAATATAGACTTGGTACTTATTGCTGGTCCAATTGCTTTATTTTTTGGAGGACTTTCAAGTGTCTTATGGCTTTTGACTACTATTTACGCAATAGGTTATTTAGAAGGTTCCCCACACCGTAGCCGATTTTTTGGTTTTTTTAGTTTGTGTATTACTGCTACTTTAGGCATAGCATTTTCTGGTAACCTTATCACTTTTTTAATTTTCTATGAAATGTTAACTTTGGTTGCATACCCTCTTATTGTTCATCGAGGAACAGAAGAATCTAGACTTGCTGGACAAAGTTATCTTAAGTATACAATTTTTGGGGGCACACTCCTATTACTGGGTACAGTATGGCTCTATACATTAACAGGAACACTAGACTTTACACCACGGGGATTCATAGAAAATGTAGATGAAGAGCATTATTATGCTCTTGTGAGTATTTTTATTTTATTGATTACAGGTTTTGGAGTCAAAGCTGCACTTTTTCCTTTACATGGATGGTTACCACGTGCTATGGTTGCACCTGCACCTGTGAGTGCATTACTTCATGCCGTAGCAGTTGTAAAAGCAGGTGCATTTGGTATTGTTCTTGTCGTTTATGAAGTCTTTGGTGTTGAAAAGGCTGCCCAGATGGGGCTTACTCAGCCATTGGCAGTGGTAGCCGCAATGACGATTATTTATGGATCAGTTAAGGCTTTATATCAAGATGATCTAAAACGAAGACTTGCATATTCTACAGTGAGTCAAGTTTCTTACATTATTTTGGGAACTGCGATTGTTGGTCCAATTGCTACAATAGGCGGAGTGGTTCACCTTGTTCATCAAGGAGTAATGAAAATTACACTCTTTTTTACAGCTGGCAATTTTGCAGAGACACTGGGTATTCACAAAGTAAGTGAAATGAATGGTGTTGGTCGTCGTATGCCGTTAACGATGACGGCTTTTACTATCGGTGCACTTGGTATGATAGGTGTACCACCAATCGCCGGATTTATAAGCAAATGGTATCTCGGTCTTGGAGCCCTAGAAGCAAATCAGGATTGGGTTATTTTAATCCTTATTGGAAGTAGTCTTTTGAATGCAGGGTATTTTCTACCTATTTTGTACCGTGCATGGTTTTTACCTGAACCGGACAAATGGCCCGATGAACATGATTTTGGTTCAAAGGAGACCTCGTTGATGCTACTTATACCACCATTGGTTACAGCACTTTTAGCATTGGTCTTTGGTCTCTTAGCATCTTCTTCATATAGTCCGTTAGAATGGGTTAAATTGATTGCAAATCGGGAGTTTTATTGATGAATACCATTTTATACCACTCCATACTATTTATAAGTATGATATGGCCACTTTTATTGGCATTTTTATTTATATTTAAACAGTTTCATTCCAAACTACTTTACTTTACTCCTTGGGCAGCATTACCTGCTTTACTCGCGGTGGCCATTTCTTCAACCTATGCTACAGAATTTGAACTTCCTTCGTTACTGGTTGGAGGTAGTTTTGCACTAGATGAAACTGGAAAAATATTTATGTTGTTAGCGACACTTTTGTGGACTCTATCAGGTGTGTATGCAAAAAGTTACTTTAAAAGTATAGAAAATAAAGTATCGTTTTATCGCTATTTTTTACTCGCGATGGCTGGAAATTTCATTTTGATTTTGGCACAGGATATGATTAGCTTCTATGTTGGTTTTACGCTTATGAGTTTTGCTTCATACGGGTTAATAGTTTTTAACAAAACTGCTCTTAGCTTTAAGGCAGGACTTGTTTATATATCATTAGTTGTACTTGGGGAAGTCATATTGTTTTCAGGATTGTTAATGATTGCCAGTACTTCTGAGAGTACATTGTTTAGTGCTGTTCCTGAGAATATCATCTTGGATTCTAGTCATGATCTGATTATATGTTTGATTTTCATCGGGTTTGGGTTAAAAGCAGGTGTTTTTGGTCTGCATGTATGGCTTCCTCTAGCACATCCTGAGGCACCAGCACCAGCAAGTGCTGTTCTTTCAGGTACGATGATCAAAGCAGGCATCCTTGGTTGGATACGGTTCTTACCAGTGGGTACGATAGCTTTACCGGAGTGGGGAACTGCTATAATTATTTTGGGATTCTTTACAGCTTTTTATGGTGTAATCATAGGTTTAACACAGCGTGACCCAAAAACAGTTTTGGCTTATTCAAGCATCAGTCAGGTGGGTATTATTACAATGTCCATTGGTTTAGGGATGCAATTCCCTGAAGTGTGGTCAGTTGTACTTACTGGCATTGCATTTTATGCACTTCATCATGGGCTTAGTAAAGGTGCTTTGTTTTTAGGTGTAGGTCTTTTTGGAAGCAAACAGCTGAAGCAGAGAGTTTGGGTATGGTTGGGACTTTGGTTACCTGCTTTGGCAATAGCAGGTGCTCCATGGACTAGCGGAATGCTAGCGAAAGATTTAGTGAAAAGTTATACTTTATATGTACCGGCTCCATGGGATACATTACTGCCATTGTTATTATCAGGGAGTGCATTAGCCACAGCATTACTCATGGCAAGGTTACTATACTTATTACGTCCATCTGCTGAACCTTATGGATCAAAACCATCGATCGGTTTAATATTACCATGGAGTGCATTACTGCTCACTATCATTCTCGTTCCTTGGTTAGGAGTCTATTCGTTTGAATACGCTATGAACAAGGAAATATTTGGAAGCCTATGGCCAATTTTGTTAAGTCTTATGATTAGTATTGGGGTATATAGGATGCATATATTTAACAAGGTAAAGCCAATTCCTGCAGGTGATATACTTGTATGGATTGAATTGGGATTAATATTACTGAAAAATAATATAAAAAAGTTGCATAATTTAACTCAATATTTGACTTTATTACAAGAAGATATTCAGCGAATTTTTAATGCAGTGCAAACATTATTTTCTGTGAAGTTAAGACAGAGTGAATCTTTTTTAGTCCGTTGGGAGGTAGCTATCACTTTGATGGTACTGATGATGAGTGTTGTTGTCTTTATCTCATTTAAGCGTTAGCGTCTTACTATGTAGAGCAGATTAATACTTCGTACAATAGGTGAAATTAGATCTCTCCCCACTAATCTTAACCTCCAAATCAGTCAATATAAATGTATAATTTTATTTATTATGAATATGATATCAATAAACATTTTTTTAATACATAAGATCATTTATTTAAGATAAAATAACGAATGAAAAAATTTATGCTCATTGTGTTTTTATTTAATTTCTCAGTTTTAAATGCAAAATCTCATACAATTCTCTTTTTGGGAGATTCACTCACTGAAGGTCTTGGAGTGAGTAAAGAAGATGCCTTCCCAAAACAGGTTGAGCATTTGATACAAACAGAGATCAATACAAGCATTACTGTCATCAATGGCGGTGTCAGCGGTTCTACCACAAGCGATGGACTAGCACGCCTCAAATGGTACATGAGGAAAAATCCTTCTATGGTTTTTTTGGCACTAGGTGTCAATGATGGACTAAGAGGACTCAATCTTGAACTCAGTCAGAAAAATCTTGAAGAGATCATCAAGTATGCGCAGAAGTCTGATGCAAAAGTACTATTGGCAGGGATGCTTTTACCTCCCAATTATGGGCCAGAGTACACTAAACGTTTTAATGATATGTATGAGGAACTAAAAGTCAAATACAAGCTAACGAGTATGGGCTTTTTACTCGATGGGGTTGCTGGTGAAAAGGCGTTGAATCAAAGAGACGGTATTCACCCCAATGAAAAAGGTCATGCATATATTGCAAAAAAAGTGTTTGAATTTATCAAGGAATATCTATAATGCTAGAATTAAAATCACTAAAAAAGTCGTACCATCAGGGTTCGCAGACGATAAGGATATTTGAGGATTTGAATTTTCACGTTCAAGAGGGCGAGAGAGTTGCTATTATGGGTAAATCAGGCAGTGGTAAATCAACATTTCTTTCACTCATTTCAGGTATCATCAAACCCGATGCTGGGGATATTACACTAAATACTGTTTCTTATAAAGAACTAAAAGAGAGCCAACTTAATGATTTTAGAGCGATGAACATTGGGTTCATTTTCCAAAACTTTCATTTAGTCTCTTACCTAAATGCACTTGAAAATGTCATGCTTCCTGCTAAAGTCTGTAAGGTTTCCAAGCCTAAAGAAAAAGCGATTAAACTTTTAGAAAGAGTAGGGCTTGGTCACCGACTTGATCATCTACCCTCTGAGCTTAGTGGTGGTGAAAAGCAGCGTGTTGCCATAGCCAGAGCACTTATTCATAATCCAAAGATTATTTTAGCCGATGAACCAAGTGGCAATTTAGATGACCAGACTGGTAACTCTGTGATGGACAGTCTTTTTGAACTGATAAAACAGAACCATACCACTCTCATTCTCGTGACACACTCAAAAGAGGTTGCAGCGCGTTGTGAAAAAACCTATGAGCTTGTACAGGGTAATTTAAAGCTATGTTAGTACTGGAGTTGGTTTACAAAGCATTGGCACGTTCCAAGTCTTTTAGTTTGATTTTTATCCTTAACTTTAGTCTAGCAATTGCTGCACTTTCATATTTACAATTTTTCAAAGGAAGTATGGAAACCTCTTTAGATAGTAGGGCAAAAAGCTTATTGGGTGCAGACCTTATTGTATCTTCTAGGTTTCCTATCACAGCTAAACAGAAAGAAGATGTAAGAAATAAACTCCCCGAACTTAAGTCATTTACCCAAGGCATATCTACAGTTAGTATGATAGCTTCAGAACACAGGGCTAGGTTGATGGAAGTTGTGAAGCTCAATAAAGGTTACCCCTATTATGGGGGATTTGTCTTTAGGGACAAATCTATTTATCCACAAGCTGAGGTACGACCAAAAACCAATGAAGTGTGGGTTTACAAAGAGGTATTAGATCTTCTTGACTTAGATCTTGGAGCGCAGATAAAAATTGGTAAAAAAAGTTTTGTCATTAAAAAAGTTATAGAATCCGACACATTAAATACGATTAGTTTTGGTGGCTTTATGCCTAAGGTCTATATCAGTGAAGAAGGGTTAAAGGAGACTGAACTCTTACAGTTTGGTTCAACAGCTACGTATACATTAAACTACCTTTTTAAAGAAAATTTAGACAGTGATACATTAGAAAAAATCGAAAATGCACTGAAAAAGAGTATTGACCAGAGTATGAGAGTGCTTTCTCCCAATGATGGAACAGATCGTTTATTACGTGTATTAAATTTTATTACAAATTTTTTATCTTTGGTTTCACTTGTCTCTTTCTTTTTAGGGCTTGTGGGTCTGATTTATCTCTATTCGGGTTTTCTAAGGAAGCATCAACAAGACATTATCATTTTGGGTGATATGGGCTTGAGTAAAAGTATGCTTTCTTTGATATATCTTTTACATTTATTTGTACTGATTACGATTTCAAGTATTATTGTTTTTTCACTTATCACACTTTCAAGTCAGTTTTTAGGTGCTTTCATCCAAAAATTTGTTGATTTTGATTTTGATTTCGCATTGGACTACACCTTTTTATTGAAATCTTCATTTATACTTTTAGTGTTAAGCTTGAGTATAGGGATTCCCTTAATGTTACCCTTAGTGCAAAGGGAAAAGCAGCATTTCTTTAAGATATTGTTAGGATTTATACCTTTTCTTACACTCCTGTTACTGCTGTCTCACTTTGTCACACCTGCTAAAAATATTGGTTTTTTCTTTGCCTTGGTCATGTTCATACTCATTATTATACTGTTTGCAATGGGATTTATGTTCTTAAAAAGATTAGATTATTCAGGACATCTAGAAAACCTGTCTTTATCGTTAGCCCTTAAAAATATAACCAGGCAGAAAAAAACATCTTTAACCTTATTTACTGCTATTGTCTTATGTACAACATTCTTTAGTCTCATTCCTCAAGTGGGGTCATCATTGTCAAATTCTTTAACTTTGAGTGTTGATGACAAACCAAGGTTCTTTGTGATTGATGCTAAAGAAGAGCAAATAAAAGATATTGAAGATAAAGTCAAGAGTATGGGTGCACGGTTGGAAAATGTTTCACCTATGATACGGGCACAAATAGTAAAAATAAATGATGTTGATTTTATAGATCATGCTAAAAACTATGGAGATGATAGACTCAAAAATAGTACAATCAATCTTTCATATAGAGCCAAAATAAAAAAAAGTGAGTTGATCATTGAGGGTCAAGACTTTACTGGAAGTTATGACTCAGAAGATTTTTCTAAACCGATAGAAGTAAGTGTTGAAACAAGGTATGCACAAAGAAGAGGAATCCAATTGGGAGATCGTCTTCTCTTTGATGTATTAGGTCTTGAACTTGAAGCTGTTGTCGTAAATATCAGGACAGTAAAGTGGACTGAATTTGTGCCAAATTTCTTTTTAATTTTACAAGAGGGTGCGCTGAATGATGCACCTAAAACTGTTCTGGCGACCATCTCTTCAGGAGATTATGATGCACAGAAAATGCTGGTTACATTATCTGAGCACTTTCCGTCGTTGACTGTGATTGATGTTAAAAACCTATTTGAATCTTTTGCCAAACTAGTCAAAAATGTGACTGTCATTACAGATAAGATGAGCTTTTACTCAATCACTGTGGGACTTCTTATGAGTTTTATCATTATCCAGTACCAAATGAATTTACAAAAAAATAATATCTTAAGATTGAAAATGATTGGGGTTGACAACCAAACAATTCGTAACTCTTTTTTATTGGAATTTGGTCTGATTTCTTTGGCAGCAAGTAGCTTAGGTATCATTTTAGGTAGTCTTGGCTCTTATATACTTAGTACTTTGCTTTTTGACTCATATTGGGATTTTCGGCCCGATGTTCTTTTACTTTATTTTTTCTTTATCCCGTTATTAACAATGGTGATCGTTGGATTCTTTACTTCAAGAATGATTCATGCTAAAGAGAATGTTCTTTTTGGTGAGTAATCTTAATAGAGAATCTAAATCTTTCATTTTTTCTTTCTATAAAAACATATACTTATTTTAATAAATGATAATGACTTAAAATTAAACAATAGAATCTAATTGTAAATTCATTGTAGTGATATAATCAAATATAAATTTATATATTACTCAAATTTTACAAAAGGATCATTATGTCATTAAAAGTAGTACTGTCTCATAAAACCCATTATAAATATGATAGATATATCTCTCTTTCTCCACATACAATAAGGCTCCGTCCTGCGCCTCACTGTCGAACACCTATTGAGGCTTATTCTCTAAAGATTACTCCTGAAAATCATTTTATTAATTGGCAGCAAGATCCTTACGGAAATTATCTAGCAAGGATTGTTTTTCCTGAAAAAGTTAAAGAGTTTGGTATAGATGTTGAGGTTATAGCAGATCTTATTTCTATCAATCCTTTTGACTTTTTTGTTGATGAATATGCAGAGCAATATCCGTTCAAATATGATAAAGAACTTAAATCAGAACTTAAACCCTATTTTGAAATAACAGATAAAGGGAAGAAGTTAAAGAAGTTTATTAAGTCGCTTGATTTAAAAGAGAGAAAAATAAATGACTTTTTAGTGTATCTTAATTTAGAAATTTATAAATATCTTAATTATACTGTTCGTCTTGAAGCAGGTGTACAAACGTGTGAAGTGACTTTAGATAAAAAACTTGGTAGTTGTAGAGATTATGCTTGGTTATTTGTACAAGTTTTAAGACATTTAGGGTTTGCTGCAAGATTTGTTTCTGGGTATTTAGTACAGCTTAAATCAGATGAAAAATCACTCGATGGACCTAGCGGACCAGAAGAAGACTTTACAGATCTTCATGCATGGACAGAGGTCTATTTACCTGGAGCTGGATGGGTAGGCTTAGATGCAACAAGTGGTTTATTTGCAGGGGAAGGGCATATTCCTCTTGCCTGTACTGCTAACTTTGAAAGTGCGCATGCGATTGAAGGACTGGGTGATAAGTGTGAAACTGAATTTGAATTTTCAAATACAGTCACAAGAATTTTTGAATCTCCCCGAGTCACCAAACCATACCGTGATGATCAATGGGATGCTATTAACGCCTTAGGTGAAGAAGTAGACAAAGAGTTAGAAGAAAATGATGTCAGACTTTCTATGGGTGGAGAGCCAACATTTGTTTCTATAGACGATATGGAGTCAGACCAATGGAATACTGGAGCAGATGGTCCTGAAAAAAGGGAGCTTGCCGATATACTTGCGCGCAAATTGTTAGACTCATTTGGTAAAGGTGGAATATTACACTATGCACAAGGAAAATGGTATCCGGGTGAGCCTATTCCACGATGGCAAACGTCTATTATCTGGCGAAAAGATGGTAAGAATATATGGAAAGACCCTACGCTTTTTGCAGATATGAATACAACACACAACTATACACATGACGATGCACTAAAATTTATGAATATGCTTTCAGTGACTTTAGGTGTAAGTAATGAAAACATTATCAATGCCTATGAAGACCCTATACATTACATTATGAAAGAAGCATCTCTACCTATAGATATTGACCCTCTAGCCTGTGATCTGGAAGATACTCTAGAACGTAAAACGATTGCACGAGTACTGGGTCAGGGCTTAAATAAACCAGTTGGTTTGGTACTTCCTTTAAATTACCATAACAATGCATGGATTAGTTCTGGGTGGGCATTTAGAAGAAGTCAGCTTTTCTTAATTCCTGGTGATTCTCCTTTAGGATTACGTTTGCCTATGGAATCACTTGTTGAAAATCCTGAAAATGAAGTGAAACCGCATCCTGCACCTGATTTGTTTGCAGAAGCACCTGAACTTGAGAAGTTTCTCAAAAAGGCTAAAAAAAGATGCAAAAAGTCAGAGACGTTAGTCATTAAAAATGATCCTGATGCTGTGTTTGTAAGAACAGCATTAAACATAGAAGTCCGTGATGGTAAACTGTTTATATTCTTACCGCCATTAGACCATACAGAGGCCTTTCTAGATCTCATTGCATCTATTGAAGCTGTGGCAAGTAAGTTAGATATCAAAGTTGTATTAGAAGGATATGAACCAGCACATGATTTAAGACTTGATACCATTAAAGTTACACCAGACCCTGGTGTTATTGAAGTGAATATTCAACCTACCACATCATGGGGGACTTTACGTGATAATCTCTTTACGCTCTATCAGGATGCAAAAGAATCACGTCTAGGTACAGAAAAGTTTATGCTTGATGGTAAACATACAGGTACGGGTGGAGGAAATCACGTCACTATTGGTGCACTTAAACCAGAAAATAGCGCACTCTTAAGACGTCCTGAACTACTTAGAAGCCTTATCACTTTTTGGCAACATCATCCTGGACTCTCTTATCTTTTCTCCGGTACCTTTATTGGACCAACATCTCAAGCACCAAGGGTGGATGAAGGTAGGTTAGAAAACCTTTATGAACTGGAGATAGCCTTTGCACAAATTCCAGTCGATGAAGAGGTGCCTTTTTGGCTCACAGACAGACTCTTTAGACACATGTTAACTGATATCACAGGTAACACACACCGTTCTGAATTTTGTATAGATAAACTCTACTCACCTGACTCAAGTTCTGGAAGACTAGGTATCTTAGAACTTCGTGCTTTTGATATGCCTCCTCACTCAAAGATGGCTTTACTACAAATGCTATTGATAAGAACATTGGTATCTCTTTTTTGGAAAAAGCCCTACAAACATAAATTGGTGAGATGGGGAACACAACTTCATGATCAGTTTTTACTTGAGCATTATGTGAAGGAAGACATTAAAGATATAGTTGCATTTTTAAACAATGAAGGGTATAATTTCGAACTTGATTGGTTTGACCCTTTCTTTGAATTTAGATTTCCACTTTATGGTATGGCAACAATAGACAACATCCATTTAGAACTTCGTGCGGCAATAGAGCCTTGGCATGTTCTTGGTGAAGAGAGTAGCTCTCAAGGTACAGCACGTTATGTGGATTCATCTCTTGAAAGGGTACAAATAAAAGTCAATAATTTTGTGCCAGAGCGTTATGTACTGACATGTAATTCAGTCGTTATTCCTTTGAGCCCAAGTGGGGTAGAAGGTGAGTTTGTCGCAGGGGTTAAATATAAAGCATGGCAGCCATGGTCAGCACTACATCCAACTATAGGAGTAGACACTCCATTGGTTTTTGATATTGTTGATAGATGGAATAAAAGATCTATTGGTGGCATGACGTATTACGTATCTCATCCAGGCGGAAGAACTTATGATTCTTTTCCTGTAAACAGTAACGAGGCAGAATCAAGACGTGTTAACAGATTTTGGGACTTTAACCATACGCAAGGACCTCTTGATTTTGTATCAGAGTCAGTTGTTAAACAAAGTTTAACTGATGTAAACGGTGCGAAAAGAGCAGTTCTGTCAAAAGACAAACCAGAAGATAAAGTATTTTTATTCCAAGAAGTTACACAAAGTATAGAGTATCCTCATACTCTAGATTTAAGAAGAAAGTGGGCAAAGCAGTAGATGCAGATTTTTGATAGTTATGTTTCTGAATCATCTTTTGATGAAGTATATGATAGTAAAAAAAATATCAGAGAATATTGGAAAAATATTATCAACGATATTGAACATGCAGGCATTGAGCTATTAGATAAAAAACGTGCTGAAATTGATTGGCAAATTCAGGATAACGGTGTAACTTACAACGTTTATGATGAAAAAGATAAGTCTTCAAGTAGATCATGGAATCTTGACCCAATCCCGTTTGTGATAGAAGAGAACGAATGGGAACAGACGAAAAAAGGTCTACAGCAAAGGGCTAAACTTTTTAACTTGATTTTGAAGGACCTCTATTCTGAACAACGATTGATTAAAGATAATATAATCCCTGCTGAAGTTATTTTTAGCCATAAAGGTTTTTCTACCGAAGTCTTTGATATGGGACTAAAAGATGACTTCAACCTTTATTTTTATGCAACAGATATAGCTAGAGGTCCAGATGGTAAAATGTGGGTCATTAGTGACAAAGCACAAGCACCTTCAGGACTTGGTTATGCCATAGAAAATAGACTTACCATGAACGTTGTTTCCAATGATCTTTACCCCAATATCACTAAAAAGAAACTCACTTCATTTTTAAGAGATTATAAAGATTTACTTATAAAACTCACCGGTGGTGACATTTCTACTGCAACACTGTTAACCCCTGGACCTCACAATGAAACTTATTTTGAGCATGCTTACCTTAGTGCATACCTTGGTGTAAACATGGTCCAAGGTGTAGACCTTCTGACTAAAAATGGTTCACTGTGGCTTAAAAACCTAAAGGGATTAACAAAGATAAACACCTTAATACGACGTGTTGATGACAGGTTTTGTGATCCTCTTGAACTAAGAAGTGATTCTTACTTAGGTGTGGCGGGAATTGTAGATGTGATGAGAGAAAATAATGTCAATATGATTAACCCTATTGGGAGTGCAATCTTAGAGAATATAGGGCTTAATCCTTTTATGGAAAAAATATCTGAGTATTTTTTAAATGAGGAATTGATTCTTCCCCAAATAGCTACATGGTGGTGTGGACAGAAAAAAGCGTTAAATTATGTTTTAAATCATTTAGATGAGCTTATTATTAAGAAAATAGACAGAACAGATAAAATTGTAATTTATTTTGTCAAAAAACTGTCTGAAAAAGAACGTAAAGATCTTATAACGCGTTTAGAAAAAAACCCTCATCAATATGTTGCACAAGAAGAGGTTGGTTTTTCTACGGTGCCTTATTTTGAAAACAAAAATGTTGAACCACGTAATGCAGTCATTAGAACATTTTCTCTTAAAAAAGATGATGGTTATAGCGTAATGAATGGGGGACTTGTAAGAATATCATCAAGTAAAGATAATCTTATGGTTTCCTCAAAAAGTGGAGGAATAAGTAAAGATTTATGGATACTAGGAGAAGATGCGATAGAGGTAGATTCTGCAAGTATGCTTAAAGATGATCGATACATAGAAACATCTATTGAAAAAATTTCTACACAAAAAGCAGAAAACCTTTTTTGGCTTGGGCGTTATTTAGCACGGTCGATTGCGACAACAAGATTGATTTTGAATGTCAATAAGAAAATTACCAATTTTAACCGATATGAAGAGAATACATCTAAGAAATCACAAATTATTTTTCAAAAAGCACTCACACACATGACTATGACATACCCTGGTTTTATAGATGATGAGAATAAAGAAAAGCTTAATCGTTTTCCTATGGATGAGATTGTTTCAGTGATTAAAGATACTGAGAGAATAGGCTCTTTATCATCAACCGTTGCAATGCTTTCTCACGCAAATGTAAATGTGAAAGACCTGCTTACTCTTGAGTCTTGGAAGCTTACTGACAAGATACAAAAAGAGTGGAATGCTTTTAGTAGTAAGAAAGGTGAATCAACATTGGTTATGGCCAATAAATTAGAGGACTTTTTAATTTACTTTATGGCGTATAAAGAACTTGTCAATGAAAGTATTTTTAGAGAGCAGGGGCTTATTATCTATGAAATAGGCTATAGCATTGAAAATGCATTACTGCTTATTGCAAAGGCGAGGCAGATGTTATGTCATAAGCTCGATAAATCAGTGGGTCATGATGTTCTAGAAGGCATGCTCAATTCGATGGAGAGCTTTAATGCGTATAGAGCACATTATAAAAGTTCTTTGACTTTAAAAAATGTTGTTGAGTTTCTTATTTTTAATCCACAGTTTCCAAAGTCAATTATGTATATTGTAGAAGATCTTTTAAAAGAGTTTAAAATGTTGCCTAAAGCAACATATACATTAACTTCCTATGAAAAAATAATGGATGAGGCACACAAAATGTTAGAATCTACAGATTTAGATACCTTGATTATGATTAAAGAAGAAGAAGGTGTATATATGGAACTTGATACATTGTTATCTCAATTGTCTGACTTGTTTTTGAAATGTTCGAACGCATTTTCAAATACCTATTTTTCACATTATGATGAGTAAGCATGATTTACGATATTTACCATAAAACAGCCTTTAAATATGAAAATGATGTGACATTTAGTCATAACATCGCTAGATTAAAACCTAAAAATACGCCACATCAGAAGTTGCTTTCATTTTCGATGGAGATAGACCCAGAAGTCTATGAATCGCGTGAATTTACAGATATGTTTGGTAATACCAATACCCATATGTTAATTAGAGAACCGCATCAGTCATTGAGTGTGATTGGAAGATCAAAAGTTGAGATACTTTCTGCGACGATAGATGAACATATTAATATGATTAAAGCAAACAGTATTTCATATAAAGAGGCAATAGAGAGACTCAACAAATTTCAAAGTGCTGATTTATATGCGAAACAATTTCTTTTTGAGTCTCAACTCATCCCTTATAGTTCAGAGAAAATTAAAAAATATGCCTATGAGTCTTTTCATGAAGATAGAGATCTTTTTGAAGCTACTCAGGAATTTATGGAACGTATTTTTAATGATTTTGCTTTTGTATCTGGATTTAGTGATATTACAACACCCATAGAAAAAATATTTGAAGAGAAGAAAGGTGTATGTCAAGACTTTGCACAATTTGCCATTTCAGCGCTTAGAACAATAGGCTTGCCTGCTAAATATATGAGTGGATATATAGAAACGCTACCCGCAAAAGGTGAAAAGAAACTATTTGGTGCGGATGCATCACATGCATGGTTCTCTGTCTACATACCTAATGCTGGTTGGATAGAATTTGATCCTACCAATAATATTATTCCTAGGGAACAGCATATACTTTTGGGTTCTGGGAGAGACTATCATGACATTTCACCTTTAAAGGGCGTGGTATTTAGTAGTGGGAATAGTGAACTTTCTGTGATGGTAGATGTGAGAAAGTCAGAAAGTGAAATAGTTCAGATGATGAGCCAAAGTCAGAGTCAAAGCCAACAATAATATAGCACTAGTTTATTTTTGGCTTTGTGTAGTAGAAGCTATTCTACAATAAGTGCATTAACTTTTTTATAAAGGTCATCCATAAGATTTTGTTGCACATTTGTATCTTTATTTTGAGATTGTTTTTGTAATGTATCTATTTTTTCATCAAAATTTGGATCTAAAATTTTAAAAATAGTATAAATATCATCAATAATATGTTTGGTAGTCTCTTCATTTTTATCAAATCTTAAACGAAAATCTACTTCCTCAATGAGCTTTCCCAGCTTAAAAAAGTAGTCACTACATTTTCTGTGACCTCTTTTTTCATGTGCTCCCCAAATCTCACTAATCAAGGAGAGGGCAGTATCAATATCTTTATAATCTATATTTTCTGTACTATTTGAGATTTTTTGGAAAAGTGTATGGAGTTCTATAATTTCTCCAAAGGTAGAAGAATCAATGTATGGACGTGCGATGATTGTATTTTCTCTTGCATAAACCATTAAATTAGCAAGATTAGCCGCATGTTCCCCTTTAATAGCTTTATCTAAAAAATCAAGTACTCCTGTATATTTTAATTCAATATTAAATTTTTGATAAAGTTTCACTCCAGCATTTTTATCTACATCAATAATTTTATCATAAGCTTTGTTTATCTCAAAAAGTGTTAATTCTATACGCTCTATATATCTTCCTAACCAATATAAATTGGTTGCCACATTTGCTGTCAATAATTGCTTCATATTATAGCTCCATTACCCAAGTATCTTTAAACCCGCCACCCTGTGATGAGTTGACAAGGTAGTTTCCTTCCTCTAGGGCATATCTAGTTAAACCACAGTTCCAGACTTTTATATCTTCTCCCATGACTACATATGCTCTAAAGTCTGCTTTTCTATCTACTAACTCATTGTTAAGATAACACTTTTCATCATAAAATTCTATCAGTTCTTGAGCAATAAATCTTCTTGGGCTACTCTTAATAGTAGCTTTTAATTTTTCTAGCTCTGTAGTTGTCATTGAATGTCCAAAAAGTACACCATAACCTCCAGCTTCAGCAACATCTTTAATGACCAGCTTTTCTATATTATTCATCACATAATCCATGTCTTTTTTAAAGTAAGGGAGATAGGTCGGGGCATTGTTTAGTATTGGTTCTTCATTAAGATAATACTCAATCATTTTTGGAACAAAGTAATAGATACCTTTATCATCAGCTACACCATTGCCAATGGCATTCAAAAGCGCAACATTACCACTTAAATAAGATTCTATCACGCCGGGTACACCAATAAGACTTTCTGGATTAAAAACTTTAGGGTCTAGAAATTCATCATCAAGTCTTTTATAAATTGCACCAACTTGTATTTTTTTTCCATTATAATTTTTAAAGTATACTTTTTTATTGATGACTTCTAGTTCATTTGCCCGCACAAGTTGTGCACCTATTTTTTCCGCAAGATAGCTGTGTTCATAATAAGCAGAGTTAAATCTTCCTGGTGTCAATAATACATTTATACCACCCGTATTAACATGATTCATCGCATTTTCAATATATGTGGGATAGTTTTTAATGGGGTCTATTTTTAAATTTTCAAAAAAATCAGGATAAATTTTTCTATATGTATCACGTATTGAAAGAGGGTAGCTTGAACCACTAGGCACTCTTAAATTATCTTCTAAAATAACCCATTGATCATTTTTTGAATCTTTGACAAGGTCTATTCCATTAATATGAGTTCTTATTTTTTTTGAAGGAGAAAATCCAACAAATTCTTTGAGGTAGCCATTGGCACGTTCTACAAATTCTAAAGGGATTATTCCCTCTTTTACAATTTTTCCATCTGTATATAAGTCTTCTAAAAACAGATTTAGTGCTTTGAGTCTTTGCTGTAGACCTTTTTCTATTTTTGAAAATTCCTGTTTTGAAATAATTCGTGGAATAATGTCAAAAGGAAGAGATTGCTCAATAAAGTTCCCATCTTTGTATAAATTAAAATTGATAGCAAACTTGTCCATATACATTTTGAACTCATCAATTTTTTTTCTGTCTTGTTTTTCATAAATTTTCCAGAATTTTTTGTGAAGTTCAGTGGAACTTTCTAGCATGTCATACCTTTTAAACTATTTTATTTTCTATTATAAACATATAAATTAGGTATTTGTATTGTTTAATGGTTAAATTATGACCAATATGATGTTTAATTTTAAAATCTATCTTTGCCTAATATTTTATAATGATTTCAAGTCATTCATGCAAGTTTTATGTAATGAATTAGGGAAAGAACATCAATGTATATCTTGGAAAGTTAATTCTCTTTATAGTAAAGGGTATAACCTGTTCCTGATACATTCTTTATGATTTTTTGCCCCGTTTTTTTTCTAATGTCTCTTATCACACTTCTAAGAGAAGATAAACTCATCGTTTTTTCTCCCCAGACTTGATTTTCTATCTCTTCATAGGTATAGGTTTTATGCTTATCTTGTACTAAAAGTTTTAAGAGTAGGGCTTCTTTGTTATTTAAAGTGATAACAGTGTCTTTAGTGGTTAATTGTCTGGTGCTTACTTCAAACATAATGCCGGGTATTAGGGTGAGTAAGTTTTGTGAGTGTTTTTCTATTTTGTCAATATATGCTTTAAATGCATCAAAGAGTTGATGTTCTGTGACAGGTTTAATAATATATCTGTCTATACTATTATTTACTGCATTGATGAGTAAATCTGTATCTGTATGGGCAGAAACAATAATCATGTAACTATTGCTTGATCTTTTGACCATTTCATCTAAAAGTTCAAAACCGCCCATATAGGGCATTTTAAGGTCAGTCATCACGATATCTGGAAGATGTTTCTCATATGATTCTAATCCAGCATATCCATCATTTGCAGTAAAAACATCTTTAAAAAAATATTTTAACATAGAAGCAATGTTATTTCTAATGACGGACTCATCTTCAACCAAGAGTATGGTTTTGTGTTTCAGTAAGTCTAATTTTTGAGTATTCATTTAAACAACCTTATTTTTGGGAATTGATATTGTAAACTTAGCACCTATAGAGGTATTTTCAACATGTAGAGTCCCTTTCATATGTTTATGAATAATCTCTTTTGAAATATAGAGTCCTATACCTGTACCATTGACATCTTTCGTTGTAAAGTAGGGTTCAAATATTTTCTCTAAGTATGTTTCATTTATCCCGCCAGCATTGTCACAGATTTCACAAATTACATGCTCAACATCCTGACTAATGTCGATTGTGATTTCAGGAGAAGAGACTTCTCTTTGTATCAGTACATCTTTTGCATTGGAGACGATGTTAAAGATTACCTGTGAAAACTCGTTAGGGTACCCATAAGCTATAAACTCTTCATCCGCATTGACATGTAAGATAATATTGTTATATTGAAGGATCGCTTCAAGAAGACTGTAGGCTCTTTGTACTTCTTCGACTAAATTAAAATTTTCTTTTTCTTTGTCAGGCTTGAAAAAGTTTCTAAAATCATCAATGGTTTGTGACATAAAGTTTAATTGTTCATTGGCTTCATTAATTCTTTCATCTAAAAAGTCTTTTTGGGCACCATGTGCAATTGCAGTCCATTTAATGTTCATCATCACTGCACTTACTGCACTAATAGGCTGTCTCCATTGGTGTGCAATATTGCCTATCATCTCTCCTAACGCAGCTTGTTTAGATTGTTGGATGAGAAGGTTTTCTTTTTCTCTTTGTTTTTTGACCTCTTGTTTTACTTTATTGTGCAAGGTTTGATTGAGTTCATCTAGCTCGTTTACTTTCATCTCAAGGGTATGGTTGAGGTTAGAAATTTGATTATCATCTGAACGTTTGATACTATAGTAGGTGAAAAATGTAATGATTGTTCCAATTGCAGCGATAATGAGAAATAATATTCCATACTCCTTATCTTTATTTATCTCTTTGAGTTGTTGTAGCTCATTGGCTGTGTTAAAGGAGACACTAATGCCTCCTCGTACATCTCCTATTTTGTATCCTTGTTTTTTATGACAGGACATACATTCAGGTTCTACTTTCAATGCACCCATAAATTTAAACTCATCACCATTTCTTTCCCATAAATAAGGAACGTCAGGATTAGACTCAAAATAATCTAAAAGTTTTTTTTCACTATTGTCAGGTGCATTATTATGATTAATGAGTGTATTACTAGTAATCTTGAGTGAAAAACCATCTCGTTTTGATGCGATATCAGATATCTGACGTGTCATGAAAGCGGGATTTATCCATATAAGCGTTTCGTTTTTATCAGATTTAATATAGTTTGGATCAAGGTAGGGATTGGGTGTCATAGTCTCAGACTTTGCATAGACGCCATTAAACTGTGCATTCCAATGTCTTATATCTACAACAAGGTCAAAAATGGCAATGGCTTTGTTTTTTAATACTTCGTTTACAAGTTGTTCTTGTGAACGGTAAGAATCCTTAATCGTCATACCAATCATGTAAAAGAGGAGTAAAAAAAAGAATATAAATAGATAGACAGATAACTTTTTGATAAGAATCCTTTTAATATTTGGTAAAAGTATAAACCCTTATTGACTATAAAGTAATAATATAAATGATTAATTATTAATCAGTAGAGTTGATATATCCCATTTTTTTCCTTATTTTCTTCGATTTAATGTTGATGTAGATTTATTCAAAGAGTAAATTAAAAAAACATATTACAACAAGGAGTTGAAAATGGCATATATAGACCCGTCAGAATTTGCTACCAAACTGGTAGACTCAGGTGAGCAAAAAGTTTACATGTCCACAAAAGACACACTAATTAGAGGATATATGGCAGGCGCTATTTTAGGACTAGCGGCTGTTTTTGCAATTACTGTTGCCACAAAAACAGGATCAGGACTTGTGGGGGCCTTATTATTCCCTATTGGTTTCATTATGCTTTATTTGATGAAGTTTGACCTACTTACTGGGGTATTTACTTTAGTTCCCCTAGCATGGATAGATAAAAGACCAGGTGTGACATTTGGTCAGATGATGAGAAACTGGGGACTAGTCGCACTAGGTAACTTCTTTGGTGCCTTTACCGTTGCTGTGATGATGGCATACATCTTTACTATGGGATTTAACACAGATGGTGGAGCAATTGCTGCTAAAGTTGCTGGTATTGGTGAGGCTAGAACCTTAGGTTATGCCGCGCATGGTGGTGATGGATGGATGACAGTTTTCATCAGAGGTATGCTATGTAACTGGATGGTATCTATGGGTGTTGTTGGAGCGATGATTTCTACAAGTGTAAGTGGTAAATGGTTGGCTATGTGGATGCCAGTAATGCTGTTCTTCTTTATGGGTTTTGAACACTCAATTGTAAACATGTTCCTTTTTCCATTTTCTTTAATTATGGGTGGTGAGTTTACAGTAGTAGATTACCTGTTATGGAATGAACTTCCAGTTGTTTTAGGTAACTTAGTAGGTGGTTTAGTTTTCGTCGGATTACCAATATACTTTACACATGCTAAAACATCAGCTGCAAGAAAATTAAATACTAAATAAATTGATACTACCCAGAGTCATCTGGGTAGATGAAAGGATAAAAAATGACAAAGATTGATATGAGTGAAGAGATTTTATCTGCTAAAAAGAACTTAGGTTTGAACTGGGAAGAGATAGCTAAAAAAGTAGGTATGTCCCCTGTATTTTTAACTTCTGCGGCACTTGGAATGAACAGTCTTAAAAAAGATGACGCAGAAAAATTATGTGAAATACTTAGCCTTCCCTCTGAAGTAGCGTTAGCACTACAAGCATTTCCCTATAAAAAATGGGATCAGACTATTCCCACGGACCCATTGGTTTACAGACTCTATGAAGTTGTAGGTGTGTATGGTGAAACGATTAAAGAGATAGTGCATGAAAAATTTGGTGATGGAATCATGAGTGCGATTGATTTTTCTTTAGATATCGATAAAGAAGAAGATCCTAAAGGTGACCGTGTTGTTATCACAATGAATGGAAAGTTTTTACCATATAAATCATGGTAAAAATGATTCTTTCAAGTAAGGCCTGATATGCTAATTCCTTATAATTATCAGGCTTTACTTGAACGAGTATAAGGGTTTTAATGATGTCACAATTGAAAGTTAGTATTGGGGAACATACCAGTAAAGGTAGAAAAGAGATCAATCAAGACTTTCATGATATCCGTATACCATCTGAACCGCTGTTAAGTAGCAAAGGTGTTGCCATTGCAATAGCAGATGGTATTAGTAGTAGTAAAGTGAGTCAAGAAGCAAGCAAGGTTTCTGTGAGTTATTTTCTAGAAGACTACTTTAGTACGTCAGAAGCATGGTCCGTGAGAAAGTCAGCGTACAGAGTTTTGCATGCAACAAATTCATGGTTATATGCTCAAAACAGGCAAAATCTTTACCATCTAGATAAAGATAGAGGGTATGTATGTACATTAAGTACAATGGTAATCAAATCTACTATGGCATACATCTTTCATGTGGGAGATATACGTATTTACAAGTTACGTGATGGTGTCCTAGAGCAGCTCACTGAAGATCATAGAGTGTGGGAGTCTAAAGAAAAAAGTTATTTATCAAGAGCTATGGGAATAGACTCTGACATCAAAATAGATTATGATGCATTTGAAGTAGAAGTTGGTGATGTTTTTCTGTTTATGAGTGATGGAGTATATGAATTTGTAGATGATGAATTTATGATAAAGACTGTGTATACAGAAGCATTAAGTTTTGATGAAAAAGCAAAAATAATTTTAGATAAAGCCTATGATGCAGGAAGTGATGATAACCTCACAATACAGCTTGTAGGTGTAGACAGTCTTCCTGAAAAGAGTATTACCGAAATCTACCAAAACTTACCTCAAAAACCTGTACCCTCACTCTTGGAAGCTAGAGCAACTTTTGAAGGGTATAGCATTATTAGAGAGTTAAAATCTAGCAATAGAAGTCATGTGTATCTTGCAAAAGATGTGAAATCTGGCACCACAGTGGTGATTAAAATACCTTCTACTGAATTTTCACAAGATCAAGCTTATCTTGAACGTCTTTCACTTGAAGAATGGATAGCAAGGCGCATTACAAATCAACATGTATTAAAAGCATATCCACAAGACAGAGAACGCAACTATTTATATACGGTCATGGAGTATGTAGAAGGACAGACATTAGAACAATGGATGGTTGATAATCCTGAGCCCTCACTAGAAAAAGTAAGAAGTATTGTAGATCAAGTTGCAAAAGGTCTACTTGCGTTTCATAGACAAGAAATGCTTCATCAAGATCTTCGACCAGCGAATATTATGATTGATAAAACAGGTACAGTCAAAATTATAGACCTAGGTGCTGTAAAGGTAGAAGGAATCACGGAACTTAATATGCTTCGAGATGAAGGTGAGATATTAGGTACGATGACATATTCTGCACCTGAATATTTTTTAGGTGAGGTGGGAAGTGCTAGGTCTGATCTTTTTTCACTTGGTGTTATTGTCTACCAGATGCTTTCTGGTAAATTACCATATGGGGTAAATGTCGCAAAAGCTACAAGTAAAAAGGTGCAAAATAAATTAAAGTATCATTCACTCTATAGAGATGATAGTGATGTCCCTATTTGGATAGATGAAGCACTTAGAAAAGCACTACATACTAACCCTTTCAAACGTTACCAAGAGCTTTCTGAATTTACGTATGATTTAAGACATCCCAACCCGAAGTTTTTAAAGAAAGTAAAACCACCCCTTCTTGAAAGAAATCCTGTTGTCTTTTGGCAGGGTATTTCGTTTATGTTGGCAGTGATTATTGTTTTCTTACTATTTTTTAAGACATAAAAAATAGTTGTCACTTTAACGTACATCAAGTCTAAATGATTAAAATGTCGAGATGTATATAAATCTATTTGATAAAAATAAAAACTTCAACATTCTTTTGGCAGGTATTTTAGCCAGTATTGTTGGTTTAGGTGTGGCACGTTTTGCCTTTACAAGCCTTTTACCTCCTATGCTAGACGATTTCTTAAGCGTTACAAATGCTGGTCTTTTAGCATCGGTAAACTATATGGGCTACATTACTGGGGCGATTGCCAGTGTGTTTATGAAAGATATTAATACTAAAGTTCGTTTTTTTCAATTGGGTATGATACTCAGCGTACTAACCACACTCATTTTAGCCATCACTACGAACGAAACGTTATGGTTTATCTCCAGAATTATTGCTGGCTTTGGTTCAGCTATGGTACTTTTGGTGGGTTCGTCGATTATCATGCTTAAATTGGATTATGTTGACAAAACAAAAGCGATGGGCATACATTTTTCAGGTATAGGTTTTGCGATTGTTGTGGGCGATATTATTAGCCAATACACACTTTTAGAGGGTACATGGCAAGATGCATGGATGTCCCTTTCTGTGGTTGGGGTGCTGATGTCGCTTTATGTATTGCACATTGTGCGTTTTGACACAAAAGTGAAAAACAATGCTGTCAAACACCCTGTAAGTCTTAGCATGTTTACTCCTTATGTATTGTTCTTAATCGCAGCGTATTTTACTTCGGGTGTGGGCTATGTGGTACAAGCTACGTTTTTACCTGATATTATAAACTCTTTGGAAGGTTTAGAAGGAAGTGGAAGCATTGGCTGGCTCATTGCTGGTTTATCTGGTATTTTTTCCTCCATCTTTTGGATGCGCATGGCACATCGTTACGATACGTTGACGGTGATGATTATTACCTTTGTACTGCAGGTCATAGGAATTTTGATTCCAACATTTAGTAATGATTTAACCCTAAATTTACTCAGTGGGGTTCTTTATGGAAGTACCTTCATAGGGCACGTAGCACTCTTTTTAAGCTACGGAGGAAAGCTCGCTGGTAAAAACCCTGTTATTTTCATGGGGGCATTTACGGCAGCTTATGGGATTGGACAAATCTTTGCACCACTTTACAGTGTAAGTCTCTATGAGTTATATGGAAATTACAATATGACTCTATATGTGACAGCATTTATCGTCTCATTTGGGATAGTTTTTTTGTTATTTGCAAAGGGCTTAGAAAGAAAAAAATAGTATCTATGTAATTTACTATCTCAATTGAATTTTCAAATGAGTAGAGAATTTCTTATGGTTTACTGTATACAGGTAAAGAGAAATACATGCATACAGTGTAGGATTATTTTCTACGAGCTTTTTTAGTGTCTCTTGAAGACTGTTGTGCTTCAAATGCTTCTGTAAATGCGGTAGCTTCGTCTTCACTTAATAAGTCTGTAACTTGCTCCAAGTGAGAATCTTTCATTGTTGTAAATGATGTACAAAGTTCACTTACTTCTGTTTCGGTATCTTCAGAGGCTTCTTTACATTCTCTTAACTCACGCTTCTCACTGCGGTCAAGTTCATCCATAAAACTATCCATCTCTTCTTTAAAAGTTTCTTCAAGTGTAGTAATTTGTGTTTGTGTCGATTCTGTAAGATTTAAATCTTCAGCTACTTGTGAAAAAGGACCTTTTGGTGCTTCTTGCTCTAGGGTTGTGTTTGTATCACCGTTCATGTTTTTCATGTGACCACCTTTTGGTCCATGTCCAAATCCAAATGATGCAACTGTCAATGCAGTTACGAGTAAGGTTGTCAATGCGAATGTTCTTTTCATGTTTAATCCTTTTATTGTATGAGTTACACTGTCATTATAAAAAGATGCATTAAATAAGGAGTAACTAAAAGTAAATGATTAGTAACTAGGAAGATCATCTTCAAATAGTCATAGAAGTATTTACTCAAATAGAAAATGGGTATATTTATGTTTTAAGAGATCATGCAAAACTTTTCTAAAAGGATAGATTTAAGTTCACAATAGCTAGAATCTTTGATATAAAAGTAAATGAGGACAAAACATGAAAAATAAATTTTTAGAAGCAATGAACTTTAGACACGCGTGTAAATCATTTGATGCAAGTAAGAAAATCACTGAAGAGGATTTTGCAGATATTTTAGAGATGGGAAGAATGAGTCCAAGTTCATTTGGAATGGAGCCTTGGAAATTTGTGGTGATTCAAAACAAAGAACTGCGTGAAAAATTAAAAGAGACAACATGGGGTGGGCAGGGGCAATTACCAACGGCGAGTCACGTGGTCTTAATTTTATCACGTAAAGTAAAAGATTTACACTACAGTGCTGACTACATTGACAACATGTTAAAGTACAAAGAGCTTCCAGAAGACGTTGTAGCACTTTACCACCAGTTTTATGAGCAGTTTCAAAAGAAAGACTTTAACATTCTTAGTGATGACAAATACATCTTTGACTGGGCAATAAAGCAGACCTACATTGCTTTAGCCAACATGATGACAGGTGCAGCAACCATGGGCATTGACTCTTGTCCGATGGAAGGGTTTGACATTGAAGCAACGGAAGCATTTATCAGAGATGAACTCAAACTGGACAGCGATGAGTTTGGTCCAGCTGTTATGGTGGCGTTTGGGTATCGAGAAGAAGATCCTAGAGGGAAAAGTAGACTTCCTAGTGATGATGTGATTACTTGGTATAACTAAGATGTTACTCGACACGCCGATTTGTGACTTTGGTTGGAAAGCACCAGAATTTACCCTACAAGATGCTTACGGTAAAAGCTTTACCATGTCTGAGCATTTGGCTGAAAAAGGGCTGTTGATTATGTTTATTTGTAATCACTGTCCTTATGTTATTCGCATTGCAGAACGCTTGGCAGAAGACACACAAATGCTTATGGATGAAGGCATTAATGTCTTGGCTGTTATGTCGAATGATTATAAGTCTTATGCAGAAGATTCTCCAGAGAACATGATAAGGTTTGCCAAAGAAAATAATTTTGCATTTCCTTACCTTGTCGATGAAGACCAAGCTGTGGGTAAAACTTATGGGGCTGTTTGTACCCCTGATTTCTTTGGGTTTAATGCCCAAGGTGAACTCCAATACCGTGGACGACTTGACGATGCAGTGATGGGAAATATAGGTAAGGAAGATGCGTCTAACAGAACACTTGAATTGGTCAATGCCATGCGAGAGATTTCTGTTACAGGTCAAGGACCAAAAGAGCAAGTTCCCAGTATGGGATGTTCGATTAAGTGGAGAGACTAGCTCTCTACTTTTAGTTCAGTAACCAAATGTTTTCAGTTGCACCCGTTTGTTTAAATGAACCAGCTTTAAGTTCAAAACTTTTTAGCAGTTTAATAGCATAGCTTTCAGCATAGTGTATTTCAATCTCAGCTTTGCTAATGGAAAATGGAGGGCCATCCATAAGGGTTTGGTCGTATTCAAAGTTGATTAAGAGTTGAGGGGCTGTTTTGCTAATCTGTTTTAGTAAAGCACTGTATGCCACACGCATCTCTTGTGGAAGTGCGACCAACGCTCCTCGGTCATAAATTGCCTCGACTTTTCCTAAGCTCTCTGCTGTGAGTTCAAAAATATCTCCCACAAAAATATCAATGTTTTCTGCCTGATAAAGGGTGAGTTCTCCTAGTTTTTTAATCTTGGGTTCTACGGAAAGACTTTTAAATAGCTCTTTAATAGCAATCTCATTCAGTTCTGCTCCCACAACTTTATAGCCATGACTTAACAACCATACAATGTCCAGTGTCTTTCCACATAAAGGAATGAATACTCTTGAATTTTCTTTAAGTTGTAGTTCGCTAAAAAATGTTTCTAAAAGTGGGTTAGTGTCATCTAAATGCCATCCTGTATTGTTGGTTTCCCATAGTTTATGCCAAAAATCTGCTTCCATCAATGTTCCTTGGATTTAATGACGTGAGTATAGCAAAAGCTTTGATTTTTACCGTTAATGAGTAGAATATTAAAAGAAAACTCTATCTATCAACTACTCGATGTACTTTTATGAAACAAGGTATTTAGGTTCGAAAAAATGTGGAATACTTGCATTGCAGATTAAGCAGACTACACTGATTTTAGTGTATGATTATGTACTTTATTCATCAATAAATAAAGATACATATTAAAAGGAAATAATTATGAAAAAAATTGCTATCTCTTTAGCGACTGCCGCACTTATGGCATCTAGTGCACAAGCTACAACTTTTGAGCACATTGTTACAAAATGTGGTTTGGGACCACAAATGTTTGAAAATTCACAAACAATGGCTGTAGTATCTAATGTGCTTTTTGGACTTTACTCTATGACTACAACAACATCTCAAATGGCATCAGGAAGTTGTAAAAATGTAAAAGTAGCAATGTTCGTAGCTCAGTCACATGATAACCTTGAACTTGAAATTGCAAAAGGTCAAGGTGAATATCTTGATACATTATCTGAGCTTTCTAATAAAAGTGTAGAGACTTTAAGAGCTGAGTATGCGACTGTGTTAAAATCAAATAACCTTGATACTATGAATAAACAACAAAAAATCAGTAAACTTTTTGATATCGCTACAAACTAAAAATTAAGGGAAGTTTTCTTCCCTAATATACCTCCATGAAGATTCTCTTATTTTTATTTCCACTCTTACTTAATGCACTGAATTTAGATCTACTTTCTAAAGAACCTACATGGTTAACGTTACTCCACTACAAAGATAATAAAAGTAGCATAGTTACTAAAGAGTTTTTCTTGAATCCTAAGGGTGATAGAAATGCTAAGGAAGAACTTAATGCTACTCTAGAAGCATATTATTTGCCATTTATCGATGAGACTCATGCACGATGTAAATATCCAGCAAGGTACTTGTGGCTCTCTACAAAAATTAATTTGCCAGACTATAAAGCAATTGACAATAAATGTGTCACTTTAAAAGAGTGGAAAATACTAGAGGATGTTAAATCTATTAGTGCAGTTTTTGTGAGTGGATATTTAGGTAACCCAGCTTCAGCATTTGGTCATTCATTTATTACTGTAGATAAAAACAGTGGAAATAAATTGTTAAATCATAATATTAGTTTTGGTGCAGATTTACCAGATAAATATGATATTTTTTCTTATATTTATAATGGGGTTATCGGTGGGTATAAAGGACTTTATACAGATAAATATTATTACTTGGATGACCTAGTATATTCTCAACGGTCACTTAGAGAAATGTGGCAATATGAGATGAATTTAACTAAGTATGAGCAAAAACTCATTTTATTCCATTTTTGGGAGTTATTGGGACAGAAGTTTGCATATTATTTCTTTAACCGTAATTGTGGCTATAGGGTATCTGAGCTACTTGAGTTAGTACATAAAGAGCCTATACTTGGTAAGGAACGTATATGGTATGCTCCTGCTGAGACTTTTCATAAACTTAATGAATTTAATCAAAAGTCTAAGGTTTTTAATAATGTAAATTATTTACCTTCAAAACAACAACTTATTTATGATAAATACCATTATTTAGATTTTGAAGATAAAGAAAAAGTTTTACAAATCTTTAGTAATGATTTTCAAGGCCTTGAGAATGCCAAAAACCTAAACATGTCTATAGAAACCTTAGATATGTTGTTGGAGTATATAGAGTATTTAAATACCAAGAAAAATTTTAAGCAAAATAAAAATTTACAAAACCTTTACAGAAGATTACTTCAAAAGCGCATAGTGTTGCCGGCTAGTTTAGTAAGTGATAAAAAAGTATCTTTAAAACAGTCTGTTACACAAAGTAGTAAAACTTCATTTATGGGCTTGGGAGGAAATACTAACCGGGGTCTTGAGTTTAAATATGCACCTTTTGTTATGGATAGTGTAGACTACAATACACTTGATGGTGATATACTATCGGTATTGGATGGTACACTTTTTGTAAAAGAGGGTAAGTTCACGTTAAAAGCTTTAAATATTTTGAAAATTCGTCGTTTAAATATAAATAATTTACCAGTAGATACTCAGGACAGTTATTCTTGGGGCATGCATATTGGTAGCACCAAACATAAACAAAGAGATTATTTTTTGGACGTTTCTATTGGTAAAAGTTGGAAATTGAAAGATAATATGAAGCTTTATGCACTCTTACATGGTTCATGGCACAGTCATAATCATAAGTATAGACTAGCTCCTAGTGTAGGGTTGTTTATGAATTTGGATACTTTAAAAGTTGATATGATATATAAAAAAGAGAATATATATGAGGCTAAAGATTTTAAAGATCAATTTAGTTTACAAGCTCAAAAATATTTACATAACGATAGTGCGTTATATCTAGAGGTCAAAAGAGAAGAAGATATAAATAGTTTACACTTTGGATACAAATGGTATTTTTAAGACTTCTGCTTTTATCGTTTCTTTTGTACGGATGCAGTTTTCAGAAACAAGATATGACAGAGGTGATACATAAACACTATATAGGGCAAGGGGCATTAGATAAGTATTCTAAAGTTTTAAATGCTGGTGAGCAAAAAGTATTTAATCAGAATATAGAATTATCCAAAGACATAGCATATCTTTTACAAGGCAATATTTTATATATTAAACTCTTTTATTTTCATAGACAAAGTATGCAAAATATTGAACAATATATTAGTAATTATCCCCAGAGTAAAGGGATGATTTTAGATTTACGCAATAACACAGGTGGATTACTCGAACAAGCTATTAATATTGTTGATTTGTTTATTGAAAAAGATGAAACCTTACTTCATATCAGTAATGGTAAAGATAACGATATTTACTATGCAAAGAAGAAAGCATCGTATAAGAGACCAGTGGTTGTATTGGTCAATAACAAAAGTATGTCAGCCAGTGAAATAGTTGCAGGTATTTTACAAGAGAAGCAAAGAGCAATTATTATAGGACAAATAACATATGGTAAGGGTAGTATACAAGATATTATTCAAAAAAACAGTCAGTCTGCTAAGGTGACCACAGGATATTACTCTCTGCCAAGTGGAACAAATATTGAGAATGTTGGCATCATACCTAACATAGAAATAAAACATAACAAAATAACAAAAGTCAAAAATATTTCTCAAGATATGAGACGTAAATTAAATAAAGTGAAGATGCAAAATAAAGATGTGAACTTAATAGTTGCACAACGATTTTTAACTATTTGAATTCGAGTATTTAAGGTTATTGCACTTGTTTCTAACATTAACAGCATTTCGCTATAATTAAATAAAAAAAGAATCCTTTACCAATGAAAAAAATATTTTTATTATTACTCATGCCCTTATTTATGTTTTCTAAAGTGCATTATGCAAAAGTTGAACCCTATGAAACAGTGACCATGAAGTCAACAGTGAGTGCGCTAGTACTAGATGTAGATTTAGATGCAGAAGCTACTATAGTGAGTGGGAAGCGTATTATATATTTAGATGATAGATTGGATAAGATTAATCTGGAATCATCTAAAAAAAGTTTAGTTTTACTTCAAGAAATGTTAGAAATAAATAAAGATATTGCTAAAAGTTTAAAGAGTACTGTCAATCGTCAAGAGAACTATTTTACACGTATTAACAGACTGAAAACTGCATCTAAAACACAAAAAGATACCGCATTTTCCTCTTTTACCTCTGCTAAAACACAACATTTAAATACGCGTGAGAAGATTGTTAATCTTGAAAAACAGATTTTAGATATGCAGTATAAAATAGCACAACTAGAAGATACAATTACGAAAAAATCTGTGGTATTAAATGATAAATATGTCTACAAATTTTTGGTAAGAAAAGGTGACTATGTCAATCCTGGTACGTCACTTGTAGAGATCAAAGACACAAGCCGTTCAAAGTTAGTTATTTTTGTAGAAGCAGAAGACTTGATAGATATAGAGAGTAAGTCTATCTATCTCGATGGTGAAAAATCAGAATACAAAATTGACAAGGCTTGGCGTGTTGCTGATGAGAAGTTTATCTCTTCATATAGAGTTGAAATAGTGATGGATGCACCTCAAAGTACATTTTCAAAATTAATGAAAATTGAATTAAAATAAGCGTTAAAGTAGAGAAGGAACAAAAGAAATGACATTAGAAGAAAAAGACAAACAGTATGTACTTCAAACATATACTCGTAGTTACGTTAATTTTGTAAAAGGCATTGGATCAACACTTTATGATGAGAACAATAAGGACTACATAGATTTTGCCTCAGGCATAGGTGTCAACTCTGTTGGACATGGAAATGATGTATTGGTCAAGGCTATTTCTGAACAAGCTGGAAATATATTACATATTTCTAACCTACAAGTGATTGAACCTCAAGCAGATCTTGCAGAAAAAATAGTCGAGTTAAGTGGGTATGATATGGGTATCTTTTTTGCTAACTCAGGTGCAGAAGCAAATGAAGGGGCTATTAAAATTGCACGTAAGTATGGTGAAACAAAATTTGATAATAAACGTTATAAAGTCATCACATTAGAACACTCTTTTCATGGTCGTACAATTACAACAGTGAAAGCAACAGGTCAAGAGAGCTTTCATACACCTAACTTTTCACCGTATCCAGATGGCTTTTCTTATGAAAAGTCTATTTTAGATGTCTATAAAGCCATAGACAATGAAACTGTCGCAGTACTTATAGAATTGGTTCAAGGTGAGGGTGGAGTACAACCTTTCGACAAAGTTGAAATACAAAAGCTGGCAGCGCATTTACAAAGTGAAGGTATTTTACTCATTGTAGATGAAGTGCAAACGGGGGTATATAGAACAGGAGAGTTTCTGGCTTCTAATCTTTATGAAATAGAACCAGATATTATAACACTTGCTAAAGGTCTTGGTGGCGGTGTACCTATAGGTGCAGTGATGACAAAACATAAAGAAGTACTTAGTGCAGGTGACCATGGAAGTACATTTGGTGGAAACTACTTGAGTAGTGCTGCTGGGAATGCTGTACTAGATGTACTTAAACCTATGTATGATGATGGATCTATAGATGAAATACTCATATATTTTTCTAACAAACTAAAAGAGATAGCTTCAAAATATGATACACTTTTTGAAAAGGAAGTTGGACTTGGACTCATGCGGGGGCTTCGTGCCAAAAGTGCTGAAATACAGGTCAATGTAGTCAATCAGTGTATGGACAATGGTCTTATAGTACTTAAAGCTGGACGTAACACAGTACGCTTTTTACCTAGTATTACTATAAACAAAAAGGAAATAGATGAAGGATTTAAACGTTTTGAAAAAGCTATTAGTACTTTGTAGTACCTTTGTACTATCATCACTCTATGCAGATGAGTTGAGTGATATACTCTCAGACAATAAAAATATACTTTTTGAGTATGATTTTCGGAATAACACTGCACAAAGTGATATGCTTGAAAAGAGTTGGTTAAACCCTATTACTTTGCAGTATTCCAAAAGTTTTTCTAAACAGTTTACTGACCAAACAGTAAGTACAGGAAGTTTCTCCATAGGGATTGACCAGCCTATTTTCAAATCTGGGGGTATTTACTATGCTATTAAGTATGCTCAAGCATTACGTCATCAAAACGATGCCAGCATAAGACTTCAAAAAAGAGAGATGATAGTCTCTGCTATCCAGGCATTATTTGAAATAAAAAAAGTAAAATTACAGCAAAAAAAGCAATATTTATTGATTGCTAATGATAAAATAGACATTGAACAAAAGGAAGAGAGCTATGAAGCAGGGTTGATAGACAGTAGTTTTTTAGATCAGGCAATTTTACAACATAGCTTAGATAAAACGCAAGCTTTGGAAATTCAGATGCAACTTTCAAGTCTAAGACATACATTTTCATTGTTAAGTGACAAAAACCCTGAACAAGTGAAAACACCTTCTTTAAAACTTATATCTGCACAGCGTTACAAAGGTTCAAACTTAGAACTAGTACGTGACAAGCTAGCAGTCGAAGAGAAGCGATATAACGCAAAAATGATATGGGCACAGTATTTACCTTCAGTGTCTGTTCAAGGAAAATATACTGATGCAGATATAAACCCACTGTTTAATAGATCAGGGCTTGAAGAGAAGTATTGGACTTACGGATTTACTGTTTCTATGCCGCTAAATGTGAACATGCTTTCAGACATTGAAGCTGCAAAGGTTGCACATCTTAAAGCACAAACAGAAGTGATAGAACGTCAAGAGACTATAGATGCAGAGTATAAGCTTGCACAGCAACGCATTAAGATGATTGATGAAAAAATAAAACTTTCCAAAGAGGATGAAAAGCTCTATAAAAGACTCTATAAAGTAACGTACAATCTAGAGCAAGCAGGGGAAAAAACAGCATCTGAAACTAAAACGATGGCTAACTCTTTAGAGATAAGAAAACTTGACCAAAAAATTTATAAGATAGATAGACAAATAGAGCTTTTAGGACTGTATGCAAAGGTGGCTAGTGTCAATTAATTTCTCTACATATATGAATGACTGGCTTTATGGTGAAGAGGGCTACTATAAGACGTTTAAGTCCATAGGGAAAACAGGGGATTTTTATACCGCTGTGAGTACAAGCTCTTTTTTTGGTGCAAGTATTGCAAACTATTTTTGGAAACTTATTCAAGATGGAAAAGCAGACAGAGATGGCTGGCTCATAGAAGTAGGTGCACACCAAGGGTATTTGATATGTGACATGATTCAGTGGCTTTATACTTGCGACCCTACACTAATGAAAACATTAAAGTTTGCAATAGTCGAAAGACAGCCGGAAGTTAAAAAAGCACAATTAGCTTATATAGAAGAGCGTTTTGGCACAGACGTAACAGTAGAACATTTTGATGATATCTCTCAAATAAATGTAGCTTATGCTTTTGTTGTTGCCAATGAAATATTTGATGCATTTCCATGTGAGTTAGTAAAAAATAATCAAATTGCAATGGTGAACAACCATGAAATAGAATGGCAAGAAGCATCTGAAGATATGCTCAATTGGGCTAAGAAATATCATCTATTACAAGGTGAGATAGCGTTAGGTTATGAAACATTTGCAAAGCAGATGTATGAAGGCATACAAAAGTGTGATTTTGTTTCATTTGATTATGGTGAAAAGTATGTAAGAAATGATTTTTCTATCCGTGTATATAAATCACATGAAACATTCCCTCTGTTTGACGAGGAGTTAATACTTTCAAAGTCTTACAAAAATGATGACATTACATATGATGTTAATTTTGGACATGTAAGTGAAGCTTTTATTGATGAAGGCTTTACTGAAGTAGTTTATGAGACACAAGCAAGAGCATTGATTCGCTTTGGGATTATAGATATTTTAGAGCAGTTTTCAAAACAGACAACTACTGTAAAATATGCTAGAGAAGCAGATAAGATTAAAACGCTACTATCACCCACAATGATGGGCGATAGGTTTAAAATGATACATTTAAAACGTTAGTTTTGCATCGTTTTAAGGATTTTACAACGCTTTAACGATGCCTCTTCACTTCCAAACATTTGGGTATATTTGTCAAATTTTACTTGACCAATCAGAGAGATACATTCAGTTTTTGACATCCCTTTTTTTATCTTTGTAGCTACTGTAGGAGTTGTTTGTACTTTAGGTGTAGGGGTTGGTTTTTTCTTTGCCCCTGGGTACATATAGTCTGCATTATAATTGTTATCTTCTACTTTTTTTAATTGAATCTCTTTTTTTGGTGCTTGTACTACATTTCCAATTTTTGTAGGTAAAGTCTCTGACGTTTTTTTCATCTGTTCTTGATGGATTTTTTTACGTTCAATTTGGTAATCTTTATGTTGTTTAGTAATGATACTTTTTAGTTTTTCTATATATAGTTTTTGTTGTTGTATGGTCTTTGCTTGTACTTTGTTATGTTTAATTGCACCTCTTCTAGAACTGCATCCTGAAAGTAATAGTAGTATAATTGCTAAACTTAGCCATAATCTCATAAAAATCCTTTTGTTCCTTAGTATGAAGTATTATATAATTTTGTTATTAAAGTTTTAGAATAATAACAACGGCAATGGCAAATCCACCATCATGTGAGATTGAAAGTGAAGAAGATTGAATATGATGCATCTCTTGAGCCTTTGCAGAGAGTGAAAATTCTGGTGCACCTTTACTATTTTTCGTGATGATAATATCATGAAAAGAGAGCTCTTTTCCTATGCCACAACCGAGTGCTTTTGCAATGGCTTCTTTTGCTGCCCAAAAACCCGCAATAGAATGACTCTTTTTTAAAATTCCAATCTCTTGTGCAGTGAGAAACTTATGTTTAAACTTGTCACCAAATTTCTCTAATGATTTTTCTATTCTATTGATTTGTATAATATCTGTACCTAAATGCATGAAAAGAGTATAACATATTTCAGCCTACATGGCTACGCGTTGCTTCGACCATTTCGGTTTCGACACTAAAAATATGAAACTATTCATATTTTCTTAATGTGTCTCACATCCATTCCACAACTTTAGATACTTCATTGGCGACAAAACATTTTAGATTGGTTTTTTCTAATGGAGTATTTGGTATGACAGCTTTTTTAAAACCTTGTGTTTCTATCTCTTTGAGTCTTTGAGTGAGCCCTGATACTTCTCGTATCTCTCCAGTGAGGCTTACTTCACCTAAAAAGAGTGTTTCACTACTAAGCTCTCTATCACGATAAGAACTTAAAATGGCTGCTATGATGGCTAAGTCAGCAGAGGGTTCATTGACTTTTATACCTCCAGAGATATTGATAAATACATCATAGGTACCTAAGGGCAAATCTAGTTTCTTTTCAAGGAGTGCTAGAAGCATACCTAAACGGTTATTGTCAAAACCTGTGGAACTTCTTTTAGCATGTCCATAAGACTCAGACACCAGCGCTTGTACTTCAACAATAATAGGACGAGACCCTTCCATGATGACTGTCAATGCTGAACCTGATTGAAGCTTCTCTTTGTTGAAAAATCTTCCAGCCATTGTTTTAGCATCATTTAAGCCCTCTTTGTTCATTTCAAATATACCAACTTCATTGGTAGCCCCAAAACGGTTTTTAAAGCCTCTTAAGAGTCTAAGGTCTGAGTTGGTGTCCCCTTCAAAGTATAAAACGGTGTCAACCATGTGTTCTAGTACCCTAGGCCCTGCTATGGAGCCATCTTTGGTGATGTGTCCTATGATAAAAATAGGAATATGTAGAGACTTAGCGATACGCATAAGATCAAAGGTGATGGTACGCACTTGTGTGACTGAACCTGGTGAAGAGGGTGTCTCTTCAGAGTAGAGTGTTTGTATAGAGTCAATGACAATGAGTTCATAGTTTTGGTTTGATATTTCAGAAATAACAGAGGAAAGGTTTATTTCTGAGAGTAAATAGAGATTGTCATGATTAGCCTCTAGTCTATTGGCACGTAACTTTATTTGTCCTGCGGACTCTTCACCAGAGACATAGAGTACTTTTTGTTTTTCACGTGCTAAGTTTCCTGCTATTTTAAGCAGAAGTGTAGACTTCCCAACACCGGGACTACCTCCTATGAGTGTGAGTGAACCAGGTACTATGCCTCCACCTAAGACAAGGTCTAGCTCTATGCTACCTGAGGTAAAGCGTGTAATGTTGTCTTGAGCTACCTGTGTAATGGGTATGGCTTTAGCGTTTGCACTAGAAGAAGTGTTTGTAGTTTCTTTTAAGTATTTTATCTGTTCAGCATTGAGCTCTACCATACTTTCCCACTCATTACATGATGTACACTTACCCATCCAACGAGGAGACTGAAAACCACACGATTGACACTCAAAGAGGGTTTTTTTCTTTGCCATAGGATTACCTTTTGTTTTTATGTTGCTATTGTAGGGTAAATATGGGGTGATGGCTAAAAGTATGTCAAATTGTCATGTTCTTATATTTCTTTCGTTATAGTTGATCATATAATTTAAGTTAAAATTCGAAATTTCATATAAAACATGTATAATATATTCAAATATATAATTCTATAAAAGGAACTAAATGAAAAAATTAATTGTATTAAATATAATTGTAACTTTATTATTTACTTCATGTGCTTCAAAATTTGTAAGTACACCAACATATGATGATACTATCACAAGTTTTTTAATAACAAAAGACTCTAACACTTTAGCTGTTATTGGAGATAAATATCATTATATATTTAATATAGATGATAAATTAAAATCTTTTTTGTTATCGAAAAATAAAAAGTATTTTACAGCGTCTTTTCATTATTTTAAAGTTGATTTAAATGAAACTGTAACTGGTAACTATCAAATTAATTATACTGTAGGTGATACACAAAAAATTACAAATAAATGGCTAAAAAAACATGACTTTAAAACACTAAATAGTGAATCTTACTATATAAAAAAGGGTAAAATTAAAGGTAAAAGATATATTGCAAAAGATATACCAGAAAAATACAAATTTAATAAACCTTATAAAATTCATTTTACAGAAGAAGCTACAGAATCTAGAAAAACAACAGCAAAAATGCTAACACCAATCACAGTGGGAATAGATGCGACTATAGCAATTGGAGTAATGGGATTTTTAACTGCAATGTATGTGATATCAACACCTTTTGGTGGAAAGTTTATGAGGTGAAGACGAAACAGAAAGATAAAGTTATGTTATAATAAACAGATGAAAGCAACGAAAAAAAATATATTACATTATCTTGGTGAACTTAAAAAAGAACTAGAACCCCAAGGTATAGAAGCGTTGGCGCTTTTTGGTAGTTATGCTAGAGAGGAACAAACGGTCTATAGTGATATAGATATTGCCATTAAAAAAAAGAAAAACTTTTTAGATGATTATACTGCGTATGAGTATTTCGAGATACTCTCAGATATAAAGGCAAAAATACGAAAAAAGTTACATAAATCTATAGATATTTTCGATATGGATAGTACGTCTAGCTTTAAAAAAGCTATAGAAGATGAGTTAATTTATGTATAGTCAAAAAGCACGCACACGCGTAAAAAACATAGGTAAGAAAATAGACTTTATTACAAATATTGTTCAAGAGAAAGGTTCAGTCATAGCAGCACTTGAAGATGAACAAAATGCAAGAGCAGCGATACTTATGCATCTGACTGCCATAGCAGAACAGTTTGATAAACTTCTACATAGTGGTGAACTTGAAATACTCTCACATTTTGAAAAAGAAAGATATCAAAGGAAGTTATGAATTACGTAATTTCATAGCGCATGATTATGAGGGTATAGACTTTCATATAGTAGAAGAGGTGATACAAACGAGACTTCCATTGGTACGTATGGGTGTTAACAATGCATTAGATACTCCTCATGATAGATAATGTTGATATGGAAGTACTCTATTAGATGTTTTTGCTATAATTTTTCATGAAAATTTTAAGGATTTGATGTGACATTCAATACACTCAAACAACTATTTTATGGGCTTTATTTGACAAATAGTTTTGGTTATAGGCTTTTAAAAACAAAAGACCCTATGGAAAAGAAAAGATTACGGCTTGAGTACTCTAAGGCACAACTGAAGACTTTAAATCTGACTGTCAACGTCAAAAATAGAGAAAAGTTACCACAAGCTGGTCAGTATTTGGTGGTGGTGAATCACAGAAGCATTATAGACCCACCTATTACAGAGGTGGCACTTAAAGAGACCAATATATTTGGCCCATGGATATCAAAAAAAGAGCTTTATAACTCTTTTTTCTTTGGGTTGTTTGTACGTAATGCAGGGTCCATCTTACTTGATAGAGAAAAAGAGCAGATGAGTGGATTTTTTGCTGAGACCAAAAAGGCTGTAGCACGTGGGGAGAGTATTTTCATCTTTCCCGAAGGCACACGCAATAAAACAAGTGAACCCTTAACTACTTTTAAAGAGGGCTCCCGCATTATTGCTTTGAAAAATAGATTACCTATTTTACCTATTTACATTAAGACAGATGCAGGAAAAGCTTTGAAAAATGCACTCAATGATAGAAACTTGGTACAAAATGTGGAGGTAAAAATAGGGGATATTATTGACTACAAAGACAAAACAAGTTTAGAAGAAAACTATAAAAAGACTTTTTCGTTGTAGAGATGACACGATATTAGATAAAAATTTCATCTAATATCGTGTTCACATAGGCGTTGGGTTTAAAAGTGATGAGGTCTTCAGGCTGTTCACCTGTACCAATGTAAAAAATGGGCATTTGTAGTTCATCTGCTATACTTAAAACTGAACCACCTTTGGCTGTACCATCTAGCTTTGTAATGATAATACCATCTATACCTACCATGTCATGAAAGGCTTTTGCTTGGTTGATTGAAGAAGAGCCTTGTGTACCATCAAGAATAAGTAGTTTTCTATGTGGAGCACCAACTTGAGCTTTATTGGCTATACGAATCATTTTTTTAAGCTCTTCATTGAGATTGGTTTGGTTGTGTAGTCTTCCTGCAGTATCTATGATGACATGTTCATACCCTTTGGCTTTTGCAGAACTAATAGTGTCAAATACCACTGCAGAGGGATCATGTCCTTGTTGTGTAGCGATGATGGGGATATCAAGTTTTTTAGCCCAACGTGTGAGCTGTTCAATGGCTGCAGCACGAAAAGTGTCTCCTGCTCCTAAGATGACATTTTTTCCGTCTTCCTTGTAACGGTGTGCAAGTTTTGAAATAGTGGTGGTTTTTCCAGCACCATTCACACCTATAATCATCTCAACAAAAGGTGTTACTTGACTTGGTTCAGGGATACTGTATTGGAAAACTGAAATCATAGAGTTAAATGCCTGAATACGGTTGATTTTGTCAGGTAGTTCGTTTAAAAGCTTTTCAACCAATGTATAGTTCACATCGGCTTCTAGCAGTATATCTTCAAACTCATCTTTGGTGATATTTTTCTTTTTCTTTGGTACGACATCGTGAATGGCGTCATTGGTCTTTCCTAATACTTTTTTAAATAGATTAAACATTTTTGTTACCTTTTTATTATTGTGCTCTATATATTATCTTTTCTGTATGGCTTGTGCTATATCGTATTGTATCATTTCAATAGGAACGGGTCCTTCAAAATGACTGTAGTAGTTACCATCTTTATAGATAACTACAATAGCCAAAGTTGCATCCTTACTCAAATGTAAAGAAGAGGGTAAAAGTTTTAAAAATGCTCTATTTTTAGTTTGTGTTAAAAAAGAGTGTGAGATCTTTTCCTTCTTTTTAAAACTATTTATTTCAAGTTGTGACAGATCGTTTTGTGTGGGTAAACTAGTCACAAAGAGTTCATTTTTATACTTTTCTTTAAATGTATCTAGTGCTATAATTTGTGAGCGAGAAGTCGAGCTTAGTGTATCAAAAAGATTGATAAGTACAACACTTTGTTGAAGGTTGTGAAATGTTAGTTTTTTATTGGAAATAGTGACTTTTTCACTTATATTTTGGTCATTGAAAAGATTTAAGGTAATAGGCTCAGAGCCTTCATACATTTTGTCATGAGGAATGTCTTCATCTGAAAAAACTTGCGTGGAGTTTTCCATAGGAATATGTGCATTGTCAGATTTTTTATTTTCACATGCTGTAAACAAAAAGAGCAAAGGTAAGACAATAAAGATACTCTTTTTTAAAAAATAAATCTGCAATATAATCCTTTAGATATAATAGTCGAGAGTATAGCTAAAGAGCACTTAGGAATAAAATAAATGATAGACAAAAAAGATTTTAGAAAACAGAGTTTGGCGCGACTAAAAAAAATAAGTAAGCAAGGTCGTTACCGTAAAGATAAGTATGTTGTCTCTACTTTGTACAAAAAGATTAAATCATCTCACATAGAATCAGTTCTACTCTATATTGCTTTAGATATAGAAGTAAACCTTATGCCACTTATTGTGCAGTTACGAAAAGAGGGGAAAAGGGTTTATGTACCATTTATGGAAGGTAAAAGTTTTAGAGTGGTAAGATATAGACTACCGCTGTTTAAAAAACAGTTTGGTATTAACGAACCAAATTATTCAAAACAATATAAGAAAAAACAGATAGATTTAGCTATTGTACCTATAGTAGGGACCGATGAAACATTAAGACGTATTGGGTTTGGTAAAGGTATGTACGATAGATATTTTGAAAAAGAGAATAGAAATATAAAAGAGGTTGTTTTTGTGGCACGTGAATTGTGCTATAGTCAAGAAGTGGTTACAAACCATTACGATGTAAGGGCAGACAGTATTATCACGCCATAAAATACCTATATTAAGAGGTATATCATGTTAGAAGTAGTAGGCGTCGCAGGCGTAGTGACAGGGGCTTTCATCACCTATGTATGGATGAAAAATAGTTCAGGCAAAAAGTTTATACATTTAGAAGATGAAGCAAAAGTAAAAGCTAAAATGTTAGAGCAAGAAGCTAAGTTGTTGATAGAATCTTCAAAAATTAAGATACGAGAACAAGAGTTAGCACTAGAAGAGTCTTTTAAGACAAGAGAGATGGCTGTTGATGCACGTGAACATGCATTAAGTGTACAAGAGAAAGCATTTTTTGTTAGAGAAGAGAAGTTAAATACACTAGAAAAGTATACACAAAAGCTTGAAGTGAGTAGACAAAAAGAAATTAATAATACATTGGCTGCTATGGAGTCCATCGCATCATTTACGAAAGAAGAAGCCAAGGCATATATATTAGAAAAAGTTGAAGAGAATTCTCGTGCAGATGTTGCCGATATCGTACGTAGATATGAGCAAGAAGCTAAACGAGATGGTGAGAAAAAAGCAAATTATATTTTGGCCCAAGCTACCACACGTTATGCAGGAGACTTTGCTGGTGAACGTCTTATTAACTTCATCTCCTTACCAAGTGATGAACATAAAGGGCGTATTATAGGTAAAGAGGGCAGAAATATCAAAACACTTGAGATGCTTTTAGGTGTAGATATCGTTGTTGATGAAACACCAGGGGTGATACTGGTCTCTTGTTTCAACCTTTATAGAAGGGCTATTGCTACTAGGGTAATAGAGATACTGATAGAAGATGGACGTATTCACCCTGGACATATAGAAGAAGTACATAAAAAAGTTGAAAAAGAGTTTGAAGAGAAGACCTATGAAGAGGGAGAAAATATTCTTTTAGATCTTGGACTTTTCCCTATGGCAAAAGAGTTAGTACAACTTCTTGGGCGTATGAAGTACCGAGCAAGTTATGGACAAAATGCACTTGCACATACTTTAGAAGTTGCCTATTTAGCTAAAGTGATGGCCGCACAAATGGGTGGTGATGAAAAGCTTGCCTTACGAGCAGGGCTTTTGCATGATATTGGCAAGGCACTCACACAGGAGCATGGTGGTTCACACGTAGATATAGGAGTAGATCTATGTCGAAAGCATGGAGAACATCCTTCTATTATAAATGCTATTTATGCACATCATGGCTATGAAGAAGCTGACTCTGTTGAGTCTGCTGCTGTCTGTGCTGCAGATAAACTCTCTGCAGCACGACCGGGTGCAAGAAGAGAAGTTTTAGAGAGCTTTACAAAGCGTGTGAAAGAAGTTGAAGAGATTGCACTTAGTAAAAAAAATGTGATGAAGGCATATGCTATTAATGCAGGTAGAGAGATCCGTGTGTTTGTCAATGCCCAAAAAACATCTGATAATGAATCGATACTTTTAAGTAAAGAGATAGCTAAAGAAGTGCAAGAAAAAGTACAATATCCTGGCGAGATAAAGGTAAATGTTATTCGAGAGACTAGGGCAACGAGTTATGCCAAATAAAGATGGCTAAAACAAATACTATAGTTGAAGTAACCATGTTTAAATTATAATGTAGTTATAATCCAAAGATATAGATTAAAAGGAAGAAAATGTTAAAAAAGTTATTGGTAGGTACATTACTATTGGGCTTGAGCCTCAACATACATGCAGAAGAGATTAAAAAGTCAGTTGAGAGTACAAAAACCCAAAAGAACATTGTGGTATTAGAGACAAATGTAGGAAAAATTGAGTTGAAACTCTACCCTGAAGTGGCACCAAAGGCTGTTGAAAACTTTATGACGCATGCTAAAAATGGTTATTATGATGGTATTATCTTTCACCGTGTGATTAAAGGTTTTATGATACAAGGTGGAGACCCTACAGGTACAGGTAGAGCGGGTGAGTCTATTTGGAAAAAATCATTTGACGATGAGTTTGCTCCTAATGTAGTGTTTGATAAACCTATGTTGTTGGCTATGGCAAACAGAGGTCCTAAAACAAATGGTAGTCAGTTTTTCATCACACTTGCACCTACAGGATGGCTCAATGGAAAACATACTATCTTTGGTGAAGTGGTTGCTGGTCAAGATGTGGTAAGAAAAATAGAAAATGTTTCCGTGTCTCGCGGTGCGAACAAACCACTTTTTCCTCAGACGATTAAAAAGGCCTATGTTAAATAGCATATGGATTTAAATGTACTGAGAGTTGAGCGAAAAAAATGGCTTACATGGAAAAATATTAAACCTTATCAAGAGGCTATTGCAAACTTAGCTCAATATGATGAGGTTGAGTTAAGTTTAGGTGACAAAATTACAATAGAGATTCCTAAACTTTCTAAAGAAGAAGAGAAACAGATACTTGATACGGCTAAGTCCATGATGCCATGGAGAAAAGGTCCTTTTCAAATTGCCAATACATTTATTGACTCTGAGTGGCAAAGTCAACTTAAATATAATATGCTTGAAAAGCATTTTGATTTAAAGGGTAAGGTGGCAGGTGACATCGGGTGTAACAATGGCTATTATTTGTTTAGAATGCTTACGCATGAACCTAAAAAACTTATTGGTTTTGACCCCTCTGCTACGTATTATTCTCAATTTCAATTTATCAATCGTTTTATAAAGTCCGACATTACTTATGAACTGCTAGGTGTAGAACATGTAGAGTACTATGAACATAAGTTTGATGTACTGTTTTGTTTAGGGGTTTTATACCATCGTTCAGATCCAGTCTCTATGCTTAAGTCACTCTATAAAGGACTACATAAAGGTGGAGAACTTATATTAGATACTTTTATGATAGATGGTGATGATGAAATATGTTTAACACCCAAAGACAGATACTCAAAAATACCTAATATTTATTTTGTGCCTACTATACCAGCACTAATAAATTGGTGTAGAAGAGCAGGCTTTGAAGATATTGAAGTTTTAGAAACTGTGGTAACAGATGCATCTGAACAAAGAAAAACGGAGTGGATTGAGGGGCAAAGTCTTGAAGACTTTTTAGATCCTCATGACAGTACAAAAACAATAGAGGGGTATCCTGCACCTAAAAGAGTCTATATTAAAGCCCATAAATAAAAGTAAACTTTATAAAATAAGCTTACTTTTATTTTTAAATAAGGTAGATTTTGCTATAAATACACTAATAAATGCAAAAAGTGGAAAAACTTTAAGGTTTTATACTTTGATGTGATTGGAATTTAATGAGAATATTAACCGTAGGATTTAACGATGAATACGTTAAAGAGTTAGAAAAAGAGTTAGATAAATATTTTATTTGTATTGTCGATAATGCAAAAGACCTTTATGATGCAACTAACTTTACAGACTTTAGACATTATGAACTAGTAATCATCGTAGATGAAGGGGTCAAGTTCTCTTTAGAGCGTTATGTCAATGAAGTAAAAAAGAAAAAAAGTGAAACTAAAATTATTATTCTCTCGGAAGTTTTGTCTCAACAAGCCACTTTCTTTACACTGGGTGTAGATGATATAGTATGTAATCACTGTGATGAGCCAGATCTCATCGCTGCGCGTGTACTTTCAAATATGAGACACCTTTTTGGCACACATGTCAATATAGAAAAACTTGTGATTGACATTGCCAATAAACGTATAGAGTATGATGAGAAAATTGTTTCTCTTAATGGTAAGACATTTGATATTTTGGCATATTTGGCCTTGCGGAAACAACGTGTATTTTCTAAAGATGAAATTATTAATGCACTATGGGAAGAGCCCGAATATGTAAGTGACAATACTGTTGAAGTTGCTATCAATCAAATACGAAAACGTTTAAAGAGTATACTTGGGTTTCAGGTGATTCATACGGTAAGACGTAGAGGGTATAAGTTCTCGTATTAATTTCTTTATGTTCTTTATCTATTGGGAACATTTCTCTTTTTTTCTTACATCTTCAAACTATTTTAAAATTTTGTGATTTTTCTTTTGTTATAATCATGAAATTACATTTTAATTAAAAAGGCTTCAATAATGAAAAAATTTTTACTCTATCTTTTTGCTGTTGTTTTACTCATAGCAGCAGTTTTTACTTATCTCCTCTATCAAGAAGGTGTTTTTGATGAACCAGTGACAACAAAAAGTGCTGAAATGGAACCATTTATGAAGTGTGAAGCTGGTAAATGTGCCGTAGGTAAATGTGCTGGAGCTAAGTAGTGACACCCAATACTCATTTGGAAATAGACACTTCACTTTGTGGTAAAGTTGTAAAACTTACACAAGGTTATACCCAGACGTTACTACACACTACACGGGCAATGGGTACAGATGCTCAAGGGCTTGTGCATGGCGGTTTTGTTTTTGGTGCAGCAGATTATGCTGCCATGTCTGCAGTAAATGACCCTTATGTTGTTTTAGGTGCAGCCACCTCTACGTTTCTTGCCCCTGTAAAAGTTGGGGATGTTGTTGTGTGTAAAGCAAAGGTTACAAATGAAAAAGGCAAGAAGAAACAAGTTTTGGTAGAAGCTTTTGTCTCAGAGAAACTTGTTTTTACAGGTGAGTTTACGACCTTTGTTTTAGAGAAGCATGTATTAGAAAACTAAATCGTATGCTTCACTTGTTACTCTTTTTATAACTTAGCAACATAATTGTAACTTTAGCGACTCCAAGAATCAAAGCAACTATTGAAAATAGAACTTCCATAATGTACCCTTTCAACTGAGATTAACCCTGCGTATACCGAAGCATCGTATCTTCAAGCCCACCCCACTCAATGAAAAGAAGAACAGAGGCAAAGCTAAAAAAAGAGAAGGTCAATATGGCTAGTAGATAGCGTAGCATTTTTCTCCTTTTTTAGGTTTACATTTGTAACATGGTATGCTATACTAATCTTAATTAAAGCAAAGGAGACTTTCATGTCAACTATTGAAAACAATAAAGAGATCTTAAATGGTGTATCTGTTTTTAGTGGTACCCGTGTACCTGTTAGAAACCTATTTGATTATCTTGTTGCAGGTGAGAGCATTAAAGATTTTCTAGAAGATTTTCCTACAGTTTCATTTGAACAAGTTAGACATATCTTACAAAGTGCAGAAGTAGCAATAGAAAATTATCAAGCTGCTTAATATGAAAATTATTATTGATGAGTGTTTACCAAAACGCTTAACAAGGTTTTTTCAAAATGATGACGTTTGGACGGTACCACAAATAGGATTAAGTGGATACACAGACACAACACTGTTAAATGAATTAGATAAACGAAAGATTGATGTATTTATTACCATTGATGGCAATATACAATATCAACAACAATTTCATAATAGATGTTTTGGAACAATTATTATACGTTCTGTATCAAATCGTTTTTCTGACTTGATACACTTTGAGAAAGAACTTCAAAATACGGTTAAAAATGTTAAGGCTGGTATTATTCTTCATATCCCTATCTAAGGTAAAAAAATGACTAGTTTTTAAAAAGTTTTAGTCATTTTTTAATGGAATTATTGTTTGGAACATTGGACAGGACAAGTTTAAGACTGTGGAAGTTTGTAAAACCTAGGGATACATCTTCACTTTTTTAAACTTAACTCCTGTTACTTTGGCTTTTTGCATTGCCTTTTTTAAATCTACCGATACATAATTAATAAGTGAATTTTCTACAAGCCGTATAAAGTGTATATCTTTAGTTTTCTCAGTTGAGAGTCTTGGTACCATGATCTGCCCATGTTCTGTAAATACAGAAAGTTTTTCATTAAGTACTTCAATCATATGTGGCATAGGGATAAACCGTGGCATATATGCATCGTGCAGTGAACCATCTTTGTTTTCTACCGTTAGATGTATCCACTCTATACGCTCTTTTGGGATAAACTCATTAAATATATCTCTTAGTTTTGTGCTAAAGATAGGATAACTATCTGTACCCGTATAGTCTTGAAACTCTCCATGTATCATTTTAAATACATGGGGATATTCTAAAGGTAAATTATAAATATCTTCATGCCAAAAGTCAAATTTATGCTCTCTACCAACATTCGCCCAAAGGATACTTTCTTTTTCTTGTTCTAAATCATAAAACTGTCTCATTATTCCCATCCTTTCTTGTACATTAAATCAGGGTTCTTTCTCACTGGTTCTTTGACATATTTATCAAAGAGCTGTAAAAACTTGTGTTGTCAATATACCTGTGTTTCAAGGTAAGTTTCTTTAAAAGAAGCATCTACTAGAAACCTAAATCGTATGCTTAACCTGCTGTATCCAGTACGGCATTACTTCTTGCTCTTTTTTTAATGTGGTACTCAACCCATGTCCAGGGTAGATAGTGTAGTCGCTTTTTATGTCCATGGCTTTTTCTAAACTTTTTACCATCTCTTCACCAGAGGAGAAGGGAAAGTCCCATCTGCCTATGCTTTGTTGGAAAAGAAAGTCACCAGAGAACCATACATCTTCTATTTCTATGATGCTACACCCCGGGGTGTGCCCTTTAAAGAGTCTGTATTGTATTGGGATGCCTTCTATGGTCAGTTTTTCATCTCCTACTATCTCATAGTCTGCAGTGCTGGGTGGGGTAGGTTGTCCTAGTGGACAATTTTTTAGCATAAATACATCACCTTTAGGACAGTAGATAGGTACTTTTAGAGTCTCTTGTACTTCTTGGTTTGACCAAACATGATCAAAATGTCCATGTGTATTTAAAATGGCTACAGGGTTTGTGACATTGTCTACGACCCACTTGGTTGCACCCATACCAGGGTCTATAATAAGGTCTTTCCCATCAATCGTTACAATGTAACAGTTTGTTTGTGTGCCACCCATAGGTTGTATTTTGATTTCCATGTTATAATTCTTTTATGTATTTTTATGACGTCTTAGAACAAGCCATTATTAGCAATGATATTTCTCTTAAAGAGAAACTCTGTATGCAATGTTTGGCATATTGTAACCAAAGTGAGATTAGTGTTAAGGAGGGCTTTACACCAAAAGTCTTTGATAGCCCTTCTTATGCAAAACATTGTAACATTGTAAAACCTTCCCAGTTACCTACCAGAAAAGATTTTGAGAGTAAAGAGGGGTTAGCCACCTTGGTACACTCCATTGCACATATAGAGTATTCAGCGATTGATTTGGCATTAGATGCTGTCTATCGTTATGAAGATATGCCAATCTCATACAAAGTAGACTGGCTGGAAGTGGCTTATGATGAGATACGACACTTTAAAATGTTACAAGAACTTTTACATGAACTTAGATTTGTGTATGGTGACTTTCCTGTACATTCAGGATTATTTGAAGCTTCAGTAAATACTGCAGGTAACATACTTGACCGTATGGCAATAGTGCCACGTTATTTTGAAGCATCTGGTTTAGATGTGAGTCCACAAATTATACAAAGACTACATAACAAAAGAAAGATACCTGAAGTGTCAAAACTCATTAAAATATTAGATATCATTTATGAAGAAGAGATCGATCATGTACAAAAAGGTGATAAGTGGTTTAGCTATTTATGTGATTTAGAAAATAAAAATAAAGATGTTTATTTTGAAATACTTGCCAAGTATGACCTCTTAGATAAACATAGACCACATGTGAATGTAGAAGCAAGAAAGCAAGCAGGGTTTAGCTGCGTTGAAATAAAAAAACTTGGTGCAAAGGAGTGTGTATGAAAGCATTTTTTGAGAAATTATTTTTTGAACCTAAATGGTATCATTGGGGCGTAAGTATTGTACTATTACCACTATCTATCGTCTATGGTAGTTATATGTGTCTACGTAGATTGTTAAGAGCAAAAATAAGGTTTAGTATCCCTATAGTCTCTGTGGGAAATATGATTGTAGGTGGGTCAGGCAAAACACCATTTGTTGTTGCACTTGCTTCTCGATATGATGATGTTTTCGTGATATCTAGAGGGTATGGCAGACAGACTCAAGGACTTATGCAAGTGAGCAGTAAAGGTAAAATACTCACCTCTGTGACCCAAAGTGGAGATGAAGCGATGATGATGGCAGAGGCATTAAAAAATGCATCTGTTATTGTAAGTGAAAAAAGAGATATAGCCATTGAGCTTGCCATGAGAGAAGGTGCGAAGCTTATTATTTTAGATGATGGTTTTAACCGTATAGAAATAGAGAAATATGAAGTACTTTTAGAGCCTAAAATAATTCACAATTACCTGCCTTTCCCTTCTGGACCATTTAGAGGATTTTGGTTTGAAAAACGTCATGCAGACTTGGTGTTAAAAGAAGGAGAAGACTTTACACGAGAGGTAAGTTATAGAAACTTACAAGATAGAATGTTGCTTGTGACTGCTATTTCAAATCCAAAACGTTTAGAGTCTTACTTACCTCAAGGGGTTGTGGCAAAAAAAGTGTATGATGATCATGCTTATTTCAATGAAGAAGAGCTTATCGGTTTTATGCAAGAGTATGAAGTAAAGTCACTGTTGGTTACAGATAAAGATGCAGTGAAAATGGAAGAGTTTCAGTTGCCACTGTCAAAGATGCAGTTAAAATTGCATATTGAAAATAGAGTATTTGAAGAGATTGAGAACTATATAAAGGGTTATAGAGATGAGAGATAATATAGAGGTAGTTAAGACTTTACTTGAAGCGATACCTTACATTAAACGTTTTGGAAATGAAAAAATTGTCATTAAATATGGTGGGTCGGCACAAACCTCTGAAAGCCTTAAAGAACAATTTGCACAAGATATCGTACTTCTACATTTAGTAGGCATGAAGCCTATTGTGGTGCATGGTGGAGGTAAAAGTATTACAGATATGTTAGCAGACTTAGGCGTAGAAACACATTTTGTTGATGGACAAAGAGTGACTACAAAAGAAGTCATGCGCATAGCAGAGATGGTACTCTCTGGAAGCATCAACAAAGAAATTGTTTCTCTATTAGATAACCATGGAACAAAAGCTATAGGAATATCGGGTAAAGATGGAGGTTTTTTAAAGGCTATCCCTAAAGATTTTGAAAACTTTGGCTACACGGGAAAAATAGAGCAGGTCAATCCAGAAATTGTAAACAATATCATTGATGATGGTGCCATCCCAGTCATTGCACCTATTGCAGGGAGCGATACGCTAGGACACCCAGGGTTTAACATCAATGCTGACCTTGCTGCCTCTAAAATAGCTGTGGCCATGGAAGCTAGAAAAGTACTTTTTCTTACAGATACCCCAGGGGTATTAGATAAGGAGATGAACCTTATTAGTACACTCACTATAGACAAGACTGAAGCACTTAAAAAAGATGGTACTATTCAAGGTGGTATGGTCCCTAAAGTTGATGCCTGTATTGAGGCACTTAGAGGTGGTGTGAAGAAAGCACATATCATTGATGGACGTGTTGAACACTCTTTGTTACTTGAAATCCTAACAAGTTCAGGTGTGGGGACATGTATAGAATTATAACCCTTAGTCTTTTTAGCTATAATATCAGCTATTAAAATATAGGATAATAGATGCAATTTATAGAAACACGTGGAAATGATGGTAGTAAGCCATCATCTGTACCTTTTTCAGAGGCTATACTTAGCCCGAGTGCTAGTTTTGGAGGACTTTATGTTCCTGAAAAACTGCCAAATATAAACAATCAGTTTTTAGAGACTCATCTCACTTCACACTATAAAGCGTTAGCATTAGACTTTTTAACACAATTTGGCATAGATATAGAACAAGAAGTGCTTAAAGAAGCATTGAGTAGATATGATGCTTTTGATGATGCCTCAAACCCTGTACCACTTTCAAAAGTAGAAGATGATTGTTTTGTCTCAGAGCTTTACCATGGTCCTACACGTGCGTTTAAAGATATGGCTTTACAACCCTTTGGATATGTGCTGTCTAAGCTGGCGCAAAAAAGAGGTGAAAACTATCTTATTATGGCAGCAACTTCAGGTGACACTGGTCCTGCAACCTTAGAGACATTTAAAAACCAAGAGGGTGTACAAGTGGCATGTTTGTACCCTGATGGTGGTACTTCAGATGTACAGCGTTTACAGATGGTCACGGAAGATGCAAAAAACCTTAAAGTTATAGGTGTACATGGCAATTTTGATGACACACAAAATACACTGAAAAAACTCTTGGCTTCTGAGGAATTTAAAGAAGAATTAGCAAGTAGAGACATTAAACTCTCTGCTGCAAACTCTGTTAATTTTGGACGTATCATCTTTCAAATCATTTATCATATTCACTCTTATTTGGAACTCGTACGTAAAGAAGAGATTGCAATGGGTGAGAAAATATATCTTGTAGTACCTTCTGGAAACTTTGGTAATGCACTGGGTGCATACTATGCAAAAAAAGCGGGTCTTCCTATAGAAAAAATACTTATTTCTTCTAATGTAAATAATATTTTAACTGACTGGATTAACACAGGTGAGTACGATCTTACAACAAGAAGTATTGTACAAACTGAATCTCCTGCGATGGATATTTTGAAGTCTTCTAACGTGGAACGTATCATGTTTGACAAGTTTGGTGCAGCACGTACTAAAGAGCTTATGGAAGCACTAGAAAGAGACAATAAATATAGTTTAACCAAAGACGAACTTGCACGCCTTCGTGAAGACTTTGATGCCTCTTTTTCTGATGATGAGGAGTGTGAATCAGTCGTAGGTGCTTATGCTCAAAAAGAGTATATTATGGACCCGCATACTGCAACATGTATGAAAGCCTATGAGACTTTAAGAACAAAAAATCTTAAAACGGTTGTTTACTCTACAGCTGAATGGACAAAGTTTTCTCCTGCAGTGGCAAAAGCACTTGGAAAAGATGTTACAGCCGATACTGAGGCGTTAAAGTGGGTAAGCAATACAGCAAATGTTTCAGTACCTTCAATGATAGAAGGTCTATTTTCTAAGCCTATAGCACACACTGTGATTGTAGAAAAAGAAGATATACAAGGAGAGATGCTTAACTTTTTATAGTCAGGCATACCCCTTATGTTGAAAAAACTTTTGTTTGTTTTTGTTGCAATACTATTTTTGTCTGAAAATGTTTTTTCTAAACCAATTGTTGACTGTAGAGCTGTCTATAAGTCTGTAGAGTCATGTAACCCTTATGGGCTTCGTTTACTTAAAGCTAAAGAGATATCTTACGCCAAAGGACGAAAAAAACTTCACATTACTAGAACACTCCCTATTCCTGAGAAGAAAAGTATTAAAGTCATTTCTGTAAATGATATGTTTACAAGTGTGGTAGAAAAATACATGAAGACCAACATAGAAATACCCCTACGTTTTAAAAATGAAACAATAGACTTACATGTAAGAGATACAAATATATCGAATGTTAAAGATGTAGTTGTTGTACAAGAAGAAGAACCTAAAGTGCTTGCAGAAGTAACACAAAAACAAGTTAACATTGTAAAAAGTCAGGACACTAGACTACAAGACACTACATTAAACGAAGGTATCTATAGAGTAGTCAGTGGTGACATCATTGGGCGTATTGCTCATAAATTTAATATGAAAACAAAAACGCTTCTAGATTTAAATGGTCTTGATAAAAAGTCTACACTTCATATTGGACAAAAGATTAAAATACCACTTGCACAAAACATAGTAGATGCCATGGGTAGTGGAGAGTATAGGATTGAGAGTGGCGATACTTTACTCTCTATTGCGTATAAGTTTGACCTTGAACCTAAAGACTTAGTGAAGTTTAACAATATTAAATCCACAAGTATTATTAGGAAGGGTAAAACACTATTGCTTCCTCTTCCTTATGTGGTAAAAAAGCTAGAAGCAGAACGAAAAAAGGCATTGGCTTTAGAAAATGAAAGAGCGTTAGCGGAGAAAAAAAGGTTAGCAAAACAACAGAAGTTAAAATATTTAAAAGCAAAGAATAAACGAAAGCTAAGAGTCACAGCTACAGCTTATACTTCACATAAAAATCAAACAGACAGTACACCATTTATTGCTGCATGGAATAATCGTCTTCGTCCTGGTATGAAGATTATTGCCGTTTCAAGAGACTTACTTACTAGGTATGGATTGCGTAATGGTACAAAGGTACGTATATCAGGCTTACGTGGATACTATACAGTAAGAGACAAGATGAATAAACGGTATAAAAAGCGTATAGATATCTATATGGGATTAAATAAAAAAAGAGCCTTACGTTGGGGTAGACGTTCTGTGGTTATTAAGTGGTAAGAATCTTATTTTAAGAGAGTGATTCAAATATCTCTAACACCTCTAAATAGGTCTCTGTTTTCTCCTCATACTCAACTTCAAGTGCATTGAGTGTTTCTGTTAAAGTCGTTAAGCCTTTTTCTTCGTAACACTTGGGGTCATAGAGACAAGTGTTTATCTCTTCCATTTTTTCCTCTAAAGCTTCAATTTCACTAGGTAGGGTGTCGTAGGCTTGTTGTTGTTTATAGCTTAGTTTAGTTTGTTTCTTTTCTTTTACACTCTCTTCTTTTTTTTCATCTTGATGAAACGTTTTTTCTAAACTGTCTAGCTCTTTCATCTCTTTTTCAAAATCAAGGTACTCCGTATAGCTTTGGTAAGACTCTTCAATTTGTCCATTTCCTTTAAAGATAAAGAGTTTTGAGGCTATTTTATCTATAAAGTATCTATCATGGGAGACAAAGAGCAAAGCACCTGGAAAAGCAATGAGTTTGTTTTCTAAAATATTAATGGTTTGTATATCCAAGTCATTAGTCGGTTCATCGAGTATGAGACACTCAACATTTTTGGTAAATAGTAGTGCAAGTGCCACACGGTTTTTCTCACCACCTGAGAGTTGACCTATCTTTTTTGTCATATACTCTTCTGGAAAAAGAAAAGTCTTAAGGTAGGCATAGACATGCATATGTGAGCCTTGTACATCTACATGGTCACCACCATTGGGACAAAACGTTTCAATGAGTGTATGCTCATCACTCAGCATCTCTCTATGTTGATCAAAGTACCCTATGGTAAAGTCACCCTTTTGGATGCTACCAGCATCTGCTTTTATACGTTCTAAAAAGAGCTTAAGCAGTGTGGACTTTCCTGCACCATTGACTCCGACAATGGCTATTTTGTCTCGTTGGAGTATACGTGTGGTAAAGTCTTCTATGAGTAGCTTATTGGCTATGGAGTAGTTGAGGTTTTCTACATCAAAAAGCATTTTACGCTTACTGAGACCCTTTTCACCTTTCCAGTTTCTTTTTTCACGTTCTAGTTCTACTTGCATTTTACGTATGAGTGTAGGGTTTGTTTTGGCTTGCTCTCGTAGTTCAAAGACTCTGGCTTTTCGTCCTTGGTTTCGTTTTTCTCTAGCCCTAACACTTTTACCTAGCCACTCCTCTTCGCGCTTCAGCAGTTTGGTGAGTGTATTGTGGCTTTTTGCTAGAGATTTCATGCGTTCTTCTTTTTGCACAAGATAGTCACGATACCCTCCTTGGTAAGAGACTAAACCTTGGTTTTCTACCTCTATAACACGTGTGGCAATGGTATCGATGAAATGTCTATCGTGAGAGATGAAGAGTAGGGTGAACTTTTCTTTAAGGAGTATCTCTTCTAAAAATTCTACCATATAGACATCAAGATGGTTGGTAGGTTCATCTAGTAGTAAGACATCTGGTTTTTTAAGTACCAGTGATGCCAGTGCCACACGACGCTGTTCACCTCCAGAGAGCGATATCACTAAACGGTCTTCATAGGCTTTGAGTTTAAACTCTTGCAAGATACGTTCTATCTTGTCCTCTAAACTCCATGCATTGTGGTGGTCTAAGTAAGCAGAGATACGCTCCATCTCTGAAAGCAACTCTTTATTTTCAAAATCATTTGCCACTTCAAGACTGAGCTGTGCATGTTTTTCTTGTGCAACTTTCAGTTCAGAGAGTTCATTTAGTATGGCTTCTTTTACGGTAAGTTTGGCATCAAACTGAGGTTGTTGTGCTAACATTTCAACGTGCAAAGAGGAGTTGACTATACGTTTTCCATCAGTCGGTTCTTCACTCCCTAGGGCTATCTTCATAAGTGTAGACTTACCACAACCATTTTGCCCCACAACAGCAATGCGTTCTCCTTCATTTAAATGAAAATCAACATCGTGTAGAAGAACTTTAATGTCGTATTGTTTTTTAATGTTAAAGAGGTCTATAAGTGCCACACGCTATCCTTAGAATATATTGCTCGAATTATAGCAGATAGGAAAGCTGTTATGGCTTGTTTAACGTATTGTTGATTTTGTAAAATCAAAGTATTGTATCCCTAGAAATCAAGACAATCTAGTCACCTAATTTTTTATCTATAATCAGATTAATTGATTTGGGTTTTCATTTATATTATATTAATAAACGAGTGGTATACTTAAATGTAACAAAATTTAAAACTAGGATAAACAATGTTGAATAGACAAACTTCTGATGTGTTAAGAGAAAATAAGTCGGTTAAAATAAACATTGAGGATGCTGAATTTGTGTCCCGATCAGAAATGAATGAAGCAATGGCTCTTGCAAATAGTATTGAGTTAGAGCAAATGAATGATAAATTGATTAATTTTTACGGATGGTCAAATGAAGATGTTTCTTTAATGAGTGATTATTATAAAAAATGGTTATCACTTCATGTTTGTTATCCTGAACTTGCAATTGCACCAAGTATAAAACTTGATGAATATTGGCATATGCATATATTAGATACTCAAAAATATATGGAAGATTGTCAAATGATATTTGGTAGATATTTACATCATTATCCATATTTTGGATTAGAAGGAGATAAAGAAGAGTTAAATAATGGTTTTACATTAACAAATAAGCTTTTTGAACATCATTTTTCTCATGGCTTAACGGGATTTGCAAATCCTTGTAGTTCTACGGCTTGTAGATAAGCGAATGGCTATTTTAAAGATTTCAGAAGAACTTAGTAGAGATATCTCTACTAAGTCTTTAAAAATAGAAGTTTATCATCAATCTAATATTGATTTATTTTTAGAATCAGATAATAGTTTTCAAGTAGTTTTTAGAAGTGCTAAAAAAATGCTAGAAGAAAATTATTATGTGCTTATAAAAAATATTGGATTTGTCCGTAAAAAGAATATTTTTGAATCATTTGTAAAGTTATTTGGTGAGTATTATGGTGCTATCGAATATACAGATATAAAATTAGATTGTCCTTATACAGGTTGTAAAACTAAGTCTTTATCATTGCATAATGATGATGCTATAGATATAGGTGGTCAACCTAAATATGGATTTATACAAATCCAAAAAGAGGACCCCTTAAAAATAACTAAAAATGGTATGGTTTTAATTGATGATATGGTTAGCTATCTTCAATTACATAATAATGATTTGTTTAATAATCTTCTTAATATAAAAATTAAGATGTTGGCTTATGGTGTTAATTATGATGGAAATGATAAAAATGAAATTATTATCAATGAACCGATTTTATATTATGAAGATGATAAAATTAATGTTAGGTTTGATTTAACACGAATTAATTATTATTACTGGTCAAAAAAAATCACTCCAAGTAATCAAGAAAAATTATTAATTGATGAATTTTTATTGGTTGCAAATAAGTTTAGAAAAGAAATGTATTTAGAAGAAGGAGATATCTTAATCCATGATAACTTAAGAACATTACATGATAGGACAGAGTGTACTTTGGAATTGAATTTAGATGGAACTTTCAATACAAGAGAAATATTTGTAAGTTTTACAAGATAAAGGTAAAGAATGAATAGTTTTCATATTAGAGATTTTTTTGATAAGTTTGACCCTCATACTAATTTGATTTTTTGGATTTCAATGGTAAAAGAATCTTTAAAATTAATTCCTAAAAATCAAGAAAAAACTATTTTAGATTTTGGATGTGGAGATGGGAAGTTTTTACATTTATATAAAATGATGGATGACTTTAAAGAAGGTTATGGTGTTGAACTTGATGATAAATTACTAGAAGCAGCAAATAAAATTAAAACTTCCGATATGAATTATTTAAAATATTCACAAGAATTTTTTAATAGTAAAAAAGAGTCATTTGATGTTGTTTACTCTCAAGAAGTCATGTATACTATCAAAGATTTAAAAGCACATGCTAAAGAAATTTTTGCTATTTTGAAACCAGATAGTTATTATTTTGCAACTATGGGAAGCCATATTCAAAATCCTCTTTGGTCTTTGCGAAGAGAAGAGATACGTAAAGATTACAATGAAGAGAAAAGCCATTATTTTGCGTATGATTATAGTTTAGACGAGGTTGCTTCTATGTTTTATGAAGCAGGTTTTGAAGTAGGCTTAAAAAGACTTCCTCTTGATTATTTTATGGTATATCATCCTAAGCTTACACGAGAGTTTTCAAACTCTTTGTATGACTTAACAAAAACAGCAGAAGAGGAGAAGATGTTGTTTTTGTTTTGGAAGCCTTATAAAAAATGAATTTCAAGAATGATCTTTTTGAACTTGTAACACTATTTGTAGCTTTTGTATTGCTTCTAGGGCTATATGATGTAATCGAATTTAAAAGTGTAACTATAATCCAAGTTCTACAAGGTTTAGCTGGAGTTTTAACAATTTATCTAGTATATCTTAGATTTAAAACTACAGATAATATTCAAAAAGAAACTGCTAGGCATTTTGCCATAGATAATGAATTTAAAAGTTTTATAGAATCAACAAAACTTCTTACAGATAAAGATTCTTCTGTAGCAGCTAAAATATCTGCATTATACTTACTATATGATTTATCTAAAATACATCCTAAAAAAACTGCAAGAATAATACAAGTTATCAATAAAGAGTTACAACCTTTATTTATGTGTATTGAAAATAGTTGCAGTGAAAAAACAAGAACAAAAAGACTTACAAAATTGAAAAAGCAGGATAGAAAAAAAATACTATTTTATGAGTATGAAAACCAAGACTTATTGTCATTTAATATAGATAATATATCTTTAATACAAACTATAAAAGAGTGGAGATATAAAGGAAATAATACTCAAAAAATTATTTCAGTTGCATTAGATATTATAAAGAAAATATCAATTACTACTCTTCAAAATGAAAAAAAATATATTGATATGTCCAATAGTATAATTTTTGATGTTGATGTCACATTTAATAAGGGATTGAAATTTAAAAGTCCTCACTATCCAACAGAAAATTTAATTTTTTTAAATTGTGTATTAACTGATGAGAATGATTTTTCTAATACGACTTATCACAATTCTAAATTTATAAATTGTAACCTTTCAAATGCTAGTTTTAAAAATGCTAATTTGTGGGGAAGCTCTTTTATAAATTGTAACTTAAATGATACTAATTTTTATGAAACAGAATGTGAAGGTGTTGAGTTTAAAAAATGTAAAAATTTAAATCTTCAACAAATAAATGAAATGAAATTTAAGGGTAAGACAGAAAGAAAAGTAGATTATCTGTTTATAATTTCTGAAGAAGATGGGAATGACCTAGAATTAGCTGAGAATTCTTATTTTAAGACAGTACAAGAATATAATAGTTGGAAAAATTGTGATAAAAATTATTAAAGCTTCAGAAAACAACCTAAAAAATATCTCAGTAAATATCCCACAAAATAAAATAACTTCAGTTATTGGAGTGAGTGGTAGTGGGAAGTCGACACTTCTTTATAATGTTATGGCAAATGAATCTCAAAGAAGAGAAAAAATTGATAGTGGAAATGCTACTTGTGTAGATTTAGCACTTAGAGCAAAGTTTGACAGTATTGAAAATCTACCATATTGTATAACTTTAAAACAGAGAGGATTATCTCAATCTATTAGCGCAACAATATCAACGATTACAAAACTTCATGAGTTACTAAGAGAAGAATTTGTTAAATATGGAGATATTAAAGGGATTAATCAAACTATAATTACAAAACCAACTATAAATGGAATAATAGAATTTATAAAAAAATATCATTTAAAAACAAAATTTGAATACTTTGCTGTAGTTTGTCAGTATAAATACACCAATGGTATAAATGAATTAAAAATATTAAGAGAAAACAATATTAAAGAAGCCATTTTTATCTCTTCTTTTGATAATAAAGAGAGAATTAAAAAAGTTAGTTCAGTAAAAAATCTTAGTGAAAAGTATCATCATACTCTATTAGTACCGATCAATGAATTAGAAGATATAAAACAATATGAACAAATAGCATTAGAAGATTTCTATTTTAGAAGTAAAGATATAGAGTTTGATTTTCATATTGATTATCCTGATTTAGATGATGGTAAAATTTACCAAAAAAAATCGGTTGAACTTTTGAGCTTTAACTCTATCAGTATATTTGGTGGAAAATGTAAAGAGTGCAATGGTCATGGAAATGTTGAAAGTATTGATTGGGATAGTTTAATTAATAAAAATAAAAGATTAAATGAACCATTCCTGGTTTTAGAAGATAATGGAAAAGAGTGTTATAAATATATTGGTCTCTGTTTTGATAGTATTGCTAAAATTATAAAAAAAGAAAAAATAGATACACATAAAAGCTTCTTTGAAATTGATAGTATAGCAAGAGATATAGTTAAGAATATAATTGCACCCAAAATCTTAAAACATCAAGCTAAGGTAACTATTGGAAAATTTGTAAAAACAATTACTTGTCCAACTTGTCATGGAACACGACTTAACTATAAAGCCAATGCCATTAAACTTCATAATAAAAGTATCAGTGAACTTTTAGAGTTTAAAATAGATGAACTTTATGAGTTTCTTAAAGAAAAAGATTTACATCATAAAAAGGTATTGACTATTTTGGAATCTTTAAAACTTGCTACACTAGGTTATTTAACCTTAGATAGAAGTACAGATACATTAAGTGGAGGAGAACTTCAACGGCTTAAATTTGCGATAGAATTAAATGGCGAGTATAAAAATCTACTTTATATTTTAGATGAACCCTCTACTGGTCTACATCCTTATAATAATTTTCAGATGATAAATCTAATCCAAGAGTTGAAAAATAGAGGTAATACTATTATTATTAGTGAACATAATCAAGACTATATACAAAACTCTGATTATATTATTGAACTGGGTGAAGGAAGTGGAAAGTCTGGTGGTAAGGTAATCTATACGGGAGATAAAAAAGAATTCAATCAAATAGAGTATCAACGAAAAAGATTAAAAGTTAATTTAAATTATTCTATTGAACTCAATGGCGTTTCTGCTAACAATATCATTAATGAAGATTTTAAGATACCATTAAATTGTCTGGTTGCGATTAGTGGTATTAGTGGTAGTGGAAAATCATCGTTAATACATAAAGTATTAGTTCCAATACTTCAACAATATATTGAAGATAAAAGTTATGATAATTCCTTGGTTCAATCGGCTAATAATTTAGATAAAATAGAAGCTATTGTAGAACTTACTCAATCTCAAATAGGTATAAACTCTCGTTCAATTGTAGCAACATACCTCAATATCTTTGATAAGATTAGAGATATTTTTGCTACAACAGAGGTGGCAAAAGAGTTTAATTTTGATAAAAGTTACTTTAGCTTTAATTCTTCATCAGGTGCTTGTGAAACATGTAATGGGTCAGCTGAAGTTGAAGATCAATTATGCTCAACTTGTTTAGGAGATAGATATAAAGCCGAAGTTTTAGAAGTTAAGTATAATAATAGTTATAATATTATTGAATTATTAAATCTAACTATTGAAGAGTTGAGAGGCGTCTTAGATGATGAGAAATTGATATTTACTATTGATATACTTGAAAAACTTGGATTATCTCATTTAACTCTAGGACGAACCACCCCCACATTAAGTGGTGGAGAAGCTCAACGATTAAAATTTGCTAAAACAATAATAGAAAGTTACAAAAAGATAAAAAAAGGAAATTTCCTTTTTATTTTAGATGAACCAACTACAGGTTTAAATGGTAAAGATATTTTAAGAATATACGACATTTTTAAAGAAATTTTATTTTACGAAAACTCTATTATTATTATTGAACATAATTTAAATATTATAAAAAATAGTGACTATATTATTGATATTGGATTAGGTAGCGGTAAGGATGGAGGTAAAAATTTATTTAGTGGTAGTTATGAAGAACTTGTACAACATAAAGAGTCTTTTACTGCTAAAGCATTTAGAGAAGAATTTAAAGAGTATCAAAAAATCCTATTTCATAACTTTAATTTAAAAGAAAAAGTTTATAAGAAAAAAGAATTAGACTATTGTCATTCATTTTATTTAGATGAAAAACATTTTCAAATAGAAAAAGAGTTTTCAAAAAAATATATAGTTAAAACTGATAAAGAACAGCATAAATATTTTAGAACTAAAAAGGAACTTTTTACTTTTGCAAAAACACTGATTGATACTAAGATTTTTTTTAATCCTTACACTTCTAAACTTTTTAAATATAAAATTGTTCCTTTATCTATTAAAAAAGAGCGATTAAAACATCTTAAAAAACTAAAATTTAATATCGCTACGAAAGATTATGAGAAGGATGAATGGAACTATAGAGTAGAGATAGATAACCTTGAAAAAGCATATAATTTCGGAAATGGTTGGGTTAGTATCGAATCAGAAGGTACAATATATAACCTTTTTACAAGATTTGTTTCTATTAAAAATAAAATAATAGGTTCTCCTACAATAAATGAACACACCTTTAATCTCTATCTTAATAGTTGTCAATATTGTAAAGCTAAAGGAACTTTAGAAGCTTATAGGGAAAATCTCATTATTGCGGATGATAAAAAATCTATTTTAGAAGATGGCTTTTTATATCCATTAGTGAAAATTAAGTTGCGAGATGTGAGAAGTGCCATCAATAAATTTAAAAAAGAGGAAATTTTTGATTTTTCTAGACCTTTCAATCAATTTTCTGAGGAGGAAAAAAATATATTCTTATTTGGATTTAAAGAATATAAATTTTTAAAACCTAAAGGTAGAGTGAATGCATTAGGAGATTATATTTCCTGGAAAGGTTTATATTATTATGTCTATGAAAACTTGAGCAAGGTACCGAATGCTAAAAATATTAAAGAGTCTCAATATTCCAAAAAATGTCCTTTTTGTGATGGTGTGGGAATTGATAAAGAAGTTAATTATTATCTTAAAGATCAGTTAAGTATTAGTAGTTATCTTTAATGTTAAAGAGGTCTATAAGTGCCACATGCTATCCTTAGAATATATTGCTCGAATTATAGCAATTTAAGCCTTGATTAGATATATTTCAGACATTATTACGAAGGACACCTATGTTACAAACGGTCATCATACTCTACTCACTCTACACTTTTATGAAAATCTATATCTCTATTATGCAAATAGGCTACATTAACGAAGAAAAACGTAAAGTACCTGTACTCATGTCAGCAGATAAATATTTAGTTGCTGGTAATTATGCAGTAGCCAATGGAAAACTAGGTCTAGTTACAACATTTGTAGACTACCTTATGTTTATATGGTGGGTCTTCTCTGGGTTTGCTTGGTTGTCAGGTTTGGTACAAGTTGAAGCCCCACTCATGCAAGCGGTGCTTTTTCTTTTTGGATTTATAGCAGTCAACTTTGTAGTAGGGCTCCCTTTTGAACTGTATCAGAAGTTTAAAATAGATGAAGATTTTGGGTTTAACAAAATGTCACCCAAAATGTTTGTGATAGATACACTAAAGTCTAGTCTCATTTTCATCGTCATAGGTGGGGCAATTTTTGCTTTACTCGCATGGATAATCAGTAGCTATGAGAGTTGGTGGGTGTGGGGCTTTGTGGCTATGTTTACTGTAGCTGTGCTAGCCAATGTACTTATGCCTACATTTATGGGTCTGTTTAACAAGTTTACACCACTAGAAGAGGGTGAACTCAAAACTGAAATAGATGCACTCATGAAGCAAGGTGGACTTAAAAATGATGGTATATTCATCATGGACGCTTCAAAACGTGATGGTAGACTCAATGCTTTCTTTGGAGGTTTAGGTAAAAATAAACGTGTCGTACTCTTTGATACTCTCGTAGAAAAACTGAATGTAGATGAACTTAAAGCAGTTCTAGGGCACGAACTAGGGCACTTCACACATGGTGACATTTGGAAAAACCTTGGGCTTATGGGCTTACTCTTGTTTATAGCCTTTTATCTCTTTGGACACTTGCCAGCAGAACTGTTTACACAAATGGGTGTCATCCCTGAGGCAGGGGTGCAAATAGCTGTACTTATGTTACTCTTGCCACTCCTCTCTTTTGTCTTTACCCCATTTATGTCAGCAGTAAGCCGTCACAACGAGTATGCTGCAGACGAGTTTGGCTCTGCCATGGGTGGTAAAGAAAACCTAGTTTCTGCACTTATGAAACTGGTTACGGAAAACAAGTCTTTTCCAAAGTCACACCCTTTGGTTATTTTCTTCTACTATACACACCCACCAGTACTCGAGCGTTTAAAAGAGCTTGGTTTTGATGCGTCCAATACCATAGTAGGGGAAGAATCAACATTACCAATAGACGGTATATTTTCATTTATTGATAAAAAATAGTTTTTTAATTAAATGAAAAAAGACAAAATGAGTAGCAGTAAAAATATTGAAAAAGAAAGAGCAGATGATAGTACTCTTTCTTTAACTGAAGAAAAAGATGTTTTTTATGAAATACGTAAAGAGAGACTACACTCTTTATGTGATGATATAATGTTAAGTAGAGAAATAATGTATGATTTTGACGAAAGTATGGATGAACTTATCGTAACTATATCTAAAAGTTAACTTTTTAACGCTCTAAATATCTTTTGCTATAATAGAATCCTCTGATTAACCTCGAATAATGCATTTAAAACCGATATTTAGCTAAAATAGAACTATTAAGAGCAACAAATATCTATCAAGGGAAAGTTCTATGCAACTAAGTTTCTTCGACCACG